>JBBRNJ010000093.1:0-32053 GCA_038230375.1 Polyangiales bacterium | reverse complement strand
CGTCGCATCGCGAACGGTGCCGCCCTTGGCGATATCCGCATAGCTGATGACCTTCGCGAGGCCCTTCTTCGACTGCACCTTCACGAGCGCAGCGGTCAGCGTGGTCTTCCCATGGTCGATGTGACCGATGGTGCCGACGTTGACGTGGGGCTTGCTACGGTTGAATTTCTCTTTCGCCATGGCGACGGTCTCCTGAAGCGATTGGTCTGGTGGGACGACTGCTAGCGCAACTACGAGCCCACCTCGGGGCTTGAACCCGAGACCTCTTCCTTACCAAGGAAGTGCTCTACCGCTGAGCTAGGTGGGCGATTCATAAGCGAGTCATAAGCGAGTGTTGCGGCGAAGTTCTCAAGTGGAGTCGATTAAGCGAAGCGGAGTCTGAGTCAAGAGAGTCATTCGAAGTTCTACGAGCGGGCGACCGGGTTAGAACCGGCGACGTTCAGCATGGAAGGCTGACGCTCTACCAACTGAGCTACACCCGCGGACTGACATCGTGATCCCCGAAGGGGGAGTGCTGCAAGACTGCGTGGAGGGTGATGGATTCGAACCATCGAAGGCATAGCCGGCAGATTTACAGTCTGCTCCCTTTGGCCACTCGGGTAACCCTCCGGATTCGGTGAACTTCGATTGTCAAACAACAGATAAGGAGAGGAAGGAAAGGCAAGTCAGATAAGCGAAAGACAAGAGACGTATTCGTGAGTCCCATCGGGCAAGAGAGCTAGCGAGTGGACTTGAACCTCTAACCGCCGGTTTACAAAACCGGTGCTCTACCGATTGAGCTACGCCAGCGAAGGGGGGCGGAAGCTACCCTAGGCCGGGCGCGTGCGCAAGCTAGACGAGGGGGGACGCAAGCAAGATGGAAGCCAGCACGGGGCAGAAGGACGAACCAATGTTCAGTCCTGGCCCCTGGCACCCCGCCAGCAAGGCGGTGTACACATGAGCGCAGGTTGTAGGACAAGAAATGGGCGACAAGTCGACTGGACCCTCAGTGGAGGGACGGGGCCGCTCGGTAGCCCGGTGCGTTGTCAGTGTCAAGGACGGCCTTGGCTCAGCCGTCAGGGTGGCTTTATTTGCAGGAATACGTGAGGTTCGGGCTGGGTTGGGTGCGCATGGTGGAAGCATCTCGATCACGCAAGGCCCTCCAGGGAGTCGCTGCTCTCCTCCTTGGCTCTGGCCTGTTCGGCTGCGATCACGCGACAAAAGAAGCTGCTTCGGCCCTCGCTAACCGGCCGGCCCACTCGCTCATCGCGGGCATCCTGGAGCTGCGTTATGCCGAGAACCACGACACGGCGTTCACCCTCCTGCGCGACCTCGAGTTTCCCTACAAGGCTTCGATATTGCTCGGGCTTACGGCAGCTGCGACCTTGCTCGTCGCCCTCGTGTGGATTCGGCGCGCATCCAGAGCGTCTGGTTGGGAGCACGCGGGGCTGGCGATGATGCTCGCGGGGGCGATCGGGAACGTTGCGGACCGCGCGACCCGCGGCTTCGTGATCGACTTCATCCACATCGAGAGGTGGCCCATCTTCAACGTGGCAGATGTGGCGGTCGTCGCAGGTGTGATCGCGCTCGGTATCTCGCTCGCTCGAGCACGGCGCGTCCGCCACGTCGACATCGACACCCCCGCGCGCAAGTAGGCGCTACTGCGCGAGCACGACGCGCCCGCCGGGAGGTGACCACGACAGGAGCCCGCTCGAAGCGCCGTTCGAAACGTCGTTGCGCTCGACCCTCAGGCCAAGCGTTGACGGCGGGTCGAGCGGCCCGAGCGACGTCAGCGGGATCGCGATCTCCGCAACCCATTCCTCGTCGCTTCCGGGCTGGTCCAGAGCGCCATCGAGATCGATGCCCACCTTTGCGTCACTCTCCCATGACGCATCGTTTCCGCCTGCAGCCGTCCGCGTGTAGTCGCTGAGCGTGCCCGCTGGCGACACCTCGATCACGTACTCACGTCCGTCCTTGCGCGGAGAGAGGATCACGCGCATCGCGTCCGCCGTCCACAGCTGCCCGTCGTGTGAGACGTGCGCGGCGTGCAGGTCCTCGTCCGCAGCGTAGAGCAACACATACAGGTTCCCGTCGCGCATGGTGAAGCGCGCGTCGGAGTAGGGACGCTCGCTGTAGGCAGGCGTCCGCAGCAGCTCGTTCGCGGTCCATGCAGGATCTTCGGGCTCGCCGTCGATCGTGATCGGAGTCGCAGCGCGCGGAACCACCAGCATGGCTCGCGCGCTGCCGCTGCCGCTGCCGCTGCCGGACGAGGATGAGGACGAGGAGACGACCGGCTTTTGCGCCACCTTCACGCCCACGGCGAACCCAGTCGCGCTCCCCAGCGCTACGAGCGCGAGGATGCCCCATCTCATGGCGTGGGCGTTCCGTCCGGCTTCACCACGAAGTGGAAGTAGCCATCCAGCGCCTTGGTCGTCGCGTCCACCATGTCACCAACGAGCGCGCCGTCCGGACGCTGCGAGATGATGGCATATCCGTAGCTCTTGCTCGTGAGGGGCGCGCCGCCGTTGCCCACCAGGACTTCCTTCGAGTTCTTGTAGTGATGGTACGAGTGCGTGTGCCCGACGATCTCGAGCGTGTACGGATGCTTCGCGAGGATCATCTCGGAAGCGCTGACGCCCGTCGGTGCAGGGGTCGAGTTGATCGACTCGTGCCGCACGAAGAACGTGTACGTGGTCGGCCGTGAGAGCGCCGTCTCGAGCCACGCGGCCTGCGTGCTGTCCCAGGCGTTCCCCGCCACGTAGATGAACTTCGACGTCCAGGACTTGTCGATCGCGTTGATGTCGACCTCGTAGTACGGCTTCGTGTAGCCCAGCGGCTGGAGCAGCTGCTTCATGAACGCGGTGTAGTTGTTCGTGATGCCGTCGGTGTTGCCAATGCCACAGTTGCTGACGTCCGCGCCAGTGCACTCGTGGTTGCCGAGCGTCGGAAAGACCGGGTTCTTGTAGGCGGCCCGCGCGGTCACGTAGAGCCCGATCTGGATCGCGCACTCCGGGCTGTTCGTTGATGCAAACTGGTAGTCGCCAGTCGTGACCACGAACGACGGCACGGGCGTCGACGCCGCGAGGTCGTTGTAGATGCCTGTGACGATCTGCGTGGGGTAGCCCTGCGTGTCATTGGGGAGCGCCGGGCGGGTGTCGCCGACGACCGCGAACAGGAGACGCGACACGCTTCCGCCCATCCCCGTGACGGTGCCCACGACCGGACCTGCATCGGGTGACGGAGGAGGTGGAGGCCCCACGGCATTCGCGTCCGCGCCTGCGTCGTCATCGCCGCCGCCGCAACCGCTTCCCGTGCATGCGGTGCTGCCGTCCAGAGCTGCAACGCCCGCTTCGCTGGCGGCGGTGTCCTCGTGGCTGGAGGTGCCGCAGGCGACCTGTGTGATGCCGAATGCCGCCCCGAATGCAGCGACGAGCCCCACATATGGAAGGGCCGCAGACCAGAGCCCTCTTCGATCATCTACTCTCACGACGTACTCCTCTGCAAACCTGTACAGAGCCTAGCGTACGCCGACGCTGACATCGAATGTCTCCCCGACCGCATCTTAATCTCATCATGAGCAGGTTCGCCGTGAGCGTCTTCGTGGCGCTCTCGCTCGCGCCTCAGCTCACCTCTCGCGCATGGGCAGCCGGCAATACCGGCGCCTCTCCCGACCCGCCCCTTGAAAGCCCACGGCCGAACACAGCGTTCGGCGCGCCGCGCACGCTCATCGTATCCGTCGAGCACATCTCACCGCTTGTCGTGCTCGAGGCCGAGCGAACCGGGCGCGGCCGCATCGACGAGTCGCGCACGCTCGTGGGCACCCTGGGCGAGACACCGACGGCACCGCCGCCGGAGCGCCTTCCGCGCCTGGCGCTCGACTACGGCGTGGGCGGCGACTGGACCATCGGCGGTTCAGTGTATATTGCACATGTCTGGACGGAGACGCCTGCTCTTCGCGGCGACGATCTCGGTCTTGCCCCGCGAATCGGACGCGCGTTCAGGCTCGGCAAGAGCGCCGTGTTCTGGCCCCACCTGGGCGTCTCGTACAACGCGCTGCGAACGGAGACAGGCACGCAGGCGCGGATCGAGGGCTCGGTCGACGGCGCATTCGCATTCTTCCCGACGCAGGACGTGGCGCTCACATTGACGCCAGCGCTGGACGTGGGTCTTGCCTCGAGCGCGCCGGCATCGCCAGCCTCCACGGGCCGGTTCGCCGTGACCGTGGGCCTCACCACCGCGATCAAGGACGACGAGTCGCGAACCCTGCACGGGCCTTCGTCGCCCACTGCCGCAGCGACGGCGCCGGCGCGCGCGCTCGCACGTTCGGGACGCGCCACGCTCTCGGCGGATCGCTTGCTCCCGCTCTTCGACTACGAGAAGCCAGATGGCGGCGACGCCGTCATGATGTCCGGAACGTCGCATGTGTTCACGCGCGACCGCGCCCTCTTCCCGAGATTCGCGGCGGACTTCACGCTGGCGCGCGGGCTCACGTTCGGCACGTCGTTCGCGTTCAACCTCACGCCGTGGGAGAACGTGCAGACCGTGGCGTATGCCGAAGGCGGCAGACTTCAGCCAGGGCCGCGCGCGAACCTCGACCTGCACGCGTTCTCGCTGGGGGTGGAGCCGCGCGTGGGCTTCGTGCACGCGCTCACGGACGACGTTGCGATCTGGGTGCGCGGCGGATTCACCTATGAGGCGTCCGCCGTGCTCCAGCAGGGCTATCACGCGCCCGTGACAACGGCGGCGGGGACCACGCTGTCGCAGGCGTCGTACGACGGAAAGCTTGCTCACCGGCTGAACCTGTCGGCGGATCCCGAGCTTGTCGTCTTCATCGCCTCGGGGCTGGGTGTGACCGTGGGGCCGGTGCTGGACGTGACGCTGTTCGCGCGCGGGAGCGATCCCATTGGATACCCCCACGGCCTACCCGGCGGGGGCGTGCTGCACCTTGGCGCCGTGGCGGGAGCGCTGCTGTCGTTTTGACAAAAATTAAGCCCCCGGGAAGGTGATCTCGGGCTGCCGGCTTCGCTACGATTGCTCTCGTGAAGAAGGCCGCGGCAGTGCTCGTGCTGATGCTCCTCGTCCATTGTGGACGCGGGGACGCGGACGCACGTCCAGATGGGGCGAGCACTACGGGCATCTCGACCGTCGATGCCGGGTCTGAGACACCCCATGTCGCTGCGGCGCAGGTGGAGCCTTCGGGTCCGCCGGGCCTGTTCCGGATGGGTCGGATGGTGGATGGGAAGAAGGGGCTCCGGTTTGCGTGGTCGGGCTCCACGATCCGCGCGCGCTTTCGAGGACACACCGCGCGCGTTCGTCTGGACGACGAGCTGGGGCACAACTTCTTCCGCGTGAAGGTCGACGACGCGGTCTCCGTCTTCGAGACGAAGCAGGGCGAGCACGTCTACCCGCTCGCCGCGGAGCTCGGCGACGGCACGCACACCATCGAGCTCGTGAAGCGAACCGAGGCGCGCTCGGGTGAGGTGGAGCTCGTGGCGCTGGAGCTGCCCGACGGCGAGCTGCTTGCGCCGCCTGCACACAAGAGCCGCCACATCGAGATCCTGGGTGACTCGATCAGCACCGGCTACGGCGTGCTCGGCGTGGAGGACCCCGGCTGCCCGGACGCGGCCAAGCTCACGGACGAGACCATGACCGCGGGCGCGCTGCTCGCCGACATGTTCGATGCGGAGCACACCACCGTCGCATGGTCAGCCAAGACGATCCGCGAGGTGTCGGAGCTCTGGGAGCGCACACTGCCCGCGCGCGAGAAGAGCCTCTGGGACTTCTCGATCGCGCCGGACGTCGTCATCGTCAACCTGGGCACCAACGACTTCTACACGGGCGACCCGGGCCGCGAGGCGTTCGTGCGCCGCTACTCCGCGCTCTTCACCAAATTGCGTGCACATTACAAGCAATCGTGGTTCGTCGCGGTGCTGGGGCCCATGCTCAGCGACGTGTACCCCGAGAACAAGCACCACTATACGCTGGCACAGGGACACATGCGCGCAGCCATGGAGGCCATCAAGGCCCATGGTGAGTCGCGCGTGACCCTCGTAGACTTCGGCCCCGCAGACCCCAAGGACGGCTACGCCTGTCGCTTCCATCCCAACCCCCTCACCCACCACAAGATGGCCGACGCGATCGCCCGCGTCCTCCGAGAGAACCTGTCATGGTAACGCCTGTCCGCATCGTCCAACGTCTTGCGCCGGTCCTCTTTCTCGCCGTTCTCGCCACGCTGGGTGGCAGCGTCACCGCATGCGACAAGGCCGCGCCGCCGCCGCGCGAACCGCAGTCGCCGCGGGCCACGGCCACCGAGGCGCCGCTTGCCAACGCCGATGCGAAGGACGCAGGCGCAGCGCCGACCGTCGCGGTAGAACCCACGCCGACCGAGCCGCCCGCGAAGAAGGAAGAGACGTACGCGGAGTGGCTCAAGCGACACCTGCCGCCGGGCGGCTCGCTCGAGGGCGATCCCGTGAAGGTGAAGCATGTGCTCGGGAAGGGCGACACACCGCAGTCCGTCGCAAAGGCATACCTGCCGATCTCGGACATCTACTACCCGGGGGATTTCGCGAACGCGATCGTCAAGGCGAACAAGGGCTTCGCGGGCGTGATCGAGATCCCGCATATCGTGCCGAAGGCGTTCGCGGACGATCCGAAGACGGAGCGTCTTGGCTGGCCGGCGGACAAGGTGCTGAAGGCGGTCTTCGTCACGGGCAGCTATCACGGCGTGCGCTGGGTCGACACGCTGGACAAGACCGCGGAGCACGGGCTCAACGCGGTGGTGCTCGACGCGAAGGACTACGAAGGCGGCGTGAACTATCCGTCCAAGGCGAAGATCGCGATCGAGACGAACGCGACCAAGGTCACATACATCCCGGATCTCGCGCGCGCGATCCGCTTCGCGCACTTGCGCGGCGTCCGCGTGATCATGCGCATCCCGTGCTTCCACGATCCGTGGGCGCAGGACCACGCGCTGCGGCTCGCCATCAAGGGCAAGTGGGGTGGCCCTTTCAAGATGGGCTGGATGGATCCCATGAACGAGGAGGCGCGCGCGTACATCCTCGAGCTCGTGCAGGAGCAGATCGACGCGGGCGCGGACGAGGTGCAGCTCGACTACATCCGCTTCCCCGTTCACCCGGGCACGGACAAGGCAGTGCTCCCCGCGAAGGCAGACCGCCAGGAGGCGATCCGCAGCTTCGTCCACCAGGTGCACGAGGTGACGAAGAAGCAGGGCGTGCCGCTCTCGCTCGACCTGTTCGGTGTCGTCACGCAGGACGATCCGCTCGATCAGCAGCTGCTCGGCCAGGACATCGGCGTGCTCGCGCCCGAGTGCGAGGCGATCAGCCCGATGATCTATCCGTCGCACTACTCACACAACTACGCCGGCTTCGAGCACCCCGGCGATCACCCGGAGATCCACGGGTGGGCCGTGAAGGGCGGCGTTGCAAAGCTTCCCGCGGGAAGCACCACGGTAATCCGTCCGTGGCTTCAGGCGTTCCCGCAGGACTCGCCGCACTTCGGCACCAAGTACGTCGCCGACGCCGCGAAGTTCAGCGACGACAACGGCGGAGTGGGCTGGCTCATGTGGCACCCCGGCTGCGAGTTCAGCTCCGTGTGGGCCGCGTTCCCGAAGCGCAAGGCAGCCACCACAGCAGTCGCCCCTGCGGTCGCGCCCGCGGCAGCTCCCACGATCTCACCCGCCCAGTAGCAGTCGCGCTCAGAGGCTGATGTCGCCGGGCTGCGGCTGGATCGTTGCGGCTGGGGGAGGCGAAGTGCCTGGCGTGGACGCATCGGCGGGGGCGCTGGTCACGACACCAGATCCGACGGTGCCATCGGCGGGCTGCGCGGCGACCTTGTCAACGCAGAGGCCCATGAGGTTGTCCTTCGCGCGCGAGCAGCGCTGCGATGACATGCACTCCGTGTCGAAGAAACATTGCTTCGCCTGCGACGTGGGGCTCTGCACGGTGTTGCCGTTGCAGGCAAGCACGAGGAGGGCAAAGCAGGCGGCGGCGCAAGCGCGGACGGTAGCGATCTTGCTCATCGCCGTCATCTGTACCCGGAAACCAGGGCCTGGGCCAAGAGACCCCACCCATCGATGGCCACGAACAGGAGCAGCTTGAAGGGCAGGCTCACCTGCGTGGGATTCAGCTGCTGCATGCCCAGCGCAAGCAGGACGTTCGACACCACCAGATCGATGACGAGGAACGGAAGGAAGATGAGGAACCCGATCGCGAACGCCTCGGTCAGCTCGGTCACCACGAACGAAGGGACGAGCACCGAGATGTCGTCGGGCGCCACCTTCGCGCGCTCGGCCTCGGGCCGCGCTTCCACGGCGACCTTGTAGAAGCGGGCGCGCTCACGCTCGCTTGCGTTCGTCTTCATGAAGTCGCGCATGGGCTCGCGCACGGCGTCGATGCCCTTCGTGATGAGCACGCTGGTGTCCTTGGGCCGGTTGTCCGCGATGAGCGGCGCGGCGCGGTCGGCGATGCGCTGGCCCACGGGCGCCATGGCGAGCAGCGTGAGCGCGGCTGCCAGCGCCATGATCACGGTGTTCGACGGCACGCTCTGGGCGCCGAGCGCGCTCTTCGTGATCTGGAGCACCGTGGAGATCTTCACGAATGCGGTGACGCTCATGAACACGAACGGAAGCAGCGACACCAGCGCCAGCGCAACGACGAGCGCCAGCGGTCGGCCCAGGATGTCATCGTTCATGAGGACTCACCGTCGTTGGGCGGATCCTTCGCCGCAGCGGCGTTGGACTCGTCCGGCTCGGGCACGGTCAGCTTTTCGGGACGCGACAATGATGTGTCTCCGCCGATACCGCGCAGCTTCGCGAGCACGTCCTTGAACGGCGTGCCGTTCGTCTTCTCTTCCTTCGGAAGCGCGCTCTCCGCGACCTCACCCAGGCGTGCGAGCCCTGCCTCGGATGCGCCGACGACGATCACCTGGGCACCAACGCGGACCAGATAGATCGCACGGCGTGCGTCGAGCGGCAGCTGTCCCACGAGCTCGATCGGTCCGCGCGCGCGGCCGATGCCGAAGCGACGCGCGCCATAGAGCACGACGACCGCGACGACGCACACGAGGAGGAGCGTCACGAACGTCTCGAGCACGTAGCTGCCGTAAGAGCTGTTCATGGAGAGGAGCGCCGCGACTCTACATTCGATGCACGGTTGACGGAAGTGCGCGGCGCAAGTAATTGCGGCCCTGTCGTGGCACTCATCGTCCAGAAATTCGGGGGCACGTCGGTGGGGTCGATCGACCGCATCCGCAACGTGGCCAAGCGATGCATCGCGACGCAGAAGGCCGGCAACCACGTCGTCGTCATCGTCAGTGCCATGAGCGGCGAGACGAACCGGCTGCTCGCCCTTGCGCACGAGGTCACGAAGGTGCCCGAGGCGCGCGAGATGGACGCGATTGCGGCCACGGGTGAGCAGGTCTCCGCCGCGCTCACCGCGATGGCGATCCAGAACGAGGGAGGGCGTGCGCGCTCGCTGCTCGGTCATCAGGTGAAGATCCTGACGGACGACGCGTTCACGAAGGCGCGCATCAAGGCGATCGACGGGTCGAAGATCTTCTCCACGGTGCAGAACGGCGAGATCGCCGTGGTCGCTGGCTTCCAGGGCGTGGACGAGCACGGCGACATCACCACGCTGGGTCGCGGTGGGTCGGACACGTCGGCGGTGGCAGTGGCGGCGGCGATCGGCGCAGACGCGTGCGAGATCTTCACCGACGTGGACGGTGTCTACACGACCGACCCGAACATCTGCCCGACGGCGCGGAAGATCCCGAAGATTTCGTACGAAGAGATGCTCGAGCTGGCATCGCTGGGCGCGAAGGTGCTCCAGATCCGCAGCGTGGAGATCGCCATGAAGTATGGCGTTCCCGTCCATGTGCGCAGCTCTTTCTCCGACGCGGAGGGCACCTGGGTGAAAGCAGAAGACAAGACACTCGAAGACGTGGTGGTGGCTGGGGTCGCGTACGACAAGAGCGAGGCGCGCGTGCACCTCGTGGGCGTTCTGGACAAGCCGGGTGTAGTCGCAGACATCTTCAGCGCCATCGCGGAGAAGAACATCTCGGTCGACATGATCATCCAGAACGTGAGCTCGTCGGCCACAGGTCATGCGGACGTGACGTTCACGGTCGCCAAGACGGACCTCGCGCGCGGAAAGCCGTTCATCGAGGAGACGGCGAAGCAGGTGGGGGCCAGCGCGGTCCGCTACGACGAGGACATCGTGAAGGTCTCCATCGTCGGGCTCGGCATGCGCTCGCACGCCGGAGTCGCCGCGAAGATGTTCCGCATCCTGGCGAAGGAGAACATCAACATCCAGGCGATCTCCACGAGCGAGATCAAGGTCTCGTGCCTGGTCGCGGCCAAGTACACGGAGCTCGCCGTGCGCGCGCTGCATGACGGCTTCGGCCTGGACGTTCCACCCAAAGAGGGCTGAGGGTCGTGGCTGATGGCGCAAAGCGCGGCTGGGCGATCTTTGCCGTGGCCGGAGCCGTGCTCATCGCGGGCGTGCTGGTCTATGGCGCGTTCGCCAAGGATGCTCCCGAGCCCAGCCAGAGCCCGGCGCCCGCGGTCACGGATGTGGGAGCGCTGCTCGCTCAGGTCTCTGCGCTCGGAGAGGCGAAGCTGCTTCCCGGGAGCGGAACGGACCCGCGCGTGGAGCTGACGTTCGCGCTGAACCCGGACCTGATGCCGGACGATCTCGGCTCGATGAGCCTCACGAGCCCCTTCGTCATCGGCCAGATGAAGACAGGCACGTCACGCGAACAGGTCGACGCCGACCTCTTCCGCGTTCGCGTTCACCACCACATCCTGCCCGCGGTGGCCTGGTTCCAGGACGTGGCTGCGCAACGCAACCGGTTGTGGTTCGGCGCGTTGCTGCAGTGGGAGATGGCCGTCACTCAGCGCGAGCTGCTCGCCCTCTATCCCGACGCAAGCATCCCCGAGGCCGGCATTCCGCAGCCTCCGGCGCTCAAGATCACGGGCACCGTGGTGAGCTACCCAGCCGCGGTCAAGATCGCCCCGGCGCTCGCAACGCCCGCAGCGCGCAAGTTCCTCTGCATGGGTGAGGACACATGCGACGACGCCTTGCTCTCGAAGGTCCTGGTCATCCTGGTCGAGTGACAGGCCGCGCTCCAGCGGCCCCGGCGCTCACTCACCGAGCACCCTCCGCGGCGACACGTCGTCCAGGAGATCGACAGGGCTGCACTTGTCGATGTGTCCGAGCAAGCCGCGGTAGATGCCGTAGCCCACGAGCTTGCGGAGCCGCGGCGAGAAGCCCTTCGCGATCTCGCGCGGGATGCCGAGCTGCTGGTTCTCCTGCTGCCTGATGTAGCCCGCGCAATAGTTCATGGCGATGCCGACGCGCGTCTCGCCGCTGCGGTTCGCGCCACCACCATGCCAGATGCTTCCGTTGAAGATGAGCACGCTGCCACGCTGCATCACGGCGGGCACGGAGCCTTCGTAGCTTCGTCCGAGCTCCGGATTTTCCGGGGACAGATGTGTCGCTGGCAGGAGCCGCGTCGCGCCGTTCTCTTCCGTGAAATCGGTGAGCGCCCACATCGTGTTGCACACGAGCGGCACGTGCGGGCGCGGGATCGGGATCAACATGTCATCGGCGTGGATCGGCTGCGCCGCTTCTCCTGGGCCGATCGATATCGCCGAGAGCGACGACACGAGGCAGCCGCGATCGAGCACCTCCTCCACGATGGGCAGTACGCCAGCGTGCTCCGCGATCCGTTCGTAGAGCTTGCCGTGCGCGAGCAGGTTGTAGACGCGGACCGTGGCGAGCCCCTCGAACACGTTCTTGCCTGGGCCCTCTCCGAGCGCGCGCGTGAGCCGCTCCAGATCGGCGAGCGTCTCCTTGGCGAACGCGGCGTCGAAGACGTCCGGCACGATGGTGAAGCCATCCCTGGCGATATGAGCTGCGTGCTCCGTGGCGGTCGACATTTTCGGGAGCCTACCCCCGATTGGACGGGTTAGCCTCGAAGCATGCACGGGCAGTCGGATACGCACGCCAGCTTCTCCGTTCCTCGCATCACCACCACACGGCTGCTGCTGCGCGAGCATCGTGTGTCGGACTTCGACCGGTTCGCGGACGAGGTCGCCGACCCGATCTCCCGCGCGTCCGCGAACGGCGTCATGGACCGCCGCACGGCGTGGCGAAGCTTCGTGACGGGCATCGGAGTCTGGGCGATCCACGGCGTGGGGTGGTGGTGTGTGGAGCTCGCTTCCAGCGGCGAGTACGTGGGCACGGTAGGCGCGTTCTACCGGGAGAGCGCGGTGGGCGGAGACGGGCCCCCCGAGCTCGAGCTGGGTTGGCTCATCTTCCGCAAATATTGGCGGCAGGGCGTGGCGACGGAGGCGGCCATGGCGGCCCTCCGGTACGGGTTCGAGGCGACGACCGTGACGCATGCAGTCGCACACATCTACGGCACCAACGAGCCTTCGATCCACGTCGCCACGCGGCTGGGGATGCAATACGAGCGGGAGGTCGACTTCTACGGCGATCCCATGCGGCGCTACATGGTCGCGCGCGCGCCGTAATTCCGAAAAACGGCGCGAGCGCACGTCGGCGTGGATGGTGAACCGGCGGCGCGCTTGCTAGATTCAAGAGGTGGATCCGAACCGGCGCGATCAACGCTACCGAGCAAGCCTGGCGACCAGACTCTTGCGCGGCAAGTCCGAGATGCAGCTTCAGACCCACAACGTCAGCTTCCGCGGCGCGTTCCTTCAAACGCGCGCCCCGGCGGTACTGCGTCAACTGGTCCGCGTGGAGCTCACGCTTCCGGATCACCATGTGGTGCGCGCGCACGCCATGGTCGTGCACGTTGTCCCCCCCACGAGCCCCGAGGAGGACCCGGACCATCCGTCGGGCATCGGTCTCCTGTTCTGGGGTGACGTGACCGGGCAGTCCCGATGGGACGGATTCATCCAGGAGCTCACGAAGGATCCATCGCTGCGTGTCGTTCCCGCGGCGGGCGCTGCGGTCCCTGAGCGCCGCTCCTCGTCGCGCTTTCGCCTGAAGCTCGAGGTGCGCCTGCCACAGCTGCCGGAGACCCTCGCCCTCACGACACGCGACATCTCCGAAGAGGGCATGAGCGTTGCCACGGACGCGAACTACCCGCCCGGACTGAAGACGCGCCTGCTGCTGATCCATCCCGCCACCGCGGAGCCATTTCCGCTCGACGTGATCGTCCGTCGAAGGATCAAGGAGCCGGGCTTCGTGGGGCTCGGGGTGGAGTTCATGGACAAGTCGAAGGAGACGCGCTCGCAGCTCTGCGCGTTCCTGGGTATTCCAGAGGACGATTCGTGACGTGGGGGCGGCGCGCAGGGCAACTCGCGCGCGTCATCGCGGTGGGTGCCGCGGCCTCGTTCTGCGCGTCACCACCGGTCGCGTTGGGGCCAGCGCAGCAAGCGGCCATTTCCGCGGCGAACGACGCAGGCACCGCGGACCCGAGCATCGACGCTGGAGCCACCACGATCGCGGCCGCGGATGCTGGCGCGCGCGATCCGTGGGATGCGGAGCCCCCCGCCGACCCGCGCTGGGCAGCCGTGGACTCCGCCGTGGATGCGTGGCTCGCTGCGGGGAAGCTGTCGGGATGCGTGGTCGTCGTCGGGACGCAGCGCGAGATCGTCTTCCGGAAGGCCTACGGCGTGCGCGCCGCGGAGACCGTGCGCGAGCCGATGACCCTGGACACCGTGTTCGACATGGCCTCGCTCACGAAGGCCGTGGCCACCACATCCAGCGTGATGGTGCTGGTGGATCGCGGTCTGATCGGGCTCGACGAGCCGGCGTCGCGTTATCTGCCAGAGCTCGCGCGCGGCAATCGCGCCGACGTCACCGTGCGCCAGCTGCTGCTCCACACCGCCGGATTCGTGCCGGACGATCCGCTCTCGGACTACGCCGGTGGGCACGACACTGCGTGGGAGAAGATCGTCACGTCCACGCCGCCCTCGCGCCCCGGCGAGCGGTTCGTGTACTCGGACGTCGGCTTCATCGTGCTGGGTGAGCTGGTCTCTCGCGTGAGCGGCAAGGATCTGAACGCGTTCGCGCGCGAGAACGTGTTCACGCCGCTCGACATGCGCGAGACGGGTTTTCTGCCGGATCCCGCGCTCCGGCCGCGCATCGCGCCCACCGAGATCAGGAACGGGCAGCGCATCCGCGGCGAGGTCCACGATCCGCGCGCATATGGGCTCGGCGGCATTGCTGGGCATGCCGGGCTCTTCTCCACCGCGAAGGACATGTCGCGCTTCGCGCAGTCGTGGCTCTCGAAGACCGCGCATCCCGGAGGCGCGCCGCTGGTGTCCGCGCAGACGTTCGACGCGTTCACGTCCCCTCACGACGTACCCACCGCGATCCGTGGGCTGGGCTGGGACATGATGAGCCCCAGGACCAAGAGCCGCGGCGAAGGCATGAGCCTGCGAACGTACGGTCACGGCGGGTACACCGGCACGCTGCTCTGGATGGATCCGCAGCCGGGGTTCTTCGTGCTGTTCCTCTCGAACCGCGTCTACCCGAACGGACGCGTCGCGGGCGCACCCGTGGTCACTCCGGGCGAGGCGCAGGAGCTCCAGGCGAAGATCGGCACCATCGCCGCAAGCATCGTGGCCCCCGCGCCCGCGCCAAAGGTCACGCCAGCGTCGTGCGACAAGAAAGCGAGCGACGTGCTCGCCGGGATCGACGTGCTGCGCGCGGACGATTTTGCATCGCTGCGCGGCCGCAAGATCGCGCTCTTCACGAACGACGCGGCCCGCACGAAGGACGGTGCGCGTACGCTGGATGTACTCGCGAAGGCGAAGGACGTGACGCTGGTGCGCGTGCTCTCCGCGGAGCACGGGATGGCGGCGGACCGCGAGGGCAGCATTGCGGACGATCGCGATCCAAAGACGGGCACCGAGATCGTGAGCCTGTATGGCAGCGGCAGCGAGGAGGAGCGCATGACCCGCGCGCTCACTGGCGTGGACACGCTCGTCGTCGACATCCCCGACGTGGGCGTGCGCTTCTACACCTACGCGTCCACCATGCGCCACGCGCTGGGCCCCGCCGCGCAACGTGGGCTGCGCGTGATGGTGCTTGATCGCCCGAACCCGATCGACGGCGAGCACGTCGCGGGCCCCCTGCCCGACCCGTCCGTGAAGGGGCTGGTCCATGGCTCGTTGTTGCCAGTGCGTCATGGCATGACGCTCGGCGAGCTCACGCGCATGTTCGATGCAGAGGATCACCTTGGCACGGAGCTCGAGATCGTTCGCGCGCAGGGCTGGCGGCGCAGCGACTACCTGGACGCCACGGGCTACGCATGGGCCGCGCCCTCACCCAACCTGCGGAACCTGACCGAGGCAACGCTCTACCCGGGCGTCGCGCTGCTCGAAGGGACGAATGTGTGCGTCGGTCGCGGAACGGACAGCCCGTTCGAGGTGATAGGTGCACCCTACATTGATGGAGACGCGCTCGCCCGTGCGCTCAACGCGCGTCACGTGCCGGGCGTGTCGTTCTCCAAGATCTCGTTCACGCCCACCACCAGCGTCTTCGCCGGCCAGGCGTGTCAGGGCGTGAAGCTCCTGGTGACGGATCGAGAGAGCCTCGATCCCGTGCACGTGGGCGTGGAGATGGCGGCGGCGCTTGCCACGCTGTACCCCACCACGTTCCACACGAAGGACGTGCAACGGCTCCTTGCGAGCCGCGCCGCGACGGATGCGCTCACCTCTGGCAAACAAGCGACGGACGTGGAGGCCACGTGGCGCAAGGACCTGGCCGCCTTCCGCGTGAAGCGCGACAAGTACCTCCTCTACCGCGCGACATGCGCGCATAGCCCGTAGAAGTTCGCGGGCTCCTCAGATGCGCAGCGTGGGTTCGACGCCTTCGTCCAGGAAGTCCATCGACACCGAGTTCAGGCAGTAGCGCTCACCCTTGGGCTTTGGTCCGTCGGGGAAGACGTGGCCAAGGTGGCCGTCGCAGCGCGCGCAGCGGATCTCGACGCGGGCCATGCCGTGGCTGCGATCCTCGATGTAGCGGATGTGCGAGCGGTCGTACGGCGCATTGAAGCTGGGCCAGCCAGTGCCTGACTCGAACTTGGTGGTGGAGACGAACAGCGGCAGCCCGCACAGGCGGCACACGTAGGTCCCAGACTTCTTGTTGTCGAGGAGGCCGCCGCAGAACGCGCCCTCGGTACCGTGATCGAGCAGCACGTGGCGCTCATCCGCCGTGAGCCCGGCCGCGAGCGCCTGCACGCGGTCCTTGGAGAGAGGGGTCAGGTCGAACTTGGGGTCGCTCATGGCCGAGAAAGATAGCGCTCCGCCCACGCTTCGTCATTGTTGCCGGGCGCAGCCGCGAGCTCTGCCGCGCCACGCATGGCTCCCGCGCCGTCGAGGAGGGCACGGGTCTTCCGCTCGAGCGCCATGACCACCGCGCGTTCGCGCGGCAACACGCCATAGCTGAGCGCCTGACCTTCACGGGTGATGATGTCGAGCGCATCGCGGTGCGCGCCGTTCGCGTACGCCGTGGTGACACCGGCAAGCGCCGCCATCGCGCGTGGATCGCGCCCGGGCTCCACGGAGCCGAGCGTGGTGAAGCCTGCGTTCAGGGGCTCCATGAAATCGAACGCGCCAGGCCCCAGCATCAAGTACTGCTGCGCCTGCATGAGCGCGTGAGCCGCCTCCTGCGGCCTTCCCGCGCCGGACAGGCAGAACGCGAGATGACTTGCGCAAAGCCCGCACACGCGACGACGCGTGACCGCCAGGTTGCCCATCGGCATCGCGCGCAGCGCACACTGGAACGCCTCCGCGGCATCGGCGAAGTCACCGCGCGCCTCTGCGACGAGGCCGATCAGATAGTAGGCAGAGAGCCGCATGTCGCCGCGGAAGATCCAGCGCAGCGCGGAGTGCGCGCCAGGAAGCACGGCCTGCGCGTTGCCCAGGATCGCGTCTGGGTACTTGCCGCGCAGACTGCCCATGGAGATCAGGATCGGGATCATGGTGAGGAGCAGCACGCCCACGTTCGCCAGCACGGCCACCGCAAGCAACACGCCGAACACCGGCGACACGTCGAGCATGGCTGCGAACGTGATGACGAGCGCGGGACCGAAGATGAACAGGTAGAGGAGCTGGAGGAGCGGCCGCGTCCTCTTCATCAGGTTCTGCGGCAGGTATGGGTTGTTGCGCCGCAAGACGCCTGCGGGTGCTACCTGCGGCGCGTACGGATTCGCCGGCTGCATCTACTGTACCGCAGCGGTCTTTGCCGCGCGGAACCCGCCGTAGGCGCGCAGCACGTCACTCGCGAAGGCAGTGCCGAGTTGCGTGTATCCTTCACGCGTCAGGTGAACGCGATCACGCTGCGCGCGCGGCGGGTCCTCGAGCGCCCAGGTGGCCATGGAGCCGTCGCCGCCCATCGCGTCAAACTGGCTGTAGTATGCACATCCCGCGGCCTCTGCCACGCGACGCTGCACGGCGATCACCTCCAGGATGCGCGGCGCCGTGATGTAGCCGACCGTGGAGTCGATGGCGCGGTCCGGCGGGCCCAGCATCAGACACGACGCAGTGGGCACGGCGCGCGCAATGCGCCCGAGCACGTCCACCAGCTGCCGCTCGTACGTCTCGTTGCTGGTGTCGTCGGTGGACTCGTTGGTGCCATAGGCCAGGATGACCAGGTCGGGAGCGCGATGCCGGAGCTGCTCGCTCATGTGAGGCTCGCTCCACTGGAGAGCAACGGAGGCGCGCACGCCGTTGATGCCGATGGCGTCGTAGACCACGCCTGTCTGCTGCCGGCCAAGGCCCACGCCGAAGAGGCGCACGCCGCCATCACCGTTGGTCCGTACCTCGACGTTGTGCGTTCCCTCCGGCACGTCCACGGTGTGGAACGCGCTCTCTGGCTTCTGGCTCTTCGAAGAGGTGGACACGTGCGCGACCTTCGCGCCGTCGACCAGCACGTCGATCGAGCCGCCGCGCGGCTGCGCGAGGTACGCGAGATCGATCTGCGACACGGGCGACTTGGTCTCCACCCACGCGCGCGCACCACGCCGGTCCGTGATCAGTGCAGCGCCACCCAGGCCGTAGAGCCCATCGCCCACGAAATGGCCCTTGTCGTAGCGGCCGCGCTCGGTGCTCCAGTCGTTCGACATGCCATTGCGCACGCCGTCCTGCACCCAGTACTTGAACGGCTTGCCAATGGCGACGAAGCCGCGGCCACCGTCCCCGAAACGCGACTGCAAGGTCTTGCGGGCGGCGCTGGTGCCCAGATCCGCGAGCGTGTGTGAGTCGCCGTACTGGATGATGCGGACGTCGTCCTTCTCTTCGCCGCTCTCCAGGCGCTCGAGCTTCTCGAAGAAGCGGTGCAGCGCTTTTGCGTTGTCCAGTGCGCCCGCGGTCTGCGGCTCTGCGGGTGCGGCTACGGGCACCACCCTCACGGGCTCCGTGGCAAGCTCCTCTGCGGTCGGGGGCGCGCGCCAGATCGCAGGCGCGCTCGCCACGTCCTTCTGAGCGGGCTTGGGTTGGGCGACCGCTTCCCCGCATGCGGAGAGCGTCGCTAGTGCAAGGAGGAGTGCCGCGCGAGCCACTGGGAATCCATGGGGAGCATTGCACGGCGACCTGGCCTCGCGAAAGTTTGTTTCGGTGCCGGTGGGGTTTAGGCTGCCGTGGCCGTGGCCGTCATCGACCTCACCTCGCCTGGATCTGCTCGTGCGTGGGCGCGGATCGCGTTCTCGGCCGCCTTCGTCGTGGTCCAGGCAACGCTCGTGATCACGGCGGGCAGCCGCCCCGAAGCCGCCTTTGGTTTCCGGATGTTCAGTGAGTCGTCGACCATCTCCTATTCGCTCTCGCGGGAGGTCCGCAGCGGGCCGGCGGCGGACGATGTGGTGGTGGTGCCCGTGCCGGACGGAGAGTGGAGCGCGAAGGACAGCCAGGGGGTGTTGCGGCATGTCTCCTGGCGAGACCGCGTGAAGCGGCCGGAGCTCGGCGCGTTCGACGTCACCTTTCACGCCTCGTACAGCGCCCGTGCGCAGCTCTCGCGCCTGACCGCCGCGCTCGACGACGTGGCCGCGCACACCCCCGACGACCGAGAGACGGTGCGCCTCCTGCTTGACGTGACCATCCGCCACAACGGGCGCGAGCCCGAGGTCGTCCACCTCCAGAGCGCGCGGAGGCCCTGACGCAGGATGCTGATGCGCCTCGCAAGAGCCCAGCGAGATGGTACGGCGCTCGGCGTCGTGCGCGTGGCGCTCGGCTTCCTGCTGCTGTCGCAGGCGCTCGTGAGCGCGCGCGAGCTCGGGACGCTTGGCTACTTCGGCGACGTCTTCCACATGCCATTCATCCCGGAGGCATGGGTCGCGTCCGGCAAGCTCTACGCGGTGATCATCGCTGCGCGTCTGATCGCCTCGGTGCTCGTGGTCATTGGTCATCGCGGAAGGCCGGCGCTGTTCGTGTCCGGCGCGCTGCTCCTCTACGTGCTGCTCTGTGACCGTCTACAGTTTCACCACAACCGTTATTCCCTGGCGCTGTTCGCGATGCTGATGTCGCTCGCGCCCTGCGACCGCTCCTTCTCGCTCGTCTCGCCAGAGGGCCCGACCCCGGAGGCGGCGCGCGTGGCCCCGTTCTGGTCCGTGTATCTTACACAGATTCAGATCGCCATCATCTACGTCGCTTCCGGCGGCTCCAAGCTGCTGGACCCGGACTGGCGCGGTGGGTTGGTGCTGGCCGACAGGTTCCATCGCTTCGGCGCGATGGCGATGGAGCGTGGTGTCCCGGCCTTCGTCATGGAGTTCCTTGGACGACCCGACGTCTCCAGCGGGCTCTCCAAGCTCGCCATCACCACGGAGCTCTTGCTCGCGATCGGGCTGTTCTCGAAGCGCACGCGGGCGTTCGCGCTGTGGTGGGGCGTGATGTTCCACTTCACGATCGAGATCACGGCGAAGGTGGAGATCTACACGTGGCTGATGCTCACGATGTACGGGACGTTCGTCACGCCAGACGTCCGCGCGCGACGCCTCATGTACGACCCCACGCGCTGGAAGGGCCGCACGTTCGGGAAGGCCGTGAAGGCGCTGGACTGGTTCGCGCGCTTCGAGGTGAAGGCGTGGGAGCCAGACGATCTGAAGAAGAGCCGCTCGTTCGTGGTGATCCGCAGAGACGGAACGCGCGCGACGGGCGTGCGTGCCTTCGCGATGGTCGCGCGTACGATCCCGCTGCTCTTCCCGCTATGGGCACCGCTCGCGCTCGTGGCCTCGTTCACCAAAGGCGGCGAGACCAGCGCCGGCTCGTAGAAGGCTCTTAGAAGACCTGACGGCTTCTCACTTCAGGCGGCGACGGCGTCGTTGGACTGGGCTACCGCTGGCTTCTTGCCGTACTTGTGTAGGTGCGCGACGTGCGTGACGAGCGCGCCCCAGAGCGTGGGCTGACTGCGGTAGCGAAGGCCGTGCGCGAGCGCCACGCGCTCCACGATGCGCGAGAGCGCCGGATAGTGGAGGTGTGACACCTTCGGGAACAGGTGGTGAACGGACTGGTAGTTCAGCCCACCGACGAACCACGTGATGAGGCGGCTGTTCGGCGCGAAGTCGACCGTGGTCGCGAGCTGGTGCGCGGTCCACTCGGGCAGGCGCCCCTTCTCGGGGAGCTCCGGGAACTCCACCGCGGTGGTGCAGTGCGCAAGCTGGAAGACAGTGCCGAGCGTGAGGCCGAGCGCGAAGCACGCGACCAGGTGGAACACGACCACCTGCCAGAGCGGGTGGTACATGGCCGGGATGACGATGGCCCAGCCGATGAAGAACACCTTCCACCCGAAGAACGCGACGAGCTTGCCAGGCGTGGGCTTGATGAGCGCATGCGTGCCGATGTAGCCGGTCTTCAGGACCACGAAGTCGTCATGGAAGACCCACTTCGGAAGCAGGAACCCATAGAAGAACCACAGGTAGATGTGCTGGAAGCGATGCCACGGCAGGTGCCGCTGCTCCGGTGAGAGCCGCCCGAGGATCCCGAAGTCCAGGTCGTAGTCGATGCCCTGCACGTTGGTGAACGTGTGGTGGCAGGTGTTGTGCTTCTGCCGCCAGATGAACGAGCAGACGCCCATCACGTCCAGTCCGCAGCCGAACACGCGATTCACCCAGCCGCGCCTGGACGCCGCGCCGTGGTTGCCGTCGTGCTGGACGCTCATGCCGATGCCGGCAATCGACAACCCCAGCGAGATCGCCGCCGCGGTGGCGGTGAAGCCATTCTTCGCGAAGAAGACCAGGAGCACCCACGAGGTCACCCACCACGTGAACATCACGACGCCCTTGAGGTACATGCGCGGGAGGTCGCGTCGTGAGCGGCCGCTGCCCTCGAAGTACGCAGTCGCCTCCGCCTCGAGCTCGCGCGAGAATGCACCGGGGGGATCGAACCGCGGGCGGGGCAGGAGGTGAGGAGTGGGGCTCACCTTGTTCACGATACCTATGAGGGCGGCGTCGTCCGTCACGTTGCAGCCACGACTATCACGGGTTGGGGGCGGTCGGGGAGCCCCTACATGGTGCTGACGATGAAGGACCACGTGTGCGCCGTTTGCGCGAGGGTGGAGGTGACCTGAAACGCCGCCAGGCCCCCCTGCCCCGGATCGGAGGTGAGCGTGATGGTGAGCGTGGTTTTTTGGCCGTTTTGAAGGCTGATCTGGTCGAGGCTCAGGTCGAGGACGTTGCTGCCACCAAAGAACTGGGAGACTTCGGTCACGTCGATACTGAACGGAGGTGTGGGGCCGTCGGAGAACGCGGTCAGCTCCAGGGTCTTCGTCTGGCCTACCTTCATCACGAGCATGTCGCTCACGCTGGGCGCGAGGTTGAAGTACGGCTGCTGCGCAGGTGACGGCGCCGGGACGCATGGATCGTGGCTGGCCTTGGCGGCAGCGTTGCTCCACGAGCGCTGCACCAGGAAGCCGCTCTCCTGGTAGCTGTCCTGGCCCATGCCGGTGAAGTCCACGCAGCGATCGCCTACCTCGCCGCCGCCGCCGACGAGATCCCACGCATCGGAGTCGGAGCCGAAACCGTCGTAGCTCGAGGCATTGGGCGCCAGGTACGGATCGGTCGCGGCCTCGATGATCTCGTGGCTCGCGGAGAACGTGAGCTCGCCCTTCGAGTTGGAGCAGCGTGGCATGATCGCGTACGCGAACTGCACCGGCGCCGCTCCTCCCGGCGGGGTGGAGCTCATCGCGTTGTGATAGGCGCCGAACGCCTTGCAGCTCTGCGAGCCGTCGAGGCTGATGGTCGTCGAGCTGGGCATGTAGATCATGTAGAGAGTGTCCACCCCTGGCGGCGGAATGGTGCCGTCCTGGATGCGCGCATCGATGTACGTCTGCAGCGAGGTCGCGCCGCCCTGGGATGAGTCCGTGTAGTTGCTCGCGGGCGCGGTGGCGATGTGGGCGTAGACACCGCCGGTCCCGTGGCCGATGCACTTGCCGCTGGCGTCGCAGTACTCGCTGGACACGGCGTCCCACCACGCCGTCGCCGTGATCTTGTCGCCGAAGTCCTCCACCAGGGTGCGCTGCGCGTCGCCGTCGAACGTGACGGTGACGACCTTGGGGTTCAGCAGCAGCCGGCCGCCGTTGTACGTGACGGGCGGCAGCGGGCCATGCGGCGCGGGAAAGATGTTGCTTGGCGGGTTCGGCTTCTGCGGCCCATCCGCGGCGACGCCGGAGTCCGAGAGCTTGGGCAGACCTCCGTCGTGCACCCCCGCGTCGTCGTCCTGGGCGTCTGCCCTGACCGCGCCGCCGCATGCGGAGAGCAGACAGTACGTGCCAGACAGGAGCAAGGCGAAGCCAAGGGACGGGCGCATCCGGTTCAGTGTACGGCCAGACCCGGCGTTCGTCGCGTGCCTACTGCCATTCCGTCTTCTGGACGACGGGCAGCTGGAGCGCGCGCTCGCGATCGAGATCGAGATTTCCGACGTGCAGCGAGAGCGGCGTCTGCACCCACTTGTAGATCGACATGGTGAAGAGCCGGGCAAACTTGCGCGTCCACGCGGAGATCTGCGCGGGATCGTGCTCTGGGAAGGTCGCCGCGAGCGCCTCCTCCACCTCGTCCGGGGACATCTTCTCGCCAGCGTAGAGCGCGAAGCATGCATCGAGGACCGGGAACGGCATGAGCTCGCGCTCGTCTTCCTGGTTGTCGGCCAGCTCGGCGGACGCGGGCTTCTTCAGCGTGAGCTTGATCGCCTCCGAGCCCGTGGTCTCCAGCAGGTAATCGAGCAGGAAGTTGACGACGGTCTTGGGCACGTTCGCGATCACGCTGAGCGCCCCCTCCATGTCGCCGCCGATGGTCGCGTAGCCCACGGCCTTCTCGCTCATGTTGCTGGTCTGCAGGAAGAGACCCGAAGCGCTGTTCGACCACGTCCACATGCGCGCAGCACGCACGCGCGCCTGCATGTTCTGACGTGCAACGGGCGTGACCACCTCGCCAGGAACAAGCATCTTCTCGATCTCGACGAGCTCGCGCTGGAACGCATCGTCCACGGAGACGATCGCGAACGTGGCGCAGAGCTCCTCGGCGGTCTTCTCGGCGGCCTTCTTCGTCTCCTCGGACGAGTAGCGCGTGGGCATGAAGAACGCGCGCAGGATGGAGCGCGCCTTCGCGTCGCGCGTGGCCTTGTCCTCCTTCGCGAATTTCTGGTCGATCCAGCGACGCGCGAGCATGAGGCACAAGAGGCTGTCGCGACCGCCGGAGAGCGCGACGCCGATCGTCTTGAACGCGCCCGTCTTCTCGAAGTAGTCGCCGATGCCGAGCGCCAGCACGTCGAGCAGGTCCTCCGCGAACTCGTCGCGCACGGAGCGTGTGCTCGTGGACGGCGCGGGCAGGAAGTAGCTCTTGTGCGCGGGTGCTGGGTACGTGAGCTTGTCGCGCCCGCTGGTTGGCTGCGCGACGGCCACGTGGTGCACCGCGGGGCCGGACATCACGAACGCCTCCTGATCCTGCCGCCACGTCGTGTTCTCGGTGCGGAGGCGCGTGGTTCGATCCAGATCCACGGTGACCAGGGACACGCCCTCGCGGAAGCGCGGCGCGTCGAGCAGCAAGCGTCCGTTCTGCGTGACGAAGCCACCGCCATCGAAGACCAGGCCGTCGTTCGCGCCGATCAGGTTCGCGTACACGATGGTTGCCTGGTTGTCGCCCGCGCGCGTGCACAGCATCTCGCGGCGCGTAGCAAGCACGCCCAGACGGAACGGCGAGGCGGACAGGTTCACGACGATCTCGGCGCCTGCGTATGCGCGACGACGCATGGGCCCATCCGGCGACCACACGTCCTCGCACACCTCGAGCGCAAGACAGCCGAAATCAAGGTCGAACACGAGGTCCCCGAAGGGCACGCCGTGCACTTCGCCCTTCATTCCGGGCAACCCACGCGCGAGCGTGCGCGACTCGTAGAAGACATTGTACGTGGGCAGCTTCTCCTTCGGGACCAGGCCGATCACGCTGCCGCGGTACACCAGCGCAGCGCAGTTGTAGATGTTGCTTCCGCGCGCGACCGCGACACCCACGCAGAGCGCGGCGCCCAGGTGCGACGTGAGCCGCGCGAAGCGAAGAAGCTCCGTCCACTGCGACGCAACGAACGCGCGCCACTGCACCAGATCCTCTGCCGCGTAGCCGCCGATGAGCTGCTCCGGAAACGCGACCAGCGTTGCGCCCTGTGCGGTGGCCTCACGGGCCAGCGTGACGGCGCGGTCTACGTTGCTCTTCATGGCGCCGACGGTGGTGTCGACGTTGGCGATGGCGAAACGGGCGAGCCTCATTGTACGGCCTCTTTTGCGAGGCGCTCGACGCTAGCGCGAAGCGTGTCGGAGATGACCAGCAATCGCCGCCCAGGCGGCGCGGAGTCATCACGAGAAAGGGGGTCTATGCGCGAAAGCTCCTCCGGGAGCGCGGATATCTGCGAGCGGACATAGGCGCGCGTGTCGGCGATCGGCAAGGGTTTGCGGACGCACTCTCCTCCACGCCAGAACGGCACGAGGAGCGGCTTGCCGCCGGTCCTGGCGGGCTCGCTCTCGAGCGCGACCAGATCATGATCATCGAAGCGATACACCTGCAGGCGCCCCGGAAGCGTGGCCTTGCCGGAGCCCTTCGCGAGCTTCATCGTGATCGCGCCGTAGCCATTCATGACCAGCTTCGCGACGGCGCCGATGCCCGTGGCCGCGTCCGGCGAGCACGTGATGTTCTCGCCCACACCAAAGCCATCCGCGAGGTCGCTGAGATCGCGGACCTTGTGCTCGTCCAGCCCGTCGGACACGAAGATCTTCGCGTGAGGCGCGCCCAGGTCAGAGAGCAGCTTGCGCGCGTTCGTCAGCGTCTCGCGGCTCACGTTGCTGTCGATGCGAATCCCGGTGAGCTTCCTGTCGGTCGCATGCACGGCGTTCTTGATGCCGCGGTCCGTGTCGTACGTGTCCACGAGCAGCGACGCCGCACCCGGAAAAGAGGCCGCGAACGTGGAAAAGAAGCTGCACTCTGCATCATTCTTGCTCTGTCCGGGCTGCTCGGAGGCCATGACGGCGAAGTGGTCCATGGTGCCCGTGGCCGGGATGCCGTAGCGCGCGAACGCGGCAAGATTGGACGTGGCGGTGGCACCGGCAATGTAGGCCGCATACGACGCGTCCAGCGCCGCGGCGGGATGCGTTCGGCGCTGACCGAACTCCATCACGGGCTTTCCATTCGCGGCCGTCACGACGCGCGCGGCCTTGGAGGCGACCATGCAGAGATAGTTGACGATGCCGAGCCATGGCGTCTCGATCAGCTTGGCGCGGAGCATGTCCGTCTTGACCTGCAGCATGGGCGTGTAGAGCGTGAGGCGGGCGCCACCGATGAGGACCTCTGCGCCGCCTTCGTCGATCGCGGGCCCGGCGAACGCGAGCGTCCCCTCCTCCATCGCGTCCACGTCACCGTGGAACTGGCGCAGCTCTCGGAGCGCCGCGATGATCCCGGGCCGCTTTGCGAGCGCGGGACCGAGCATCGGGTGCGCGAGGAGCGCGTCCAGCTCCGCCTCGTCGAACCGCATGTCCTTCGCCATGGCCGCGATCTGCGGGAGCCCGCAGAACACGATGTAGCGCCGCGCCTGCGGCATGCGCCGGAAGAAGAACGCCATGGTCGCGTCGTGGCGCAGGCGGCCAGCATCCGTGTGCGCGACGAGCGTGCTGAGCTGATACGCGTCGATTCCGAGTGTTCTGTCGCTCATGTGCCTCGACGCAGAAGGTGTGTCCGCACGCGCCATCCGTGAATAGGTAACATATACTTTTTCTTTGGTCTGGCGGGCGATTCGTCAGCTGAACGCTGACACGAGCCCACGATAGACGTCGACGTGGGCGCGCACGGTGCGTTCGATGTCACGACCGTATCCGCCGCCGAGCGTGACGACGAGAGGAACATGGAGCGCGCGGGCCAGCGCGTAGACCCGCGCGTTGCGTGCGCGCAGCGCGTCGTGCGAGAGGCGCATGCGGCCGAGGCGGTCGCCGGCCAGGCAGTCGACGCCGGACTGGTAGAAGAGGACGTCCGGACGATGCGCGCGCACTCCTTCGAGCGCGCGGTCGAGCGCCGCGAGGTAGCCCTGGTCCGTGACGTCGTCCGGAAGCGCGACGTCCATGGTGCTGCGCTCCTTCTCGAACGGGTAGTTCTTGCTGGCGTGGATCGAGAGGCAGTAGACGCGCGGATCGTCCTCGAAGATGGCCGCTGTGCCGTTGCCCTGGTGCACGTCCAGATCCACGATCGCCACCCGGCGCGCTCCGTGATCGCGCATCGCGACGACCGCGGCCACGGCAAGGTCGTTGAAGACACAGAAGCCCTCGCCGCGATCACGAAACGCGTGATGCGTGCCGCCGGCGATGTGGCCCGCAGCACCGAACTGCATCGCCCACTCGAGCGCGGCGAGCGTGCCGCCTACGCTGCGCATCGCGCGCACCACCAGCGACTCGGACCACGGGAACCCAAGGCGACGAATCGCAGCCGGTGAAAGCGTACCTTGCCTTACATCCGCGACGTAGGCGGGATGGTGGACGACGCTCACGTCCTCTTGCGTCGCCGGTGCACCCAGCGTGAGGAGGTCGTCGTGGTCCGCCGCCAGCTCCGCGAGGATCCGGTCGTATTTTCCGAGGGGAAACTTGTGCCCAGGGGGCAAGGTGAGCGAGTGGACGTTCTCCGTGTAGACGAGCCGCATGCGTTGAGAAAGCATAGGCAAGCCCGGGAAGAATGGAACTTTGGTGAGGCGAACGCGTCCACATCCGAGCCGCCGTCGCTGGCGCTGGAGGATTCATGAACAAGCGGAGCTCTGCGTTTCTGCTCTCGACCATCGTCATCGGGCTCGCCGCATGCGATTCCAAGGTCGACCGCGCTGCCACGAACAGCGTGAATGAGGCGCCCACCGCGACCGCAGACGGCAAGCGGAAGGAGGAGGACGAAGCGAAGGGACGTGCCGCGAACGATCCGACCCCGCAGCCGATGGGTAACGTCGGGACGATAGGACACTCCATTCCGCACGCCGCTGCATCCGGCGCCGCACCGGCGATGGAGGTGGCGCCGAACACCCCAGGCCAGCTGGCAAATGGCACCACGGGTTCTGGAACTGGCAAGACCTCGACTGCCACCGTGGCCGCCGCGCCCCGAGCGCAACTGAAGGCGTACGCGCAGACCACGCCCCCGCCGCCGCCCGCGAAGACCGACGTGGACAAGAGTGTGGTCGATGCCCTTGACCCCAGCCGCGGCGGGCCGACGGGTGGAGCGCCCGCGATCATGGGGCCACGTCAGGGCAACATCGCCCCACGCCCCGTCGACGTGCCTGCGGCGCCGGTGGCGCCTGTCGTCACGCTCGATCGCAACGCGCGCTACGCGACAACGTACCGCCCCGGCGGCGCTGCGATCGCCGCGTTCGACGCCGCGGTGACGAAGGGCAGCATCCCGACGACCTACAAGGATCTCGTCGGCGATTTCGGCGGTCGCTATGCGCCGTCGCTGGCGGTTCCGCAGGGCAGCGCGATGGCGTTCTCCGTGGAGACCGAGCGCGGGCAGCTCGCGCCGTCCGGCGGGCTCGTGAATCTCCGCATCGCCATGAAGAGCTCCGACGTGATGCCGGGCCGCGCGCCGCTCTCCGTGCACCTGGTCCTGGACATCTCCGGCTCCATGCAGGGCATGGCGATCGAGAACGCGAAGCAGGCCGCGGAGACGCTGGTGAAGCGCCTGGAACCGCAGGACGACTTCTCCATGGTGATCTTCTCCGACGACGCGCAGGTCCTGGTGGAGGATGGCTCCGCGGTGTCGCGCCGTGATCGCATCCTCGACTCCATCCGCAGGATCCAGGCGGAGGGCGGCACGAACATCAGCTCCGGATTGGATGCAGGATACAAGCTTGCGCACACGACCAGCATCAACCCGGATGCCGTCAAGATCGTGATGTTCCTGTCCGACGGTCACGCGAACGCCGGCGACACGGATCCGAACAGCATCGCGCGACGCAGCGCGAAGGCGTTCCAGGACGGCATCCAGACGTCGAGCTTTGGCCTGGGCGCGGACTTCGATGCGCAGATCATGTCCAGCGTCGCGGACCAGGGCGCGGGCGGCTACTACTACCTCGCGGACTCCACGCAGATCGCACCGGCGCTGAACCGCGAGATGGACGCACGCCTGGTGCCCGTGGCGCAGGCCGTGGAGGTTCGCCTTCGCCTGCGGCCCGAGGTCACGCCGCGCAAGATCTTCGGCTCGCACGTGCTGGACAAGGCGGAGGCCGCGCTGGTTCGACAGCAGGAGATCGTCGTGGATACGCAGGTCGCGAAGCGCGACCACATCAAGAAGGATCGCCTGACGGACGCAGAGGGCGGCATGCGCTTCTTCATGCCGTCGTTCTCCCGCGACGACCGCCACGCCATGCTCGTCACCGTGGAGGTGCCGGAAGGCGTGGGCGAGGCGACCATCGGCAGCGTGGAGATCAAGTACAAGGACCGCATCGCGAAGAAGAACGTCACGCAGGAGATCGCCATCCGCACGACCTACGCGCAGAGCGACGCGGAGAGCGCCAGCACCACGAACGCCAGCGTGGCGGCCACGGTGCAGGCCTTTGCCGCAGGTGATGCGATCCTGAAGGCAGCCGACGCGATCGATCGCGGCAACCGCGCGTACGCCGCGCAGGTCCTTCACGAGCGCGCGGAGCTCCTGAAGCGTGCATCCATGGCGCTCGAAGAGCCGCGTCTTGGTGAAGAGGGCCTGCGCCTTGCGCGGCTCTCACTTGCCGCGAACGGGGACCAGAAAATCGCCGACGCTCTGCCTCTTGCGGTCATGCTCCGCGGTTCGGGGTATGGTTACTTGAGATGAGCCGAAGGAAGAGCGGGCGCGGCATCAAGATCCTGGGCGCGCTCGCTGGTGTGTCGCTCCTCGCGGGCGCGTTCGTCGCGTGGCCCACGAAGAGCATCGGCATGGATGGGCCGGTGTCCCACGTGACTCTGGGCAAGGGCAGCGCGACCAGCGTGCAGAACCTGGCGCGTGGTGGCGAGGTCGTCGTGCAGGGCTCGCTTCGGAGCTCGTTCGACGGCACCGTGTTCGACGCCGCCTACCGCACGGACTCCACCAAGACGGGCCCTGCCACGCGCGCCGGCGGCTTCTACGAGACGGACCGCGCCGGCCTGCGTGTGTCGTCCTACGACGAGAAGACCCACACCGTGCACCTGGTCGCGTCCGGCATGGATGCGCCTGCGTGCGCTGCGGCGGGGCTCGCCGGACCGTGCCTGGTGCCGCGCGGCAAGGACCTCGCGTTCGAGCGCCTGCTCACGCAGGAGGAGTTCGCGAAGACGCTCACTGGTTCCATGGAAGCGAACGTGCCTGCTGGACCGTCGCTCACGGTGGAGACGCCGTCGCATATTCTGTCGTACCTGTCCGCGACCGGTGGGCTCTTGCTCCTCTCCTGGCTCGCAGCGTCCGCGATGCGCGCGCGCAAGAGCACCAAGATCGCGCAGGTCCGCGCAGCAGCGAAGAAGGCGGATCACGCGACGGGCGACGACGTCACGCTGAAGGAGCTCAAGAAGAAGGTGAAGGCGCTGGTGGAGCGCGCGGAGCAACTCGAGCGAACGCGGGTCACGCTGGAGACGCGGCTCGCCACGCTGGACAAGAACGCGCTTCTCCACAAGCAGCGCGAGCTCGCGGGCAGCGGGGACGAGGCGAAGGAGGTGCTCCACGTCATCGAGCGCGAGCTCAAGGAGCACGACAAGCTGGAGGCGGACCTCCGCGCCGCGAACGCCGGTATGGAGCGCATCCTTGCAGCGCTTCGGGTCATCCCGCTCACCACGCGCACGGACCGGAACGTGCGGGTGAAGACAGAGCTGGAAGACCCCGTCGACCTCGCGCTGTCCGAGCTGGACATGCGCGAAGAGGCGACCGAAGAGACCGAACAGCTGGTCGCGAAGATCGCGAAGAGCTGAGTGGGCTCCGCCTGACCGTCGCGGCGAGTGTCCGCCGAACGGCGTATCGCGCGGCACCTATGTCCGCGTCATTCTCCTCTCATGAGCACAGCGAGCCAGCCTGTCGAGATCGTCGTCTACACCCGCGCCCTCTGCATCTGGTGCTGGAAGGTGAAGCGCCTGCTGCGAATGAACGGCCTTTCGTTCGAGGAACGCCCTGCGCGAGATGAAGGCGTGCGCGCGCAGCTGCTCGCCCGTACCGGCAGGCGCACCGTTCCGCAGGTCTTCGTGAACAACGAGACGATCGGGGGCTTCGAGGACACACGCGCGTGGCTCGCTCGCGGCGGCCTTCGCCCTCCCCGCGATGCGGTATAGGCTCAAGCCATGAGCACGCCGCTCGCGCAGCTGACGGACGCGGTCGCAGCGCTGGAAGATGAAGGCGCGGTCCTGGAGCTCGCCGCAAGAGCGCTGAGCAGCGAGTGCCCGCGCGGGACCGCCGTTCCACTCACGTGCCGGGGTGCGCGATCGCAGTCGCTGGGTCTTCTTCGGGTCCTGCACGGGGGAGAGTTCCACAGGCTGACCTTGCCGGAGGAAGCGCACCGAAGGACCCCTGCCTACGACGTCGCCAACGTTCCCCTCGCGCAGCGAAACGTCTGGGTTGAGCCGTTTCGTGACGGGATCGCGTCGCGGGAGAGCTTCAAGAAGAGCACCATCTACCCGTTTGTGCGGCGCTTCGGCGTGCTTGACCAGGGACGCATCGCGGTGTGCAACGCCGAGGTCCAGGTCGCAGCCGCCCTCCTCGCCATACCCGAGGGCACGGAGTTCTCGGATGAGGAGCGGAAGAAGCTTGCTACGCGGGCTGCGACGCTCGTCGTGCCCCTGCGGGTTTCGGCCCTGCTCGCCAACGCCAGGAGCGAGTCCTCCGCGTTGGAGCAGCTGCTCGCGAACCGTGCGGACGTCGTCGTTGTGACCGACGGACGAGGGGCGGTGCTGGGCGCATCCCGCAGAGCTCAGCCCATGCTCGACAAGGACCCGACGATCGCGAACGCGATCGCCCGCGCGTCGCGGGATGCGTCGCGAGGCCCGTTTCGCTCGGGTACCCGGACGTTCTACGCGGCCCCGTGCGTGGACAAGGGAACCCGCGCAGCCTTCATCGTTGCCATCGACGGTCCCTCGCAGAAGGCGAACAAGCCGCTGTCGCCGCGACAGCTGGAGCTCATCGGCTACACGGAGCGGGGCCTGACGAACGCCGAAATCGCGCGGGCCATGGAGATCGCGGCTGCGACCGTCAAGACGATGCTCGAGCGGCTCTACAGACATGCGGGGGTCGCCAACCGTGTTGAGCTGCTCGCCTGGGCGCGGGGTCGGTAGGCCCGCTGGGTTGACGCCAGATCCAGCGCCTGCCTGCTCGATGGGGGAACGTGACCATCCACATCGAGACGCGACCAGTGTACGATGCGGGCCGACGGAACGGCTCCATGAACGACCGACTTTCATCCGATCTCGCATCGCTGCGAATCTCGCGCGAAGAGCCGCCTCCGAGCTCCTTCAAGTGGGGTCGCGTCGTCATCGCGCTCGTCATCGTGGGCGCGCTCGCGGGCGCCACCGCCGTCGGCCTGCCGATCGCGCAGGCAAAGCTCTGGAAGACCGAGATCACCACCACCGAGGTGAGCCTCGTGTCGCCGGCGCAGGCGTCGATCGAT
>JBBRNJ010000092.1:0-32250 GCA_038230375.1 Polyangiales bacterium | reverse complement strand
GCTCCTCGGCGCGGCCATGCGCGGCGACGGCGACGTGACCACGGCATTCGCGATCGGCTTCCGGCCCGAGCTCACATTTCCACGGGCCGAGGACTCGTTCGGCGTGGGACCGTATCTGGAGGTGGGTGGTGGCGCGGGCCTGTACGGCGGCGGTGGCGTTCAGACGTTGATCCCCGTGAGCAGCTCCTTCGTGCTCTCGCCTTCCGTGGGTGCGAGCGCATGGAACCCCGCGCAGAGCCGCGTGAGCTTCGCTCCGACAGGCGGCCTCTTCATGGGGCGAAAGACGCTGAACAGCATCACCTACTTTGACGGCGCGTTCGGGCTGCGCATGGACTATCGCCAGGAGGTCTCTGAGCCGCACGCGTGGTCGGTCGCCGCGCAGGTGCAGTTCGACCTCATGCTCCCGATCGGCCTCGGCATCTTCGCAGCCCATCTGTAACAGGCGTCGTCCTTGAACCAGTCGCGACCCGACAGCGAACGCGAACGCTCGATGATCGCGGGCCGTTCGAGCCCCGCCAGCTGCGCGGTCACTCAGCAGCGTTCGCCGGGCTGCGAGACAATGCGCTAGATGTTCCATGATGTCGTCGCATGGATGAGACAATCCGGAACCAGGACATGTGCCTCTTCGCAAGCGTCGCCAACGCCACGAGCTAGGCTCTGCCCATGAGCGACTCCATCCTCGACGCGAGCGTTGCAGCAGCTCGTCGCTTTGCGCCAGCCGAGCAACATTCGGCGCTGCAGCGTCCGCTCCACGGACGGCTGGGTCTTCGCGCGAAGCTCTCCTCGGCCCTTGCGCTCGCGGCCACCCCCGAGGCGCTCGCCGTTGCGCTCGCGTCCACGGACGTCGCGGCAAGATCGCTCTCGCTCCTCGTGCTGTGCGAGCTCGACCCAGCGCTCGCCGAGACGCTCCTGCTGCAGGCGGTCGCCACGTTCGAACGCGAGCAGCGCGATCGCGTCGTCAAGGTCCTTTGCGCGCTTCCGGAGGAGCACGCGCTGTCAATGGCGCGCCACTACGAGCTGGACGCCAGCGATGTGACCACGGCGGCGCGTGGAGTCGCGGCCCGCTTCACGCCCGCGCTGTACAACACGTTCCACGGCATCATGTCGGCGATGCCGGACCAGGCAGAGGCGACGCGGCTCATGAACGAGCTCATGCCGCCCATCGAGATCGAGCTCCCCGCGGCGCTCGCGTCGGAGGGCCTGCTCCTTGACGTGCGCCTGCGAGCCATGCCGCTCGCGGACTTTCTCGCGCTCGTCCTGGCAAACAAGGTTCCTCCGCCGGTGGTCACGAAGTTCGCGCGAAGACCGGACCTCGCAAGTGTGCCGCAGAAGATCGCCGCGCTCAGCCAGGTCATGGATGACGTGGCGGGCACGAACCAAGAAGCCTTGGTTGCCTGGCTCATCGAAGAGCTCGCCACAGCGAAGGCAAAGGAGGTCGACGCTCTGCTCGGAGGGATCCTCCGCTCGCACGCGTCGCTCGCTCGAGGGCTCGCGGCGCTCATGGCGCTGCGTGGGAGAAGCGGTCCCGTCGCGAGGGGCGCGCTCGTCGAGCGCATCGAGGCGAGCTCGGGGCCCGAGCCGACCGAGCGTGATGTTCGCTACGCAAGCCTCGCCGCGGCCGGTCTCGTGAGCTCCGGGCCGAACGACGTCGATGCGCTGGCGCCGTTCCTGGCACCCGAAGCAGCGCGGACCAAGGTCGGGCACGCCGTGGGACAGAGCGCGCTCGTGACGCTCTCCGACATGCCTGTGAAGAAATGGGAGGCGACGGCCGAGCGGTGGGGAACGCTTGCGGCCGCCCTTCTTCGCGGGCCGCTCGACGACGGCGCGCGTCGCGTGCTGAACAAGCTGCCCGAGGCGCGCTTGACGAAGCTCCTCGCCGACCGGACGAAGGTGGTGCCGCGCGCGGTGACGGTGCCGCGATCGCCTCGCTGGCTCGAGCGCTACGACGCGGGCGACCACGAAGCAGTGTGGCGTGAGCTGCGTGAACTTGGCGCGGAGGTGTTCACGATCGAGGAGGCCGCGACGGTCGCCGCGCACACGATGGATCGCGTCAAGCAGGAGCTCCTGCGCGTTGTCGCGATCCTGAAGCATGACGGCTACCCTTTCCGCCTGCCGAGCCCGGTGGCCGCGCCCGAGAAGACGTGCGCCAGGGATCTTGCGGCGATCGAGAGATCGCTCGGCTGTCCGGTCCCGCTTTCGTTTCGCGCGTTTCATCAGGCGATCGGCACGGTCGATCTCTCGCGCAATGAGGACGCGGTGTCCGGGACGACATTGCGCAAGCTCGAGTGGCTCGACCCGCTCCAGGTCGCGCCCATCTCCGTGACGCGGGACCTCGCGACCAAGGAGGTGGCGCGCGCGAAGAAGGCGTGGGTCCTGGCGCTTCGCCTGCCGCCCGATCTGTTCTTCGCGATGTCGCCCGAACGCAAGGGTCGCCACGATTCCGAGGACGACGAGCCGTACATGCTCGACGCCTTCGAGCAGGGCGCCGACGGGCTCGTTCGGCAGGGCGCGCGCGCGCCGATCCACTTCGTCGACTACCTGCGGTCGACCCTGGAGGATGGCGGCTTTGCAAGGCTAGGCGAGCACGAGCACGCCGCCGACATGCGCGAGCGCCTCTCCGTGGGCCGCATCCGCTTCTGACGCTCACGCCAAGCACGCGCTTTACTGCTTCGAGCAGTAGGCCTACGCGTAGAGGTTCATCGCCAGCGCACGGAAATTCTTCACGCGGTGGAAGGTCACCGCGTCGGCGTCGTGCTGGCTCTGACCGTTGATGGAGGACCGCGCGATGAGCACCAGATCGTCACCGTCGACGTCGGCCGCTGGATACATGAACGAATGGCCCAGGCCGTCAGCGCGCGCCACGCAGCCCGCCGGAAACCAGTTCAGCGCGTCCACGCTGTAGAAGAGCATGAGGAAGCGGCGATCGTTTCCGGGGCCCGGCAAGAAGTGACCATCCGCTCGCACCGCGTTCCAGTCGAAGATCTGCGCCTGTGAATCCGCAGGGAGATTTCCGAGCATCCAGAAGAGCCGCGACGGTGCGTCCTTCAAGATGAAGAACTTATTCTGGCCGCACGGCATCGGATAGAACTGCGAGAAGGTCGTCTGCCCGGGCGCGGTCGCGTCGTCGAAGTCGCAGACGACCGTGGCGCCGGCAGTGCCGTAGCCGTCGATGATGGTGCGGAGCAATACGCGCATGCGACCGTTCACAGAGACCACGTTTGGCTCGAGCCACTCGTCGACGTTGCCGCCCCACCATGCCGGCTTCTGGACGTTCGCGGGGACGATCGCGGGCGGCGTGCCCGGGTGCGCGGCCTTCTCGGACATCTGCCACGATGCGGGCGCCATGAGATCCTTCGAGACGTCGCCCGAGATCACGACGAGCCCCGACTGCGTATACGTCGGATCATCCGTCTGCAGCGCCCAGTGAATCTTACCGCGCTCGATCGCCATGGACGTGTGGCAGTTCCAGTAGACGCCGGAGAAGAGGATGACCGGATCACTCCACGTCGTGCCGTCATCGGTGCTCGTGACGAGTGACACGTTCTCCCACTTCTTCTTCTGGACGAACATGAAGAGGCGGCCACCCGAGACGAAGGGCGTTGCGTCGGAGTACGGAAGCGTCGCGACGGTGTCCCAGGTCTGCCCGCCGTCGGAGCTGCGCGCGATGAACACGCGAACGGAGTGGTCCACGTTCTGCGCGCCCGTGGTCGACTCGCCAAGGCACGGCGCGGCCACGAGGACCTTGCCGGAGGGCAGCATCGTCATCCCGGGATCGTGCATGTAGTAGTAGTTCCCGTCGTTCGGGATGTGCGCGGCCACGGTGAAGTCCTGCGCGAGCGGAGCCGGACCACCGCCCGCATCAGGGACGTTGATCGGCTTCTCCGGTGCGATCTTCGGCGTGGAACGACAGGCCACGAGCAACGCAAGCCCGCTCCCGAGCGCCGTGCGACGAGAGATTCCCGATCGCTCGCTCACGGGCAGCCCCAGTTCGCCATGTTCATTCGCCAGAGCCTAGCGCCCCAGGCCCCCGTCCACTCACTCGTTACGCGTCGTCAATGTTGGTCGACCTGGAACTCTACCCAGTCGCTCCACTCGAACTCGGTCTTGAACTTGTAGCCGCGCACCTTCATGCGCCACTGCGTTCCGTTCGAGAAGTAGGAGACGCTGCGCGGGACGACGCCGGCCTGTTGCGTGATCGCCAGGCCGTAGCTCGAGTCGTTGAAGGGGCTGTTCGGCAGCGGCTCCCAGCCGCCGTACTCGTTCTTGTAGTCGTACTCGATGTCGCAGCAGCTCGCGTAGGGCTCGTCCTTGATGGACTGCGGGACGGTGACCTTGAACCAGATGTTGCTGTCCTTCGATGCGCTGTAGGTGCTGCCGCTCTTCGGCTGCTGGTCAAACCCGATGGTGGGCTTACCCATGACCTTCTTCGTCGAGACCTTGGGCGTGACCTTGAAATCCGTGCCGGCACTGCCGCTGCAGCCTCCGGTCCCCGTCACCTGCGCGTGGTACGAGCCCTCGGCGAGCGTGCCGAAGTTGGTCCCGTTGTAGAGCGTGGCGCCCGGATCGAGCTTCAGCGGATTCACGGGGTACGTCTGGTCGTAGCTGCCGCCGTAGCTCTTGTCGGAGATCTGGAGGCTCATCGCGCAGCCGCCCGTTCCGTTCACCTGGAGCTTCTGCGGATCGTCCTCTGCGAAGCTTCCGTCCGGCACGAGCATGGACGCGATCTGTCCGGTCGCGGGCTTCGTGCCCGACGGGATGCTGCCTCCACCGCCTGGCGCAGGCGGTGAGCCACCGTTCGGCGGCGGGTTCTGCGCGTTGTTCGGCGCGCTCACGCCCGTGCCGACCTTGAAGTCGACATACCAGCCCCCCGCTGCCTTGTCGGGGCCCTGCACGGGGCACTTCGCGTCGTCGTAGCCGATCAGATACGCGCGATAGGAGCCGTTCGGGAACGGTCCGAGATCGTCGATCTCGACGGGGAGCTGCGCGCCCGGATCGAAGATCTTTCGTACGGGCGGATTCACAGCGGGGCTCGGCTGTCCCAGATCCATGATGTCTGCATGCATCCGGCAGACGCCGTTGCCGCGAATGGTGAGCGCGCCCTTCGCGGTGGGCGAGTCGAAGCCGCTCACCTGGAACGCCGTCACGGTGCCATGACCGTTCGCGACAGGAGGGCCCGTCACGGCCAGGCGCGGGACCCTGGGTGTGGTGCGCGTGTGGAAGGTGGTCTGGACCACGCCACGGCAGGAGCCGCGGTGCCCCTTCAGCGTCAGCGTGTGGACGCCGTCCGTGCGTGGGTAGAGCCGGTCACGTCGGAACAGGCTGAGCGTGAGCGGGAAGGTGACGTTGGTGCGCGTCTCCTCGACGCCGTCGATGTCCACGGTGATGGCCGCGCAGGTGCCTGCGGTGTTGCGCATGCCGCTGAACACGAGCTCCTCGTGATCGCGAAAGACCTCCTTGCTGCGCGTCACCGACACCAGCCGCGGCAGCGCGACGACGGCAACGGGCAGCGGTCTGCGGGCATCTGCGAAGGATGCGGTGGCGATCCCGCAGGCGCCCACGATGAGACCAGCGTTCAAGATGCGCGCAGAGACCGGGCGACGGTGTCGATTCATGAGATCCCCTGGGTGGAGCGAAAACGCTCTGGTGTTGGACGAAAAGAGTGTCGAGTCGACGCCCCTTCCGGCGTGAGCGTTCGATGAGCAGGCGGTGAACGCCCATCCGGGAACCCTCCTGCCCCAGGCTACGCGAAAGGAACCCACCCACGCACGTTCGGCCCACCATGCGGTATACTTCATGAATGCGGGGTGGAAGATGGCTGCTCCTCACGGGCGCAGCAGGGATGGTGGCGTGCAGCGTCATCGCGAACTTTGACGGCCTCGTTGTCGAGCCCGCCCCGTGCGCGGACGGCGGCTGCGACGGCAGCGTGCAGGCCGACGGCTCCCTCGCGGATGACGGTGGCCCCATGCCCATGGAAGACGCGGGCCCCCTGCCCGACGCCACGGCAAGCACGGATGCCGGCCCTGACGCCCCGTGCGTCGACTCGTGCAACGCGCCCATCCTCCTCGCCAGCGGGAGCGCACCGGCGTACGTGGCCGTCAATCAGACGCATGTATACTACACAGACTCCTCGGCCGGTACGATCCGCCGCGTTCCCATCGGCGGCGGATCGCCTCAGACCATCGCGAGCGGCGAGCTGTCCCCCTGGGTGATCGCGATCGACGCCAGCTACGTCTACTGGACCAGCAACGAAGCCTACTCTTCCGTGGGCCAGGCAACGCTCGACGGCGGCATGAAGTCCCCGCTCGCGCCGATGCAGCCCTATCCGCGCGGCGTCGCCGTGGACAGCTCCTACGTCTACTGGTCGAACGAGAGCGGGAACGACGCGGGGCCCGCTGGCGTCGTGCGTGCGTTCTTCGATGGCGGCGGGCTCTTGCAGGTCGCCGTGGCCGCAGAGCCGAAGGACGTGGTCGCCGCCGCTGGATACGTCTACTGGGCCGACGCGACGGCCGGCACGGTCAATCGTGCCCTCAGTGACGGCACCATGCCGACGACCATCGCGTCTGGCGAGTCGAGCCCATGGGGCCTCGCGGTCAGCAACGGCCGCGTCTTCTGGACCAACTACACAGCGACCGGCACCGTGAAGAGCAAGGCCCTCGCGGCGCTTGGTGCTGCGCCCACCGTGCACGCGACCGGGCAGCACGCGCCACGCGCGGTCGTGGCGGACGCGAACTCCGTGTACTGGACCAACGAGGACGACGGCACCATCCGCAAGGCAGCGCTGACCGCTGGCGCTCGCGTCATCACGCTGGTGGCCGGCGAGCAGGCACCGCACGGCATTGCGCTGGATGCAACCTATGTCTATTACGCGGCCCACGGGGGCGGTCGCGTGATGAAGGTGCTGAAGTAGTCACTGCTCGAGACCCGCGCTGGCTACTTCATTCGCAGAGGATCACATAGGGCAACGTGGGATCACGTATCGTCATCACCTCGCACGAGGAGGCTGCATGGTTTTCGTCGAGAGCGAGCGATGGGCGTGCTTTCTCCCGAGCAGCGCGGCCAGCGCGAAGCTATCGGCGAAAAACAGCAGCCTCCTACGGCGCGACGTCCACCGAGCGCTCCGCTCTGATGAGCTCACCCGCGACGCTCGCCTCGAACTTCAGATAGAAGCGACCCACGACCTTCGGGGTGACGTGCGCCGTGAACACGGTGGCAGCCCGCGTGACTGGCAGTTTCTGCCCCTCGCCGTTCCTCGTGGGCAGCTCCTTCAGCTCGGCGCGCTCGATCGTGCCGCGCTGGCCCGCGGCGCGAAGGTAGATGTGCGCGACCGCGTCGAACGACGTGCCCACCTTGACCAGCTGCGGCACCGTGAACAGCACGCACGGGGGCTGCGATGATGGGGCTCCCTCGGGGCCCTTCAACGTGGTGAGCTCCTGGTCGTACTCGTCCGTGAGCACCCTCGCGGCATAGTCGTTGGGGTCGAGCATGAGCGCGCGCGAGGCCGCTCTGTGCGCGCCCTCGATGTCACCTGCAGAGTGCGCAGCCATCGCCGAGGTGGCGAGCTCACGCGCCGCATTCAAGCGGACCTCCCCCAGCGCTGGGTCTCCGGGCCACTTCGCGAGGCCAGCCGTGACGATGTCGTTCACGTTAAGACCTGGCGGCGACATGAAGTGATGATCGACGAGGGCCTGCTGCGCGCGCGCCACGGTGTCGTCGTGGTCACGAATGCCCGCACGCCACGTATACAACCCACCAGCGCCGAACAGCAGCGCAAGCGCGACGATCGCATATGCGACTACCCGCAACGCGCTGGTCCGCGGCTTCGGTGCCGGCTCGTCGCTGGTGTCGGTGGGCACATCGGTAGGTGATGCGCTCCTTGGCGGCGTCATCGCCAGGGAAGACGTCAGCGGCGGCGCGTCGTTGATGGTCTCCGCGAGCGCGAGGGTAGGCGCGGGCATCCTGCTCAATCGCGCGGCAAGACCAAGGTTCGGCACCGACACACCGGCCAGCGTGGCCGCATCCATGAGCGCGGCCCCGAGCGCATGCGCGTCCTGCGCGCGCTTCGCAGCGTCCTTCTCCAGGTTCTGCATGACCACGTCGGCGACCGCAACGGGTACGCTCGGCGCGAGGCTCCTCAGTGCTGGTGGTTGCTCGCTGACGTGCTTCATGATCAGCGCGATCACGTCCTCCGCATCGAACGGCGAACGCCCGGCCAGCATCTGGAACAGGATGACCGCGATCGAGTACACGTCGCTGGGCGGACCCACGCCGCGGCCATACGCGGCCTCTGGGGAGATGTAGCGCGCGGTTCCGTAGATGCGGCCCGCGACCGTCTCCAGCGACTGGTCACCTTGCATGCCCTTCGCGATGCCGAAATCGAGCACTTTCACCCAGTCCGCCGTGTCCGCGCGGTGCACCAGCATCACGTTCTCGGGCTTCAGATCGCGATGGACGACGCCGCTCACGTGACCTGCGCCCACGGCGTCACAGATCTGGAGTGCGATGTTCAGCGCGCGGGCCACTGGTAGCGCGCCTTCCCTCTCCAGCGTCGCCGCCAGCGACTCACCATCCAGATACTCCATGACGATGAAGAGCGCGCCGTCGTCCAGCTGGCCTGCAAGGAAGACCTCGACCACGTGCGGGTGGGAGAGCTTGCTCGCGAACTTCGCCTCACGTTTGAAGCGCGTGACCAGGTCCTTGTTCGTGGAGAGCTCGCGGTGCAGGACCTTCACCGCGACGTCGCGACCGATGCTGCGCTGGTGCCCGCGGTACACGCTTCCCATTGCCCCGCGTCCAAGGACGGAGGTGAGCTCGATGTCGCCCGCGATCACCTGCCCGATGTAGGGGTCCACGGCGGTGAGCTCCGTGCCGTCGACGGGGCAGAACTGGGCGTCCGCTTCGACCTGGGTGCGGCACTTCGGGCAAGATTTCTTGGCGCGCACGGCGAGCATCGATGGGCCATCGTAGGCGAAGCGCGCGTTCCCGTCAGTCTTCGTTCGGCTCTTCGGCCTTCGGGGTGAGCTTGATTTCGAGTGTGGCGATCTCGCCGAGCGCCACGGTGACGGAGCCGGTCCCCGTGCCTTCCGGCGCATCGATCTCCACCTCGTACGTGCCCGGCGGAAGGTCGGAGAGGGCGAACGCGCCCGACGTGTGGAAGAACGGCTCCGACCGGTGCACGCCCATCCCCGAGATCCTCGCGTTGAAGCGCTCCGGCAGCGCGCCGCGCTCCACCTTCGCCGTGCCCGTGATCGCGCCGGGGACGCTCATCTGCACCTTGGCGTTCGTGGTCCCCGTGGTGACCAACGTGATGCTGTTCTGGGCGCCGCTCTGCCTGTATGCGCGGATCGTGTACTCACCGTTGGCGAGCGACTCGATGCGGAAGTGACCGCGTGCATCCGTGATGACGCGACTGTCGTTCACGCCGTTCGTGACCGTGGTCCCGCGCCGCACGCCCTTCTGGGGGCGGTCCGTGCGCGTCGCGTCCACGAAGAAGTCGGGCATCCCCTCCCCGCGCGCGTCCACGACGGTGCCCTCGATGAAGCCTGCGCGCCGCTCCACGACGAGCGCCTTCTTCACCTCGCCCGCCGCAGGCAGAGACAGCTGAATGGCCTCGCGGGTGTCCTCTGGCTTGTCGCCGATCACGCGGAGGCGCGTCGGTCCCGAGCTGAGCGTCATTCGATAATTTCCGGGCGAGAGTCCGGTGGCCACGAACGAGCCGTCCTCACGCGTCTCCACGCGGCTGTAGGTGGCGCCCGTGAGGGTCACCGCCACGGAGGCGAGCGGACGGTTGTCCTGGTCGAAGATGGTGCCGGAGATCTTGCCGCCCTTGCCCAGCTCGAGCCGCACGTCGGAGGTCGCGCGCTTCCCGTCGACCTCGACCGACTGCGACGCCTCTGCGCCCGCGCTCTCCTGCGATGCGACGACGTTGTATTTCCCTGCCGGAAGTCCGTGCAACGTGAACGCACCTTGCGCGTCGGTCTGTGCCGTGGCGTTCCCGTAGGAGTTCTCCGAGTCGGCGCGAACACTGGCGTTCGCGACTGCCTTGCCGCTCGCATCCACGACGAAGCCGCGCGCATCGCTGCCGCGATCGACCTCCCACACGAGCTCCTCGATCGCCTTCTGCCCGACCGTGACCGTGGGGTACTTCGGCTTGCGCGCATGGTCGTCACAGCTCACGTCCACGGAGTAGGTGCCAGGGAGCACGGCGGTGAAGTGCACCGCGCCGTCCGCTTCGATGATGCCCTGCGCGTATTCGCCCACGCGCTTGTCGTGCAGCGTCACCTCGCCGCCGGTGCACGGAGCGTGGGTGTCCGACTCCACCACGCGCCCGTTCACGGGCGGCGAGCGCTCCAGCTCCACGATCGTCTCGTGCGACGTGTCTGCCACGCCAACGAGGACCGTCACGCGTGCATATCCTGAGAGGCCGGGCGCAAGCCCTTCCAGCCTGTATTTCCCTGGCGCGAGGCCCTCGATGCGGAACGAGCCGTCCTCGTTCGTGCGCGCGCTCTTCCTTCCGGGCTGGTCCGTCGCGATGGCCTCGACCTGTGCGTTCGCGACCGGCGCGGACGTGAGTCGCTCGATCGCGCGGCCCACGATGGCCGAGCCAGGCAAGAGCGAGAGCTCGAAGCGGTGCTCCGGCGCATGGCCCGACGCACTGGTCTCCGTGTAGCCCGGTGCAGTCGCGTGCACGCGCACCATGCCAGGCGCGACCCAGGCGACGAACTCGCCCTTGCTGTCCGTCGTTGTCGGGATGGTCGCGCCGCCCTCGGATGGCGTGACGGCGATCACCGCACCAGGCACCACGCCGCCGAGCGCATCCTTGACGCGACCGCGCACCGCGACGCCACCAGGCGTGAGGATCAGGTCCACGTTGTCCTTGCGCTCCTCCGCGACGAGACGAAGCGTGCTGCTCCCGTCCTTGCCGACCCACGTCTGCGGCCTATGGCCCTGTGCAGTGGCGCCGAGCTTCATGGCGCGCCCCGCCTCCACGGCGAGCAGCTCCCACGCGCCGCTTGCGTTGGTGGTCGCGCACATGGGTGGCCGCGTCGCCTCCGCCTTGACCTTCTCGAACATCGCGCACACCGTCGCGTCCGCGATGGGCGCACCGCTCAGCTCCAGCACGCGGCCACGCAGCTCGGCACGGGGTGTGGCGGCGATGTCATCCAGCGCGCCGGCAGAGCCCGCCGCATGTGGCACAGGAGCGCCGGTGTCGTCCTTGGCGCTGCCCTGCGGTTCGCTGGGCACGCGCCACATGAGCCATTCGAAGGCCACGAAGCCCCCGAGCGCCAGCACGGCGACCACCGCAAACATCCAGCCGCGGATCCTCACGCCGTTTCCGCCTGTATGTTGCGCCTCACCTGCATCTTCGACGTCCCAGTGCTCAGAACGATCGGTGGACAGCCAACCTTCCACCAAAGTTCCATTTTTTCGCGCAGGGACGAGACCCGCCACCCCAGGTTTCCTTGGCGTGCATCGGGCGCCGGACGGCTTGGGCCTACACCTTCTTCGCGGTGGTGCCTTCGGGGTGCTTGTACCAGCCCGGGTCCTCGTAGCTGGTGAGCCCCTCGCGCACCTTCACCACGGTGAACATGCCGCCCATCTCGATCTCGCCGAACGGCCCCTTGCCGGACATCATCGCGAGCGTGTTCTTGGGGCGGCCCATGTCCATCATTCCGCCCATGCCGCTGTGGCCCATCTCCATGTGACCGGGCAGGACGCGCGCGAGCTTCTCGTTCACGTCACTGCCCTGCTCGCTTGGCTTGACGCCGATCATGTTGGGCATGTCGTGGCTCATCGCGTTCATGGTGTGGTGCGACTTGTGGCAGTGCAGCGGCCAATCACCTGGATTTTCAGCCACGAACTCGAAGTCGCGCGTGGAGCCCACCGGTACGTCCACCGTGTTCTCGTGGAAGCGCGCCGTCTCGGGGATGGTGCCCGCGTCCGTCCCCGTCACCTGGAAGCGGTGGCCGTGCATGTGGATCGGATGATTGTCCATGCTGATGTTGGCAAGGCGCACGCGCACGCGCTCGCCCTTCTTCACGACCAGCGGATCGGTCCCCGGCCACGCACGCGCGTTGAACGTGAACGTGTTGAAGTCCAGCATGACGAACGGGTTCGGCCGCGAGGCCCCAGGTGGGATCGACCACTCCGCCAGGAAGATGGCGAAGTCGCGATCGATGCGGCGCTCCGGCACGCGCGGGTGGATGATGAAGAAGCCCATCATCCCGAGCGCGATCTGCGTCATCTCGTCCGAGTGCGGGTGGTACATGAGCGTGCCGTGCTGCTTCAGCGTGAACTCGTAGACGTAGGTCTCGCCCGGGTTGATGTGCGGCTGGGTGAGCCCGGCGACACCGTCCATTCCGTTCGGGAGCAGCGCACCGTGCCAGTGGACGCTGGTGCGCTCGGGCAGGTTGTTCGTGACGAAGAAGCGAACGCGATCGCCCTCCACCGCCTCGATCGTGGGCCCGGGTGATTGTCCGTTGTAGCCCCAGCAGTCCACGATCATGCCGGGCGCGAACTCCCTCTTCACGGGCTCGCACGACAGGCGGAACTCCTTCACGCCGTCCTTCATGGTGAACGGCAGCGTGCTCCCGTTCGGCGTGACGACGGGCGTGTACCCGCGCCCAGGCAACCGCGGCGCGGCAGCAGGTGGCGGCAACGCGTCAGCGACCTTCGCGCGAAGCAGCGCCAGTCCGCCCGCGAGCAGCCCGGCCGACGACAGCATGTTCCTGCGTGTGATCATCTCGACGCTCCCTTCGTGATCGCAGGCAGCGCACCGCCCGTGGCGCGCTCCAGCTCGGCGTGCGCGGTCCAGTAGTCGCGCAGCGCCAGGATGAGATCGGAGTAGGCGGTCACCTCGCTCTGTCTGGCGACGAGGACCTGATATGCGCCGAGCAGCATCGCGTTGTGCTGCTGCTCCGACAGCGAGACCACCTTGCGGCGGAGCGGGACCACCACGTGGGTGTAGCGCTCCACCAACGCGCGTGACGCCTCCATGCGCCCGCGCGCGGCGCGCACGTCTGCGCGCACGTCCACGGTGAGCGCGATCTCGCTCGCATGCGCCGCACGCAGCCGCGCCTGGAGCTTTGCGATCGCCGCTTGCTTCTGATCGAAGAGCGGGAGCTCAACACCCACGCCTGGCCCCGCGACCGAGAAGCCCTCCGGCGACCGCTCGTAGCTGCCCGAGGCCGTGGCGCCGCCGAGGAAGCGCCAGCTCTCCGCCATGGAAAGCGCGTGCGCGATCGCCTGCCCTTCGCGGCGCGCGGCGAGCAGATCCATCCGCCGCGACGTGGCGAGCGCCTCCAGATGCGACAGCTCGGGCTCGTGCGGCGGCAGCTCTGGCAACGTATCGGCGACACGGAATCGCGGTCCGTCCCCCATGACGCCCATGAGCCGCGTGAGGGACTCGCGCGCGGCGATGACGTCCGCTTCGCTGCGCAGGAGATCGGCCCGCACCTGCTCGTACGCGACCTGCTGGATCGTGAGCTCCAGGTCTGAGATGTTGCCAGCCTCGTGCTGACGGAGCGCCAGATCCACCGCGATGTCCCCCGCCTCCAGGATCGTCTTGCGCATGAGGACGATCTGCTGCGCCGAGGACAGCGCATAGAATGCTGCCTGCACCTCGTAGGTGGTCTCGAGCACGGCGTTGCCCACGCGCATCTCTGCAGCAAGGAGCTCCGACTCCGCGATGCGCTTCCTTGCAGCGAGCAGGAAGATGCTCATGAAGTCCTGCGTGACGGACAGGCCGCCACCCGTGGACGCGTTGCCGGCGACGGGGAACGCGAGGCTCGCCTGGAACACGGGGTTTGCAAGCAAGCCCGCCTGCACCAGGTCGGCCTGCGCGATCGAGAGGCCCTCGTACGTGGCCGTGAGCGTGCGGTTCTGGAGCAGCGCGATCTGCGTGGCGCCGGTGACCGTCAGCTCGCGCGAGAGGAGCTCGTCCACCTTCTTCTTCGCGGCTGCGTCGTCGTCGCCGGCCTGGTTCCAGGTGATCTTCTGCGAGGTACGGGCCTGCACTTCTTTCGCCGTCTCGTCGAATGCCGGCTTGGGTGATGTACCCGCGCATCCAGATGCGAGCGCAGCAAGGACCAGGATGGGGACCGTGAGCGCGGAGGCCGTGGGTGCTCTCATCGTTCCTTCTCTCCCTTCGCCTCGAAGAGCGCGACCAGCTCCGACACGACGCGCTCCCGCTCGCGCGGCTTGCCCCCGCGCACCGCGGTCGTCACGCAGTGGTTGAGGTGGCGCGTGAGGAGCAGGCCCTCCACCTTGGAGAGCGCAGCGTGGATCGCCTTCGTCTGCCGCAGCACATCGATGCAGTATGCATCCTCTTCGACCATCTGCGCGACGCCGCGCAGGTGCCCCTCGACGGAGCGCAGCCGCGTGAGGACCGTCTGCCTTCCCGCGTCGTCGTCTGGACCGTGCCTGGTGCTCATGAGAGCAACGATACCCCTACCCCGGGGGGAGGGTCAACCTCCGTCTTGCGCCTCTGGAGTGCATCCGGTGCGTGCGACCGCAAGGCTTGCGCGTGCCGCGTGGCGAGTCCTGGGGGTGGGCCTGAGTCGAGCACAGGCACGCGTGTTGCTCCCAGAACACATCATGAGCCAGACAACCACCGAGCTGAAGAACGACATCCAGAAGAGCCTCGATGCGCTCCGCACCCTCAAGGACGAGATCCGCGTGCAATTGCACCTGGCGGGCATGGACGCCAAGGACGAATGGAGCAAGCTGGAGCCCCAGCTGGAAGAGGCAGAGAAGATGGCACACGACCTCACTGAGGCAACACGCCACGCCCTTGCTGACGCGGTGAAGAAGGTGTCCCTGCTCCGCGCCAAGTTTCACTGAGCACAGCGATGCAGACGGACCTCCTTGCGCCCGAGGCATTTGCCGGCGCGCTCCGGAAGCCATCCAGCGCCGTCGAGCTCGTGGAGACACACTGCTCGTGGGTCTTTCTGGTGGGCGAGGACGTCTTCAAGGTGAAGAAGCCCGTCGACCTGGGCTTCCTGGACTTCCGTACACTCGAGCAGCGACTCCTGGCCTGTCAGGCCGAGGTGTCGCTCAACAGCCGGCTCGCGCACGGCGTCTATCTGGGAGTAGTTCCCATACGGCGCGAACCCGGAGGCCCCGCGCACGTGGGGCGTGGCGGCGAGATCATCGACTATGCGGTGCACATGCGTCGACTGCCCGAGGCGCCGCGTGCCGATGTGCGGCTGGCTGCTGGCGCGCTCAGCCCTGCGATGGTGGACGAGATCGCCACGACGCTGGCGCGCTTCCACCAGAGCTGTCGCGAGGGCGGCGACACGCGCTCGTTCGGCGCTCCGGCGGCGATCGAGGACAACATGGAGGAGAACTTTGCGCAGGCCGGTCCCCTGCTCCACAAGTATCTCCGCGCGGATGAGGCGCATGAGCTCGTCCGATGGCAGCGCGCATTCTTGCGCGGTCATACCGAGCTCTTCGAGCGGCGCGTGGAAGAGCGGCGCGTGCGCGATGGTCACGGTGATCTGCGGCTGGAGCACGTGTATCTGCGCGACGGCGTCACCATCCTCGACTGCATCGAGTTCTCCGACCGCTTCCGCTTCGCCGACGTGTGCTCCGACATCGCGTTCCTGTCGATGGACCTGGCCGCGCACGGGCGCACGGATCTCGCGGAGCGTATGCTCGCCACGTACGCCCGCGAGTCGCAGGACTTCGACCTGTACGCGGTTGTCGACTTCTACGAGAGCTATCGCGCGTTCGTGCGCGGGAAGATCTCCGCGATGCTCGCCGAGGACCCCGACGTGTCGCACGAGGTCCGCGCGCGGTCCGAGAAGGAGGCGCGACGATACTTCTTGCTCGCGCTCGCAGCCGATCGCCGCTCGTTGCTGTTGCCCGCGCTCGTGGCCGTGGGCGGCGTGATTGCGTCCGGCAAGAGCACCATCGCGTCCATGGTCGGCGAGGAGCTGAGCGCGCCCGTGGTGGATGCGGACCGGACGCGCAAGGGCATGCTGGGCGTCGCCCCGACGGAGAAGCTCTCGGATGCCGCGTGGCAAGGCGCCTACGATCCGACCTTCACGGAGGCCGTCTACAAGGAGGTGTGGCGGCGCGCGGGTGTGGTGCTGGCCTCGGGCCGCCCGGTGGTGATGGACGCCTCGTTCCGCGCCAGGAGCATGCGGAGCGATGCGCGCGACCTGGCCATCCTGCACAGCGCCCCGTTCCGCTTCCTGGAGTGCCGCGCGCCGCCGGACGTGTGTCGCGCGCGACTGGAGGTGCGAGAACACGCGGGCGGCGTCTCGGACGGACGCCTCGCGATCTTCGATTCGTTCGCTGCGCGCTTCGAGCCGGTGACGGAGCTCGCGAAGACGGAGCACACCGTGGTGGACACCACGCGCGCCGTGGAGATCAGCATCGAGCGACTGCGCACCACGCTGGACGTCTGGCCGAAGAAATTCACGGGCTGACCGCAGACGCGCCGGGGAACGCGGCGGAGCGCGTGAATCGCCGCGAAGACCAGGCTCTTCATGAATGCCGCAGGAGCGGCTGGCGTGCAGGGCATTGTCGACCCCGAAGACACCTACGACGTGGCTCTGACACGAACCACGGACCAGTGGACCTTCACCATGAAGGACAAGAACGGGCGCACCGGCACGTTGTCGTTCAAGATGCCCGCCAACCTGGGCGTCTTCGCGGTCGACGAGCAAGACGGCCCGGCCACCGGCGATCCGGTCCTGTACAAGGAGTGGCGGCTCTCTGCACCCGTCGCGATGACGGGCATGTTCGCGAGCGGCGCCGCTGGACGTCCCGCCATCAAGGTTGTCTTCCAGGGACGTGGAAACAGCTGCACCGACGCGTCGCAGTTTCACGCGTACAGCATGGTCGTGTCGGGACCGAACGCGAGCTACACCTTCTTCGGCCGGCTGCCATGAGCTGACGATCCGGGATTGTCAGGGGCGCGTGATGTAGACGTCGTCCGCAACGAAGGCCCCGTGCGCGGGTCCTCCCGTGGGCCCGATCGCGATGGCGATGCTCTTCGAGTTTGCGCCGCCCCCACCGCTGGCGATGGACTCGCCATCCACCTTGCAGCTGAAGCTCACGTTGTTGATGCCTGTCACGCTGACCTGGATGGCAACTTCGTGCGAGCCTGGGCTCGTAAACGGGGCGCTGATGCACACGCCGGTTCCGTCCTTGTTCACGAAGAGCAGTTGGGTCGTCGTGATTGCGTTGCCAGTGCTACTGGCGATGGCGGTGACGACGGGAACATTGCCGATCACGCCACCAAGAGGAGTACGAAACTTCAACCGCAGCGTGAACGCATCGCCGGCGGAGGCCAGCGGGAGCACTGGAATGGTGGCGACGGCGTCCGAAGATCCCGTGCTGACGAACGAGAGCGCGTTCGGCGGACTTCCGCCCTCGAAAGGTGCGGTCAACGTGATCGCGCCGTCAGCCCCTGCGTCTTGTGCGACCCAGCCGGCGTCGAACAGGACGCGGTCGAAGTCATCGCAGAAGATGGAGCCGTCGAGCCGCTGACAAAACGTCGGAGGCAGCGTGCTGCCGTCACTGGAGCCGTCGACTGCGGGGCCACCGTCGGTCAGCGACACGGAGCCGTCCTTGGCCAGGCTTCCGTCGCTCGCAGTGGCGTCATTGGGCGCCGCACCGTCGTTTTCCCCGGAAGTATTGTCGGATCCGCCAAAGGAGCCGCACGCCATGACGACCAGCGCGGCCGCCAGAGGTACACCCAGGACTACGAGGTTTCTGCTCTTCACGAGGGGGAGTATTCCACGGAAGCCCCGCGGCGTCTAAAACCACGCCATGGAGTTTCGTTGCAAGAAGGCCGAGCTATCGGACGCACCCGCGCTCTTGCGGCTGATGCGTGCATATTACACATACGACAGCATCCCCTTCGACGAGGAGCGGCAGCGGCGCGCGCTGCTCGTGCTCCTTGGCAACCACAGCATCGGCGGCGCGTGGCTGCTGCTCAAGGGGGAGGAGCAAGCGGGCTACTTTGTCATGACGTACGGCTTCGATCTGGAGTTCGGCGGGCGCGTCGGCACCGTGACGGAGCTGTACGTGATGGAGATCTTCCGCCGGGACGGCATCGGGCTCCGCGCGCTGGGGTACGCCGAGAAGATCGCACGTGACAACGGCGCGCTCGCGCTGGAGCTGCAGGCGGAGCGAAAGAACGAGCGGGCGGTCGCGTTCTACAAGCGTGCGGGCTTCGAGCCGCACGACCGCATCCCCATGTCGAAGCGTGTATTGTCCACGGAAGATCTACGCCTGGTCCGCATCGAGAAGGACGGCAGCGTTGATGGGTTGGGCCACGCGCCCGGTGGCAAGGAGCCGCTCGCGGACGTCATCACGCTCACGACCACGCTCTACGAGCTCCACGGATTCGAGCCGCCATGGCTCTGCTACGTGGCGCTCGCGGGGGACGTCGCCGTTGGCACGTGCGCGTTCAAGTCTGCGCCACGGAACGGCGAAGTGGAGATCGCGTACTTCACGTTCCCCGCGTTCGAGGGCCGCGGCATAGCCAGCTGGATGGCGCAGCGCCTGGTGGCGATCGCGTTCGAGCACGAGACGCAGCCGGAGCTCTTCGCGCAGACGCGGCCATTGGACAGTCCATCGACGGCGATCCTGCGCAATCTTGGCTTCATCCACCGGGACTCGCTGCTGCATCCAGAGGATGGCCTGGTGTGGGAGTGGCGCCAGCGGAAGTTCTGAGCAGGCGCGCGAGCCGCCGATGGCGGTGACGAAAGAGCGCGCCCACGATCGCCGCTAGCAGCGCACCGGTGCCCGGAATGCGCGGCGTGAACGTGAGCGTATCGGACACGCGCGAGCCCGCGCCGTCCGGGAGCGGAGTGACGCGGCGCTCGTGACGCCACGTGCGCATGCTGAGCATCGTGGACGACTCGACGAAGCCAGAGGTCGGATCGACCGCCTCGAGCCCGATGTGATCGAAGTCGATCGGAAGGACGCCGAAGAGCAGGAGCCAGCTGCGGAAGAGCGGGACGCCGAGCGGGGCGTCGAAGAGCGTGCGACCTGCGTGCTCGCGCGGGGACGTCATGTGGAGAATGGGCCAGAGCTCGGAGTTGACGAAGGAGAGGTGCGAGACAAGGGAGAGGATGGTGGAGGGAGAGGACGGGAGAGAGGAGGAGATGGAGATCGACTTCGGCTTCGACCTCGACGCTTCCCTTGTTGCCGTCTGGCTTGCGTTGCTCCGATTATTGAACATGACTTTCATATTCAATACCACGCCGGAGGTGCTTCGCAAGGCGATCTCTCATTCGGCTTCCGTGCGAGGATCATTTGCGTGCGGGCACCAGGAAAGCGGCTGACTCGATTTGCGAAGGTGCGGCGGGCGGTGTGGCGGGTTGTCCGGGTGATGTTCGTGTTGGTCGTGGTCGTGATGCTCGGGGTGCTGATCGATGGGTGGCGTGCGTTCGGGCAGGGCGCATCGGGGGCGCGGCGCGAACGGATGACGCGCTCGCCGCAGTGGAAGGATGGTCTGTTCCACAATCCGCAGCCGCTCGTGAACGACGCGTGGGGCTCGATCACCGGTGCGAGAGAGGCGAGCCCCGACACCTCGCCACACGATGTGGTGCCGGCTGAGAACGTGGACCCGGCGCGCTTCGCCACCGCGCCTGCCTCCGGGCTTCGCGTCACGTGGCTCGGTCACTCGACGATGCTCGTGGAGGTGGACGGTGCCCGCGTACTGACCGATCCGATCTGGAGCGATCGCATCACGCCCGTGGATGGCGTCGGCCCGACCCGCTTCTACCCGCCGCCGCTCCGGCTCGACGACGTGCCCGTACCGGACGTGATCGTGATCTCGCACGACCACTTCGATCACCTGGATTATCCCACCATCCTTGCGATGAAGGACTGGAACACCACGTTCGTGGTGCCGCTGGGCGTCGGGGCTCACCTTGCGTACTGGGGCGTTCCGGAGGCGCGCATCAAGGAGCTCGACTGGTGGGATGCGATCAAGATCGGTGAGCTGACAGTGACGTGTACGCCCGCGCGCCACGCGTCCGGCCGCGCACCGTGGGATCAGGATCACACGCTGTGGGCTGGCTGGGCGCTGCAGGGCAAGGCGCATCGCGTCTACTACTCTGGCGACACGGGGCTCTTTCCCGCGATGGCGGACATCGGCACGCGCCTTGGTCCGTTCGACCTCACGATGATCGAGGTCGGGCAGTATCACCGCGCGTGGCCCGACTGGCACATCGGGCCCGAGCAAGCCGTGGATGCGCATCGCCTGGTGCGAGGGCGCGCGCTGTTGCCCGTGCACTGGGGCCTCCTCGCGCTGGCGTACCACGCGTGGACGGAGCCGGCAGAGCGCGTGCTGCGCGCAGCCGAGAAGGCGCACGTGAGGTTGCTGTTGCCGAAGCCAGGACAGAGCATCGAGCCGACGGATGCCCGCACCTACGAGAAGTGGTGGCCGACCGTGCCCACGAAGACGGCGGAGCAGGATCCGATCGTGTCGGGCAACCTTGGCAACCTCGTGGTCCCTTAGCGACGACGACGACGACGACGACGACCTCGACTTCGACCTCGACCTCGACCTCGACTTCGACTTCGACTTCGACCCGGACGACTCAGCGGCCCGCGAGGTTCTTGTAGGTCTTCGGAATGGCGACCTCTGCGGCGTCGACCGGGTGGAGGTCCAGGCGCGTCGCGGTGGTGTGCGAGAGCTCGGTGCCCTTCTTGTCGCGCTCGCTCACGTCGATGGGGAATGCGCCGCGGACCGCGAGCTCACGCTGCCACGCAGGCACGCTGCGGGCGGAGGGCTCGATGAGCGAGGCTCCTTGTAGAATGCACGCATCGCGCACGGACTTGCCGTCGTCGATGCGCCAGATCTCGCACTCCTTGCCCAGGAACGTGAGCTTCTTGCCGGTCTTGTCGACCTTGGTGTCGGACGGTGGGGCGGCGAGCACCGTGGCAGAGAACGTCTTCATGTCGTCGTCCACGCTGAAGGTGCGCATGCCTGCCGTGTCCGCGATCGTGCGCCGACGCGCGCCGCCTCCAGTCGCCGCGCCGATGGTCCCGGTGCGAACGAGCGAGCCCTTGACGACGTAGTTGCGCGGCAGACCCTGCTGGGAGCCCACGTCGGTGCGCAGCGTGATCTCCCCTTCGAGCTGGTTCGGGAGGTCGGGCGCGGCGAGCCACGCGTCGTCCTTGGTGACGCCGCCATCGGCGGGCTTGTGACGCTTCTTGGCGCTGAGCATGGACTCGGGAATGCAGATGCCGCCGTGGAGTGGGACCCCGCGCTCGTCGCGCTCCTCGAGCTCCACGTCGATACACTGGATGTTCGCGGCGCAGTCGTTCGGAGGATCGCACTGCCGGGTGCAGATGCCCTGGTCGTCTTCCGGAGCGCGCATGCAGCGCGGAGCGTCCGTGCCGCAGTGGAAGGCGTACTTGCACGGGCCCGCGAGGCCTTGCTTGGTGACGCCGTAGCGCGTGTAGGCGAGCGAGGAGGCGGCGAGAAGGGCGAGCGTCACCGCCACCGCGATGCGGATCTTCTTGCCGCGGGAGAGGCCCTTTGGCTGGTCGTCGTCGTCATCCACGTCCATCGCGGACGACGATACAAGACAACGACTTCGACGACGACGACGACTTCGACCTCGACCTCGACCTCGACCTCGACCTCGACTTCGACCTCGACTTCGACCTCGACCTCGACCTCGACTACCAATGACCGCGATGAGCGCGAATTCTCCGCACCGCGCTTCGCCGTTCTCCTGGCGATGCTGCTTGGTTCGCCGGCTTCGCCTGCTCGCGCGGACGAGCCGAGTGAGGTGCGGTTGCCCCTCGCACTGGCACAGCGTCCGCTCACGCTGCCGCGGCTGGTGCTGGCGCCTCGCCTCCAGCTTGACCTCACTCACAACGCCGCGGGCATGGCGGAGGCCCTCACGATCTACGATCTCGGAAACGTGAGCAACACGACCGGCATCCCGCTCGGCGTGTCTGGCGGCTACGCGCTGGGCGGTCCCTCCGGGCCCATCATCGACATCTGTGACACCGAACGCAGAGTGGTTTCCGCGGCTCCCCTGAACTTCGTGCGTGGCACACGAAACGAGCGCTACCCCCCGTCGTCCGCGCTGGCGTCTTGGCTGCCGACGGCTGCGTCGCCCGCGTCGCCAGCGCCCGCTTCGCATGGCTGCAGCTTCGTGCAGAGCGCGAAGGGGACGTTCTCCAGGTAGGTGAGCGTGCCGTCATTGCGACAGAGGGCGACCTCCGGCGACACGCTGGTGCAGAGGGCCAGGCCACAGGCGAGCGGCACCGTGAGCATGCCCTCCTTGATGGTGCACCTGCAATCGGTGGTCGGTGGGCCAGGCCCGAAATCGAGGCACTTCGGAGCGGGACCGGCGTCGGTGCTCACCATGCCGCTGTCGGTGCCGCTACCGTAGGGGCCGGCGGCTGGACCAGAGGTGGTGTCGTCGCCGGCGGTCGGCGGATGCTTTCCACCACCACACGCGGCCAGTACGCCGGCAGGGAAGCACGCGAGCAAGAGAACGCACGCACGCAATCGCATTGGCTGAGCGTAGCACCGCTTCGTGCTCGGGCGCCCGCACCCGCCTCAGTTCGTGCGCAGGCCGTAGACGCGGAGAGCGCCGTCCCCCGTTGCGGCAAAGACGCGACCGCCCGCTACGACTGGCGGACAGAACTTCACGAGCGTGCCCACTGCGTCGCCGGGCGTGGTGTCGCTGTTCCACAGCTCGCGCGTCACGTCCTCCGCATCGAACGCGCGAAGCGTGACCCGCACGAAGCTCGCACCATCGTCGTTGTCCGCGGCAGGCACGAGCGCCCATACAACGCCTGTCCCGTGCTTGTCTGAATCCGCCGAAAGCGCGAGGATGCCGCCGGGCTGTCCGGCAGAGGCGAGCGAGCTCTGTGCCTCCGGCTCCGGATCGAACGCGCCGTCCTTCCAGCGAAACGACGTGAGGTGCGCGTGCTCGCCCCAGAGGAACATGCGCGCTGCGCCCTGATCGTTGCTCCACCAGATGGGCGCGCCGAAGAGCTGCGGCGGCGTCGCGTCGCCCACGACGCCCTGGAATACCTGCGGGATCTGGGAGTCGCTCGACGCGCCCTTCTTTCCCATCGTCGCGCGATCGACGACGTACTGCTTGCCGGTCTTGCCGCCGCCCACGAGGAGGCTCGTGCCGGGGACCAGGAGCATGCCGGCGGAGCCCAGATCCAGATCGGCGTTGAACAGGTCCAGCTCGTCATGCGGCGTGAACCAATCCAGGACGTCGAGGCCCGTGCCGGACAGGTGCAGCTTCACGATCGAGTCGCCAAGGCTCGGTGGCGTTGTCCGTGCATCGTAGAGACCGTTGCCGGATGCGAAGTACACGTTGGCGTTCTCGTCCACGCCAAGGCCTTGCCCAGCCTGCCAGATTCCTCCGCCGTCCGACGTTGGCGTGGTCACGAACACGCCGCGCTGAACGAGCGTCTTCGCGTCGTACGCGAGCACCCAGCCATGCCACGGCGCGAGATCCGCGTGACCGGCGAACGCAAAATAGAGAACGCCCTTGTCCAGCGTGACGGCAGAGCGCTGCAGCCCGTGCTTGTGATCGAGCACAAGGCCGTTCGGCCCCTTCGCGTCGATGGCGACCGGGCTCCCGGCGCGTTCGCTGCCGTCGGTGAGGGAGAGCGCATGAAGGCGGTGCGCGTATGTGCCCTCCGGCTCCGATGTCTTTGCCACCACATAGATGGTGCCGAGCGCCGCGTCGATCACCGGCGTGCTCGTGACCCCTACCTCCGGCGCGAGATCGAGGTATCCGGGGCCGTTCGGATCGTCGCCGTTCACCTCCGCGTCCAGATCGTGTGAGGACATCGGCGTTCCCATGCTCCTCTGCCAGAGCGGCGCATCCAGCGCCGGGTCCGTCGCGTCGAACGCATAGATCATGTCGTGCTCCGTCGCCACGATCACCACGTCGTGCGTCCCTTGACCGGGGATCGCCACTCCAGAAACGAACAGCGGCTGGGCATAGATCTGACCCTGGACCTTGCGCGTGAACGCAAGACCGAACGCGCCGGCGGTGATGCTGTCCGGTGTCAGCACCTTCTCGTCAAGCTTCGCCCCCGTGCGCGCGTTGTCGTAGTGCTGCGTCCACACCGGCGTGGTGGGCGCGGTCGTCAGGCGGCTCTGGGGCCGGTCGATCGGCGGATCGGTGCTCCCGCCGTCCTGCGAACCGAGATCAGTCGCCGCGTCGGGAGTGTGGGAGCAAGCGTTGACGAGCGCGACCGTGCCAACACCCACCGCAAGAGATAAGAACCGATGCTTCATGAACGGTGCTTGTCAGCTCCCCGCTCGTTTCGTCACCAGGGTCGAGATTTTTTCAACGTCTTCCCCTGAATGGAACGTGGGCAAATCGAGCCCAATTCCGGCTCAGCCGGGGAATGCTAGCTCCGCAGAGACGAGCGGACACACGGTGTCGTGGAAGTGGATGAGAAAGTTCACGAGCTGATCGCGCGGAGGTTTTCGCGCGAGCTCGAACCCGGTCGAGGCGGCAGAGAATCCCGTCTTGCTCTTGCCTGGCTTGGGCGGGTTCATTCCGAACGGCCCAGTGCCCTTGGGCATGAAGGCGCACGCGTCCGACCATTGCATGAGGAGCGAGGCGAATGCGCGGTTCATGTCGTCTGTTGGAGGTCGCGCGGAGGTGAGTCGGACCTTCATCCCCTTCGCCACGTCCACGTCCTTGATCGCGAATCCCGGGTCCGGACACGCCTTCGTCCAGGCGGTATCGTCCAGCATCCACGCGTCGATCGTCTCTGTTCGCACCGCCGCCGCGCTGTCGTCCACTGGCAGCGCGCCGCGGATCACCATCGACGTTGCGGGCTCGTTGCTCGTGAGCTTCATGCGCGCGACGATGTGGCGCACGTAGAAGGGTGACATGCCGCGGACGTCGAGCTTCCAGTGGAAGTCCTTCTTGTCGACGCCGCTCTTCGCGGGATCGATGGGACCCGACAGCAGTCTTCCGCTGCTGTGCCTGGGAGCGAACTCTGCGCCGCCCGTCGCGCCCATGGTGATGTGCGTCACGATCTGACGCATCTGAGCCGCGGCCATGCCCACGAGCGGCGGACGTGCATAGGAGATCTCGATGTCGAGTGTCTGCGGCTTCTCGCTCGCGCGATACGCAACCTCGAAGTGCACTGGACGACGCGCAAACGGGCCTGCCGGCTTTGGCTTCTCTGCCGGAGCCCTCGTTGGCTCGGCGGGGCCCATCCGGAGGAGCAGCTCGGCGACAAGCTTCTGTTCCTGCGCTGCGCTCAGCGTCGAACACTTGATCGCGGTGCCGTTCATGCTCCACTTCCAGCTCGGGCCGTCACCGGAGCCGTCGCTCACGACGACGAGCGAGCCGCTGCCGCCCGCGCGCGCCACGGTGGCAAGAACGCCGGGCAACGTGCCGACCTCGTAGATCAGATCATTCGCGCGATCGACGTGAACCATCAACCCGATCGTCGTGCGACCGCTCTTCTGTCCCCGCGTCACGGCGTGAGCCGAGGAGGCATGGTCAGAGCTCCACGTGCGGGCGAGGAGGGTACCCACGGTGTCACCACCCCACCGTCGTGGCACGAAGTAGTCGGAGACATTGGAGACCGGCCATGGAGTTACCGGCAGAGCGGAGGCAGCCACGTCCGCCCACGCCGCCTCGGGAAGCTCGAGATCCAGATGCACGAGATATCCCCAGCTCATGGGTCCTCACCGCGCGAGACTTCAAACATGCAAACGGATGCTATGGGCGACGTAGAGCGCGGCCAAGCAGAAACGCGAGCGCCACGTACGGCCAACGATGCGCATCGCATCGCGCGTCAGGTACGGCGCGCGCGGTAGCACCGCTCCTTCTGATCTGACCCCCGCCGACGCGACAATATTGTCGCGCCACGCGACAACGTTGTCGCGCGAAGGCATCGGACCGGTCAGCGCGTGGCGCGCCTATAGCACCGCGTGCACCAGGCAGAACTGCCGGTCCGCTGCCTTGTCCGTCAGCTCCTCGAACTTTTGCACCGCGCCTAACTCGGCCCTCAGCGAGCCGATGCGGTCGTGCTCCGTCACGAAATAGAGCTCCCCTTCCCCGCGGGCGCGGCGCTTGTCGATATAGGTCTTCATCGGCGCGCCGCTCTGCACGAAGATGGCCACGCGGTTGCCCGTGTAGAAGTTCTCTCCCTTCCAGTTCATCTGGTACGCGACCAGCTCAGGGCCGCTGGCGCCGCGATGCGTGTAGAATGCATCCAGCAACGGGCGCTGACCCCAGTGCGGGGCGCTCGCCGGCAGGTACACGTCCACCGCGAAGGCCGCGAAGGACAGCGCAACGCCGAACAGGCCCACCGCCGCTACACGCCGCGCCCGCGCGAGGCACAGGCCCACGAAGCATGCGCACGCCAGCGCCGCCAGCACCACGAACACGGGCCCGAAGTGCAGCCCCTCCGGCCACGCGCGATCGTAGCGGTACGTGAAGAGCTGCATCAGGTGCGCCTGGCCTGACACGTCGCGCCCTCCGGTGTCCGACACGAAGTCCTTCGCGATCAGCGCGGTGACGAAGAGCGCGCCCAGCAGCGCCATGATCTTCGGGGCGAAGATCCGAGCGCGCCCCGGCGAGCCGTCGCGCACGGTCTCCAGCTTGCGGCGCGGCAGGATCTCGTCCACGAAGAGCCCCGCAAGCGCTGCCAGCGGCGGCACCGCGGGCAGCATGTAGTGGTGAAACCTGGTGTGCATCGCGGACACCAACCCGAACGACACCAGCGCCCACAGCGCAAGGAACACCTTCGTTCGCGCGCGCGCGCCTGCCCCGCCCCGCAGCGCACCCAGGAATCCGGCGAGCGCGAGCCCCGACCACGGGAAGAGCGCATAGCCCAGCTGCCACACGTAGTAGCGCATGCCGGTGTCCTCGCCGTCGTTCGTGTCGTGAAGGTGCTCCATTGTGCGACCGAGCATGTGGTGGAAGACCAGGTCGTCGGTGAACGGCTTTCCGTGCCGCGCGTACACGGCCAGGTACCATGGCAGCGTGAGCGCGCAGAGGATCGCCGCGCCCGTGAACCACGGTAGCCGCGCGCTCTTCGCGAACGCTCGCGTCGCCACGGCATACGCGACCAGCGTGCCGATCGGGATGGCGATGCCCGCGGGGCCCTTCGCCATGGTCGCGAGGGCGGCGAACATGAACGCGGCGTGCGCGCAGAGCTTCGCCACCTTGGTCTCGTTCCACAGCTGCATCATCACGAACGCAAGCAGGGGGACCCACATGAGCGCGTTCACCGTGGGCGACAGCATCGGATGTGCAATCACACCCCGCGTGCACGCGGGCTGACCCGGCAGCGTGCAGTTCAAGGGCGAGCCCAGCATGAAATGATCGCGTACGAAGTGAACACCGCCGCCATCCACGACGAACTGCCGCGTGAGCAGGTAGCAGAGCTGCGGAAGAAGCAGCGACGCGAAGAGGAGCGCCAGCGCGCGCCCTGCGTGCGCAGTGACTCCGAAGCCGAGCGGCGTCGCGGTGAGCACCTCGTCGTCCTTCGCCGACAGCGCGACGAGCAAGAGCCCCATCGCGGCGGACATCGCGCCCACCAGCGGCATGTCCGTGATCGCCTGGTGCGCGACGAGCGCATATCCCGGGCTCGCGAGCAGCGCGAGGCCCGAGAGCAGACCACCGCGACGACCGCACGTCCGCGCCACTCCCTTGTAGAGGAAGTATGCGCCAAGAACCGCGAACACGAACGCGGGCAGACGCACGGCCCACTCTGGGTGCGCCAGGTTCGCGCCGCCCGCGAGCACGCGATCGGGCCCGACCTGCACGCCGAGCGCGAGCATGCTGATCGCCTCCATCCAGAAGATGAGGACCGGCTTGGATGTGAAGAGGCCGTCGTGCGCCCACCACGGCGAGATGAAGTCGTGTCGCGCGATCATCTCGCGCGCGACCTCTGCGTAGTGCGTCTCCCACGGATCCGTGAGACCGAACGAGCCAAGGCGCGGCAAGAGGAGCCATGTGGCGGCCGTCACCACCCAGAAGCCGTGCCTTCGCAGGAGCGGGCGGCTGCCTTGCGTCCTCACCGAGGCGAACGCGGCCGCGATCATCGCGGTCACCGACAGCGGCAACAAGAGGCCCGCGGCGAGCGCAGGTAGCGCGCCGCTCACGGCCAGGCGCAGGAGCACGAACACGAGGACGATGCTCGCAACGAACGCGACCTGCGCTTTACCCAGCGACCCCTTCCCGTTTGCTTGCGTGCTCATCGGACCTCCACGTCGCCGGCGCGCACGCGATCGTGTCCGTCGGAGGGGCCGCGCGTCACGGCGAGTCGCTTGTCGTCCTCGCAGGGGAGCTGCCCGACACCGTAGTAGAGGGTGTAGTGACCCGCGCCGAACTGCGGTGACAGCGTGAGCGCGAAGTCGTCGACGACGATGTCGCCTCGTTGCCAGAGGGTCATCGGATACACGGCGAACTCCTTGTGCTCGGCGGTCATACGGGTGGGCGTGTGCTCCAGGTGGATGAACGTGCAGTAGCCAGCGCCAGGCGGCTCCGTCACGCGCATCGCGATCTTCACGTGGAAGGAGCCGCGCGGCGGAACGTGCCCGATCCGGACGTCGTCGTCCCCTGTGAGCTCCCAGCCCAGCGTCTCGAGCCTTCCGCCGAGGTCCGCCGCGAGCGGCCGCTGCAGCACGGGGTCCTGGTCCTTGAGGAAGATCGCGATGGGGTTCGTGTTGCTCTCGCCGGGCAGGAGCACGCTCGCGGCGAGCAGCACGGTGTCACGTCCGCCGCCGGTCGCGCCTTTGCCACCGAGGATTGGAAGGTTCCGACCGTGCTCCTTGCGATAGAGCGCGTTCACGGCGGGTAGATCCTTCTGCGTGAGCGCCACGAAGTCGCGCGGCGGCTGCGCGGGCCCGGCCTCCTCCGCGGCCACGGGCAGCACCACCGGCGTGAGGAGTGAGACTGCCTCCTTTGCGTTGCCGATCTTCAGCGTGGAAGTAGGTGCATCATGCACATATGCAAGCGTGCGCTGGCTCACGCCGAAGAGCCCAAGGCGCTCGCCTGGGCGGGCCTTCGCCGCGAACACGGAGAGCGCCGTGTCGGGCGCGAACGCACGGAGCATCTGCGGGAAGAGGCCCACGCGGAGCACGAGACCGGCAACGAGCCCGCCCGCGAGCAGGACCGTGCCCGGTCGCGACGCCGCGTTTCTGAGTAGCGGAACCAGGGACGCCGGGACCAGCGCACGCTTCCTGACGCGGAGCACGGCCATGTCCCCGAGCGCCGTGGCGAGCGTGGGCACGAGCGCGAGCCCGACCAGAACGGCCGCGGCGACCCGGAACGCACGTGTCACGTCCTTCTCCATCGCTGCGCCGAAGGGCGCGAGCGGATGCGTGGTGACCGCGAGCAGCGCCTTCGCGGGCGCGCGCGTCACCTCGTCGCACGCAAGGTACGCGACCACTGCCAGCGTCAGCACGGAGAGCACGCGCCCCGACCAGGGCAGCAGCGTTCGCGCGTCGAGCTCCGCCAGCGCCATGCCGAGCGCGAGCCCCACGCCACCCACGGCGACGAACGGCGCGGTCTCGTCCCGCTGCGCCAGCGCGCCATGGGCGAAGAGCGCGAGCACCAACCACGCCGCGAGCGCGGTTCGCGCACCTGGACGTGCTTCGTGATCGGAGACGGCAGCCCCACGAGGCGCGCGACGTGAGAGACCCGCGAGCGCGAGCGGCAGCACCGCGCTCCACGGAAAGAGCGACGTGCCGAGCAGCGCCCACGCGGCCTCGAACGACGGTGGCTTGTGCGCTGCGTGCTGCGGGCCGAGCATGGTGGCGGCGAGCCCGTGCGGCGCGTTCGTCCAAAGCGCGCATACGACCGACACGATGATGGTGCCGGCCGCGAGCACCGCCAGCACGGCTCCGCGGCGCTTCACGAATCGACCGTGCACATCGCGCGCGTCCCGCGAGTGGATCAGCGCGCCCAGGCTCACCGCCGCTGCAGGGATACCAACGCCCACAGCGACACCGCGCGAAGACGCGCATACCAGCGCCGAAAGGAGCGCGAGCGCGAAGAACCCGCCGCGGCGCACGCCGCCCAGCTCCGCCCCGAACGTGGCCACGGCCAGCGCCGCGAACGCAACGAGCGACGCGGCGACAGGGACGATCTGCGCGCCGATCACGCGCGACGGCAGCGCATACGCCGGAGCGGTCGCAAGGACCAGCAGCACGAAGTAGCTCGCGCGCTTCGCACCGAACCGGCGCGCGAACATGAACGCGGCGACGGCGCCCATGAGCGACATCACGAGCATCGGCAACCGCCCCGCCCACGCCGACACCCCGAGCACGCGGAACGCGCCCCTCACCGCCCGCGCCGCGAACGCGAGCTCCGGCGGGGGTGTTTGCTGGTCCCGCGCGAGCTCGGCCAGGTCCAGCTCCACGGGATCCCACACACACGGCCCCACGATCTCCAGCAATCCGAGGAACCCGAGGGCCGCGAACAGCAGGACCGCCAGGCTGGGCATGACGCGCCGTACCCTGGAAATCAGGGGCGATCGCGGAAGTCGAAGCTCTCTCATCAGGCCTGAAGGTGGCCGCGCGGGAACAAAATCGGCTCGCGAATGTTTTTTGAGCCGGATGCAGGGGCTCGTTGCTACTTACAGGGGGAGATGACGATCATCGCGTACAGCCCGGCCATGGCGGCCCCGACCAGCGAGAGCCGCGATGGGCTCCTCACGGCGCTGTTCATGAGGGCGCGCAGCGGCGACAAGCAGGCGTTCAGCGAGCTGTACGCCGCGCATGCTCGCTACGTCGCAGGCGTCGTGTATCGCATCCTCGGCAACGACGGCGACCTGGATGACATCGTGCAGGAGACGTTCATCGACGCGCTCTCCGGCATCGGCAGCGTGGAGGAGCCCCGCGCCCTGCGCGCCTGGCTCGTCACGGTCGCGGTGCGACGGACGCGCCGCGTGATCGGCAAGCGCCGCCGACGCGCGTTCTTTGGTCTGCTGCTGCGTGACCAGAGCGCCACCTCGTCCGACCCACGCGACAGCGAGCCGGCGGACTTCCTGTATGACGCGATGGCGAAGCTGCCTGCGGATCTGCGCATCCCGTTCACGCTCCATCGCGTGGAGCATCTGTCCCTGCCCGAGACGGCGGCGGCCTGCGAGGTATCGCTGGCAACGGTGAAGCGTCGCATCGCAGAGGCCGAAGAGCGCATCACCCGGAGGCTTGCCCCATGAGCAATTCACTCGACGAACTCCTTGCAGCGGCACGCGACCGCCAGGCCCCGTGGGATGCAGCGCGCTCGGAGCGTGTGCTCTCGCAGGCGCTCACCACGCGTGCCACGCGCGCGCGCAGCAAGGCCACGCGCTACACGGTGGCGACGGCGTGCGGAGCAGTGCTGGTCCTGGGCTTCGGCATCGCGAACGGGGCGAACGGGGGCCGCGCGCAGGAGACCAGCGAGCCCGTCTCGGCGACGCACGTGAGCGTGGACAGCCAGCCGCCGTCCGCGTCCGAGCTCGCCGCCCTGGCACGCAATGACGGCGGCTACGGCCGGGACTGAGCGCTCACTTCCGCGTGATCGTGTACGACTGCGCGGCGCTGCCGGGCGAATAGACGACGACGACGTAGCTGCCGCCGGTGGACGTGTGCGCGATGCTCGTGCCCGTGGTGTTGGCCACCTGTGAGTAGCCGCTGGTGGTCTGCTTCCACATCTCGATCTGTGCGTCGCCGCCGGAAGCGATCTCGAGATCGTACGCCGCGCCCGACGTCGCGGAGAACGAGAACCACTGCTGGCCGCCCGCTGCGAGGCTTCCGCACGACGAGGCAGTGAGCGCGACCGGATGCTGGTAATCCGCGCCGCCGCCAACACAAGCACCACCTCCACCTCCACTTCCACTTCCACTTCCACTTCCACCTGAGCTTCCGCTGCCGCCGTGCGAGGCGATCTGTCCGGAGATCCAGCTCGAGAGGAGATCGACGCGCGCGAGGACCTCGGAGTTGCCGCCCGCGCCGGAGTTCACGGCGACGATCTTGTGGGGGCTCGAGCCGGGGACCTCGTCAGGCCCGCCGGAGTCGCCCGACTGGATGATCTCGGCCGCCGCGTAGTCGTACGGGAAGCCCGACGACGCGCCGGAGGTCACCGGGGTCGACTTGCTCACGTAGAGGTTCGTGGTGGAGAGCGTGCCGTTGTTGATGCGTCCGATGTTGACGATGGAAGCGCCACTGGCGAGTGGGCTCTGCGCGAGGACGGGGTAGGAAGATAGTGCGATATCGGTGCTGAGGAAGATGAGACCGATATCGTGATGATTGGGATTCACGGTCTCGGC
>JBBRNJ010000091.1:0-32620 GCA_038230375.1 Polyangiales bacterium | reverse complement strand
GATCTCCGCGGTGGGAGACTGCTCACGCCACGCGGCTGCCCACGAGCCTGCGAAGGCCGCGAGCGCCACGTCTCCCTCGACCGCGCTCGACGCAGCCCGCGTCTGGTCGCCGACCGCGACCGGGTTGAGCGCGCGATCGTAGATCTGGAAGCGGACATCCGGCGACGTGTCCGGGTTCGACATGTCCGTCCACGCGACCACGATGTTCGTCCCCGTCCACACGACGTCAGCGTCCATCTGGGCGGACACCGTGGTCTGGTTCACGGTGACCGGCGCGAGCGGCAACCCAGCTGCGCGCGCCGGATCGACAATCGCCACGCGCACACCAAGACCGTCACCATCCGTTCCGAAGTCCGTGAAGACCGCGGCGTAGGTACCGTCGCCGAGCTCGGCCAGGCCGGGCGCTGCATAGGACGATGATGCGAGCCCCGCGTTCAGCACGTCGAAGCGAGGCATCGGCAGTCCGCTGCTGTCGTAGTAGGAGAGCCGGAGGCGATGCGTTGTGACGTCGGCCGTTCCGGGCTCGATCCACGCGACAGCCATGTTCGTGCTGCCGCCCGCGATGGGGTGCGCGCCCGTGCCCAGATTGCGGCTTCCCCTCGCCGGTCCTGCGGCGTCGTCCGGGGATAGCAGGTCGACCACGTGGCAGTCGGGCGCGCATAGCGAAGGTGCGTCTCCGATCACGGCGCCGTCGTCGCACTCCTCGAGGATCGGATCGCGAATGGCGTCGCCACATCGCGTGGAGACCGGCGGCGGCGCTGGGTCCCCTCCACCGTCTGCCGCACCGTCTGGGCTACCACCTCCCGCATCCCCTGCTCCCCCTTCCACGTCCCCACCATCACCGTCGCTGCCGCCGTCTTCGAACAAGTCGAACGTGAGCGGCCGGAGACCAACCTTCGCCAGCGAACCTCCGCCGGCATGAACGGAGCTCGGCTGCGCGGCGGATGAGCTGGCGTCTGGCGCGAGCCCGCCCGTGTCTGAGGACTGCGTTCCAGAGCTCTGCGAACCGCAGCCAGCGACGAGAAGCCAGGAGAGCAGGGCGACCGGGATAGCCGAAATGGGACAGACGAAGTGGCGACGTCGCACTTGCATGTTGCGACGACAGAATGTCAGAGAGGAAACGCATCCGCAGTGGGGTCAGAAGGCGGTTTTTTTGCGCGCCAAAAACCGTGACTTCCGCGAGAAATCCGGAACGCCAGAAACGAAGCGCATGGAGACGGGTGATAGACGTCGTCGCGAGGCACACCCATCACGAGCTGATGGATCCGAGAGACGCGAGAGATCCGAGGATGATGACAGGCGTTCAGTTCTCCCGGATTTTCCAGGCTCGTTCATGAAATCGTCACTTCCGTTCTGACTCCGCCAGATATCTTGGCAACCATGAGCCGGCACGGTCGATGGGGAGAGGAGGCCATGAACACCCCCTCCGTTCCCGAGTCCCGACCCGCCGCTGCCATCCTCCACGTGGAGGACGAGCCGGCCCACCAACGTCTTTTGAAGAGGACTGTAGGCAAGCTGACGGACATCGTTGTCGCCTCCTCCCTCGAGGGGGGGTTGGAAGCTCTTGCCAGTCGCCAGTCGTGGCTTGCCATCGTGGTCGATCTTCGTCTTCGCGATGGCTCTGGTTGGGATCTGATCGCTCGGGCGCGCGAGACCCATCCTCGCGTCGCCATTGCCCTCTACACCGCGCTGTTCACGCGTGCCACGATGGCCCGCGCTGTTCGGGAGCACGTCACGTACCTCGTCAAGGACATGCGGCCCGACGTCGTTCGCGGTTTCGTCCGCGGCGCCCAGGGATCGACCCACGACGTGCTCGGCGCGATCTATGCCGTGGCGCAGACCTTTGCGGTGCGGCTCGATCTCTCGGAGAAGCAGACCGCCATCGTGGTGTCCGCGCTCTGCGCGCTGCGGCGCGGCTGCTACGTGGACGGATCCGTGGTGAGCGCAGCCGCCGTGGACACGCACGTCAGCGGTATCCTGGACAAGGCGCACAAGCATGGTCTCGACTTCAGGAGCATGAACGACGTCCGTGAGCACCTGATGGCCCAGCTCACCGGTCTCCCGACAGCCGCCATCTCCGGCGTCAACCTGAAGGCAGAGCGGAACCGCTGAGGAAGCGCGGCGAGGCTCACGAAGCCGTGGCGGCCGAGCTGGTGTCCGCGGCCACGGAGGGCGTTCCTCTGAACGCGACCAGGGCGAAGAGCGCTGCGGCCCCGTAGCACGCCGCTGCCAGGCGGAAGGTGCTGGAGAAGCCGTAGGACATGGAGAGGAGCACTGCCAGACACGAGCCCACGACGGACGCGAACCCGTTCACGCCCCACGCCCACGGCACGAGCGCGGGCGTCAGCCGGGTGAGCCGCGCGACGCCGAGCGGCATGAGCGCGCCGAGCACGACGCCCAGCGGAAGCACCAGCGCCTGCGTGAGCAGGACCTTCGTGATGAACGACATGTGCTGCGTCGCCGCGAACACCGCCGGGTGCGCCACTGCCGATATGCCAATAGCGCCAGCCGCAAGCATTCCGGCGACGAAGCTGGGCGGCACACCCGCGTCCTTTGCCTTGGCTGCGAGAGCCTCACGCTTTGCAACGAAGCGACCTGCGACGTGCGATCCAACGCCCGCGCCGAGCAGGAGCGCCACCATCACGGCGGTGAGCGCGTACGTGGGATGGCCCAGGAAGAGTACGAAGCGCTGCATCATGCTCACCTCCAGGAACATGAAGCCAATGCCTATGCAAACGAAGTACGAGCCCATCGCCATGGCTTCCTTCGGTGCCGTCGCGAGCGCGGAACGGCCGCGCTTCCATAGCGGCAGGAGCAGACATCCGAACGCAAGCACTGCCGACAGCAGCATGATCTCGGCGAGCAGATACGGGCCGTCGCTGTAGAGGCGCGTCGGCTGCTCGATCGCACCCGCAAAGAAGCGGTGCTCCGGCCTGTAGAAGAAGAAGGGCCAGTCGTCGGTAGAGGGCGAGAGCTCGTAGTCCTCGGTGCGGTACGCCTCTGCCAGCGGGTTTGCTGCGCGCGCGATCTCCGTGGTGCGGCCACCTACGTCACGCAGCGGGTGATGCGCCCACGTGAAGCCCGTGGCCTCTGCCTTGTCGTCCAGCTTCTTCACGCTCGCGGCGTCCCACGGCGACCGCTTGAAGAGAAGGTTCGTCACGTGGAGCGAAGGCACCTCGAGGATCGCCAGATGCGAGCCAAGGTCGGTGATGCCGAGCGCGTGCGTGGCGGCGTCCACCATCCCGATCAGGCGGTACACCTCGGCCCCGTGCCATCGAATGAGCGTCAGCACGCCATCATCCGAGAGGTGTTCGATGTACTCGGTGATCGCCTCGAGTGTGTAGAGGTTGTTCTCGGAGAGCGCGAACGCACCCGCCGCAGTGGACGCCCAGGTGTCAACGAGAGAGGCCTGGATGACGTCAAAGTGGTCGTGCGAGCCGCGCACGAACGAGCGCCCGTCCATCACGTGCACAGTGACGCGCGGGTCCACGTAGATGCCGCCGGAGTACTCCTTGAAGCGGTCCCGCATGACGTCGTTCGCGATGATGGGGTTGATCTCGACCGCGTCAACGTGGCGCATCCCTGAGCGCAGCGCGCACAGCACATCGCGTCCGCCGCCCGCGCCGATCACGAGAGAATGATCGTGCGGCGACGCAACGTAGGCAATGGCCGTGAGCTCCGCGTCCAGGTGCTCCACGCCGGGGCCGGTCATGCCGTGGAGGATCGGCGTGGCTGCGGACGCATCGATGTCCATCAGGCGGCCCTCTGGCGGGGGCCCCTTGTACTTGGTGCCGACGGCCCATGGACCGAACGCCTCGTCGTACACGGCAAGGCGCGAGATCGCGTTCCACGCTTCGTACGAAGGCTTTGCGTGCTCTGTCTCCTTCGCCCAGCGAACGCGCATGAGGCCAAAGGAGCGATCGCCGATGAAGGCGAGAATGACCACGCCAATGACGATCCACCCGAGCTTCTTCTCGCGCGTGGACGTCGTGGAGAACGCGAGCACCCCGCCCAGCGCCGCCACCAGGCTCGCAAGGAGCAGCGCAGAGGGTGCGCCGAACATGCTCAGCATGGGAGCAACGAGGAGCCCGCTTCCGCCAGCCGCCGCGAGATCGATCGCGTAGAGCTTCGCGAACTGCTTTCGCGAGTGCGTGAAGACGAGCGCGATGGCGACGCCACCGAAGTAGAACGGGATGAACGAGATGATGTACACGAACAGCACGCCCAGCGCGCGCCACACCGTGTAGCGACCAGGAGAGAGCCCGAGCTGCGCCAGGATCGCCAGCGCGCCCACAGCGCACGCCGCGAAGCGCAGCGCCGCCTTGCGCGTGTCCTCGGCCGCGTTCGCCTCCGTGAAGCGCTCCTTCCAGAGAGCAACGCGCACGCCGCCAGCGGCAAGGCCGAGCATGCCGACCGAGATCGCGATGAACGCGAAGTGGTGATAGAGAATCACCGAGAACAGCCGCGTCAGCAGCACCTCCTGCAGGAAGAGGGACGCTGAAAGACAGGCGATGGCCAGAGCGGGGCGGTTCTTGACCATGGCGGACATCGCGCTGCGTAACACACCTTCGCGTGGGACCCCAGATCATCGACCAGGGGAACGGGCAAATGGCGTCGCATCGGGGCGATGGCGCCCGTCAGACGTCAGGTATGGCCGTTCAGCCTCCCAGAGCCTCGCGTACTCGGCGTGCCAGGGACTCAGGCGTGATTGGCTTCTGGAGGAACAGGACTCCCGAGCTGAGGATGCCATGCTGGACGACGGCTTCGTCCGTGTAGCCCGACATGAACAGCACCTTCATCGTGGGGCGCACCACGGCGACACGCTCCGCGAGCTCGCGTCCGCTCATGTGCGGGAGCACGACATCCGTGAGGAGCAAATCGATGTTGGCGGAGTGCTTCTCGCAGATGAGCAACGCCTCGCCGCCGTTCGGTGCCTCGAGCACGCAGTAGCCAAGTCGCCTGAGGATTCCACGAGCAACGCCGCGGACCTGATCGTCGTCTTCCACGAGGAGGATTGTCTCGGAGCCGCGCGCGGCGAGCGCAGGCGGCGACGCGGACGGAAAGCGCTCGGCCACTCCTTCTACGCGGGCGAAGTAGACCTTGAACGTGGTTCCCTTGCCGGGCTCACTGTAGACCCAGACGTGCCCGCCGCTCTGCTGCACGATGCCGAAGACAGTGGAGAGACCAAGGCCCGTCCCCTTGCCCTTCCCCTTCGTCGTGAAGAACGGCTCGAAGATGCGCGTCTGCGTGGCCCTGTCCATCCCCGCGCCCGTGTCGCTGACCCCGAGCATGACGTACCGGCCGGCGACGACGCCGTGATGTTCGGCAGCATACGCGTCATCAAGGACCACGTTCGCGGTCTCGACGGTCAGCTTGCCGCCCGCCGGCATCGCGTCGCGCGCGTTGACGGCGAGGTTCATCACGACTTGCTCGATCTGTCCGGGGTCCGCGCTCACCTTGCCGAGTCCCGAAGACGGCAGCAGCGTGAGCAGAACGTCGGCGCCCAGGAGCCGGCTCAGCATCCTCTCCATGTTGCCCACGACCTGATTCAGGTCCAGGACTCTGGGCTGCAGCACCTGCTGCCGACTGAACGCGAGGAGCTGCTTCGTGAGCTCCGCGGCACGTTCGCCCGCCTTCTTGATCTCTTCGACCTCAGAACGCAGCGGATCGTCCTTGAGCAGCCCAGACAAGGTCAGCTCCGCGTAGCTGAGGATCACGGAGAGCAAGTTGTTGAAGTCGTGTGCCACGCCGCCCGCCAGCCTGCCGACCGCATCCATCTTCTGCGCGTGGATCAGCTGGGCCTCCGTCTTCTTCAGCGCGAGCTCGGCGCGGTGGCGTTCAGCGATCTCGCGCTGCGCCGACTGGAAGAGGCGCGCGTTGGTGATCGCAAGTGCGGCATGGTCCGCCAAGGTCTGCGCGAGATCGCGGTCCCCTTCGTCGAAGGGAGGGAGGTTTGGGTCGTAGCGGCCAAGGCTGAGGGCGCCGATGGAGCGCCCGTGCACACGCAGCGCCACGATCAACCCGCTGTGCATCTTGAGCGAGGCGGCGATGTCACCGTGACTCTGAGATGCCTGCCGCGAGTGCTCGGCCGGATCGATCTTCGGAACCAGTATTGCCTCGCCGGTCTCCACCACGCTTCGATAGAGAGCGTGACCGTCCACGCGGATCGGCTCCGCGGACAGCAGCGCACGAATGCGATCTACGACGGCGGGGTCGGTTGCGTGGATCGCAGCCGGCGCGAGCAGCTTGCCGTCCTCCGAGAGAAGCTGCACGGTGCACGTGTTCTTGAGCACCTCAGCCATCCGTCGGGCGATCTCGACGAGGAGTCGATCATGCTCCGTTGTCGCCTCCGCAAACGCGCGCATGACCTCTGCGAGCACGCGAAAGCGTTCTCCCATGCGCTGGGTCTGCTCAGCCGCCGTGCGCTCCTCTTCCCCCACGCACCAACCCTAACCCAGTGGTACGGAGCGATGCGAGCCCGCACCGCGCATGAACCCGCGATCGTGATGAATCGGCCATGCCCTCCCCAACAATGGGACAGAAACCTGCGCGTGCTACACGATACGCATGTCCGAAGATTCCAGCGACGTCGTGACGCGACCAATCGATCCCGACGTCTCCCGCGTGCTCGTGGAGAATCACCGCGAGTTCCTGCGATTCCTCGAGCGACGCGTGGGTCGCCGCGATCTGGCCGAGGACATCCTGCAGGAGGCCTTCACCCGCGGGCTCGACAAGCTCGCGACCCTGCGAGACGGGGAAGCGGCGGTGGCCTGGTTCTACCGGACCCTCCGCAATGCAGTCGTCGACTACCACCGTCGCGCCAAGGTCGCAGATCGCGCGCTCGCGCAGTTCGCGGAGGAGATCGAGCAGTCCGAGGAGCCGAACGAGATGCTCCGCGACGAGGTGTGTCGCTGCGTGGCTCGTCTCGCGGAGACGCTCAAACCCGAGTATGCCGACGCACTGCGACGGATCGAGGTCGACGGCATCGCCGTGAAGGCCTTCGCCGAGGAGCGAGGGATCTCTCCGAGCAACGCAGCCGTCCGCATATTTCGTGCTCGTGAAGCGCTCCGTCTCCAGGTGGCGACCTCATGTGGAACCTGCGCGGAGCACGGCTGCATGTCCTGTACGTGTTCGAAAGGTGTAATGCCCGGGCCATCGTTGCGTCAGCAGGAGTGAGCCCAGTGCTCGGAAAGAGAATGCACCATGTCCACGAATGCGAACTCCGACTGTCGATGCTCGAAGTGCAACAACAAGGCCTGCGCGTGCGGCCCCCAGGCAACGGGCGGATGCAAATGCGCGCCGGTCTGCGGATGCGAGAAGCCATGCGGCTGCAACGGGTGCGGCTGCTGCAGCACCGCAGCCTGATCCGCTGATCTCATGTCGAACGAGCGCGCCCCGCGAAGACCCCGCTGGGGCGCGCTGCTTGGTATGCTTGCGGGCGTGACACCGGCTTTTCGCGCGGCCTTGATTGCTTGCGTTCTACACGTATTCGCGTCGCGCGATGCGCTTGCTGCTGGTCCTCCTTCCCCTTACGACATGCAGCCGTGGGGGCTCGTCGGTGCCAACGCGGGCGCGACCTTTCATCCCGGCGGGCCCGGATTCCTGCTTGGCGGGGAAGCGAGCCTGGCGCTTGCGGAGGCCAAGCGGCGTACACTCAAAGCCTGGTGGTACGGGGCCTATGCGGACGCGGTCTACGACTTCTCCGCGAAGCGCACGCGTATGAGTATCGGCCCGGAGATCGGCTATGGGGTCTTCGGGCTCGACGCGGGAGCGCTCGTGGAGGCGGGTGGAGGCAAGGCGCTCTTCGGCTTGGTCGTGCGCCCCGTCCTCACTCTTGGCGCGGTAGCACTCTATGGTCGCGTCGGTGTCTTGCCCGCAGCCAGCTACGGTCCTCTCTTCGGCGAGGCAGGCGTACTCCTCAAGTTCCCATGGGAGATATCCCACCAGACACTGCAGTGGCGCGCCCACGCGGAAGGTCGCGCGGCGCTCGAGCGTTCGATCCACGTCGTGCGGTGGTGGAAGGTCGACGATCCGCAGCGCGGACGACTCCTCGTCGCCGAGATAGAGGTGGAGGGCGCGGAGACGCTCGAGGTCAGAGGTCTAGGCATCAGCATGGGCGGCGATGTCGTCCACCAGACGGAGACCGCCGTCATCGTAAGGAAGCCGCCGCACGCGCCCGCGCTGGTCGTGGTCGCCCTCCCGGAGGAGCCCGTGAAGGGCAGCGCGGGCCTCGAGGTGAGCGCCGGTGATGAGCGGGACCGTAGCTGGTTCTACTTCTACGAGCGCGAGCGGATCCCCAGCGCCGACGCGCGCCCCCTTGGGCCCATGAGCACTGCGCCGGTGCCGCGCTACTGAGCCGGCGGTGAGGTGCCGAGCGCTCTCAGCGCGCCGTCCAGCTCGGGGAACAAGAACGTGTATCCTGCACTCTTCACCTTCGTGGCGACGGCCCGCTGCGAGGCAAGCACCGAGTCCGCGAGATCGCCGAAGAGCAGCTTGAGCGCGAAGCGCGGCACGGGAATGAACGCGGGGCGCGAGAGGACCCGCGCGTACGTTCGCGTGAAGTCGGCATTTGTGACCACCCCGGGAGCGGTGACGTTGAACGCACCGCGGCACTGCTCGTTCGTTGCAAGGAACATGAGGATTCCGACCACGTCTGCCATATGGATCCACGGCATCCACTGGCGCCCATCGCCAAGGCGGCCCGCGATCCCTGCCTTGAACGCGGGGGCCATCGTCTTGAGCGCGCCGCCCGCCGGGTCGAGCACGATGCCGATGCGCGCCGACACCACACGCACGCCCAGCGCCTCTGCCTTCGCGGCCTCCTCCTCCCACGCCGAGCATACATCCGAAAGAAAATCGTCGCCGCGCGCGGCAGTCTCCTCGAGCAGCTCGTCGCCGCGGTTGCCGTAGAAGCCCGTGGCGGACGCGGCGACCAGGACCTTTGGGCGTGCAGACGCCGGAACCGCAGCGAGAGATGCAATCACGTTTCGCGTGCCGCGCACCCGGCTCTCCTTCACCGCGTGCCTTCGCTCGTCGGTCAGCCGACTCCCCGCCACGGCCTCCCCCGCAAGGTGGAACACGACGTCCACGTCGTCGAGCGCATGTGGAGGGAATACCTTGTCGTCCGCCCACGGGAGCGCGGTGATCTCGCCGACGTCGCGCAGCGTTCCCCGCGCACGCTCCGGATCACGCGAGAGAATGACGGGGTTCTCGAGTCGCCTGCAGAGCTGCTTTCCGATGAGCCCGGTGCCACCTGTGACGGTCGCTCGCATCGCGCGAGTGTCGCACGGATCCGAGCTGGTGCTACGTTGCGGCATGGCGCGAACGCAAAATCGGCAGCTTGGCAACGTCGGCAACGTCGGCGACATCATCAAGCACGCCGCGCTCGTGCAGCTTGCGTCGCTGCTCGCGCGCTCACCGTTTCTGGTGAGCTTCGTGGACACGCACACCTTCCAGCTTCACGCGCCGCTGCCTGACCGCGCGCGCTGGAGGCGCAAGGTCGAGATGCTCGAGGCTCGGCACCCCACCTATGCGAGCTACGCATCGCTCGAGCGCGCATCGCTCGCTCGCACTGGCCAGTATCGTTGCTCTTCCGGCCTGGTGCTCGACGCGCTCGGCGAGCGGCGCGGGTGCGCGGTGCTTGGCGAAGCGAACGCTGCGAGCCGCGCGGTCCTCTCGTCCCAGCTCGCCGCGGAGAACCTCACGAACGTACTGGTGGTCGACGACGCCGCCGCGGTCGACCGCGCTACGGCCATCCCGGCGGGCGGTGCGCTCCTTGTTCATGTAGACCCCTTCTCTCTCTCGCCGGAGACGTGGGCCGCATTCGCGCCAGCGCTGGATGCCATCACTGCGCGCTCTGCGGCGACGGCGCTAGTTGCCTATCGCTACTCGCGAAACGCTCGCGTGCCGTGGCCCGCCGCACCGACGGGGACCATCGGCCCCGTGGCAGAGACCCGCAGCGGCCCGCACGAGGTCGCGGCCTACGCGTCCCCGGGGCTCACCGACGCAGTGCGCGAGGTGTGCGCGTCGCTCGGCTGGGACGCCGGAACCGCAGCGCCGCCGGTTCACTCCACCGCGAGCGTGTCCCAGTAGTCGCAGTTCGTCGTGTGCACGCCGTCCATCGCGCTGATGGTGTCCTCGAGGACGATCGCGTTGTCGCGCGCGGCGTCGTATTTTTCCCAGGCCGGCGCGGTTCCGCCGCCGGGATCGCCTGCTCCGGCGAAGCGCGCCCAGTAGCCAGACATCGCATCTGCGAGCCCGAGCTCGCCCGCAGAGGCCTCGTCGTTCGCGCGGCCGAGCGTGTGGAAGACGAACGGGATCTCCGCCGAGTGGTACGCGCGGAGCGATGCGAACAGGTCGAGCTCGCGCGTGTGCGTGAAGAAGTAGCGATACACCGGCGTGCCCTGCGCGACCATGGCGCGCGATGCGCGACGGGCCGGACAGGTGAAAAGCAGGTCGGTGACGATATCGGAGAGGACGTGCTTTGCCTCGCCGTCGAGCGTACATGGGTACAGCGTGTTCAGCTTGGTCACGACCGCGGGCTCGAACGAGGCCGAGAGCGCGCTCGAGGCGACCGCGCAGCTGGGGACGCTGGTTGTGATCTGGAAGAGATCGTACTCGTTCGCGTTCGTCCCGATGAGCAGCGGCACCTTGTTGTGCGTGCCCTTCTTGATGGCGGCGATAGGCGAGTCCAGGAGCGCCCATCCATCCACGTTGGGTCCGAAGTCGAGATCGTAGAGGTGCGCGAAGTCGATCTTCGTCGGCGGGGCGTTGAGCCCGAACGGTCCCTGCGCGACCATGTCCGCGACGCTCGCGCTGCGGAGACAGGCCGCCACGTCCTTTGCCGTGTCGCATTTGAGCGCGGTCGCGATGGTCGCGCCCTTGGTCTCGCGCGATTTCAGCGTGGGGTCGACGCAGACGCCGCTCTCCATCGCCGCAGCGGAAAACAAGCCCTTCGCGAGCGGTGATGCGACGAGCGCGCACGTGTTCCACGCGCCCGCCGATTCACCGAACACCATGACCTTCGCGGGATCGCCACCAAACTTCGAGATGTTGTCCTTCACCCACGTGAGGCCGGCGATCTGATCGAGCAGGCCGTAGTTACCACTGACCTTGTTCGGGCTCTCCGCGTCCAGCGCGGGGTGAGCAAGGAAGCCGAGGGCGCCAAGGCGGTAGTTCACGGTGACCACGACGGCGTTCTGCGCGGTCGCGATCGCCTGACCGTCGTAGGCGTTCGTGGGGCCCGCGCCGGGGTTCGAGAAGTTGCCGGCGCCGATGAGCTGACTGCCGCCGTGGATCCAGAACAGCACCGGCCGCGTGCCGGACGCTCCTGCCGTGGGGAGCGCGGGCGTCCACACATTGAGGAACAGGCAGTCCTCCGCGCCGATGAGCTTCCCGCCGTTCACTTCTGGCTGAGGGCAGCTGCTTCCGAATGCGGACGCTGCCTTCACGTCGGACCAGCACGCCTTCTTGACCGGCGGCTGGAAGCGCCGCGCACCTGTCGGTGACGAAGCATACGGGATGCCCAGGAACGAGACCGCGGAGCCGGCCGCCTGTCCGCGAACCAGACCGCGCGTCGTCGCCACCGAGAGCGTGTCGCCAGGAGCACCCACAGTGCAGGTCTCCGCGATCACCTCGCCGCCATCGGCTGCACCACTGTCGGCGACCGCACCCGCCTCGTCGACGCCACCGTCCGTGACACCACCGCCGTTGTTACTGCTGCTGCTACATGCCGCGAACGCCGCGAGCACCACCAAGCCCACCGGCAGGACATATCGATTCCCCATGCGCTGCTTCATACCAGCACGCTCAGGGTCGCGTCGAGCGGACCTCCGGCATTAACTGACATTATGCTGTCACGACGTTCGTGCACGATGGAGGAATGATCACCCGGACCAAGTTCACTCCCCAGGGCCCATTCTCACTCGACCCCGTTCGCAAGATGGGCTGCGGCTTCCTGCTAGGCACGCGCTCGTGTTCGGCAGATGGCGCCGTGAGGCTCGCATTCCCGGCGGACGGCACCTTCGAGATCGTCGGCGCCAGGCTCGAGGCGCAGAACGACGAGAGCGTGGACGTCGCGTTCTTCGGCGCGAGCAGGCCCGAGGTCGTGAAGCAGCAGCTCGCACGCGCGCTGTGCATCGACCACGACGCGCGCCCGTTCCAGAAGATCCTCAGCGGCGATCAGGCGCTCGCGAGAGCAGCTGCGCGGCGCCCTGGTTTTCGCCCCGTCGTTGCGTACTCGCCGTATGTGATGGCGGGATGGTGCATCCTGTCGCAGCGGCTCCGCATGTCGATGGCCGCGAAGCTCCAGGTGCGCATGGCCGAGAAGTTTGGTGACGTCATCGAGATCGACGGCGAGCGCGTGGCCTCGTTCCCGCGGCCGGAGAGCATCCTCTCTGCGAAGGAGTTTCCGGGGATCGCAGCGGAGAAGTGGGCGCGGCTTCGCGGCGTCGCAGAGGCCGCGCTGCGCGGTGAGCTGGAGGCAGAGAAGCTGCTCTCGGTTCCGTACGAGGTGGCGCATGAGCGGCTCACGGAGCTGCGCGGCGTGGGCGCGTGGACCGCGGACGGCACGCTCATTCGCGGGGCTGGTCCGACCGACGTGCTCCCGGTCACGGAGCCGCGCCTTCACGCCGCTGTCGGCCACGCGTACGAGCTGGGTCGCGCGGCAACGACGACGGAGGTGCTCGCGATCGCCGAGTCGTGGCGACCGTTTCGCACGTGGGTGAGCGTGCTCCTCATCTCTGACGACTGGTCGCGAGCGACGCCGTCGGGTGTGCTCAGCGGTGAGCGTCGAGCCACGCGATCAGGTCCTGCGTCACCTCGTCGCGGTTCGTCTCGTTCAGCATCTCGTGCCGACCATCCTCGTAGTAGCGGTGCGTGACGTCGCGCACGCCGGCGCGTGTGTAGGCGCCCAGCAGCTGGTCGAGACTCTTCGTGTTCTCACCCACCGGATCGCGCGTACCCGCGAAGATCAGCACCGGCAACTCACTCGGCACCTTGGCCTGGCGCTCGGGTCGCGCGATGTCTGCGGTGCCGTCGAGCAGGTCGACCCAGAGCTGTGTGCTCACGGGAAAGCCACACAGCGGATCGGCAATGTACTTGTCGACCTCGGCGGGATCGCGTGAGAGCCAGTCGAAGGCCGTTCGCGTGGGCGCAAACGCCTTGTTGAACGCATCGAAGCTCAGCTTCGTGAGCAGCGTGCTCGGCTTGCGTGCGCCCTTCCGCGCGCGCTCGGCCCGCGCCACCAGACGCCCGGCAGTGGCAAGCAGGCTGGGCTTGCCGGAGGACGCCGAAAGGATCGCGCCACGCAGCGACGCCCCGTGCGCGATCATGAAGGCCTGCGTCAAGAACGATCCCATGCTGTGTCCGAAGAGGAAAAGCGGCAGCCCCTTGTGCTTTGCCTTCTCGTCGTCCGTGAGCTCGTGGAGATCCGTGACGAGGCGGCGGAAGCCATCAGGCCCGATCCAGCCGAGCTCCCCTTCCACGGCTGTTTTTCCGTGCCCGCGGTGATCGTTGGCGTAGACGGCATATCCCTTCTGCGTGAGCGCCTCCGCCACGCGAGCGTATCGCGCGCTGTGCTCCGCCATGCCGTGCGCGATGTGCACGACGGCCACGGGAGTCACGCCCTCTTCCGGGAGCCAGCGGCGAACGAACAGCGCCTTGCCGTCGTCTGCCTCGAACGTGAAGGTGTCCGCGCGCATGGGGTATGCTGTAAATCAGGAGCCATGACCACGTCGAGCACCAAGTCTCTCCAGGAGCATCACGCACCCAACGGCATCTGCTTCGGCTGCGGCCCCGCGAACGACAAAGGCCTACGCATCCGCAGCTTCCCGCTGCTCGTGGACGCGGAGGACGCCGCCGCCGCGAAGCTCGTGTGCGACTGGACGCCGGAGAAGCATCATCAGGCGTTCGAGAACGTCCTCAACGGCGGCATCCTCGGCGCGCTCCTCGACTGCCACATGAACTGGACCACGATCCATCATCTGATGAACAAGAACGGGCTCGACAAGGCGCCGTGCTGCGTGACCGCCGAGTTCAAGGTCGCGCTCAAGCGGCCCACGCCGCTGGGTCCCGTGCGCATCGAATCGTGGATCGTCTCCTCCACGGAAGATCGCGCGAACATCGAGGCAACGGTCACGGCCGCTGGCAAGGTGACGGCGGTGGGCACGGGCCTCTTCGTCGCGGTGAAGCCCGATCACCCGGCGTATCACCGCTGGTAGTGACCGCTCGTCGCGCGGTTTCGCGCGTTCGAATTCGACCTCAGTACTGCGCTGGTGTCGGGCTCGCCGTGCCGTTGATGGTGATCGCTCCGCCCAGCTTGTGGATGAACACGCGGCCCACCGCGCCGCCGCCACCGCCGGAGCGCCCGCCGCTTGGGTTGTCCAGGCCTGCAGTGGGCGCCGTCGCGCCGATGCCGCCATTTCCGCCAATGCCTTCCGTGTTGCCACTGACCAGCGCTGCGCCACCGACGGCGACCTTGTCGTCGTTGCGACCATCCTCGCCAGGATTGCCGATCGCCATCGCGTTGCCCGAGCCGCCGCTGCCGCCACCGGCACCGTTCGCGTGAAGTGAGCCCTGGATGCTGACTCCCTTCAACGCCTCGAGGAAGATGGCGCCGCCAGAGCCACCGCCGCCGCCGCCGTTCGAGGCGACGCCGCAACCGCCCTGGCCGCCACCGCCGTTCGCGCGGAGCGTGCCGAGAATGGTGATCGTACCGAGCGCGGAGATCTGCAGCGCGCCGCCACCTCCGCCAGCGTTCCCGCACGACGCCGTGAAGCTGCCGCCCTCGCCGCCGCTCGCGCCCCCCTGAAAGACAGCGGGATCCATCCCGAAGATCGCGCCACCGGCAGAGGGGCCAAAGCCGTCGCCACCGACCGTGGCGAATCCACCGCCGCCGCCGCCAAAGGTGGATGCGGCAGCCTTCGTTCCGCGACCCGCAGTCGCCGACGCGCCAGCACCCGCCGTGGTTCCCTTCGCAGACACCTCGATGCGCTTCTGCACGACGACGTCACCGTTCGCGATGATGGCGAGCGCGCGCGTGCCCGCAACGGTCACGTCGTAGTCGAACAAGATGTCGTGTCCCCAGAGCACGGCGACGCCATTGACGACGCCGATGGTGCCAGTGGTCACGGACGCGGTGCCGCCGTCCGAGAGGCAGACGGTGTAGCTGGGCGTGCCGGTGTTGATTGCGCAGATGGCGCTGAGGCTCGGCGCCGTTGGAGGTGCTCCGCCTTCCGTGCCGAAGTGCGTCGGGAAGCCGGGCGGCGCGCCGCTATCGCCGCCGCTGCTGCCACCCTCCGAGATCGCTCCGTCCTGCTGCGACGACACCGCGCCGTCGACGGTGCTCGTGCTCCCGTCGGGTTCGACGCTGACGCTGGGACCACCACCTCCCTCGCCCGAGGTGTACAGGTCCACGCCAGTACCGAGCGACGACAGGCCGCACGCCACCGCCGACGAAGCAACGATGAGCACGGCGAGCGGCACGAACGAGCGGAGTGCCACGCGACGCATCCATCAAGTGTACGACTTCAACCTCGACCGCGACCTCGACTTCGACTTCGACCTCGACTTCGCCGTCGACGTCGACGTCGACTTCGACCTCGACCCTGGTTCTTGTTCGATCCACGTCGGGGATCCACAAAGCCCATCGGCGGTCGAGATCGGGCCGAAATCAGGGGCCAAACGGCTGGCATTGCCCATGCACACATGTGCGCACACCATGCGCTTCCTCTCCGCAATGCTCCTCACTTCGCTGCTCGTTGCCTGTGCTTCGCAGACGGCGGAGGGCGAGCCTTCGGTGGACTCGGAGCTTGGCAACACTCCGGCGGGTGATCCCGCGAAGTATCCGGGCTACCTCCGCATCGTGCGCGAGGCCGGCGGCGATGTGACTGCCGATCATGTCGTGGTGGTGGGTCTGCGCGGCCGCTCCATGGACGGAACGCTCCACGACACGCACACGGGCAAGGTCTACGACGACACGTTCGTGATCCTGAGAAACGGGACCGCGCTGGAGCTCCAGGGCTCGACGCATCCGTGGTTCACGCACTCCACAGGCTCACCGGATGTCGATGGCGATCACGTCCCCGACGTCGCCATGATCCGTCCTGGTCGCTATCACGCAGCGCCGCGGCCCGCCTCGAGCAACATCGGCGGCCTGCCTTCGTTCCACGTGCTCACTGTCGCCGGCAACGGCTCGCTCCCGACGTGGCGCGACACGAAGCACGATGGCAGCTACGACGCCGCGGAGCGCGCCGCCTCGGAGAAGCGCCACGACCTGGCGGGCTCCATCCTGGTGCACCTCGGAGGACTGCCCGACGTCCCCGCCATCGGCTGCCAGGTCCTACCGCACGACGAACTACAGACGCTCCTCTCCGCAGTCGCGAGCCAGAAGAACGGGTTCGACTACGTGCTGGTGGACGCGCACGACGTGTCCGAGCTGCCGTGAAGATGCCAGTTGCTACGCTGTTGCTGATGCTCGCGGCCTGCCGCGATCCGAACGCGACGTCGACCTCGACAACGACCCCGACGACGACGTCGACTTCGACGACGACCCCGACCTCGACCTCGACCTCGACCTCGACCCCGACCTCGACCCCGACCTCGACCTCGACCTCGACCCCGACCTCGACCCCCGCCCCGACCTCCACCGTTCCCGACTGTCACCAGATCGAGTGCTATGCCGCCAGCACCTGCGCTCGCGGTGGATGCGGTGGGCCGAAGTTCTCGAGCGGGTGCTGTCCGTGTCCCGAAGGATCGGTCAACGTCTATCAGTGCCGTGACGCCGGTCGGAAGTTGCCCACCGGCGTCCAGGAAGTGCGTTAGCTCACTTCGCCTTCTTCATGTCCGCGAGGATGCGCGTGCACTCGTCCACCCAGAGATCGCGCGCAAGGTCGTCCTTCCACGCGTCGAGGCGCTTCTGGATCCGCTCGTCGACTGCGACGGCCGGTGCGGCCTCCTGGCTGGGGAGCGCGCTGACGATCAGCACGGGCTTGCGATCCTTCTTCTTGGGATCGACCGCCTCGATCTCCGCCTTTGCGCGCTTCTTCTCTTCCTGCCACGCGGTGCGCTCCAGCTGCTGCGTGGTCTTGTCCTTTCGCGACTCCATGATCTTCGCGAACTTCGTGACCGTCGCAAGATCCGCGTTCACCGCCGTGCGCGACGTGCTGGAGGCGGCAAGGTCCGCGGTCTTCCACATGTGCGCGCTCTTCGAGAAGTTGGCGGGCTTGATCGTGGTCCACGGGATCGCGTGGAACAACGTGCTCTCGCGCGAGTCCACGAACGACGTGGGATCGGGCAGCAGCACGTCCGGCACCACGCCCTTCAGCTGCGTGGAGCCGCCGCTCACGCGGAAGTACTCCTGCGTGGTGACCTTGTAGAGGCCGAGCGGCTCGCCCTTCTGCGACTTCTGCATGCGGTCAAGGTCGAGCACGGACTGCACCGTGCCCTTGCCATGCGTCTGGCTGGTACCGACCACGACCGCGCGCTCGTAGTCCTGCAGCGCGCCTGCGAGGATCTCCGCGGCCGAGGCGCTGAACCTGTCGACCAGCACGACGACCTGCCCGCCGAATGCGACCGACGGATCGGTGTCGCGCAAGACCTCCACGTTGCCCTCGGAGTCCTTGGTCTGCACGACCGGCCCCTCTGGAATGAAGAGCCCGCTGATGTCGCGCGCGTGCGTGAGGAGACCGCCGCCGTTGCCGCGAAGGTCGAGCACGAGCGACGTGACACCCTTCTTGGAGAGCTGGGTCAGGATGGCGCGGACGTCGTCGGTGGCGTTGCGCTCGCCCGGCTTGCGGCGCGCGCCCACGTCGCCGTAGAAACCTGGAAGATACACGTATCCGACGGCTTCGCCCTTCTCGTCCTTCTTGATGATGGCACCGCGCGCGTACGTGGCCTCGATGCGGATGACGTCGCGTGTGATCGAGATGGTCTCGATGCGACCCTCCGGCTTCTTCACGGTGAGGACCACCACGGTGCCCTTGGGCCCGCGGATCATGGAGACCACCTTGTCGATGGGCAGGTCGGTGGCGTCCACGGCCTCCTTGCCCTCCTGAGCGACGGACAGGATGAGATCGCCGATCTCCAGCTTGCCCTGCTGCCAGCTCGCGCCACCGGGGACCAGATCGTGGACCACGATGTAGTGCTCCTGCTCCTGCAGCGTGGCGCCAATGCCCTCCAGGCGACCGGTCATGGCGATGTCGAAGTTCGCCTCCTGCGCCGGCGCGAGGTACTGCGTGTGCGGATCGAACACGGCGTTGACGGCGTTGATGAACGTCTCCGCGGGCTCGAGCTTCTCGGTCACCAGCAGGCGCGTGAACTGCGTCGCGTAGCGCGTGCCCAGCTCCTTCTGCACCTTGTCGCGGCGGCCCTCGAACGTCTGCGGGATCTCGCCCAGGGCCTTCTCCGCGATCGCCTCGCGCTTCAGGTCGTCCGGGTCCTTCGGCTTGCCGCCCTTGTCGGGCTTGGGGTGCGCCTTCGCCTCGAGGATGTCCTCGAGCTGCTGCATGCGCTCCAGCACCTGGAGCTTCAGCACGCCGCGCCAGCGGGCAACGAGCTCCTCCTCGGTCTTGCAGAATGCACGCTTCTTCGCGTCGGTCTCGATCGACTCCTGCGTGGTGAAGTCCATGGGCTTCGAGAGCAGCTCCGCGACCATCCCGGCGATCACCTTGCGACGCGCGCCCAGCAGCGCTGTGCCCTTGCGCGCGAGCGTGAGGTCGCCGGTGCGCAGCTCATCGTCCATCTGCGTCTCGTACTTGGCGAGCTTGTGGACGTGGCCCTCGAGGAAGAAGACCTTGCCGCCGTCCAGCTCCTCCACGAACTTGGCGAACGCCTCCTTGGAGACGGCGTCGTCGATCGGCTTCGCGAGCACGTGCTCCTTCGTCAGCAGCACCGTGGCCGCTGAGGCAAGGATCGGCTCGCGCGGGTCCGCCGGGATGTCCGGCAGATCGGAGTCCATGGGCGGCGGCTGGATGCTTGCCGCTTGCGATGCGAGCGAAGAGGGAGAAGCGGATGCGATGCCCTTGGGCGCGTCCGTGGCGTGCGGCGTGCCGCAGGCGTAGACGAGGGCAATGGTGAGCACCGTGATGACGTGGGTCTTTCGCACGACTCAAATCCTATCCACTGAAGGGTGACAACGCGAAGGGTTAGTGATCCAGAAAACTACGACGCACGAATGTTCCGTCGCCTTTGGTCACCAGCACCACATCTCCGTCACGGGCCGTGGAATAAACGGCTGCGCTCGCGCGTACAGGGACCCACGCTGCTTCGTCCCTCTCGTCGCACCGGTCGTCGCGATCGTAGGCGAGCAGCGGCGTGCCAGCGCCAGCGTCTCCAACGTTGCCCTGCGCGGCATCCACATGCTGCGTGAGCCGCCGCACGGTGGACGCGCGTGGGTGGCAATACGTGGCGTTCAGCCCTTCGCGAGGCTTGCCGGATGAGATGACGGCATATCGCGGCTGCACGGCCGCAAGGAACGCCTCGGACGACGACGTGTTGCTTCCGTGATGTCCCACCTGGAGCAGCGTCACAGGGCCGCGCGGCGCGATCATCTTCTCGAGCTCGATCTCCGCGTCGCCCGTGAACAGGATTGACGAAGCGCAGTAGTCGATGCGCAGCATGATCGAGCAGTCGTTCTGGTCGGACTTGCATCGCGACGGCCACGCACGCGGGAGCACCGCTGTCAGCTTCAGCGGACCGTCACCTGGGCCCAGCTCGGCAGCGGCGGGGTGCTCTGGATCGATCGTGACAAGGCGCGCGCCAGCCCTGGTCGCCGCGGCCCGTGCGTCCGTGATCTCTTTGCGGTGCAGGTCGCGTCCATTGTCCACGTAGGCATGCGCGGGAAAGCGCGCCAGCACATCGGGCACACCGCCCACGTGATCGGAGTGCTGATGCGTGATCCACACGACGTCGAGCGGCGCGCCGTGAAGATCGCGCGCCAGCACCTCGTCCAGGTGATGTGAGCTCCGCACGCAGACCTCGCCGCAGCCCGCACGCGTCTTCTCGTCGCCGGCGTCCACCAGGACGTGACGACCGTCGGGAAGGTCCACGAGCACCGAAAGCCCCTGCCCTACATCATAGAAGTGAACCGCAAGCTCACGCCCAGCCCCGCAAGCCACCGAGGGTGAAGGTGAAGGTGAAGGTGAAGGTGAAGGTGAAGCTACCGAGGGACCGCTCGCAACGGAGGGCGTGCATGCCACCGCGAAGGAACACAGCACCGCCCACACAGATCGCATTCACCCAGACTAGCCGCGATCGGCATCCGGAGGATCTCCCGAGCCGGCGACCTGCAAGTAGCGACGTTCTCTCCGGTATTGTTGCAAACAAACCGCTCCCTGGCGCACGCCATGGGCATGGTTAACGTGGTAGCGATGAGCGCCCTCCCGATGACACGAGAAGACGCACTTGCGCTTGCACGGACCGCCCGCTCCAAGATCTCGCCGGCCGCGGTGAGTCGGAAGCGAAAGCGGATCGCCATGGGCATCGCCCTGTGCGCGGACCTCCTGCAGATGGGCATGTTCGAGGTCTTCTTGCCCGGTGCGCTCTCCCCGCCGGACGACGTGCTCGACATCGTGATCGTGGTGGTGCTCTCGCTCGTGCTCGGCTTCCGCTGGCGCTTCCTGTTCGCGCTCGCACTGGAGCTCACGCCTGGCGCCGCGCTGTTCCCATCGTGGACGGGCTTCGTGATCTCGCTGCCGACGCTACCGGAAGATCAGGTCCCGGCTTTGCCGAGCGGCTCGAGCGGAAAGACCTCCACATCCACGCCCTCTGCGTAGTGCGTGAGCGGCGCGTCGTTCGATCGCGCGATCCCCGTGGCAGCAAGGAGTGACTCCTCCCACGCGACCGCCTCGGCGCGCTGCAACGGATATGGCACGTGATGAACGCGGCCGATCGAGAGCTCGCTCCGGTTCGAGCCACCCGTGTCCGCATAGAGGACGTAACGCTCCGCGAGGAAGTGCTCGAGCGTGCCGGGCACCGCGGGCGACACGTCTCCCACAACGCGCGCGGTGATCGCGCAACCTGCGGGCACTGGCGGTGGGCCCAGCCGCTCGGTCACGTAGCGAATCTCCCGCGCGCCGCCTGCGGTCTGACTCTCGTCCAGCGACATGCGCGCGTGGTGATACGGCAGATGCCAGAACGTCCGCGCCACGGTGACCGCCACGCGGCTCGCTGCGTCCAGGCTGAAGAACCACACGCCGGGGTCGCGGCCGTCCTTGTGTACGTAGGTGCGGACGTTCGTCTCGTGGAAGTTGGAGATGCCCGGAACGGACGGCGCCCAGAGCGGACGCACGCCCGTCATCGTGAACGGCACGAGCCCCACGAACGCGTCGCCCTCGAACGTGTCGATCGTGAGCTCCTTCGGAAGCAGCGGACGGAGGACTCCCTCCGGCACGCGCCAGTGCAGGAACGTCAGCTTCTTCCAGGACTGGTGCTGCGCCACGCGACCGTCGGGCCGTCGCGTGGGAGAGATGCGATCGATCGCGTCGAGGCCGCTCATGAAGCGAACGCGCTCATGCGAGGAAGCGGGCGCGGAGCTCTGGCGTCGGAACGCGACACGACTCGGCCTTGCCAAACCAACCGTAGCGGTGCCCGGCCACGAACTTGTAGAATACATCTCTCAGGAACCGCGGCATGAGGATGCCCGTGTAGAAGAGGAGCGGCCACGGAAACGAGAGCTTCCGGGCGATGCGGAGCACGGCGCTCGAACGCTCGTAGGCGATGCGCTCGCCGGCCCCCGCAGTGCCACCATCGGTCACCAGCACGATGCTATCCGGCTCGTCGAGCCGCAGCTCCACGCCGAGCGCTCCCAGGATCTCGCGCGCCGCCTCGGACTGCAGCGCCGCGAAGCGAATCCCGCCGCCGGCGTCGCGGTCGATGATGAACTGAACAACGCCGTTGCAGAGGTTGCAGACGCCGTCGAAGAACACGATGTCGCCCTTCTCGGTGGCGGCGCGGCCTGACAACAAGGGCTCGGCATCGACTTTCGTACCAGTCGCAGATGTCGCTACATCATCAGGCAGGGGCACAGCCACAACGACAACATTGCCCCAATGGGCGGGCATGACAAGGGCGAAGGGTGCGGTATAGTCATATGCGGCGGGTTCTGCCTTCTCCCCCGCCTCCCAACCGAATGAGGTCCCGATGCGTAGTGTGAGTACCTTTGCTGTCGTGACCGCAGTCTCCGCATTGCTTCTGGGCGTTCTGGCGCCCGCGTGCGGTGGCGGAGATGACTCCGCGACCACGGATGACGCAAGCGCTGACGGCTCGAATGCCGACGGCAACGGTGGCGGAGATGGAAGCACGCCCGGCAAGGACGCGGGCGGCCCCGGCAAGGATGGCGGCGGTGGCGGTGTCGCCTGCGCCAAGAACCAGGATTGCGACTCCGGCGTCTGCAACATCGCGAAGGGGACCTGCAGCGCCGCCTCTTGCTCCGACGGGATCAAGAACGAAGGCGAGTCCGACATCGACTGCGGCGGTACCTGCAAGGCCTGCGACACCGGAAAAAAGTGCGCGGTCGCCCCGGACTGCGCGAGCAAGGTCTGCACGGATGCTGGCAAGGGTCTCCAGTGTCAGGCCGCCACGAACATGGATGGCGTGCAGAACGGCACCGAGACGGGCATCGACTGCGGCGGCGCGGGCAACCCGCTCTGCGCGGACGGCCAGGGCTGCAAGGCGCGCGGCGACTGCTCGAGCGACGTATGCGTGGGCGGCAAGTGCGTCACGCCGGTCTGCAACGACGGCTCGAAGAACGGCACCGAGACGGACGTCGACTGCGGCGGCGCCGGCTGCCCGCGCTGCGCCGACAACCAGACGTGCAAGGTCGTGGACGACTGTACGAGCGGGGTCTGCGCGGACATCGGTGCAGGCCTGCAGTGCCAGCCGCCGAGCCCCACCGACGGCATCAAGAACGGCACCGAGACAGACGTGGACTGCGGCGGTGCCGGCAACCCCGGGTGCATTGCCGGGCTCGCCTGCCTGCTCGATGGCGACTGCAAGAGCGTGGGCTGCGACTACACGAAGCATTGCGCCATCTCGCGCAGCTGCACCGCGCACTACGGCGGTGACACCTGCGGCTTCGGCGGCGACGGAAGTATAGGCGCGGCTGCATGGGAGAGCTGCTGCACCACTGCGCCTGTCGTTCCCACGGCGGGCCCGACGAAGAACAAGACCGTCAACCTGGGCAAGTACCCGGTCACGTCGGGCCGCATGCGCGCGTTCATGGAGAGCATCAACTACGACGTACGTGGCTTCGTGCAGGGTGCACGTGCTGGCGGAACCATGCCGACGATCCCCGCGGACCCCGCTCACTACGTGCTGGAGTCGGCATGGGACATGTACCTGCCGACAAGCTTCGACGGCGATGTGGGCGCCGGCGAGCTCTCGGACTGCAACCAGGGCGGCACGTGCACGCTGCCCTCGGGTGAGTGCCCGAAGAGCACCGTCTGCCTCGGTGGTACCGAACAGCAAGGAATCTACACGTCGATCAAGAACCACCTCGGTGGGACCATCTTCAAGAACAACGCGCAGACGTTGACGGGCTGCTACGTCGGCTCGCCCGGCACGCACTCGTTCCGCTTCCCGGACAACGATCAGGACAGCGCGTCTGTGCCGGATCAGGATCAGCCGACCTACGACACGAAGAACATGAGCTGCACCGACTACCTCGTGGCGCAGGCCTTCTGCGTGTGGGACGGCGGTCGCCTCGAACTGCTCGAGGAGTGGCAGGCAGCGTGGGGCGCGGGCACGATGCCGTGGTCCGCGGTCTCATCGCTCGTGCCTGCGGAGCCGGCAGACCGCGGGCTCACTGGCGGTGACAAGACCTACTGGGGTTGCCGCTTCCCGTGGGCCACGGATGCAAGTCATCCCGCCTGCGGCCTCTCCTGGGACACGAGCACGAAGTCGATCGAATATGCAGACTACAAGTATTCGTACGAGTACCCGAAGCAGGGCAGCGGCGCCGCGATGAACCCGAACGACTACATCGTGTTCCTCAACATCCCGGGCCGCACGCGCGGGCGCGGGCCGAACGGACATGCAGACATCGTGGGCGCGGGCTTCGAGCTCACGTCGAACGTCGTCTACAACGCGAGCGTGTTCTCCGCGACCCACCGCTGGACCGGCAACGGGTCGTGGGAGGTCCACAACTACGCCAAGGGCGGCGGAGGAACGACGGACCTGCTCAACAAGTACGGGAAGCTCGGACTGCGCTGCAGCTACTGACGACGAGGCGTCTACTTCGACCTCGACCGTGATGGAGCGACTCATATGAGGCGCGGCGGCAAACCGATCGTTTGCCTGTTGTAACTGTTGAAATTGATAGGCTAAATCCGGAGTCTGTAGGATACTGCAGGTGTCTGTAGTTCCCTCCTTGGAGCTTGCGTTCCGCTCGTTTCGGATAAGACTGCGCCGCGTTCGGGTAGCCCCGCCCGACCAGAAAGCGACGCCGTGGTTTCCCAGCCCGATTCGTTGTCCGCTTCCTCCGAAGACGCAGCCGCACGCGCGCGCGTCAGCGTGCTCGACGCCCTCGATGCCGACGATGCGCTCGATGCGCAGGCGACGCAGCAGCTGCCGGCCGCCGATCGTACGGTGACGGACCTGCCAGCGCAGGATGGTGAGGCCCGCGAGCCCGCAGTGGGCGCGGCTCCCATCCCGGAGGACCGACCTTCTTCCACGTTGCAGGACCACCCGGCGATGCACGACGAGCCGAGCGTGATCATCGCGCCCGAGGCGTCCGCGAAGAGCAGTCACGGTGCCGATGCGACCGGCGAGATCGGCATCGAGGACATCGTGGAGGTTGCTGAAGCGCTCGCGAAGAAGCACGCGGCCGCTGCGTCTGCCGTGGCCGTCCCACCGTTTCCGTCCCGTCCGCCGGTTCCGTCCCGTCCGCCGGTTCCGTCCCGTCCGCCGATGCCTTCCCGTCCGCCCGTGCTCTCGCGGCCCGCCATCCAGACCCAGTCGGCGCGTGCGCCGTCCATTCCGCCGCCGGTGCCGTCGCGCAGGAGTGCTCCGCCGCGCTCCGAGCTGTCCGAGGTGTTCGGTGCGATCACGCCGAAGAAGCTCCAGGAGCTCGCGGACGCCGGCCTGCTCGCCGCGCCCCCCGTCCCGGCCGACCTCATGCCGACCGCACCGCCGCCCGCGATGCTGCACATGCACGCGCCGTCGATGCAGATGCACGTGCCGCCGCCGCAGCTGGAAGAGAGCGTGCCGCTGGACCTGCGCCATAGCTCGATCGCGCCGTTCGCGGTCGACATGATGCCGGTACCTGCTCGCCGCCCGAGCCTGATCGTCGAGTCCACCGCGGAGCTCGCGCGGGCCGCCGGCGTGCCGTCGCGCAGCGGCTGGCAGACCATCGCGGGTGTCGCTGGCGCGATCGCGCTCTCCACGATCGCGCTTGCCCTCGTCGGATACGGCGTCACGCATCGCGTGAAGACCCGCACCGCCACCGTCGTCGTGGATTCGAGCGACGTCTCGCGCAGACCCTCGCTCGACCAGCAGCGCGCCGCAGCGATCCCTCCGCCTCCCGCCGAGGTCGACAATCAGGCGGCGACCAACGTCAACGGACCGAAGGCCGACACGAGCAACGCGGATGCCCTGAAGCCGAACGAGACCCAGGTGACGCTGACGCCAGAGCCGATCGCCGCGACGTTCGTCCCCGCACCGCCGCCCAGGCGCGTCGCCCCCGTGATCGCAAAGCCCGCGCAGCCTTCGGTGAAGGCGGCCGCACCGTCGTCTCAGCCAACCGCGAAGAGCGCCGCAACCCCGCAAGGCGTTGGCACGCTGCGTGTTCCCACGTCCGCTGTCCTCATCGACGGTGCGCCGAAGAAGGTCGTCAACGGCGCCGTCACCGTCAGCTGCGGCAAACACGTCGTGAAGGCGCCCATGCGCGGCACAAAGACGATCGACGTTCCCTGCGGCGGCACCGCGTCGTTCTGACGCACCGATCGAAGTAGCTCCCAGGTCCGAAAATGGCCAGACGTGGCGCCCGCGTGGCGCTACATCGTGGGTCGTGGTCCTCGCACAAGACACCTGCTACCGCGCCCTCCTTGCTCGCGACCCGCGCTTCGACGGTACGTTCTTCGTCGGCGTCAGCACGACCGGGATCTACTGTCGACCCATCTGCCCAGCGCGCACGCCGCGCAAGGATCGTTGCGCGTTCTTCGTGCGCGCAGCAGAGGCCGAGCGCGCCGGATACCGCGCGTGCTTCCGTTGCAGGCCCGAGGTCGCGCCCAGCGCCGGTGTCGTTGCAAGCGTCGACAAGACCTCCGCGCTCGCCATGCGGGCCGCTCAGCGCATCGACGAGGGCGCGCTGAGCAACGAATCGCTCGACGTGCTTGCAGAGGAGCTAGGCGTCACGTCGCGACACCTGCGCCGCGTGATGGACAAGGAGCTCGGCGTGTCGCCGCTTGCATACGCGCAGACGCGAAGGCTCGCGCTTGCGAAGCACCTGATGACGGACGCGCGCCTCAAGCTCTCGGACGTGGCGCTCTCCGCCGGATACCGGAGCATCCGCCGCTTCAACTCGGAGTTTCGCGAGCGCTTTGGCTGTTCACCGCGCGAGTCGAAGCTCGGCGCGCGCACGCCGCGCTCCTCGGACCACATCGAACTGCGCCTTGATCATCGCCCGCCATACGACTGGGAGTCCTGGCTGGAGTTCCTGCGCGTGCGCGCCGTGCCAGAGGTGGAGCACGTGGACGCAAGGTCTTACACGCGCGCGCTCGCCGTCGGGAACGCGAGCGGCACGGTGACGATTCGCCAGGGAACGCGAAAGGGCTCGCTCCAGGCGCTGGTTTCAATCTCGCTCGCGCCGGTGCTGCCTCTGCTCGTGTCGCGCATCCGCGCGCTGACGGACTCGGATGCTCGTCCGGACCTGATCGCAAAGGTGTTCGCGAAGGATCCGGAGGCGCGCACGATGGTGCGTGAGCGACCAGGGCTGCGCGTGCCCGGGACGCTGGACCCGTTCGAGGCCGCCCTGCGCGCAGTGCTGGCGCAGCAGGTCTCCGTACGGGCGGCGCGTACGCTCGGCGAGCGGCTGGTTCATCGCTTTGGTCGCACGCTCGACCTTCCGGAGGCATCCCCGGTGCGACGGCTGTTCCCGGATGCGGACGCCCTGTCGAAGGTCCCCGCCGAGGAGCTTCGCGGGATCGGCGTACCGCTCGCGCGCGCGAAGGCGCTCCTCATGATCGCGGACGCGTTCCGCAGCGGGCACGTCCCTCTCACGTCGTCGCTGCCGGTGGAGACGCAGATGGAGCGCTTGCTTGCGCTCCCGGGGATGGGCCCGTTCACCGCAAGTGTGATTGCAATGCGCGCACTGCACTGGCCCGACGCGTTCCCGTCCTCGGACCTCCTTGTCCTCCGCGCGACCGGCACCCGCACCGGCGCGGCCGCGGAGGCTCGCACACGACACCTGGCACCATTTCGCGCAACGTACGTGATGCACGTGTGGCGGCGCGCAGCAGAAGGAGACACCTGATGGAATCACGAAGGATCGAGAGCACGATGGGCCCGCTGGAACTCTTCGCGGACGAAGGCGCGCTCGTGGGATTGAATTTTCAGCGCGAAAATATGCCGAAAGGCTACGACGTGACACCAGCCAGCAAGGACAATGGACGCGTGCTCGACAAGACAGAGCGCGAGCTCCACGAGTACTTTGCCGGCAAGCGAAAGGTGTTCACCGTGAAGTGCGCGCCGCGTGGCACGCCGTTCCAGATGAAGGTGTGGAAGCTCCTATGCGAGATCCCGTTTGGCGAGACGCGCGCGTACGTGGACCTTGCAAGGAAGCTCGGCGACAAGAACGCGGTGCGCGCGGTCGGTGGCGCGAACGGCAAGAACCCGATCGCCATCATCGTGCCGTGCCACCGCGTGATCGGGAAGGACGGCAGCATGACGGGCTTCGCGTCCGGCGTGCATCGCAAGGAGAAGCTCCTGGCGCTCGAGGGGCATGGCGTTGCTCAGGGGCGCCTGTTCGGTTAGACGAACGGATGATGTCCGCACCAGCAGCAGAACCAAGGCGCGTATGCGAGAAGTGCTGGCGGCCAGAGGTCGTCTGCTACTGCCGCCACGTGAAGCAGATCCCGACGCAGACGCGCGTTGTGATCCTGCAGCACCCGCGTGAGCGTGACGTGCCGATCAACACCGCTCGCATCGCGGCGTTGTGCCTTCCCAGCTCCGAGCTCCACGTGGGCGTGAAGTTCGGCGGCACGAAGGCGCTCGCGAGCGCGATGTCTGATCCCGCGCGCCCGCCGATCCTGCTCTACCCTGCACCGGACGCCGTCGACATCGAGACGCACCCACCCGACGGTCCACGCACGCTCATCGTGCTGGACGGCACGTGGTGGCAGGCAAGCAAGCTGTGGAAGGAGAACCCGGAGCTGCACGCGATCCCGCGCTACGCGTTCCGTCCCACCGCGCCGAGCGACTACCGCATCCGCAAGGAGCCGCAAGAGGACTACGTGTCCACGCTCGAGGCGCTGGCGCACGTCCTTGGCGTGCTCGAGCACGACCGCGAGAAGATGACCGCGCTGCTGGTGCCCTTCCGCGCCATGGTGGATTCTCAGCTCGCGCATATCTCGCGTGGCGGCGGCAGCAGACACTTCGTGCGCGATCCGACGGCTCCGGTGCGCGGACCATGGGCGCGCCTTCCTCGCATCTTGCGCGAGTATCGTGAGCAGCGCGCGCTCCAAGCTCTCGAGCGAGCAACTGCGACGCGCGATCCTCAGCGGGGGACAAACCTGGTCTGTGTCTACGGCGAGGCGAACGGCTGGCCATACGGGAGCCCCGAGCGCACGAGTGAGCGCGAAGAGATCATCCACTGGCTCGCGCATCGCATCGACACCGGAGAGACGTTCGAGCGCGTCGTGCGCACGCGTGGGCCACTCGCGTCCGGAACGTCGAAGCACTGTCATCTGGATGAAGCGGAGATCCGCGCGGGCGTCTCCTTCGACGAGCTCGCGCGAGACTTCTCGGCGTTCCTTCGCCCGAACGACGTGCTGTGTAGCTGGGGCGCCTACGCCGTTCTGGTCTATCAGCGCTCCGGCGCAATGCTCCCTCAAGCACACGTCGACATACGTCTCGCTGCGCGGGCGTACGTCCAGCCACGACGACCTGGCACCGGCACCATCTCCGATATGAGCGCGTTGCTCATGCCCATACGTTCCCCAGTTTGCAACAATGCCAGCAACTTGCCCCTCCTTGGGGACCACGAAGTGCATCTCGTTCCTCTGGGTCGCGCCCGTGGTGGGGTGCGCCTGGCGGAGCTATGTGGCATCACCCGCGCGCTCGTCTCCTAGCGCCGCACACGTGCAAATGCGCACGTTACAGTCCTGTCACATCCCCGTTGGAGCTTGCGTGGAAGTGTCATTCGCTCCCACGATCTAGTTTGGGCGATCTCTGAATGTCAGGCGAGCTCCACATAGGCGACGTACTTGGTGGCAAGTACCGCATCGACGAGCTGATAGGCCAAGGCGGCATGGGCGTCGTCGCGCGCGCGACGCAGCTCGACCTTGGTCGGATGGTCGCCGTGAAGTCGCTGCGCCCCGAAGTGCGCGGCCATGCAGAGGTCGTGGAGCGATTCTATCGCGAGGCGCGCGCGGCATCCCGCATTGGTGGCGCTCACGCCGTCCAGATCCTGGACGTGGGGCGCACCGATGGTGGCGATCCGTTCATGGTGATGGAGCTCCTCCTGGGCGAGGACCTCGACCGGGTGATTCGCCGCGACGGCAAGCAAGCACTCGCTGTTGCCGTCTCGCTGATGGTGCAGGCATGCAGCGGCGTCGCAGACGCGCATCGGGTCCGTATCATCCATCGCGATCTCAAGCCGTCGAACCTGTTCCTGGCGACGCAGAACACCGGTGCGCGCGTGCTGAAGGTCCTCGACTTCGGTATCTCCCGGCTCGACGACCAGGCGAGCCAGCTCACGCGAACGACGACGCAGCTCGGGACGCCGCACTACATGTCGCCGGAGCAGATCGAGCGACCCAAGTCGGTCGACCACCGCACGGACATCTGGGCGATGGGATGCATCTTCCACAAGCTGCTCGTGGGCGAGACGCCGTTTCGTGGACAGGGCATGCAGCTCATCTCGGCGGTCATCCGCAACACACGGAAGAAGCCGTCGGAGATGATTCCGCAGCTCGGGCCGGAGGTCGACGCGGTCGTCGACAAGTGCCTCGAGCCGAACGCCGACAAACGCTTCCAGTCCGCGGAGGAGCTGTCGGAGGCGCTGAAGTCGCTCGTCCCCGCGGAGTCCACGGACCGGCCGCACATCCTCAACATCCCGGCGAGCCGCGGCCAGCGCCCGAGTGATCGCCCGCCCTCTTCGATCCGCACGGACGCCGGCGTCTCCGTCCGCTCGCTCCAGGCGGCCACCCCCATGCCGCAGAGCGAAGCAGACGCCCACACGTCGATTGACGTCCAGATCGAGCACACGATCGCGCTCGGCCGCACACCCGCACCTGCGCTCATGCGGACGCAGCTGATGCCCCCGCGCGCGCCGCAGTCTCGCCCCGACGTGGAGACTCCTGCGCCGCCGTCGAACCCGCGCCTGTCGAGCCCCTCCGCCGAGCCGTATGGTGGGATGACGCCGGCCCGGCACTCGCAGTTCACGGGTTTTCCGAGTGATCCGGCGCCGCGCCTCTCGCGCCCCGGCATGCGCGCAAAGAAGCACCGCTCACGGGTGCCAGTGCTCGCGGGGCTCGGCCTCGTTGTCGCGATCGGCGTCGGCGCGTTCGTCGCTGCGCCTCGCATTGCCGCTTCGCGTGCGCGTTCGGCGGCGGCGCGCGCCGGCATCACGTTGACGTGCGCATCACCCAGGCCTTCGTTCTCGGGCTGGGAGCTCTCGGATGTGACGGCCACATTCGACGGCGTCCCCGACGCGAGCCTGCGCGCCAGGCATGCCCGATACTCGCTGGCGATGGACGACCTCACGCTGGACGACGTGGAGCTGTCGGTCGGTGCCAGCGTCGCGACGGTCGGTCGCATCGCGGAGCTGCTCCAGAAGGATGACCTTCGTCGAATCGAAGCACGCAATGTGCACTTCATTGGCGGTGACGGGACCGTGAAGGTGGAAGGCAGGGGCGCCCGCCTGCTTGTGACCAGGGTCGACGTGCCGCGGACGGAGACCTCCGCCATCGCCGATCGCCTCTCGTACGAGCTCGAGTCCAGGGACGTGACGGTGACTGCGTTCGGCCTCACTGTGTCGAACATCGGCGGACGGATCGAGGGAACGCGCTCACGCGGTACACTGACAGGTACTGCGCCGCCTGGCGCGCAGGTCGGGGCCTCATTGCAGGGCTCGTATGACCGCGCGGGCATCTACTTGTCGGCGCGCGTGCCGCGGCAGAAAGTCGCGCCGGAGACTCTGCGTCTCGTGACGTTCGATCGGAGGCCTGATGTCGAGCACGAGGTGGAGCTGGCGATCGACCTGCGCTCCGAAGGCGATGGGCTGAAGGGCGAGATCGACTTCACCTTGTTCGGGCTCGCAACAACCGCGACCGCCCACGTCGACCTGTCGACCCACCTGTCCGCACGCGGCCGGCCGGATGCGCTCGTGCTCGAGGGCGGGAAGATGCGGCTTGGCCCGTTCCCGCTCGTGCCGACGGCGAAGCTCCAGACGCAGCCGGCGTTCCACCTTGTCCTCGCGGGAGACGACGCCCCGATCGCGTGCACGGACCTGAGCCGCGCGAAGGCAGCCAAGCTCCCGACGGTTGGCCATGGGAACGGCGTGAGCATCGCAGATCTGTCCCCATACACCGGCGAGCTCGGCGGAGCCGGCAACCTGGACCTTCAGGTTGCCGTTGACGCCACCTTCGCGAATGGCATTCCACAACTCACGATCACGCTCCCCGTTGCCGAGACCTGCGGCCTGCAAATCTTCGGTCGCTGAGCGAGCCGTCAGGGAAATGGTTGGAGAACGCTCACGAAGGCGCTGGTCTCGGCGTGTTTTCGGATCCGCCCTTGCGCATTGGGCGCGTGCAAGCGAAGATCCTGCGCTGGAAGACGCAACTGTCTCTGCGCGCGAGCGCAGCGGACGGGCAATCCGGGCTGCGGGTTGGCTGGCGCGGGCTTCGCAGACGAGGGAGTCGGATCCATCCGGATCCCCAAGGAGAACACCCATGAAACGCATCCTCGTTGGCCTCGACGGCTCTGTCCGCGCCGAAGGCGTCCTCACTGCCGCGATCGACCTCGCGAAGAAGTACAACGCCAAGCTGGTCCTGTGCAGGTCCGTGGGCATTCCCGCAGAGATGCCGCCCGAGATCTGGCAGGACCCGATCCCGCTTTCGGATCACCTCCGCGCGCAAGCCGAGAAGTACCTGGAGACCAACGTCCCCAAGATCCCCGCCGAGCTCTTCGGTGGTCATCGCACCCTCGTCGAGATCGGTACGCCGTGGTCCGGTATCTGCCAGGCAGCGAAAGAGGAGAATGCAGACCTCATCGTGATCGGCTCGCACGGCTACAGCGGGCTCGACAAGGTCCTTGGCACCACGGCGGCCAAGGTCGTGAACCACGCCCACTGCAGCGTGTGGGTCGTCAGGTAGTCGGCGGCAGGCCCGGCTTCTGACGTTGCTGGGCAATACCGTACTCGTGGAGCCGGTACTGGATCGTGCGCACGCTGATGTCGAGGATGTCG
>JBBRNJ010000090.1:0-32972 GCA_038230375.1 Polyangiales bacterium | reverse complement strand
TGGTGAGGATGGCCCCGCGCGCATGGCCGGGGCTGCCTGTGTCTTCATAGGTGACAAGCCGCATTCTCCGGCATGTAGCGCGGAGGTTAAAAAACCGATAGGGTGGACCGCATGAAGAGCTCATGGGTCGGGGGTTTCGCGGTTCTATCTGTGTCCGCCATCGGCGCGGCCTATGGCTGCGGCGGCGGTAACAAACCCCCGCCGACGAATGCGGAGAACACGAGCTCGACCGCGGCAGCATCAGCGATGCCCTCCGCATCCATGGCAGCCGCCCCGTCTGCGTCCGCTGCGCCCAGGCTGAGCGTGCACGAGCAAGCCGAGCTTGCGGACCACGTCGACCCGAACGAGAAGGACAACGACAAGGACGGCCCGATCGAGATGGCCCCGCTCATCGCGAAGAACCCCCCGAAGTCGCTCTTCCCGAAGGCCACCACCGGCGACAAGGAGTGCCTCGCCGGCCTCGCGTTCACGGGCAAGCACAAGGAAGACTACGAGACCCTGATCAAGCAGTGTGGCACACCCACCGGCCTCGTGAAGTACGTGGAGCCCAAGGAGGGCCGCCTGCACGCGGTGAAGGACAAGCGCGATGTGTTCGCGATCGAGGTGCGGAAGGGGATGTGCTACCGCTACTTCGCCGTCGCCGACAACGGCATCGCCGACATCGACATCCTGATCCAGAAGCCAGGCGGCGCGCTCATCGGCACCGACAAGACCACGCAGCCTGTCGCGATCATCAACACGGGCGAGCCCTGGTGCGTCACCGATTACGATCAGAAGTTCCACTTCGCGATCGAGATCGACGGCCACGGTGCAGGTGGCTACACCTTCGGCGCGTGGGCACGCCCCGCCGGCAAGTAGAGCCTCACACTTCTCGCGCGAAGCCGAGGAGGCGTTACTTCTTGGCCGCGTCGAGGGGAGCCGCGTCGCATGCGTCGCCGGCTCCGTCCATGTCCGTGTCCGCCTGCGTGGCTCCGTCCAGGGGTCGCGTCGGGTTGAACACATCGGGGCAGTTGTCGCTGGCGTCTGCGATGCCATCGCCATCGCGATCGGTCGCGCTCGTTCCCATCGGATAGGTGTCTCGGTAGGGGGTGCACGAAGGCTCGCCCGTGGGCGCTGCCGTCTTGCAGAAGTAGAGCGGGTAGCTGCTCATCGCGGCAGTCGAGATGTTCCCGAATGTCACGCCCGCAGTGTCGACGCACACCGACTTGGAGATGCCGCAGACCGACAGCGCATCGCAGCCGGGCTTCAGCGCAGCGACAGCGTCCGCGTCGCCATAGAGAGGCTTTCCGCCCTTGAGCACGAGCCGCACGTTCTCCACGCCGCCAGCGATGACGGCCCGGTAGTCCTTGCCTGATGTCTCGTCGAAGATCGCGACGTCGCCCTGGGCGCCCACCACCAGGTCGCCAATCTGCCCGACGAAGCCCGACGCCACCGCGCCATTGTGCGTGGCCGCCGCCCACAGCTCCTGGTCCGTGAGCGCGCCCTTGAAGTACTTCTGGTTCAGAGAGTCCGCGCAGGCGAGCTCGCGGAGCATGTTCATGGAGCCGGATGCGAGCCAGTCGGTGCCCATCGCGATGGGCACGCCAGCGTTCTTGTACTCGGTGATCGCGGCGGTGTTGCCGTACAGCGCGACGTTCGAGCGCGGCGACCAGATCAGCGTGGCCTTGTTGGTGGCGACCTGCGCGATGTCCGTCGCGTTCAAGCCGACGCCGTGGATGAGCGCGGTGCGCGCAGTGATGAGCGTGGCCTTCTCACACGTGAACTCGTTCTCGGCCGCGGGGTTGATGCCCTCGGCCACGTGCGGCGCATAGGTGCCGTCAGCGAATGCCTGGCCGGTGCTGCGGACGGCGGGGTACGCGCAGCCCGATGCGATCTCGACGCCGCTGGAATCCCCGAGCGGGAACGTGTCGAAGTAGACCGTCTTGCCGGTGAGCCCTTCGAGCTGCGTCTGGTCCTTGTAGTTTGCAAGGTTCCGCACCATCCCGCCGATGCCACCGGAGCCAAGGAGGCTGGTCGCGCCGCCCATCACGAAGCGAAGCTCCGCGGCGGCGATCACCTTCGGGTCGTTGCTGGTCTGCGGCTCGGTGAGCTTGGTCTCGCCGCCCGTGCCTTTGCGCCAGCCGTTGCGGTGTGTGTAGCGGAGCTGCTTGCTGTTGATCGGCGGCGCGGTGTTGAAGTCGGTGTGGTCGTGCGCGTTCACGAGGCCAGGTGAGATCACCGCGTTGGCGCACGCAAGGTGCGTCGCTGCCGCGTAGCCCGCCGTCGCCTTGCAGGTCGCTGCCGCGCAGGAGATCTTGCCAGCGGCATCGATGAGGAGCTCGCCATCCAGTGGCCCCGAGGTGAGAAGCAGGCGCCCGCTGATGAGAACGCCCGCCGTTCCCTTCGTGACCACGGTGCACGGGTTGGGGCCCGCGGGGAGTGTGCCGCCGTCCTTGTTCTCGGCTCCGCCGTCTGCGGTGGGGTCGATCCCGGTGCCGGCGTCGTCCCCGGGCGTGTCACCCGTCGTGTGCGTTCCGGTGGAAGAACACGCAGCGACCAGCAGGGTGGTGGCGCCGATTCCGAACAACAGGGTGAGGCTCCGCATTGTGACGACACCTTAGTGGCCAATTTCAAGGGCGCCAGGCGATATTTGGGACAAGCCTCCTCCCCGCACGAAGCTCCCTGCCACCCCGCGCCCGTTTCCGGCTAGCGTCGCGGCGGCATGTCAGCGCGCCCGGGCACCTTGTTTTCCCGCATCCTACCGGCGGTCCTCCATTCGAAGAACGCCATCACGATCCTGCACGAGGCCGCACGTCATCTGCTGCGTCGTCCGGTCGTGGGCGTCGCAGCCGCTGCGCGCACGCGCGATGGGCGCTGGCTCCTCATTCGTCGCGGCGACACCGGGACGTGGGCCTTGCCTGGCGGGACCCTGGAGTGGGGCGAAACGCTGGCCGTCGGCCTTGGCCGCGAGATGCTCGAGGAGGCGGGCGTGACGAGGCTCGACGTGGAGCGCGTGGTCGGCGTCTACTCGCGGCCCGACCGCGATCCGCGCTTCCACGCCGTCACCGTCGTGGTGCGATGCACCGTCGACGAGCCCAGCCGGCCACCCAAGAATTCGATGGAGATCCAGGAGGTTGGACTGTTTACCGACGATGAGCTGCCCACCGCCCTCGCCATGGGAATGGAGGATATGCTCCATGACGCCCGCAAGGATGGGTCGACGGTGTTCGAGTAATCGAGGTGCCCGTTAGATCGCGGCGGTCGCTGGTGCGTCGGAGTCTTGATGGATCGAATCGGAGAATACCTCGTCAAGCGGCTCATCGGCGAAGGCGGGATGGGCAAGGTCTACGAAGCGGAAGAGCGCCTGAGCGGCCGTCGGGTCGCCCTCAAGGTGATGCGCTCGGAGCTGATGCGAAGCGAGGAGGGACGGAAGATGTTCCTCTCGGAGATGCAGATCCTCGCGCATCTCGAGCACCCGTCGCTCGTGCGCAGCCTGGCCTCGATGGAGGTGGACGGGCAGCTGGTTCTCGTTCTCGAGTACCTCCGCGGACGCACCCTGCGTCAGGAGCTGGGTCGCGCCGGAGCCATCCCGTGGTCCGAGGCCTGCGACTACGTGGTGCGCATCGCGGACGCGTTGTCGGTCGCGCACGAGCAGACGCCGACCATCGTTCATCGCGATCTCAAGCCCGAGAACGTGATGCTCGTGGTCAAGGAAGGCGAGGACGAGAACGGTCCCGCGCAAGGTCTGAAGGTGATGGACTTCGGCGTTGCCAAGGTCCTGGAGGCCGCGAACGCGACCAACACGCAGAGCATCGGCACGCTCGCGTACATGAGCCCGGAGCAGATCGACGCTCGCACGATCGACGCACGGAGCGATCTCTATGCGCTCGGCTTGATGTTCTACGAGATGATCGCGGGCGTACCACCGTTTCGCTCCACCTCGCCGCGTGAGCTCCTGAACCTTCAGTGCACGGCAACACCGCCGCCGCTCGAGGCCGACGTGCGGCGCGGGCTGCCGCGGGGCGTGGAGGAGCTGCTCTTCTTGCTTCTCGAGAAAGACCCCGAGAAGCGGCCCAGCTCCGCGCGCGTCGTGTCCGAGCGCCTCTCGCCGTTCTGCAGCGCAGGCGCGCTCCTTGGTACCACTGCGCCGCGCGCGGTCACGGCGCCCGCGTCGGCCCAGCGCACGGATCCGCTCGTGAAGACCGAGCCTTCGAAGGCGTCGGCCACCAGCGACAGCAAGTCTGGAAACAAGAGCACGAGCGACGGCGACAAGGCAGCAAAGAAGACGGAGGACACACCACGCAACGACACAGTCGCGCTTCTGGAGAAGAAGACGGGGGCGAAGGAGCTTCCAGGCTGGCTCGCGATCAGCGCCATCGTTGCGCTCTCGCTGGCCGCATTCCTCTCGACATATATCGTGCGTACCAAGCTGGCCTCGTCTCCGACGCCCCGCGACGTCGTGACCGCGAGCGCGTCGACCCGATAGGACAGAGTGGCACTCCCTGACTCCGCTCCACCGAAGCTCCTCGGGGAACGCACGAAGGCCGGGCGCTTCGAGACCGCCCGCGCGGACGGGGGGACCGCATGGTTCGTGGTGGAGCCAGCGCTCGCCGAGCGCCTGCGCGCGCTGGGCCTTGGCTTCGTGGACGCGGGCCAAGGCGACGGCGCGGCATGGTTGCTGCGCGCGCCTTCGACGAAGAGCCTCGCGGAGCTGCCCAAGAACGAGCGCATGTCGTTCGCGGATGCCCGCAACGTGGCGCTCGGTGTGGCGGAGGATCTGCTGCGGTGCGAGCGTGGGCACGTGTTCACGGGCCCGCTGTCCCCGGAGGACGTGCGCCTCATCGACGCCGGCGGAGCGTTCATCGCGGCGCGTGATTATCTTGCAGCGCTGTCGGGAGAGCAGACGGAGGGCGCCGCTCGAGGGAGCGGTCCATCACCCACGTACACGCCACCCGAGCAGCTGGACGGCGCGTCGTGGGACTCGGCTGCCAATCGCTATGTGCTCGGCCTGATCCTCTACCGGCTGCTCGCGGGGGCTCCGCCGTTTCGCGGTGACGGCGCGCGCGCGGCGTTCGCGGCGGGTCGTTCGGAGATCGTTCCATTGCCGCAGGACGTGGCGCGTGAGCTACCGCCGGGCCTCCATGCATTCTTGCTCCGGATGCTGTCGCCAGATGCGGAGAAGCGGCCGCGGTCCGCCGACGAGATCGTGCGCGAGCTGTCGGCCACCACGTCGGCAAAGGTCGTGGTGAATCGCGCGAAGCCGAACCTGGCAGGAAGCGCGATGGACCAGGCCGCCGCACCGCGGAGAACGCGCGGGACCTGGCTGCGCATGGGCGGGGCGGTCGGTTTCGTGGCCGTTGCGGCGGTTGCCGCGGTAGCCGCCGTGTCGCAGGGCACCTACGGCGCAGTGGGTCCCGCAGGCTCTTCTTCCGCGAAGGCGCCCGTCGAGCGCCCTATGACGCTGGCGCGATCGCAGGCCGACTCCTGCGTGGCCTGTCACGCGCGCGAGGTGTCGGAGTGGCGCCGAAGCGTGATGTCGCGCGCGGCCACAAGCCCGCTCTTCGGTGCGCTCGAGAGCGTGGTGGAAGAGGAGGTCGGCCGCTCGTCCGAGTGCCCCAACGGCGCGGGCATCCTGCGCAAGCGCGGAACGGACGCATGCTTCGACCGCAATCGCGGCACCACGATCACGGGAGCGGGCGGCGAGCACTGGTGCGTGAACTGCCACCTCCCTGGCGAGAACCTCGCGGCGTCGATGCCGCCGTGGTCGTCGAACGGGTCGGGCCGCAGCAGCGAAGGCAGCCGCGCGCCCGTGAAGGATCTCGCGTCGCCGAGTTCAATGGAGGGCATCTCCTGCATCTCGTGCCACACCACCATCGGCCCGGTGCACCAGGGGCAGTCGTACCAGGGCAACCCCACGTGGACCTCTTTCCAGACGGGCACCGTGTTCGCCGCGCGCCCGGAGGACGCCACCGGGCGCCTGGGCATCGGTAACAGCGGCTATGCGCTCGACGCCACGTCGTTCTTCGGATCGGCGCTCGCGACCAACGGCGCGCGCGTGCACAAGCTCGCAAGCTCCCAGGAGAAGGCGTATCTGCGCTCGAGCGAGTTCTGCGGCAGCTGCCACGACGTGCGCCTCTTCGGCACCGACATCATTGGCGCGCGCGACCGCGGTGAGCACTTCAAGCGGCTCCGCAATGGGTATTCGGAATGGCGCGCGTGGGCCCAGGACGAAGCGCGCGCCGGGCGTCCGCAGTCCACGTGCCAGGACTGCCACATGTCCACGGTCCCGGGCATATGCGTGCAGGATACAAACAGTCGGGGAGGGAAGGGGTGCCCCGGTGGAACCAGGTTCCAGGCGCGGAGCCCTGGAGATCTGGGCCGCGGAAAGCACGTGTCGCACGACTTCACGAGCGTGGAGGTTCCGCTGGCCATCGACCCGCGCGGCCTCTCCGAGGATCTGTCGGCGCTCGATCCCGAGGGCGTGCCCCTGGGCCTGGCGATGCGCCAGACCATGCTCGTCGCGCGCGCGCTCACGTTCGACGTGGGCACGCCGGAGTCGTCCGGCGGAACACTGCGGGTGCCGGTGTCGATCACGAACACCGGCGCTGGTCACCGCGTGCCCGCGGGCTTCAGCCAGGAGCGCGAGATCTGGGTGGAGCTCACGGTGAAGGATGCTGATGGTCGCGTGCTCTACGAGGTGGGCAAGATCGGCAAGGCAGACGAAGACCTCGCGGACAAGCGCTTCCTCCGCATCCGCACGGATGACACCGTCACGGACGGGAAGGGCAGGCCGCTCGGGCTGTTCGGTGCCGACGTGGCCGACGGTCCGGACGTCCCCGCATGGAAGCCAAACGGGCCCGACGAACGGCATGGACGTGGCCTCATCAACCTGCAAAATGGCTTCTTGCGCTGTGTTCGATGCATCGGCTTGATCGACCAGAACGGCGCCTGCCAGCCCGCGGGTGATCAGGGACGCACGCGCGCAGATCGCTTCGACGACGGTGACTACGATCTGGACACGGGCGAGTGCCGCAGCAACCTGTCCGGCGACAACGCGCTCTTCGAGACGTTCTTTCCCATCGGCGCGCTGGACGCGGATCGCGGGATCGCGAAGGCGCCCGACGCGATCATCGACACCCGTTCCGCCGCGCCGAACGTGAAGCAGCGGTGGCTGTACGAGCTACCTACCGAGGGGCGCAAGGCACCATTCACCGTGACCGCACGCCTGCGGTTCCGCGCGTTCCCGCCGTATCTGCTGCGCGCCTTCGCCGACTACGAGGCGCGGAGGGCGTCGCGCGGTGAGCGTCCGAGCGGCGCGCAGGTCACGCCCGCTCACGTTGCGCGGCTACGCATCCTGGACATCGCCGAGGTCGTGACGCATGGCCCGTGACCCGTTCTCTTCGAGCCTGCTCGCGGACGTCGACGAGCGCGGCAAGAAGGAGCTCCTGGCAGCATCGCGCGAAGTCACGCTCACGGACGGACAGCTCGCGTTCTCCGCGGGTGAGAGCGGCGACCAGGTCTTCGTCTGCACCGAGGGCACCATTGCGCTCTACGTCCCGAGCAAGAAGGACGGAAAGGAGCGGCACGTGCGCGACGCGCTCCCCGGTGACGCGTTCGGCGAGGAGGCGATCCTTCCGTTCGCGGCACGGCAGACGCTCGCGCGCTCTCGTGGGAAGAGCGCCGCGGTGGCCATGCCAGCGCATCTCGTACGCCGCGCGCTGTCACGCGCAGGGGCCGAGGAGCACGAGGCGAGGATCCGGCGATCGGTGGAGCGCGCGCTCTGCTCCGACGTCATCTCGGCGAGCGCGATCTTCGCCGACCTCTCGGAGACCGAGCGCGGCAAGGTCGTCGACGCGTCGTCCGTCCGCATGCTGGAGAAGAACGAGTACCTCTATCGGGAGGGCGATCCCGCGGACGAGCTCTTTCTCGTGGCGTCCGGCACGCTGACGCAGACGGTGGATGACGTTGGCAGACCGCGGGTGCTCGGCTACGTATCGCGTGGGGACGCCGTCGGCGACTCGGAGGCATCGGGCAAGCGGCCGCGGCAGTCCAGCGTGCTCGCCACCGGTCCATCGCGCGTGATCGTGGTGCCTGCGAAGGTCGTGCAGTGGAGCGCGGGCAAGACGGCACATCTGACGCGGCTGCCGCAGCTCCTTCCCACGGCCCACCTCTTCCGTGATCGGCATCGGTTCGAGGCCGCGGGCTCCATGCTCGTCATCGACGGCGACAGCTGCCTCCGCTGTGGTCAGTGCAGCAGTGCGTGCGCGAGCGTTCACGACGACGGCGTGTCGCGCCTCTATCGCGGCGGTGACAAGTTCGAGGTCCCGTCGCTGGGCGCCACGCTGCTGGTCCCCACCAGCTGTCAGCATTGCAAGAACCCCGCGTGCATGCCGCCCTGTCCCACGGGCGCGATCGGACGCAACGACGCACTCGAGGTCGTGATCCGCGCAGAGCTCTGCACGGGGTGCGGCGCCTGCGAGAAGGCGTGCCCATGGGACAACATCTCCATGGCACCGCGCACGAAGGACGCGCCCGCGCCGGCCGGTCTTGCGGGGGCCGACCTTGCCGTGAAGTGCGATCTCTGCGAGGGACGCGCGCACGGCCCCGCCTGCGTGGTCGCGTGCCCGGTCACGGCGATCGCACGCGTGGAGCCGGCGCGTGTTCTGCCTGAGCTCGGTGGTGGGAAGGATCGCGCTGCGCTTCCGGCTGCGCCACGCATTCCCACGCTCGCGATCGCTGCCACGCTCGCCGCTTCCATGGGCGCCACGCTCGTCCACCCGCCGTTTCGCGCATCGGGCGTGGTCGCGCTGGTCGCGCTGCTGACATGTGTATTATACATGTTACAGAAGCGGCTGCTCTTTCGCTACGTCGGGAAGGACTCGGTCCTCGCGCCATCCCGCGGATACCTGGTCCACGCGTTCACGGGAGCGCTCACGCCGGGCCTGCTGCTCGCGCACTCGCACGGTCACGTGCGCGCGAACCCGGGCGGCATCGCGCTCACGCTCGCACTCGTGGCGGGTGCGTCCGGCCTTCTGGCGTTCGCGCTCGGGCGGGTGCTCCCGCGGGCCATGACGCGGGCGGAGGCATCCTCCACGGGCGACGACCGCGGGCCCGAGGAGTGGCGTGCGCTCGGCGTGGCGTTGCTCTCCGCGCTGTCCGGAAAGTCGGAGCTCACGAAGGCCATCTTCGAGCGGGTGCTCGGGCCGTACGATCGGCGACTCGCGGGCCCGATGTCGTTCGCGCTGTCGGGTCGGACCCAGCGTCAGGAGCGAACGCGCCTCACGACGTCGATCGACGCATTGCTCGAGGGGCGCGGGCGCGACAAGCAGGCAGAGGTGGCGGAGGTGGCCGCGGTCGTCGTGCAACGTCGCGCGCATCGTGCGAAGACCACACTTGCGCGTGTGCTGGCCGGGGTGGTCGTGCTCCACGTGCTCGCCGTGGCCGCGTCGCTGGGGCTGATCGTCGCGCACGTGGTGGAGGTGCTGCGATGAGCGCGCAGGCAACGCGGAGCGCTGCTCGCAGCGGTGACGTGTGGCGACAGCGGGCGTTGCTGTCCGCGCTGGTCGTCACCACCGCGCTGTCCGCGGGAGGCGCGGTCGCGGCGCTCGGCTCCACGGGCGCGAGATCCGTGGGGCCGCTCGCGCTGCCTCATCAGCGCGCGAAGGTCGCCTGCGCGTCGTGCCACACCACATCGGACGGTCCGGCCACGTGCGTTGGCTGTCACGACCCGGGCCAGCACGTGTCCACGCGGAAGGCCCACCGCACGCTGATGGAGAAGGGCGTGCTGCGTTGCGCGACCTGTCACCCGGCGCACGGAGAAGCGTATGGCGTGTCGTTTGCGGGTGACGGCCACGCGAAGGTCTTCCATGCGGATGCAGTGTCAGAGATCGAGACGGGGCCTTCGCCGCCGAAGGGCACGATCGTCCCGCTCGTCCGCACGGAGCGTTGCGCGGGCTGTCACAACGGCAAAAGCCCCGCCGATCCGATCGCGCGCTGTCTCGACGCGTCCGGCTTCTCGCGTTGCTGGGACGAGCACGAGACCCCGCTCTCGCCGCGTGGCGCCACGGGAGTATGCAAGGCCCAGCACGGCGAGACGCGCTACGTCGCATGGGAGGGGGCGGGGCGCGCCATGAAGGCCGACCTTCCGAAGGCGAGCGCTCGCGGCGGCTACGAGGGCACGGTGCTTCCGGTGTCGCTCGCCTCCGTGCTCGCCGGCGCGCTGGCGTACGTGCTCGTATCGCGCAAGGGACGTCGCCGCGTCGCCGCCGCCGCAAAAACGGCCGCGTTCGCCGCGCCGGTGAAGCGCTTGCCCGTCGTGAACCCGGTCACATGCCTGGGCTGCTACGCGTGCGTGGACGCATGTCCGTTCGACGTGCTCGAGATCAAACAATACGTCGCCGTCGTGGCGCGTCCCAAGGATTGCACGGGCGTGATCCTCTGCGAGCCCGCCTGTCCGAACGGCTCGATCGTCATCCACGAGGGTGAGGCGCAGGAGGGCGCGCTTCGTATCGACGAGCACGGCGAGAGCCTGGACGCGCGCGGCCTCTTCGTCGCTGGCGATCTCACCGGGTTGCCGCTCATCAAGAACGCGATCGCCCAGGGCGCGCGCGTGATCGAGCGCATTCGTGAGCGCAAGAAGGAGCTCGCGCGTGAGGCCGACGTGGACGTCGTGATCGTCGGCGCGGGCCCCGCGGGCCTCTCCGCTGCGCTCTCCGCGAAGGATGCAAAGCTCACCGTTCGTCTGTACGAGCAGGGCGATCTCGCGGCCAGCATCCGCGCCTTCCCGCGCGACAAGCTGGTCTTCGACGCGCCGCTCACCATGCCAGTGGAGGGGCCGCTGGAGTTCCAGAGCGCAAAGAAGGAAGAGCTCGTGCGCGCGTGGGAGCGGATCGTGCGCAAGCACGGGCTCAACGTCCAGACACGCACGCGGGTCCTCTCGATCGTGAAGGATGGCGATGCGTTCCGTGTGACCGCCAGGCAGGCGCGCGCTGATGCGCCGGAGGGCGCCGAAGAGGACCACGTCGTCCGGGCACGTGCCGTGGTTCTGGCCACGGGCAAATACGGCTCGCCGCGACCGTTCGAGGCGGAGATCGCTCCGGACGCGGCGCCGCATGTTCATCGCTTCCTCTCGGATGCGCGCTCGTTCGAGGGCAAGCGTGTCATCGTCGTGGGGCTCGGCGACAGCGCGATGGAGGCGGCGGTCGCGCTCGCGAAGCAGCCAGACACCAAGGTCACGCTCGTCCATCGCGGAGAGGACTTCGCGCGCGGAAGGAAGCGCAACGTGGACGAGGTCCGCCACCTGTCGACCCGTGGCCTGCTCGACCTGCGCCTCAACACGTTCGTGCGGAAGGTCGAGCCGGGGCTGGTGCATCTCGTACGGGTCGGCGCCCACACCGCGGACATCGTCGAGGTGGACGCGGTCCTGGTGCTGATCGGCGGCGAGCCAGCATGGGCCCTGGCGGAGGGCGCAGGCCTCCGGCGCCATGAGAACTTTTCGGCTCCCCGGACGTCCGAGGATGAGCACTTGGTCACAGAGGACAGTCGAGGGATCGCATGAAGCTGAAAACCGCCATGATTCTGCTGGGTGTCGCGGTCTCTTCGTCCACGGGGGCCGCCTTCGCCGTGCCGGTCGCCCACACCACCGAGGTGGCGGGAGCTCCCGAGATCGAGACCCCCACCGCCGATTTTCCGGTGACGAGCCAGTCGCGGTTCCAGGCGGGGCAGACCCTCACGATCGACGCGCGCCTCGCCCACACGGCCCTCGGCCCCGATAGCAAGGGCGAGACCTATCTGTTCGCGAGCGTGGCCGGAGCCGACGAGAAGGTCGGCGCGGCACCGCCAGTGAACCTCGCGATCGTGGTCGACAAGAGCGGCTCGATGCGCGGGCAACGCATCGCCAACGCTCTCTCTGCTGCGCGTGGCGCCGTGGAGCGATTGCGCGACGGAGACATGGTCAGCGTGGTCGCGTTCGACACGCGCGCGGATGTGGTGGTCGCGCCCACGCGCGTCAGCGACGGCTCGCGCGCCCAGATCGAGCGCGACATCGCGAGCATCCGCCTCGGCGGCGACACCTGCATCTCCTGCGGGCTCGAGGCAGCATCGCGCGAGCTCTCCCGCGCCGGCCTCTCCGGCGATCACGTGAATCGTATCGTTCTCCTCTCGGACGGCGCCACCAACCACGGCGTCACGGACATGCCCGGCCTCCGCACCATCGCGTCGCGAATGCGCGACAATGGACTCACCATCTCCACCATCGGCGTGGACGTCGACTTCGACGAGAAGGTGATGGGCGCTCTGGCGCAGGAGGGCAACGGCAAGCACTACTTCGTGAAGGACCCGTCGAAGCTCGCGGACATCTTCGCCGAGGAGTTCGACAGCGTGCTCAGCTCGCTCGCATCCTCGGCCGAGATGGTCGTGGAGCTCGAGCCCGGCGTGGAGGTCTCCGAGGTCTTCGATCGCAGCTTCCGTCGCGACGGCAACAAGATCACGATCCCTTTCGGCGCGTTCTCCGCAAAGCAGGAGAAGACCGCACTGCTTCGTCTGCGCGTCCCCACCGATCGCGTCGGCGATCAGAAGGTCGCGCACGTCCGCCTCGCGTACAAGGATCTCGGCAAGCGCAACGACGCGCTCTGCGAAGGCTCGCTCGCGCTGAAGGTCACCGATGACGATCACGCGCAGAAGGAGCTCGACCCGTTCGTGTCTGCCCGTCTGGAGCGCAGCCGCACCGCACAGACCCTGACCGAGGCGAACAAGCTCTTCGAGGGCGGTCGGGTGGACGAGGCGCGCGCTCGCCTGGATACGCGCCGGCAGGAGCTCGCGGTGCGTGAAAAGCACGCCGTGGCCCTGGCGAAGACGGACGCGTTCGCCGCTGGACCGGCCAAGAACACGCGCCCCGTCGATCGCGACTTCGAGGAGCAGCAGGCCGTCGTCGCGCAGGCCGACAAGGGCTTCGCACAGCCGCAGGCCGCCGCGAAGCCCTCACCGTTCGGTGGCGCCGGTGGCGCACCCGCAGGCCCGCCCCCGGCGCCCGCGCAATCCAGTGCCGACGGGAAGAGCGCGGTCCGCCAGAACCAGTCCGTGGTGAACGACATGGGGCTCTAGAAAACAGGCTCCCAGCGAGCCTCGTGACAGGACCCCTGTACGGATGTACCGTACGGGGGTTCATGTCATTTCTCTCTCGGCTCGCTCGTCACTCCACGGCTCCGCACAAGAATGCGGACGCGGCGAGCAAGAGCGTTCCATCGGCCCCCGTGTCGCGCGAGACGATCTCGGGTGACGTTGGCAAGCTTGCGGAGCTGCGTGCGCGGATGGCGCAGATCCTGTCGCGTGAGCCGGCGCCTGCGCCGATGCCCGCGCCGGAGGAGCTGCCGTTCGATCGCATGGAGACCGAGCGCGGGCCGCTGTTCGTTCGTCGCGTCGGTCTGGGCTCCGCGCATCGCACGGGACGGGGCACGCCCACGCTGGCTCGCGCTGCAGAGTCGGAGGTGCTCGCGCTCCTTGCGCTCGATCCGTCGCTCTCCAAGGTGGACCTCACGGGCGCGCTCTACCTGGACACAGAGACCACGGGCCTCTCGGGAGGCACCGGCACTGTGGCGTTCCTCGTGGGGCTCGCGTTCTTCGACGACGACGCGCGCCTCACCCTCGAGCAGCTGCTCGTGCGCAACCTGGGCGAGGAGGGGCCCATGCTCGAGCACCTTGCCACGCGCATCCGTGCCGCGTCGTGCCTGGTCACGTTCAACGGCAAGTCGTTCGACATGCCGCTGCTCCGCACGCGCTTCCGCATGGCGAAGATAGAGCCGCCGCTGGAGCCGCCGCACCTGGACCTGCTCCACGTCGCGCGCCGCGTCCACAGAGGGGAAGAGAAGGGCGGCACCAAGCTGGGCGCGCTCGAGCGCCGGCTCTTCGGGTTCGTGCGCGAGGACGACGTGCCCTCCGGCGACGTGAGCGCCTGCTACCTGCATTTTCTCCGCACCGGTGACACGCGCGGCCTCATCAAGGTGGTGGAGCACAACGCGTGGGACGTCTCGTCCATGGCGTCGCTCGTCGCATTCTACGGGGAGCCGTTCGCCGCCAGTGACATGGTCCCCCGCGATCTGGTGAACGTCGCGCGCACGCTGAAGCGCGCAAAGAAGCTGGATGAGGCGGTGGAGATGGCCACGCGCGCGATCGCATCCGGAGCGGGCGCAGAGGGACACGTGGTCCGTGCCGGGATCGAGAAGGCCCGCGGCGACAAGGCGCGCGCGCTCCTGGATTTCGAGGCCGCGGCATCCGTGCAGGATGCAACCATTCGCCTGGAGCTCGCCAAGCTCTACGAGCACTGGAAGAAGGACCCGCACCGCGCGCTCGCCTGCGCGGAGGCAGGCACGGGTGAAGCGGAGCCCGCAGAGACCAGGCGGAAAGCGCGCCTCCGCCGCAAGGCAAGCGGGCTCCTGTTCGACGCAGACGGCAAGCCCACCTGTGCTAAATGACGCCTGAAATGGCGGACATTCAAGATCAGCACCCCGAGCGTGATCCGCGGGACGAGCGGGACCAGCGTGAACGGTACGAGCCCAAGGCGATCGAGCCCAAGTGGCAGGCGTACTGGGAAGAGAAGAAGACCTTCGCGGCGACCCGCCATCCTGGCCGCGACAAGATGTACATCCTCGACATGTTTCCGTACCCGTCCGGGTCCGGCCTGCACGTGGGCCATCCGGAGGGCTACACCGCCACCGACATCGTCGCGCGCTACAAGCGCATGAAGGGCGTGGACGTCCTTCACCCCATGGGCTGGGATGCGTTTGGTCTGCCCGCGGAGCAGCATGCGATCCGCACCGGCACGCATCCGCGCGCGACCACGCTCGCGAACATCCAGACGTTCCGCCGCCAGCTGAAGATGCTCGGCTTCAGCTACGACTGGGATCGCGAGCTCGACACCACCGACCCTGGCTACGTGCGCTGGACGCAGTGGATCTTCCTGAAGCTGTTCGAGCGTGGGCTCGCGTTCCAGCAGTCCGACATGCCCGTGAACTGGTGCCCGGCGCTGGGCACGGTGCTCGCGAACGACGAGATCGTGGACGGCAAGAGCGAGGTCGGCGGTCACCCCGTAGAGAAGCTGAAGATCCGCCAGTGGTCGCTCCGCATCACGGAGTACGCGGATCGCCTGGACGAGGAGCTCGGCGCGCTCGACTGGCCTGACACGAAGGCGAAGCAGCACCACTGGATCGGCCGCAGCGTTGGGGCCCAGATCACGTTCGACGTTGCCGGTAGCAAGGACAAGATCACGGTCTTCACCACGCGCGTCGACACGCTGCCAGGCGCCACGTACGTCGTCATTGCTCCGGAGCACCCGCTCACGGAGACCATCGCGACCGAGCCGAACCGCGCCGCCGTGAAGGCATATCGCGAGGCCGCCGCGAAGAAGTCCGACATCGATCGCTCCGACGCCACGCGCGAGAAGACCGGCGTGCCGACGGGCGCATTCGCGGAGAACCCGATCAACGGCGAGAAGCTCCCCATCTGGGTCGGCGACTACGTCATTGGCTCCTACGGCACGGGCGCCGTCATGGCGGTCCCCGCGCACGACGAGCGCGATCATGCGTTCGCCGTGAAGTATCACCTCCCCATCATCGCGGTCGTGAGCGGCGCTGACGGCCGAGGCCACGACGTCTCCAAGGCCTCCTTCAACGACGACGGTCAGACAAACGACGGATGGGCCGCACGCTCACGCTGCGAGCTGCCCGTTGGCACGCCCAGCGAGGACGCGCGCGCCTCCGTCACGAAGTGGCTCGCTGCGAAGGGGCAGGGCAGCGCGCGCGTCACGTACAGGCTGCGCGACTGGGTCTTCTCGCGCCAGCGTTACTGGGGTGAGCCCATCCCGATCTACTTCCCCGTCACGGTCCTCTCGGCCGGCGGCGATCCGCGGAAAGGTGCAGACTGCACCATTCACTATGAGCAGCCCATCGCGGTGCCTGACAGCGAGCTGCCGCTGCGCCTGCCGGATCTGGAGGACTTCAAGCCCACGGGCGATCCCCTGGGACCGCTCGGGCGCGTGCCGGAGTGGCGCTTCTTCCAGAAAGACGGAAAGTGGTTCGCACGCGAGACGAACACCATGCCGCAGTGGGCGGGCTCGTGCTGGTACTACCTGCGCTTCCTGGATCCGAAGAACACGACCGCGCCGTTCTCCAAGGAGGCGTACGACGCGTGGATGCCCGTCGATCTCTACGTGGGCGGCAACGAGCACGCGGTGCTCCACCTGCTGTACGCGCGCTTCTGGCACAAGGTGCTCTTCGACATCGGCATCGTCTCGCACAAGGAGCCATTCAAGAAGCTGGTTCACCAAGGGATCATCCTGGGTGAGCCGCAGCTCATTGGCTACAAGGACGAGGCCGGGGCATGGGTGTCCTCGGAGCATGTGCGGGCCGGCACGTCGGGCGAGGAGTTCGAGCACAAGGAGACCGGCAAGAAGCTCGTTGCTGCGGTGGTCGCCGAGGCCGACGTCGAGAAGAAAGGCGCGAACTGGCTCCTCAAGACGGACCAGGCCGTTCGCGTCCAGTCTGTCGCTTTCAAGATGAGCAAGTCCCGCGGCAACGTCATCAACCCGGACGACATCGTGAAAGGCCACGGCGCGGATGCGCTGCGCATGTACGAGATGTTCATGGGCCCGCTGGAACAGATGAAGCCCTGGCAGACGTCCGGCATCGAGGGGATTTCGGGGTTCCTGAAGCGCGTGTTCAACGTGTGCACCAACGTCACGGACGACGCGGCCGAGTACGATCTCGAGACGCAGAAGGCCGTGCACAAGACCTTGAAGAAGGTGACGCTCGACATCGAGGGCATGCGCTTCAACACCGCCATCAGCGCGATGATGATCCTCGTGAAGCAGCTGGGGCAGAAGAAGGCCGCGCCGCGCGCCGCCGCGAAGCTGCTCACGCTCATGCTGAGCCCGTTCGCGCCGCACCTGGGCGAGGAGCTGTGGCAGCGCCTCTCGGCAGCGAGCTGGACGGGGACGCTCGCGTACGAGCCATGGCCCGCGTTCGACGCGGAGCTCGTGAAGGAGTCGCTCGCGGAGATCGGCGTTCAGGTAAACGGCAAGCTGCGTGGCATCATCCTGATCGCGGTCGACGCAGACGAGGCAGCCGCACGCGAGCTCGCGACGTCCGACGAGAAGATCTCCGGTTTCGTCACGGGGAAGACCTTGAAGAAGGTCGTCTACGTGCCCGGCAAGATCCTGAACTTCATCGTGACGTGAGGTCGCTCCTTCTCGCCCTCGTGACCTTCGCGGTCGGCTGCGGCTACCACGCGGTGCACGGGGGAGAGGCGCGCGAGCGGCTACGCCCATCACTTGGGACCGTCACGATCGCGGACGCTGTCGCCGCGGACGAGGTCCTGGCAGGCGCGCGTGAGGCGCTCGCACGTGAGGGAGCGCTTGGCGGCGCGGGTGATCCGAAGCTCGTGCTCGAGGTCACGCGGATCGACGAGACAGCGGATTCGATCTCGGCGCAGGGCGGCGTGCCTTCTGCGCGCGGGCTCACCGTCGCGGTCGTGGGGCGCGGTCTGGTGCAAGATGGTGCGCAGCCGAACGCGACGCGCGACACGGGCGACATGCGCGCGACCGTGACACGCGCCACGCCCGGTGACGTGCGCGCCGACGCGTTTGCACATGACGACGCAGTGCGGGCCGCCGCGCACCGTCTGGGCTGGAAAATAGCGCTGCGCGCGCTAGGAGAACCCGTGACCAGCGAGGACGGTGAGGGGAGATTGCCGTGACTTTCGTCCGCGCGCCTCTGCTATAGTGCGCGCGCATGGGGATCGTCGTCGGCTGTTCGGGCTTCTCGATACCGGCGTCGCGGTACTTCAAGGAGTTCCCCTACGTCGAGATCACGGAGACGCTGATCTCCGTGCCCGGCACGGGGACCGTGAAGCGCTGGCGTCGTGAGGCGCCCGCTACGTTCGCGTTCGCGTTGCTCGCGCCGCGCGAGATCGCGCTCGAGGGCTTCAAGGACAGCAAGCTGACCGAGGTCGCGCTCGGTACCCTGATGTCCGTTGCGAAGGAGCTCAGCGCCGCGACCGCCATCTTCGTGGTCCCGCCCGAGGTCGCATCGCAGAAGGCGATTCGCGCGGCGGCGTCCACGTTCCTCACGAAGGTGAAGAAGAAGTTCGCGCGCGTGGTCCTGGATGCAGCGCACTGGGAGCCAGGCCACGTGGAGGACGTCGCCGCCGCAGCAAAGGCGTTGCCCGCGCGCGATCCGCTGGCGCATGGCCTCTCGTCCGCGAAAGTTGCATACTACAGGCTTCCCGGGCCCGCCGGTCACAAGAGCCGGTACGAGGATCACTCGATGGAGAAGCTCGGTGAGCTGGCGGCCTCGGCAAAGCACACCGAGGCGACATACGTGTTCACGAACGTGGACATGACCCAGGACGCAAAGCGCCTGATGCGCGCGCTCTCACTCGGCGGCTGAGATCGCCTACAGGCCGCACTGCGATTTGCAGCTGACGTTCACGCACATGGCGAGCTGGGCCGAGGCCTGCTTGCCGGTCGTGTGATTGGTGCCGCATTCCGTGACGCACGCGGCGCTGGTGCAGACGACAGCGCACGTGAGGAACGCGTCGCAGTCAGACCCGGACGGGCACTGCATCTTCTGGTCGTTGCAGCTCTGCGCGATGCACGTGTTGCACGATGCTGCCGTGACGGGCCCGGGGCCTGCGTCTCCTGCGTCTCCGCCATCGGCAACGCTGCCATCCGCGGTTCCGCCTGCGTCGGTGCTGGCGTCGATGTCGCTGCCGGCGTCTCCGCCGCACGTCGGCGAAGCGCTCTTGCAGTCGGTGGTCGCGTCCGCCGCCGAGCACGCGGGATTGCACAGGCCCGAACCGCAGCGCTGCGGTGCATCGCAGCGGCGCGCCATGGCCAGCACCGAAGCGCCCGCCGCGCTCCCGCAGGCGCACGCGGTCTGAGCGGTGGAGTCGGCGGCGGCGGCAACGCACGCAAGTACGGACACGCAGTCCGCGGAGGCGAAGCAGGTGGACCACTCGCCGGAGCAGCTCGAGATGACGCATTCGCTGCAGTCGAGCGCGGCGTCGGGCCCGGCCTCGCCACCGTCGAAGATGCCGCCCTCATCGAGCGGGTCGTCGTTGCTGAGCACGGTGCAGCCCTGGAACGAGCCGAAGGCCAGCGCGCAGAGCGGAACGACGATGACCAGCGTGGCAAGACCAAGAGAAGCGCGGACGGGCGAAGCCATCCTCAATTCTTATCCGAAGCCGGGCCCTTCGTCTTCCTTTTCACGAACGCGAAGCCCAGCGAAAGGAGGCTGACCGCCGCCCAGGGCCAGTCGCCAAGGGTCTCGTACACGGTGCCGCCGCGCATGAACTTCACGGGCGCCATCTTGGCCTCGGCGACGAAGGGCTGCGTGCTCGTCACCACGCGGCCGTTCGCATCGACGATCGCGGAGATTCCGCTGTTCGTGCTGCGAACGAGGTAACGGCGGTGCTCGATCGCCCGGAATTTCGCGAGCGCCAGGTGCTCCCACGGCTCCGTGGAGTCGCCGAACCATGCGTCGTTCGTGATGTTCACGAGGAGCTCCGGGTTACCGAAATTGACGATCTCGTTCGTGAAGCTGGGCGAGATGTCCTCGTAGCAGATGAGCGTCGTGATCACGCGCTCCTTGCCCTTCACCTCCACGCGCAGCGGCTCCAGGCTTGTGCCCTTCGAGAACTTGCCGCTGTTCGGCGACCATTTGTAGAGGATGGGAAACGTGTCACCGAACGGCAGGTACTCGCCGAACGCGAGCAAGAACTGCTTGTCGTATCGTCCCAGCACGTCGCCCTGGGCGTTCGCGACGAGCGCGCTGTTGAACCAGCGCTCGCGATCCTTGTCGTGACGGAAGACGACCGCGCCGAAGATGGACGGCACGCCGAGCTGGCCCGACACGCGGTCGTGCATGAAGAGCTTGTACATCTGCTCGGGCACGGCGAAGGTGACGGAGGACTCGCTCCACACCACCAGGTCGGCGCCCTTTTGACGGAGCTCCGCGGTGAGTCGCTTGTGGCGGCGCAGCCCCTCTGCGGAGTCCTCGCGCTTCTGCATCAGCCCCATGTTGCCTTGCACGATGCCGACCTGCGCCTCGTCCGCTGCGGCCATGCGCGCGTCCGTCTGCGAGATGCGGAGCGCCCCGTAGGCCATGTTCAAGGCGAACGCTGTGCCGCAGGCGACGAGCAAGCGTCGATCGAGCGGGCGCCGTTCGAGCCTTGCGAGGAGCGGCTCGGCGAGTGCGAGGTTCGCGGCGACGAGGACGAGCGAGACGAAGATGGGGCCGCCGAGATCCGCGCTCTGCACCAGCAGCGGGACCTCGTGCACGCCTGCGCCGAAGTACCACGTGAAGAGGAGCGGGAAGCACAGCTCTGTTGCCGCGTTGGCCGCGAGGAATACGAGGGCGCGATCATGCCCGCGCGCGACGCCACGCGCGTAGAGCCAGCAGAGCACCGCGTGGCGCAGCCCCTGGAACGCGCAGATGAACACCATGAAGAAGATGCAGAGGAACGTGCCGAACCCGCTGAACGCCTTCAGCATGTTGTAGAGCCAGTAGAAGCCGCCCACGCACATGACGAGGCCGTTCAATGCGCCGAGCCAGAACGATGCCTTGGGCGTGCGACCCTGGAGGGCGACGTAGAGCGGCACGAACGCGATGAACTCCAGAGGCCAGATATCCATGCCCGCGTAGCCAAGGAAGTACAGGAGCCCCGAGATCGCGGCGCCGCCGATCGCGAGCGGCAAGACGATCCGTTGGGGCTTTCCCGCTTCCACGGCTTCGGTCGGTCGGGCCCGTTGCAGGCTCGCCTGCATGTTCACTCCGTGCGCTTGATGACGTGGAAGCCGAAGGACGTCTCGACGACGTCGCTCACGCCGCCCACGTCGAGGGCGAAGGCAGCGTCCTCGAAGGCGCGGACCATCTGGCCGTGGCCAAAGCGACCGAGCGAGCCGCCGCGCTGGGCTGCGCCGGGCTCGTCCGAGTAGTCGACCGCGAGGCGTGAGAAGTCGTCGCCGGCGCGCGCGTGTTCGAGGACCTTGTCAGCGACGGCGCGCGCTTGCTCACGGGTGCGAACGACGGCGTTGCCGGCGCGCTCGGCGCCCATGTACTGGACGAGCACGTGGGACGCGGAGATCTTCTTCGGCTTCTCACGGGGAGCGGTGGAGGTGGAGGCCGAGGTCGTTGTCGACGTCGGGGTCGAGGTCGGGGTCGAGGTCGGGGTCGGGGTCGAGGTCGAGGTCGGGGTCGGGGTCGAGGTCGGGGTCGAGGTCGAGGTCGGGGTCGCCGTGCCCTCACGCTGAGCCGCGGTCTGCTGCGGCGCTCCGCACGCGACGATCGCGACGAGCATCAGGCACGTGCGCGCGCGGGGGGAGAAATTCATTTGGTGATTCCGATGAGCTCGACGTCGAAGAGGAGGACGGAGTTCGGCGGGATCTTCGGACCCGCGCCGCGCGCGCCGTAGCCGAGTGACGGCGGGATGATGAGCTTGCGCTTGCCGCCCACCTTCATGCCCGGGACCCCTTGGTCCCAGCCGGGGATCACGCGGCCCTGTCCGAGCTTGAACTCGAACGGCTGGTTGCGATCCTTCGAGCTGTCGAACTTCTCGCCGTTCTCGAGCGTGCCCGTGTAGTGAACGCTCACGTTGTCGCCGCTCTTGGCCTCTGCGCCTTTGCCGACGACGACGTCGATCTTCTGCAGCGGCTTCTCCGGCACGGCGGGCGCTGCGGGCGTGGGGGCGGGCGTGGGCGCGGGTCGCGCTTCGGGCCTTGCCGAGGCCGCGGGCTTCGCCTGCGGGTTGCCCTGCGCACTCGAGGGGTCCGAGACGATGGTGTCTTGCGTCGGCGGCTCCGTGAGGGCCGTGCAGGACACCAAAAGGCCCATCACGCCGAGCGAGAGCGCGACCTTCTGTACGAGACCCTTGTGCGAAGCGGATTTCATAGGGAGCGGAAACTACCCGGGCTGCGCTGGATGTAAAGGCCAGAAACCGCAGTTCATTCCCGGCAGGCGGCAAATGGGCACGGTGATTTCAGTTTTTTCCCGGGTGCGCTAGAAGACATGGCTCCGGCGCGCCCGATGGGCTCGCCTGCATTCATGGCCCGTGTCCTCCACATCGAAGACGATCCCCGAAACCGGCTCCTCGTGCGGAAGCTGCTGTCGGCGGACGGGCATGAGGTCATCGACGCCGCCGACGGTCTCGAAGGGGTACGCCTTGCCCTCGCGCAGCGTCCCGATCTGGTGCTCGTGGACCTCAACATCCCGGGACTGGACGGCTACGAGGTCACGCTGCGGCTGCGGACGGAGGCGTCGCTCACGCGCACGCCCATCATCGCCATCACCGCCGAGGGCGACAAGGAGACCAGCTACGCCGTTGGCTGCGACGGGTTCCTGCAGAAGCCCATCGACGCGCGCCAGTTTTCACGGCAAGTGGGCCAGTACCTTGGCGGCAAGCGCGAGCGCGTCCCGTCGTCGATGGACCTGCATGGAGATCGTCTGCGCGCGCAAAGCGGTCGCATCGTGGCGCACCTGGAAGAGAAGGTCGCCGAGCTCTCGTCCGCCAACGAGCGCCTCCGCGAGATGGATCGCCTTCGCACCGAGTTCTATCGCAACGTCTCGCACGAGCTCGCCACGCCACTGACCCCGATCGTCGGGTACCTGCGCATGCTCATGGATGACGAGCTGGGCGAGACCAACAAGGCCCAACGCAAGGCGCTCCGCGCGATGGATGATTGCATCCGCCGCCTTCGCACCACGCTCGACAACCTGATCGACGTGACCGGACTCGAGACCGGCAAGATGCGCTTCGTCAGCCGCGACTACGATTTCCTGGACACCGTGCGCCGCGCGATCGCGCAGATCGCGGACCCGGTCGCGGATCGCAAGCTCACCATGTTGGAGGAGCTGCCGCGCGGACCTCTCCCGGCCTTCGGTGACTCGGATCGCCTTGGCCGCGCGATCTTCCAGCTGCTCGACAACGCCGTGAAATTCGCGCCCGAAGGCAGCCTGGTCGGCGTGGCCGTGCGCGCGTTCGAGAGCACGTACGAGGTCGTGATCGCGGACACGGGGCCAGGTGTTGCGAAGGAACGCGCAGAGAAGATCTTCGATCCGTTCTTCCAGCTCGACGGCTCGCCCACCCGTTCGCACGGCGGCGTTGGTGTTGGTCTCGCGATCGCGCGGCGCGTCGCGCGTGGGCTCGGCGGCGACGTGAAGCTCCTGGTCGACGGCGCCACTGTGGAAGGCATGTTCCTTGGCGGAGGCGCGTTCAGCCTCACCGTGGCGAAGCGCGCGCCCACCATCGTGGTGAACGCGTCGTGAACGCGTCCTAGCATCCAAGGGAGCGACGAGATGACGCGCGTCTACCTGGACTGGAACGCGACGACGCCGCCCCTGCCAGAGGTGGTGCTCGCGATGTCGCACGCCATGACGGAGGCGTGGGGAAACCCGTCGTCCATCCACGGCGATGGACGGCGCGCCCGGAAGGTCGTGGAGGACGCCCGCGCGCTCGTCGGTGCGCTCGTCCTGCGCGATCCCCGAGACGTCCTCTTCACGGGCAGCGGCACCGAGGCGAACAACATCGCGCTGCGCTCCGCGTTCGTCGCTTCTGGAATGGGGACGCTGCTCGTGAGCAGGCTCGAGCACCCATCCGTCACGCGCGTCGCGGAGGCACTGGCGAGCGAAGGGCGCGCGCACGTGCGGTGGCTTCGCGTCACACCGGAGGGCCTGCTCGACCTCGCGGACCTCGCGTCGGCGCTCGCCTCCGAGAAGGACATACGCCTCCTCGCGCTGCAGGCCGTGAACCAGGAGCATGGCGTGGTGCAGCCAGTGGCGGAGGCGGTGCGCCTTGCGTCCGCGCGCGGAGTTCCCGTGCACGTCGACGCGGTGCAAGCCGTCGGCAGATTGCCCATGGGCGACATGCTTGCCGGCGCCGACACAATCACGCTCGCAGCGCACAAGCTACGCGGGCCGAAGGGTATCGGCGCGCTCGTCACCACACCCGGGAAGAAGCTTCACCCAGTGCTCGTGGGCGGTGCGCAGGAGCGTGGGCTGCGGCCCGGGACGGTGGATCCGGGGCTCGCGGCCGGCTTCGGCGTGGCGGCGGAGCACGCAAGGACCGCGCACGAACGCTATGCGCCGCTCGCTGTGTTGCGGGATGCGCTCGAGCGCAAGCTCGTGGCTCGCGGGCTCCGGATTGTCGGTGGTGAGTCGCCGCGCGCGCCGCACGTCTCGTGTTTTCTCGTGCCCACGTGGGTCGGCGCGGAGCTCGTGTCCGCGCTCGACCTCGAGGGCATGTCGGTGTCGAGTGGCAGCGCATGCAGCGCAGGGACCATCGAGCCGTCTCCCGTGCTGACGGCGGTGGTCGGGCTCGCGCTCGCGACCAGCGGACTGCGCGTCAGCATGGGTGAGACGACGACCGCAGAGGACGTCGATGCGTTCGAGCGCGCGCTCGTGACCGTCCTCTCGCGCAGCGCGTGACCGTCCTCTCGCGCAGCGCGTGACGGCGTCTCACGCGAACGTCAGAGGCCGGGGCACTTCTTGCTGAGGTCCTGGCACGACTGCGGGTTCAACGCCGACGACGATGCGGCGCCGCCGTCGTTCATGAATCGGTTGCAGGAGTCGCTCGAGATGTCGTGCGCAGCGTTGGTCGAGTCCTGCTGACATTGGCTGTATTCTGCAACTGTCGCCGTGCAGTCCATGAACTTCGGAGTGCGGGCGGAGCAGATGATCTGGATCGCGCCGGGATCTTGCGCGAGGCACTTGGCATATTCGTCCTTGCACGTGGCAGTGGCCTTCGCCGCGCTCATGCCGAATGCGTCGAGCGAACCGAGAAGGAGGCAGCTCGACTTGGCGCCCTCGTCGGGATGCGACTCCAGGTAGGTGTTGAGGTCGTTGCAGTACTGCGTGGCGTCGGTGTCGGACAGCGAACCCAAGGTCTTCGAGCCGTCGATGGACGTCGAGACGGTGGCCTGCGGTCCCGACTTCGTGCTCGCCGCGTTCGCTACGACATCGCCGAGCGTTGGCGGCGCGCACGCGACCACCATGCCCGACACGAAGAGAAGAGCCGCACCCGCCGAGAAGATAACTTTGCTCATGCAAGGACTGACGAGGTGGATCGCGGGGGATTCAGGCGTGGCGCCGCATGTCCGGCGATGTCCGAAGCGGCTCGATGCGATGAGTTCGGGGTGCTCACCCCGTCGAGCGCGTCAGCGGTGCGGCGCGCCGTCCGCGCGGCTCGCGGATTTCTTCTCGGGTGGACCGCTGGTCTGGAACGGGATCCACAGCGCGTGCACGGTGCTCGTGGGGCCTTCCTGCGTGTAGCCGGCAAGACCGAAGAGCACCTTCCAGAAGTAGCCGGACGGGTTCTCACCGTACGAGAACACGGGAAGCACGTGGAACTGCCAGTCCTTGCCGCCGGCGACGCGCTTCTCCATGTAGAGCGTGTTGCCTGCGACCTGCACGACGGAGTCGTCCGTGTGATCGGCGTAGCGAACGAACGCCGGCACGCCGACGGTGGTGCGGCTCTTCTTGTTGTCGAAGTCCCAGAAGATCGGCGCGATGACGGTGTGCGAGCTCTCCGTGGTGCGACCCAGGTACACGAGCGGGTGCAGGTCCGTCTCCCAGCCCTTCGCGTCCTTCTGCACCACGATGTTCGGGAACGCCCAGTACGTGCGCGACACGCCGTAGGTCTCCGACTTCGCGAACAGCGGCGTGAAGTACGCATCGCCCGCGGGGCCGGCGCCGCTCCACCAGAACGGGAAGATACCGAAGCTCGAATACGCAAGATCCTTGTCCGTGTACTTCCAGTACATCGGCACGAGCGGGCCCGCGGTCGTGAGCTCCGTGGAGCCCGAGCGCGACGTGGCGTGCGCGAAGAACGGCGTGATCATCGTGTCCGCGGTGGGCGTGGTCTTGCGGTAGTAGCCCGGCAGGATGAGGCGCGTGCGCTCGTCGCTCTGCGCGTACGAGAAGAACGGAAACAGCGTACGTGAGGTCTCGCGCACACCGCCGGACTCGGGCCGGCCGCGGCTCGAGAAGTAGAACGGCAGCACGTCGAAGATCTCCTTCTTGGGGTTCTCTTCGAAGAGCACGGGGCCGATCACCGTGAGGTGGTTGTCGTCTGCTTCGCGATCACGTCGATAGTAGAAGAGAGGCGGGACCAGCGTGTACGTCTTGCGCGCGCCGTCGTCGGACGGATTGTCGCCGTGGAAGTAGAAGGGCGCGACGCCCATGTCCACCTCGGACCCCGTGCGGTTGCGGAAGTACGGACCGACGAGGGTGAACGCGCCCTTCTCGTTCCAGTGCGATGTGGTGAGGAGCGCGGGGGAGTGGAAGTAGCCGCCATCGGGGCGCTTGCCTTCGAAGAAGAGCGGGGCGACCCAGTTGTCGTGCGCGTCTGGTGCGTCGCGGTGGATGATGGGGCCGAGCGCATAGATGTTGGACTTGTCGTCGCGGAGCTTCCACGCGATCGGGAAGAGGGCATCCGCGTCGAACTTGGGGGAGCGGCGGCGGTAGTAGAGACCGCCGTAGAGGGACTCCTGGTCCTCGCCGGACACCATCTCGCCAGAGGGAAGCTTCAGCTGGGTGCCCACGCCGCGCGTGTGATCCAGATAGAATGGCGGGGCGAGGCGCAGGCGATAGTCGCCGCGGCGCTCCGCGTAGTAGACGCCGTAGAAGTCGCGCTCGCGGTCGCCCACGGGCTGGAGCAGGTGGCCAGGATCGTCGGTGCCGATCTTCCCCTGGATCTCCTTCGGGATCGCGAGCGGATCTTGCGGCTGCTGTGCCTGCGGCTCGGGTCGCATCGGCGCGGGGCCGCCCTGGTCGTCGTCGTCGCCGGCGCCGCCGCTGGTCGGACCCACGGTGCGGTTCTGCACCGGGCCAGACTGGGTAGCACCACCGCCGCCGGGCCGACCTGCCCCACCCGCAGGAGGACGCGGCTGCGCGTTGGCGATGCTGGCGGAGAGCATGAGCGCGACGGCGGCGGTGATCGAGACCCCCCAGAGCTTGGCGTGGAGCTTTGCGAAGGACGTCACGCCGCGCCGCCCTTCTCGGCGTGGACGGGCGGGCCTGCGGCGAGCTTGGCGGCGAGGAACGCGACGAGGTCCGCCTCCTTCATGATGTGCTGCTCGTGTCCGCCGAGATCCTTCACCTGGAGGTCACCGGACTCGACCTCGCTGTCGCCCAGGATGATCGCGAAGCGCGCGCTCTGGCCGTTCGCGCGTCGCAAGAGGCTCTTCAGCGAGGTGCCGCGCCCGTCGAGATCGGCCGCGATTCCGGCGTTGCGGAGCGCGCGAGAGAGCACGAGGCCCTTGCGCGTACCGGCCTCACCAAGCGGAAGCACGAACACCTGCGCGCGCGTCTGGGGAACGTCGCGTTCGCTCGCGATGAGGAGGCGCTCCATGCCTGCGGCGAAGCCGATCGCGGGTACATCGGGCCCGCCAAGGTCCTTCAGCATCCCGTCGTAACGACCGCCGCCGACGAGCGTGGAGCCCGCACCGAGCTTCTCCTCCGCGCCTTTGATCTCGAAGAGCGTGCGCGTGTAGTAGTCGAGGCCGCGAACGAGCTTGGGATCCACGACGAACGGCGTGCCGAGCGCCTCGAGGTGCTTCTTCAGCGCGTCGAAGTGGGCCGCGTCCTCCGGCGCGAGCACGTCCGTGATCGGGGGGGCGGAGAGCACGGCCTCCTGATCGGCCGGGTTCTTCGAGTCCAGGATGCGGAGCGGGTTCGTCGTGAGGCGGCGCTTGCTGTCGTCCGAGAGCGAATCGATCTTCGGCGTGAGCGCGGCGACGACGGCCTCGCGGTAACGCTGACGCGTCTCCTTGCCGCCGATCGTGTTGATGTGGACCTTGATGCCGGGGATCTGGAGCTCCTCGAGGAACGACACGAGCGTATCGATCATCTCCGCGTCGCACGCGGGGCCGGGGTCGCCGATGATCTCCGCGCCCGCCTGCCAGAACTGCCTGTAGCGCCCTCGCTGCGGGCGCTCGGCGCGGAACATCTGCCCGATGTAGTACCAGCGGGTGAGCGGCTCCTTGTTCTGCATCCCGTGCTCGACGTACGCGCGCACCGCACCCGCCGTGCCCTCTGGCCGCAGAGACATCTGCTCGTCGTGGCGGGTGAACGTGAACATCTCCTTCTCGACCACGTCCGTGGCCTCGCCGATGGCGCGCACGAACAGCGACGTGGACTCGACCAGTGGCGTCCGCACCTCTCCGAAGGATGCAAGATGCATCTTTCTCCGGAATGCGGATTCGAGCGCATGCCATCTTGCCATCTCGTCGGGCAAGACGTCGTTCATGCCTTTCACACCTCGAATCGCGCTCATGCTGGGTCTCTGCCAAAGAAGGCCAAGGGAAGGCCAAGGCCAAGGAAGGTCGGCCCGTTATCGTCTGGCCAGGGCTTTCGGTCAAGAAGAGCCTTTGGTGCCCGCTTGGGCTCTCTTGCCGTGCTAGAACCACGCCTCAGTGAAACGGAGACGCCGCATCCCGCGCGCGTGCGCGCTGGACCTGGGGGCGGTCCGCGTGGGGGTGGCCGTCTCGGACGAGCTCGGGGCCATGGCGCATCCTCGCGGGAACCTGGACGCGAAGCCCGTTCCGGCCTTCCTCAAGGCGCTGAACGTGCTCGTCGTTTCGGAGAAGATCCGCCACATCGTGGTCGGCCTGCCGCTCGATATGAAGGGCGGCGAGGGCGATTCTGCCAAACGTGCGCGCAATCTCGCGCAACTGATAGCGGACGAGACAGGGTGTGACGTCACGCTCTGGGACGAACGATGGTCGACGAAACAGGCGCAACGCGCGCTCACCGCGAGCGAGCTCAAAGGCAAGAAGGCGAAGGCCCGCATCGACGAGGCTTCAGCCTGCGCGATCCTGCAGGCCTGGCTGGACGCCCCGCGCGGAGACGACGCGTGAGTTCCGGCGATCCGGACGACGGCGCGCGCGAGGACGGCTCTGGCGTGCTGCCAGAGGCGCGCTCCTCTGCACCGGACGGTGTCGTCCGCAAGCGGAAGCGGAAGCGCATCCGTGTGAAGAAGCCCGCACCCACGGGGTGGAGCCTCAGGAGCCGCGTGCTCCTGCCACTCGGCGCCATCGTGGCGGCGGTCCTCGTCGGCATGCTCCTGGTCTATCCGCACGTCGCCGGGCCTGGCGACGGGAAGGTCGTCGAGCTGGAGCTCACGTCTGGCAGCGCTTCGGCCCTCGCAGATCAGCTCGCGGGCGCCGGCGTGGTCGCGAGCCCGCGGCTCTACGCGCTCTACCTCCGTCTCTCTCGCGTGGACCCCAGCGTCATCAGCGGCAGTCACCTGCTCACCGACGACGCCTCCCCCGCAGAGCTCACAGCCAGGCTCGAGCGCCACGGCGGGGCGCAACACGCGAAGGTCACCTTTCCGGAGGGCTACACGCGCTTCGACATGGCCCGAAGGCTGGCCACGCTGAAGGTGTGCAGCGAAAAATCATTCCTGCGCGCGAGCTCGGATCCACAGCTGCTCCGGCAGTTCGCGATCGAAGGGGAGAGCGCGGACGGCTTCCTGTTCCCTGCCACCTACGAGATCGCGCAGGACTCCGACCCGCGGGACGTCGTGATCCGGCTCATCACCGAGTTCGAGAAGCGCTTCCAGCAGATCGCTCAGCTCCATCAGCTCGGCAAGGTCGATCTCGAAGAGTCGCTCGGGTGGCAGCGCCAGGACATCGTCACGCTCGCCTCCATGATCGAGAAGGAGGCCGCCGTGGATGACGAGCGCCCCATCATCGCGAGCGTGTTCCTGAACCGCCTGCGCGATCCCAGCTTCAAGCGCAAGGTCCTGCAGTCGGACCCCACCTCCGCGTACGGCTGCCTGGTCATGAAGGACCAGATCAAGGCGTGCGCGGGGTTCACCGGGAAGATCACCCACGAGCTCAACATGGATCCCGCAAACGTGTATAGTACATACACCAGGGAGAAGCTGCCGCCGAGCCCGATCTGCAATCCTGGCGCGAAGTCGCTGGAGGCGGTGATGGCGCCCGCAAGCACGAAGTACCTCTATTTCGTGGCCCGTGGTGAGGGACGCCACGCATTCTCGGAGACGTACGAGGCGCACAACAACGCGGTGAAGAAGACCGTGCCCTGACGTCTCTTGTGGCAGCGTCCGGCCCTGGCGTGGGCATGACCTTGTGGTAACGTTGGGGCCATGAAGCGTTTCTTCCCGTTGTTCTCGCTGGTGCTTGCGCTCTTCGCGCTCGTGTTCGTTTCGTCCCATGCGCGCGCGGACGCCCCCGCGCCGGACAAGGACGGCTACATCAAGACGGGCTCCGGCATCCGCACCAAGACGATCGCCATCATGAGCGCGAACGTCTACTCAATCCGCCACGACATGAAGGGCCCGCTTCCCCCCCGGAACAAGCGCGCCGTCATCGACGCGGACGTGGACAAGAAGTTCTCGTGGCAGATGATGCACGACGTCGACGCGGAGAAGATCCAGAAGGCCCTCAGGGAAGGCCTTGCGAAGAACGGCTACGGCGACGCCGGCAAGACCGGTCGCTTCGTGGGGGCGTTCACCAAGGAGATCCAGAAGGGCCAGGGCGTCTCCATCGCGTACACGTCGGCGAACAAGATGACGACGATCTGGGTGCAGGGCCAGGGCGCCGCCAGCATCGACGGCGTCGACTTCATGAAGGCCGTCTGGAGCATCTGGTTCGGCAACATCGATCAGCCGTCGCTCGGCGACGCCCTCATCTCGAGCATTCCCTGAATGCAGCCCTGGCAGCGGGCGGCATGCATCGCCGCGCTCTGCATCGCGCTTCACTACACGCTGGTGCGTGCGGCCGCGAATCGCCTCTCCGACACGCTCGGTGCGCTCGTCCTCGAGGGCACCGCGGCGATCGGGATTTTCCTGTATTTCCTCGTCGCGCCGAGAAGCCCCGAGCCCACAACGATGAAGGGCGTCGTGTTCGCGGCGGCCAGCGGCATCTGCATCAGCGCGGCCAGCATCCTCATCTTTTACGCACTCCGGCGCGGCGGGCCTGTCGCGTCCACCGGGACCATCGTCCTTGGCGGCGGTGTGGCGCTCTCCGCCATCATCGCGCCGTTCGTGTTCGGTGAAGGTTTCACGCTTCGGCGCGGGATAGGCGTGGGGCTCGGTCTGGCGGCCCTTGTGGTGCTCTCGACCGAGCAATCCCAGCCCTAAAATTCAGGCTCCACTCGCGTGCGCTGGCGGGATACGTTTGGCCGCGCATGACAGCCCTCAACCAAGACCTCCTCGCCAAAGCCGCAACCTGTGCCCGTGGTCTCGCGATCGACGCCGTCGTCGCAAGCCAGAGCGGCCACCTCGGACTCCCGCTCGGCTGCGCCGAGATCGGCGCCGTGCTCTTCGGGCACGCGCTCTCGCACTGCCCCGACCACCCGTCGTGGTTGAACCGCGATCGCTTCGTGCTCTCCGCGGGTCACGGCTCGATGTTCCTCTACGGGTGGCTCTGTATCTCCGGCTACGCGGAGACGCCGCTCGAAGAGGTGAAGCGCTTCCGTCAGATGGGCTCGCGTACGCCGGGACATCCGGAGCTCACGCACGAGCCCAGCGGCATCGAGACCACCACGGGCCCGCTCGGACAGGGGATCGGCAACTCCATCGGCATGGCGGTGGCGTCGAAGATGGCGGAGGCTCGCTTCAACACGAAGGAGCACACCATCTTCGATCACCACATCGTCTGCATCGCGGGCGACGGTTGCATGCAGGAAGGGGTCGCGCTCGAAGCCCTGAATTTCGCGGGCCACCAGAAGCTCGACAACTTCATCCTCATCTACGACTCGAACGCGGTGACGCTCGACGCCATGGCGAAGGAGACCCAGAGCGACGACGTGAAGAAGCGCTTCGAGGCGCTCGAGTACGACGTGCAAGAGGTCGACGGTCACAACATGGTCGCGTTCCTCGCCGCCTACGAGAAGGCGAAGACGAACACCGGCAAGCCGCAGCTCATCATCGCGAAGACGCTCATCGGCAAGGGCATCCCGGAGGTCGCGGGCACGCAGAAGGCTCACGGCGAGGGCGGCGCGAAGTTCGCGCCCGCTGCGCGCAAGGCGCTCGGCCTGCCCGACACGTTGTTCTACGTGGACCCGGCGGTGACCGCGTACTTCGCGGAGCATCGCAAAACGCTCGACGTCGCGCACGACGCCTGGAAGAAGACGTTCGCCGCGTGGCAGGCTAAGAACCCCGAGCTCGACGCGCTGCTCGCGCAGTCGCCTGCGTACCAGCACACGCTCCCCAAGGGCGATCGCAAGCAGCCGAAGGACGCGAATGCGCTCCTCGCGTTGATCCCGGAGTTCGCGAAGGACTCCAAGATCGCCACGCGCAAGGCCGGCCAGGATGTCCTGCAGCCTCTCGCGAAGGCTCTCCCGCTCGTGATCGGCGGCAGCGCGGACCTCTATGGTTCAACATTGAACTACATCGGCGACATCAAGACGCCGGATGATTTCAACGCGGAGCACCGCGGTGGTCGCAACATCCGCTTCGGCATCCGCGAGCACGCCATGTGCTCCATGATGAACGGCATCGCGGCGCACGGCATCTTCCACCCCAGCGGCGCCACGTTCCTGGTCTTCGCGGACTACTGCCGCCCGGCGATCCGCCTGGCCGCGCTCTGCCACCTGCCGTGTGTCTACATCTTCACGCACGACAGCATCGGCGTCGGGGAGGACGGCCCCACGCACCAGCCCGTGGAGACCATCCCGGGTCTTCGCATCATCCCCAACCTGGACGTCATCCGTCCGGGCGATCCGGAAGAGGCGGCTGGCGCGTTCGCCGCGGCATTCTCGCGCGAGGACGGGCCCACGCTGCTCGCGCTGTCGCGTCAGGCGATCCCGCTGCTCGATCAGATCCCGGTGAAGACCCGCCGTGAGGGCGCGCTCAAGGGCGGCTACATCGCCGTGAAAGAAGAGGGTCCGCTCGAGACCATCCTCATGTCCGCGGGCAGCGAGCTCCAGCACGCCGTGAAGGCCGCAGAGACGCTCGGCAAGGGCACACGCGTCGTGTCGATG
>JBBRNJ010000089.1:0-33260 GCA_038230375.1 Polyangiales bacterium | reverse complement strand
ACGTTGCGACCCTTGGGGCCGAGCGTGACCTTCACTGCGTCCGCAAGCGCGTTGACGCCCGCGAGGATCAGGTTGCGCGCTTGCTCAGTGTAAACAATCTCTTTAGCCGACATGTAAAACCTCTAAATTCTGAATCGAAAATCTTCTGTTGGGCGGGACCCGCCCGGTGCAGCGCTCAGGTGCCGAGGACGCCGAGGATGTCGTCTTCGCGGACGATCAAACGCTCTTCGCCGTCGATCTTCACTTCGGTGCCGCTGTACTTGCCGAAGAGGACGCGGTCGCCCACCTTGACGTCGAGCTTGCGAACGGTGCCGTCCTCGAGGACCTTGCCCGAACCGACCGCGACGACCTCACCCTCGATCGGCTTCTCCTTCGCCGTATCGGGGATGATGATGCCACCCTTGGTCTTCTCTTCTTCTTTGACGCGCTTGAGGATGACGCGATCTTGCAAGGGACGGATGTTCGCCATGTGTGTGCTTCTCCTGATTGAGGTCGGGCGCTCTGCCCGGCCGAACTCTGCGGGCGGCTGGTCCCCAAAAGAGAGGCCAAAGCCGCCAAACGCCGATTGTTGGCACTCACTAGAGGTGAGTGCTAGCGACGCGGAAGATAATCGCAGGGCTGGGCCCGTCAAGGGACAGCGGCCGCTTTTTCCCGGATGCTGACAAACGTGTGAAGAATCGCGCGATTATTGTGCGGTCGTGCGTCTGGCAGCGTCACCCGACGAGCGCCACGCGAAAGACGGCGTCCAACGTCCGGGGGTCCTTCGAGAAATTGCCTTAATCCAAACGCGGCCGTACTCGTTAATGAGATGTGACGCTTGCATCAAGGAGCGTCGGGAGACGGTCATGAGCAACATCGTGGCGGCGGGTTCGGTCAGCGAGTTCTTCGTGGATATGGTCGACGACGCGATGAAAGCGCGACGGGTAGAGGCCTCCCCGGCTGCCACCCACTACATCGTGGGCCTCCTCTCCGACTTCGCAAAACCTGATGCTCGCGCCGAGGAGACCCTCGAGCGCCCCCTCACGTTCCTCCTCGACGAGGCCCTGCATACGCCCAACGTTGGAGAACGCTTCGAGAAACTTCGTTCCCTGGGGGACGGCATCCTCTATAGCTCCGGATTCTTCGGCGGCCACTTCGAGGCCCGCGGGGTCGACCCGAAGTACATCATCGGCCTGGGGGCTACTGCCTACGAGAACGCAGGCGCCCTCATCGTGACGCCCGCAACCCGTGGCGAGTCGACGCTGGATGTCTTCCGCGAGCTCGCCGCCAAGTTTGCCGCCTTCGTCGCCGTGCTGACCGACGTCGCCGACCTCACCGTTGCCCAGGGCATCCAGAGCTCGAAGAACCTCGTGAAGCTCTACGAGCGGTGGCTGCGTACGCGAAGCGACCGTCTCGCGGATGCCTTGTCCTCGCACGGCTTCGTCACGCCGCGGGGCAACGGCGGCGCAGCGTCTTGACGCACGACTCGAACAACAACCCGCTTGTCGGAAACGGGATCGCGCTCGTGCGGGAGCTCTCGATCGCGAAGCGCGTGCAGGCAGCGCTCGAGCGCCTCTACCAGCTCGAGGCAGGCATGGACCTCGCGCCGTTCATCCGCAGGGCGGAGGGCGACGAACGCGAGGCCTTGCTCGTGCGCGAGAGCGAGGAATCAATGGAGCTGTCTCTGCGCGTTCCCGAGCTCTCGCAGTCACGCGCGTTCGATCTGGATGACGGCAAGAGCCTGGACGCGCTCTGTCAGATCATCGAGGGCGTGAGCCACTTCGTCTACCTCACGAACCGTGCAGAGGCGCACCGCGAGACCACGCAGCTGGAGCTCGAGGTGCAGGCCGAGGTCGACAAGTACGTCGTCCTGTCCGCGTCCGTCGGCGAGCTCACGGAGTCGCGCAGCCAGCGCGTGCGCGAGCGTCTGTTCGAGCGCGTGACATACGTGCATCATGCACATACCGACGAAGGTCAGCGATACCGCGCCGCCAACGACTGCGCGCGCCGGTTCGTCCGCAGGCTCGAGCGGGATTTCATCGCGCGGTGCCGCTTCGGCGAGATGCACACGGAGCTGCGCCGCTTCTACCGCATGGGCCAGGCGGACAAGCTCCGCGCCGCCTGAGAGGGCAAGAAGCCGCCACGGGAGGTCGAGCGCGCGGCGTTTTGCAGCGACGCCCTATCTGCCGACGTCCAGCTGCATCACGATGCTCGTGTCGCGAACGCAGCCTCTCCCTCTTCGGCAGCGGTAGCCGCCCGTGAGCCAGCGCGAGCTGTTCCAGTCGATATCGCTGCCCGCAGTGGTCGCGCGCGCGCAGACCTGCGACACGGTGCCAAGGCCCAGCGTCCGCGTTTCGTGCGGGCCGACATGGGCATCGAGCAACAGCGTGTTGTCCTTCGAGTCGCAGGGGAGCACGGGGCCAAGCGCCACCTGCACGCGAACGGGGCGATCCCCGTCGTTCCTGATCACCATCCTTGTCCCGCCGTCATCGGCACGTGCGCCCGTGCAGATCCCGATCACACAGACGACAGCCGCGATGATCACCCTTCGCATACCCGGCCGAGGTGCAGATCGCGTACCATTCCCCGACCCGAGAAAAGCGCCGCAAGAAGTGTCAGAAGAAGTCTGGCAGCGTCGGCAATGGTCCGCGAAAAAGCTCGTCGAGCATGTCCAGGTCGTCCTGCGCGGCGGGCGAAGCGAGCGTGAGCTCACCCAGGCCGTGAAGCTCCCTGGCGGAACGAAAGCCAGTGTAGAGCTGCGTGAACGCGCGCTCGGTCACCGACAGGCGCGCCTCCTCGGCGGGCCTCACCTCGGCGCGGCCACCCGCAGTGACCAGGCGCACGGCCTCGCGCTCGGGTAGGCCCGTGGCTGCGGTCCGCGTGACGGCGAACGAGAGATCGCACGCCGCCGAGCGCGGGTAGCCACGTGCGGTGAGCGCGCGCGAAACATCCAGCGTGCGCGTCATCAGGTACCAGGGCAGATCGATCTTGTGGTGACGCTCCACGAGACCGGACAGCAGCGTGTGCGTGGGCGAGCCGAACAACGTGACGGTGGGCGCCACGGAGCCGTACGACCCGAAGATGGAGAGGAGGGCAGTGACGGCGTTCCGCGTGGTCGCCACGCTGCACCACGCCTGGAGCTTGCTCTTGTCACCCTCCATCTTGTGCGAGACCACGGTGTAGCCGGTGAGCCGCCCCTCCTGGTGGACCAGGAACGTCCTTGTCGCCTGCATCCGCGGCGAGACGACGCGGCTCCACAAGCCTGGGCCGCGATCCAGATGACCAGGATGATTCCGCGCCCATTCCGTGTACAATGCACGCAATTCCGGAGTGGCGCCCTCCACCTGCGTGGTCACGGTGCCGGGAGGTACGCGCAGCGGCTCGAGCATGGGGAGGTCGATCTCGAAACGTGCGCGCAACGCCGCGCGCGCGTAGCCCACGGAAGAGTAGAGGCGCGTGGTCGCCCCATAGAGCGAGGAGAGCGCGAAGCCAGCCTTCCGACTCTCGTCCGAGAACATGGACATCATCCACTTCGCCACGCCACGACCGCGCATCTCCGGCGTGACGCCCACGCCAGCCACGCCGACCATCGGGATGCTCTCGCCGCCGAAGAACTGCCCCATCGGGATGATGATGAGCCCGGCCACCACCTTCTTGTCGTGCAGGATCACGCGGAGGTTCTCGTGCCCGGACCGTTCGAACCATGCAGGCGCATCGGCCGTGGGGAAGCCGAACGCGTGAGAGATCATCGCGGCGTAGCCATCACGCTGCACTTCGTCCGGGCACACGTACTCCAGGTCCGCTCGCATGCCCTCCGTTGTATCCCACCGACGCGCGCGTGTGCGGTCGAGAGTGCCGCGTGGTCAGCGCCGGTTGCCTGCAGCGGCCTCGTTCTTGTGCTCGGCTTCGCCCGCGTGGAGCAAGATCTCCAGGTTCCGGAGCGCTTCTTCGCCGTTCACCTCTGGCTCGCGGTTCTCGCGAATGCAGCGCACGAAGCTCGCGAGCTCCGCTTCGTACGGCGACACGAGCTCCCAGCGCAACGCCTCGCGCTTCATGCGAATGGTGCCTTCGCCATACGGTCCGAGCGTGCTCTCGCACATGACCGCGCCGTCGTCGCCGTAGACCTCCACGCGCCGCTGCGACTCGAAGAGCACGCTGGACGTGATCTCCGCCGTTGCGCCGGACTCGAACCGCAGGAGCACGAGCGCGTGCTCGTCGTTCGGCCCGCCGAAGCGATGCTTGCCGATCATCGCGCGCACCTGCGTGACCTCGCCGCACGTTGGGACCATCCACCAGCGCGCCATGTCAAGGCAGTGTGTTCCGACACCTGCAAGGCTCCACCAGCGCGAGAGGTCACGCTGCGCGCGCCAGTTGTCGTTCGTCTTCGCGTTGTAGGTCCACTGCACGCGCATGTGCCAGAGCTTGCCCAGCGCGCCGACGGCGAGCTGATCTGCCACCATGCGGTGCCCGGCGTGGAAGCGCAGGTGATAGCCCACCGCGAGCTTCACCTTCGCCCTGCGGCATGCGTCGATCATCGCGCGTGCGTCCAGTGCTGTCGTAGCGATGGGCTTCTCGCAGAAGACGTGCTTCTTTGCCTTCGCCGCTGCGATCGCGATCGCAGCGTGCGTCGCGTCCGGTGTGGCGATGATCACCGCATCCAGCGCGGGGTCGGCGAAGCACTCCTCTGCATCGTCGAAGGCGCTGTGCGCCGCGGATGCGCCGTGGACAAGGGCAAAATGCTCCGCGCGCTCGATGTCGCGCGACACCACGCTGTGCAGCTCCACATTGGGAACGGCTCGGAGGGCGGGCCCGAGGAGCAGGTCGGCGGCGTTGCCGGTCCCGACGATCGCGACTTTCAACGGCTGCGCCATGCGACGCGGCCCAGCCTAGCGCAGTGGAAGGCGTGATAACATGATGGTCGGTGAAGTCCTCACGCGCCCACGCCCTCATGACCATTTCGGTGCTCTGCGTGGCAGCGGCGTGCTCGCCGTTCTCGGGGAGCGACACCACCGTCGCTACGACCGTCGCTGAAGGTGGTGCGCCGATCACGAACGGCCCTGGGGATGGCGGTGTCCCCGCCGCATCGGGCGCTTGCGCAAGACCATCCGTGTTGTGTCTGGACTTCGAGTCCCAGTCACCACCCTTGTTCGGCGCCACCCACAGAGAGGCGACCGCGGATCCGGACATGACGTTCGCGCTCAGTCCCGATCCGCGCGGCGGCGCTGGGCACGTGCTGCAGACGGAGCTCAAGATCAGCGACAGCAAGTACCACAATGGGTACCTGTCCTATCCGCTCGACGTCGCGCTGCTCGCGGACGGCAAGGTGCTGCGGCTCACGTTCTCGTTCCTCGTGGAGAAGACCACGACCGACTACGCGGTGCTGGTCGCCTTCGAGGCGAGCCACAAGAACGGTCAGTCGATCTTCGGCATCTCGACGTACCACAACTCCGTCGGGGCAACTGCCGACACCAAGCACCCGACCGCCATCAGCGACGAAGGCTGGCACCAGGCCGTGGTCACGCTGTCGGCAGCAAAGCCCTTCGCGACGAACAACCTGAAGGTCACGTGGACCGCGACGTGCGACGGTCAGCCGATCCAGACCGACCCGGTCACGTTCACCGAAGCGCTCGGCGCCCTCGAGCTGTGGGTCGGTAATTTCTATACTGGCAACGGGACGAGCGACACGATCGTGCAGCTCGACGACATCATCGTTGACGTCCCCTGACCAACCCGAACTACCGGGTTACAGTCCGAGCAGCTTGGCAACGTAGTAGCGCATCGTCTCGGTCGTGCCGCCGCCGATGCGGATGAGGCGCTGATCACGCCATGCGCGGGCAATGTGGTACTCTTCGATGTAGCCAGCGCCGCCGTGGAACTGCAGGCACTGGTCGATGATCTCGGACGACAGCTCGCCCATGAAGATCTTCGCCATCGAGATGAGCTTCACGGTGTCGAAGCTGATCGGGCCCTTCTTCACGTGCTTCTCTTCGTTGTAGGCCTCGGCGGCCTTGTACGTGAGCGCGCGGCCGGCCTCGAGCTTGGTGAGCAGGTCCACGAACTTGTGCTGCCAGTACTCGCGCTTGATGATCGGCTTGCCGAACGCCTTGCGCTCACGGCCGAACGCGATCGCCTGTTCGATGGCGATGTTGCAGCCGCTGGCGGAGCTCGCGCACGCGATGAGGCGCTCCGTCTGGAAGTTCTGCATCAGGTACATGAAGCCCTGGTTCTCTTCGCCAAGCAGGTAGCGCTTCGGAATACGCATGTCCTCGAACGCGAGCTCCGCGGTGTCGCTCGCGTGATTGCCGATCTTCTTCAGCTTGCCCGTGACGGCGAAGCCCTTGGTCTTGGTCGGCACCAGGAAGAAGCTGCAGCCGTGCGTGCCCGTCTCCGGGTTCGTCTTCACCAGCAGCGTCACGAAGTCCGCGCGCGTGCCGTTCGTGATGTACGTCTTCGAACCGTTGATGATGTAGTCGTCGCCGTCGCGCTTGGCCCACGTCTTGATGCCTGCGACGTCGCTCCCGGCGTCGGGCTCGGACACGCCGAGCGCCGCGATCTTCTCGCCCCTCAGCGCGGGCTTGAGGAACTCTTCGATCTGCTCCTTGGTGCCAAGGTCCGAGATGCACGGCGTGGCCATGTCGCCCTGCACCAGCAAGCCCATCGACACGCCGGCAGACATGCCACGCGGGAGCTCCTCGGCCTTGGCGATGCTGAACCAGTAGTCGCCACCGGCGCCGCCGTGCTCCTCCGGGTAGTGCGCCGCGAAGAGACCGAGCTCACCGGCGCGCTTGAAGACCTCGTTCGGGAAGAGCTCGTTCTTCTCCCACTCGTCCGCAAAAGGCGCGAGCTCCTTCTCCACATACTGGCGGACGGTGCGGCGGAAGTGATCGTGCTCTTCGCGGAACGGGCTCGGCATGGTGACACCTCTGGTCTCGAGTACGAATTACTTCGTACACGAAATATCACCAGACGCAATAGTCACAGCGCGAGCTCACTGACCCGGTCGCGAGCTCATCTGGCAGTTGTCGCCGGAGAGGACGTACGGGGTGGGGCAAGGCAGGTGCTTCGGGTTCGGGAACGTGAACGGCTGATCGGGCGGCGCGACGAGCTTGCCGCCTGCAGCCGCGCTTGGAGCGGCGCCGGGCGTGGCGCTGGGCGTGGGCGGCGCAGCCACGATCGTGCAGCCGCGGAAGTGATTGGCGCCGTTGTCCGCGTCCCAGTAGTCCGTGGTGGTATCGCACTTCGACGGAGCTTTGCAGTCCGCGTCGGTCTTGCATACGGTCACGCACGATCCCATCATGGCCATGTACATGCCGAGCTTCTCGTTCGGCTTGCACTTGGGCTGCGACTCCTTGAGCGACTCGCAATAGTACTGGCCCTCGACCACGGTCTTGCCGAGGCAGAGCGAATGTTCCTTCGGGCATTCGGTGTCGGCCTTGCAGACGTGGTGGCACTGGCCCTCGACGCCGTGCACGCCCTTGACCTTGACCAGCGTGTCGCCGGTCTTGCAGCCCACCTTCACGTCGACATGCGCGCTCGCGCTGGGCGCGGCGGACGGGACGACCTCTTCGGTCGCCACAGCCGCTTCGTCCGACGCGTCGGAGGTGTCGCCGGACTTCTTGGGACAGCCAGCGAGAACGAAGGGCAAGAGGGCGAGGACTGTGGTGGTGACGAGTGCGGACTTGTTCACGGAGCTCCCGATTTGGTGGGGACAAAACGCGTCGAGGTCGACATGAACATCAACCTCGACTTCAAGACTTCGACGATGACTTCGACCGACCTCGACTTCGACCTCGACTTCGACCTCGACTTCGACCTCGACTTCGACCTCGACCTCGACCTCCGAGACTAGCGCTTCTTCGCGGCCTTCTTCTTCGGCGCGGCCTTCTTCTTCGGCGCGGCCTTCTTCTTCGGCGCGGCCTTCTTCTTCGGCGCGGCCTTCTTCGGCGTGGCCTTCTTCGGCGCGGCCTTCTTCGGCGTGGCCTTCTTCGGCGCGGCCTTCTTCGGTGCAGCCTTCTTCGGCGCAGCCTTCTTCGGCGCAGCCTTCTTCGGCGCAGCCATCGCAGGCGCAGCCATCGCCGGCGCTGCCTTCGCAGGCGTTGCCTTCGCAGGTGCTGCCTTCTTTGCGGGGGCCTTGCGCGCGGGCTTCGGGCGCGTGCTGTCGGGCATCATGCTCGTCGGCGGGTCGTCGTCGTACGTCACCTTGGCGGGCTTCGCGGCGCCGGTGGTGCCGTTGATCTTCGGGCGGCTCACGCCTTCGCGCGCGCTCTTCCTTGCGTCGAGGGTCGCGCGGACCTTCACGTCCAGATCGCCGAACTCGAACGGCTTGTCGATGTACGCATCCGCGCCGTAGAGCGGGCTCGTCAGCTGGTTCAGGTTCTCGCCGATGCCCGTGAGCATCACGACGCCCGTGTGCGCGAGCGCCACGTCCTCGCGGATCTTGCGGCACACTTCCCAGCCGCTCATGCCCGGCATCATCACGTCGAGCACGACGAGATCGGGCAGGTGCTCGCGCGCGAGACGCCACGCCTCTTCGCCGTCCGAGGCCTGGATGACCTCGAGCTTGGGGTTGTGCATCGTCTTCAGGTGTCGCGCGACGAGCTCGAGCATCGAGGGCTCATCATCGGCAACCAGGACCAGCGGGCTGTGTTCGGCCATGTGTATGGGCCGAAGTTTCGGTGAGTCCTGCCCGCAGGGTCAAGCGTTCATTGTCGAAACGACGTTTCGACGCGTGTGGAGGAGGCAACGAGCTCCTTCGAGGCCGTCACGAACTTCACCATCGTGGGCATGTGGCCCTTGGTGAGTTTCAGCTTGTTCTGCATCATCGCCTTGGTGGGATCCAGCTGCCCCTCCATGACGATCCGCCACGTGGAATACGGGGCCACGATGATGAACGGCGCCCCTTGAATTTCAGGGTTCGACGCAGGCAGGAGCTTCGCGTTGCGGCACTCTCCCTGGTTCACGTCCAGGAGCATCCCCTGGTCCTCGGTGAGGCCGAGCGCCGGGTCGGCCTTCACCACCATCGCCACCGCGCCGTGCGTCCAGTCCTTGTGGGCGGCCTTGAAGGCAGCGTTGCCGTTGATGGCGTCCTTGTACGCAGCGACCCACTCGGAAGACGGGAAGTCCAATGCCATGGCCGCCCTATAGTCCGGCCTTCGCACGACATCAATCGGGACAGGTGCTAGTGTCGGCGCCGTTCGTCATGGCAAAGCCCGAATCCTCCAGGGGGGATCACGAAGCGCACAGGCGCGCCAGCCCCAGGGTCCACGCCCCCGGAGACAAGCGGCTCGATGGCGTCCTCGATTTCGTCGCCTTTGCGGCGAAGCCCATGCCCATCGGCTCCTTGCTCGACGAGGCTCCGCGGAGGATTGCGCTCATCCTTGGCGCGGACGTGTGCTCGCTCTACCTGCTCGAGGGCGAGGGCAACGTGCTGGTCATGCGCGGCAACGTGGGCTTCTCGCCCACGGCCGTGGGTCAGGTCCGCCTCGCGATCGGTGAGGGCATCACCGGCGCCGCCGTCGAGTACATGCGGCCCGTCTCCAGCGCCACCGCGCCAAAGCATGCATTCTACAAGCATTTTGACGAGCTCGGCGAGGAGCGCTTCCCTGTGTTCCTGGCCGTTCCGTTGCGCGGAAAATCTGGCGCGCTCGGGGCGCTTGTCGTGCAGCGACGCAAGCCGGCCTTCGAGGCTCGCGACATCGAGCTCCTGACGATGATGGGCGCCGTGATCGGCGGCGCGGTTCGCCAGGCGGAGCTCATCGACGCCCAGCGCGAGCGCGGTCCCCGAAAAGCTGGCGGCGGCACCCGGCGCGTCACGCTTCCTGGAAGGCCGCTGGTCATGGGGCGTGCGCTCGGTGCGGTGGCGGCGCTGCGTCGTCCCGCCGCACGACAGAGCGAGCGCATCCGCGTTGACGGCAGTGAAGAGGCGCGCGCCAAGGACGACGTGAAGATGCTCCGTGGCGCCGTGGACGTCGCAGAGAAGGCACTCGTGGGCCTGCGCGATCGCGCGCGCTCACTTCACCTCAGGGACGCTGCGTTCCTCGAGACCTACGTGCAGATCCTGGAGGACGCGCGTTTTCGCGAGCGCACCGTGGAGCTCATTCGCGAAGGCAGTGGCATCGCGCAGGCGCTCTCTCGCGTGGCCCGCGAGGTCACCCGCACCGCTGCGTCGTTCACGAAGGACGCATTCCTGGACGAGCGCGCGAAGGACATCGAGGACCTCTGCGATGCGCTCACCATGCTGGCCGCCGCGGACAAGCGCGCAGAGCTCCCGACCAAGGCCGTCCTCGTGGGCGATGCGCTCACCGTGTTCGACCTGCTCGTGTCTGCTCGCGCGCAGCCCGTGGGCATCGCACTCTCCGAGCGCGCGCATGGTCCGCGCACGCACAGCCTGCTTCGGCTCTTCGACGTGCCCGCGGTGGTGGACGTGAAGGGCCTCTTCCGCTGGGCCTCCGACGGAGACGTGGCCTTGCTGGACGCGGATCACGGGCTCTTCGTGATCAATCCGTCGAAGAGCGAGATCGCACACACACGAGAATACCGACGGGAAGAAGAAGCAGAAGACTCCTGAACTTTTCCTGATCCATCCCCCCAAGGGCACGCACGCATGCGTGTCCCACAACGCATGAACGCCGTGACCGAGCCCAACGACCAAAAAGAGCCTGAGCTTCCCGGCATGGTCGAGACCGCGGACGACACCGAACGCCCGTCCATCACGGATGTTCACGGCACCGTGGCGCGCTTCGAGATGGCGTACAGCCCCAAGGTGGGCGAGCGCCGCGCATTCGGCCCGCCGCTGCGGCACACCGTGCCGTCGTATATTTTTCTCGCCCTGGCGCTCGCGTTCGCGGCGGTCGTCGCGATCGCCTATGCGGGCTCCTCCAACTCGCCGCTCTTCGTGTGGGTGGTGGAAGGTGATCGTCACCGTCAGGTCGGCGCGCAGCCACTGGCATGGTTCATCTCCTTCTGCGCGATCGGCACGGTCCTGCGCGCGCACCTGCGGGGCGTCATCGTCTCGCAAGACGGCGTGGAGCTGCGCACCATGCTGCCCATGGGGCTGCCCAAGGTGCGGAAGCTGATGTGGGCGCAGATCGACCGCATCGTCCTGGACGATCAGGGCGTGATGCTGGAGCTGTGGAACGGCGAGTACGAGCGCCTGCCCGCGGTGAAGGATCACGACGGCCTCACGCGCACGCTGGAAGCGACTGCCGCGCTGCGCAAGAAGACGATCACGCGCCTCTCGAAGATCGCGTCCTAGCAAGCGCGAAGCGCCCGGGTCAGGCGGTCACGGCGGGGCAGCGCTGAGCGGGCGGCGCACGCTCACTGGCTCCGCGTGTTCGTCGCGGAAGAACGCGACGAGGTCCGTGGTGACGGCCTCCGGATGATCGTGATGCGGATAGTGACCGGCGCCTGCGAACCGGAAGATGCGTGCACCCTGCAAGTATGTGGGGAGGTGCTTGGCCTGCGAGAACGGGATGACGCGATCCTTGTCGCCCCAGTAGACCGCGACCGGCGGGACATGCGGCGCCTCCAGCGCGCGGTCCATGAAATGCCGCACCTGTCCGCTCATGCCGATCACGTCCCTCACGGTGCGATGAAGCGCGCGCGCGGTGCCCGGACGCTGCGCGACCCAGCGACGCTCCTCTGCGTCCAGGGCGAGCCGACCACCGAGCGGACCCGTGGCGCGCGTGATCACGGTGAGCCACGGCTGGCCAAGGCGCTCGACCAGGAACGGAAGCGCCGCAAGCCGCACCGCCATGGTGACCTCGCGACCGAAGCCGCCGGGTGCCACGAGCGCGAGCCGATCCATGCGCGCCGCGTGCGTGAGGATGAGCATCTGCGCGACGCCACCGCCGTACGAGTGCCCGACGAAGTTCGCATGGTCGACGTTCGCTACATCCAGCCAGCTGCCCACGAGGCGCGCGTTCCACTCGAGCGTGTAAGGGACGTCCGTGCGGCCCGAGAGACCGTGACCAGGTAGATCGAGCGCGAGCACGCGGAAGCCGCGCGCGACCAGGCGCGGCACGATCGGATCCCACGCGCGATGCCAGTCGAGGAGACCGTGGATGAGCACAACGGCGGGCCCCTTGCCCTGCTCCACCCAGTGCACGTCCACGCCGGAGACCTTCGTGACGTTGGCGCGCGGCTTCATCTAGCTGGCCGCGCGATCCTCGAGCCACTCACGCTTCACGCGGGCGAGGAGCTCACCGTTCACCAGGAGCTCGCTCGCGGTGCGCGCCATGGCCTTCGCGGCAACGAGCGCCGTGTCGATGCCGCGCGCGCTGCCGGCGGCGTCTGCGAACTTGTGTTGGTGACAGAGCGCCACGTTCTCGTCCACGATCGCGAGCCACGGGTGGATGCTGGGGACCACGTGTGACACGTCGCCCATGTCCGTGGAGCCCGCGCCCACGCGGCCGTCCGTCTCGCGCGGAGGGCGTCCGAGCGCAGACATGTGCTGCCCGAATGCACGCGCGAGCGCCATGTTGTTCCGCATGTCCTTGTAGCCGCGACGCTCGGAGATCGTGATGGTGACATCGCTCGCCATGGCGGCGGCGCGGGCGCAGCGCTCCACGATCGCGCGGACGCGGGTCAGCTCGCCGGTGGTGCGCGCGCGCACGGAGAACTCGCACGCGGCGGTCTCCGCGATGATGTTCACCGCCTGCCCGCCGTTCACGATGAAGCCGTGCACGCGCACGCCATCGAGAAAATGCACGCGCTGCCCGTCGATCAGACGGAACGTGTCCATGCAGGCAGTCAGCGCGCTCTTGCCGTCTTGTGGTGCGATCGCCGCGTGCGCCGCCGCGCCACCGAACGTGAACGTGACCCAGGTGTTCGCTAGCGCGGGATGTGCGAGCACATCGCGATCGAACGGGTGGAACATCATCGCGGCGTCGATGCCCTCGAACAGCCCGGCGTCGATCATCTTCACCTTGCCGCCGCCGCCCTCTTCCGCAGGCGTGCCGAAGAGCACCACCTCACCGCCCAGGCTCTCGGCGACCTTCGACGCAGCCAGGAACGCGCCCACGCCTGCCGTCGCGATCAGGTTGTGCCCACACGCGTGCCCGATCTGCGGGAGCGCGTCGTACTCCGCGAGGATGCCGATGCGCGCGCCGCCCGATTTTCCGGCCCGCGCGATGAACGCGGTGGGCATGCCGGCAACGCCACGCGTGACGGTCATGCCTCGCGCGGCGAGCAGCTCGCAGATCCAGCCTGCTGCCTTCACCTCTTCGAAGCGGAGCTCGGGGTTCTGGTGGATGCTCGTGGAGAGCTTGCCAAGGGCGTCCTTCTCGGCGTCGACCGCGGCGTCCAGCGTGCGAATGACCTTCTCGTCGAGCATGGGCGGTACTCTTTGGTACCTGATCGATGCGGTGTCAACGCCGACCGGTCGACATGGGCGCCGCTCCTCCGCTAAGTAAGGGGGCGTGAAGCGCGTCGTCCCCGCCGCAGGCCTCCTCTTCTTGATCGCCGCCACGGCGTGTCATGATCGCGAGACATCGCTGACGCCGCAGCCCGTGCAAGGCACGGAGGCGATGCGCGCCACGTCCTCCACATCCTCCACGTCTCCCCCAGCCACCGTTCCGTCGGTCGCTGCGTCCGCCGCGGAGCCCGCAAGCCCGGGCGGGCCACGCACGGTGTCGCTCTCCCCGAGCGAGAAGGTGTGGCTCGAGGGAAGAGCGATGGGCACGCACCTGGGCTTCGCGGGCTACACGCAGGCTGGGCTCGACGGTCCGCGGGTGCGCGCGCTCTTCGCCGAGGCGATCGAGGAGATCAAGCGCGTCGAGAACCTGATGACGACGTGGCGCCCAGACAGCGAGCTCTCGCGCGTCAACGCGGCCGCGGGCAAGGAGGCCATCAAGGTCAGTCAGGAGACGTTCGACGTCGTGAAGGAGGCCATCCACACGAGCGACATCTCCGAGGGCACGTTCGACATCACGTTCGAGACCTTGCACGGCCTGTGGAAGTTCGATCAGGATCTGGATCCGCATCCCCCCTCCGACGCGGACATCGCCAAGCTGCTGCCGTTCGTGGGTTACAAGAAGATCAAGCTGGACCCTGCCGTCCCCAGCATCATGCTGCAGACCGCCGGCACGAAGATGAGCCTTGGCGGCATCGCGAAGGGATACGGCGTGGACCGCGCCGTGGCCATCCTGGACAAGGCCGGCCTCCGCTCCTTCTACGTGCAGGCCGGCGGCGATCTGTTCGCGCGCGGCCTGAAGCCCGACGGCAAGCCATGGTCCGCCGGCGTCCGCGATCCGCGCGGCCCCGATGGAAGTTACTTCGCGCTGCTCGGCCTCGCCGATCACGCCTTCAGCACCGCGGGGGACTACGAGCGAAGCTACATCGTCGACAACAAGCGCTATCACCACATCATCGACCCACGTACGGGCAAGCCCGCCACGGCTTCGCGAAGCGTCACCATCTGGGCCAAGACCGCCCTCATCGCCGACGCCATCGACGACGCCGTCTTCATCCTGGGCCCAGAAAAAGGCATGAAGCTGGTCGAGTCCCTGGACGGAGTCGGCGCCGTGATCATCGACAAGAGCAACAACGTGTGGGTGAGCGACCGCATCAAATCCGATCTCACGATCGTGAAGGCTCCCACCCCCGGCCTCTGACGCCTCTGACGCCTCTGACGCCTCTGACGCCTCTGACGCCTGCGTGGCGCCAAGTGGCACCCTGTGCTATGCCATATGGCATGACCGTCCTGGCCCGCAACATCGTCGCCGTCCTCGGAGGAGACAAGGCCTTCAAGGAGGCCATCGCTTCGCCGATGGACCTCGTCGCGGTCGTTCGCAAGGGCGCGCCGTTCGCGTGGCTCTCGTCCGTGGCGGACAAACTCGGGCTCTCGCTCGAGGCCGCGGCTCCCGTCGTGGGGATGGCTCCTCGCACGCTCGCGCGTCGCAAGCTCGCGGGGCAGCTCGACCCTCAGGAGTCGGAGCGTGTGCTGCGCGTGGCCAAGGCCATCGCCCGTGCCACGGCCGTCCTCGGCACCGTGGACAAGGCGCGCGCGTGGCTCAAGAAGGAGAACCGTGCGCTGCGCGACGTCGCGCCCATCACGATGATGGACACGGACCTCGGGGCGCAGGCCGTGGACGACGTGCTCGGTCGTATCGAGCACGGCATCGTCGGTTAACGCTGCTGTGAGAGGTCAGCTTCCCAGGGTCGAATCTGCGTCGCAGCCGCGCCGTGGCAACGGGACAATACCCGGCGTGACCGGGGACCATTGGTGGCAGAGAGCGAAGGGCGCAAAGCGTCACTCGCTCTCTTCAAGGGGCCTGACTGCGGCCCCGCCGCTGTTTGTCTCGCTGCCGCGGGCAAGCCCGAACTGAATCGAGAACTGGGTCGCGACTTCCCGCTGTAGAATTAGATGCTGTAAGGTGCGCGCGGAATGCCGCGGGTCTGGCGCATCTGCAAGAAGCAGCACGTGAAGGGCGCCTTCACGGGCGAGGGCGCGCGGCTGTATGGCGGACGCTGGAACCACAAGGGCAGCGCCGTCGTGTACTGCGCGTCCTCACTCGCGCTGGCGGCGCTCGAGGTGTTCGTCCACGTCGACCCGAGCGAGCTCCCGGACGATCTGATGAGCATCCCCGCCGACATCCCGGACAAGGTGAAGGTCGAGCGCCTCACCCCGAACAAGCTCCCGAAATCGTGGCGCGAGAGCGTCGGGCCCGACGTGCTGAAGGACATCGGCACCACCTGGGTGCAGCGCGGTCAGACCGTCGCGCTCTTCGTGCCGTCGGCGATCGTCCCCGAGGAAGAGAACGTCCTCTTCAATCCCACGCATCCGGACTTCGCGAAGATCAAGCTCGGGCTACCGCGTCCCTTCGCCTTCGATCCGCGCATGCGCAAGCGCTAGTTGTCGGGGCAGCCCGCCATCACCCACGCGTCGATGCGCGCGACGGCTTCGTCGGAGAAGGTGTACGTGAAGGGCGTCCGCGGCATGTTGTTCTCGTCGTCGGCGGCGTGCGTCACCTTGCGGATGACGTTGTGCATGTACGCCTTCGCGAACGGTTGCCCGCATGTCGACGTCGTGGAGAACGGCGGGTCCACGAGGATCACCTTCATCATCGTGGATCTGCACAGAGCCTTCGCGGGATTCGCGCCACCGCCGCCAGCATCACCTGCATCACCTGCATCTCCGCCCGTCCCCGCGTCACCCATGCTCATCACGTCGGGACAGATGTACCCGCCCGTGGCAACGGCGCCGGCCTGATCCGCGGCGCCATGGCACATGCCGTTGCCTGCGCATTTCGCCGCGCCCGTGGGCCCGAAGAAGTCGCGATAGAGATCCGTGAACGTCGTGCCGGTTCCACCGCCAGGGCCCGCTTCACCCGTTGGCGCGGCGGCGCCGCCTTCGAATGCGAGCTCACCACCGGACACGTGACCGCCCGCGTCGGTGCATGCCAGAGGAATCACGAACGCGGCAACAACGAAGACGCCGAGCCCCAGGGAACGACGGTGGTCTCTCATGCAGCTCTCACTGTAGGCCGGATCCGAACATGACGGACCTATGATCCTCCGATCATGCATCGATGCCAAATCGTCGAAGGCGCCGAACTACGCGGCATCTTTGCGTGCAGAGCGTCGATACCAGCGTGGGCTCGTAGAAGGAGCGCGCGCCCAACTGCCGCCCACCTGCGTACGACGCCCACACATCAGGGAACTTGGCACCGATCCACTCGATGATTTAGGGCGTAGCGAGTTGCTATCTTCCTTCAACGACGGTAGCCTCTCCGATGCGGCGCATTGCCGGTAGGGATCCTTTTTTTGGAGGTCGATATGAACTTGAATCGGAAATGGGCGCTTGCGAGCGTCGTCGCTCTCGCGGCAGCTGCTGGTGTTGTTGCGGTCGGCTGCGGTGATGACAGCACGGCCACCACGGCCAAGGACGCCGGCAAGGCGGACACTGGCGGCGGCACGGTCGACGGCAGCACGTTCGACACCCCGGACGGCACCTCGTTCGACGACGCCGGCACGACGACCACGCTCTACGAGCGTCTCGGCAAGCGCGATGGCATCGCGAAGGCCGTGAAGGACGTCGTTGAAGGCACCATGGGCGAGGCGGCGGATCCGCAGATCCTCTCCTACTTCGCGATCCGCACCGGTCACACCGGCGCGACCCCGACGGCGGGTAACCCGAACCTCGGCGTGGTCGAGGATTGCTTCACCCAGTTCGTCGCGAAGGCGGCGGGCGGCCCCGAAGCATATCCGTACGTGTCCACCGCGGCTGGCGCAAACGGCTTCACGTGCCGTGACATGGCCACCACCCACACCGGCCTCGGCATCACGAGCGCTGCGTTCCAGAAGTTCGTCTCCATCGCGGCGGCCAAGCTGGCGGCAGCGGGCGTGAGCCAGGCGGACCTCATGACGCTCGGCGGCGCGCTGCTCGGCACGGCGTCGGACATCGTCGACAAGGCCCGCGTTGCACAGCAGGCAGAAGCTGGCACGGATGCCAACTTCAACTACGGCGCGCGTTGCTCGGACATCTGGGACGGCGGCGGCGCGGATGCGTTGGCGCCCACGGCAGCGGGCTGCCAGCCTAACTGAGAAGGAAACGGTAGTACCAATGGCCGCGAGCAGCACGAACACAACCAGTGATTCGCGTTCGCGCCGGGTGAAGAAGGTGGCCACGAGCATCGTGCTCGTGGCCATCGCTTCGACTGGCGTGATGGGCTTTCTACACACCAAGATGGGCAAGCCGCTTCTCATGAAGCTCGGCGGTTGTCCGGTTGGGAACATCTCTGCAGCAGAGATGGAGAAGCTACGTGGGGAAACGTTCGTGGCTGCGCAGCCTGCAGTAGAGACGCCGCCGCCTGCGATGTTCGCGATGGGCTTCGAGCTCGACAAGTCGACCTTGAAGGACGTCATGACATGGGCTGGCTTGCACAACATCACCTGCGACGACACGCGCGAGGGCACCGTGCTCTCCTGCGCGAACGTCAGGGCGAAGGATCTCCCCACGCCCAGCGACTCCGAGGTGGCGATCACCGAGCTCACGTTCGGTTTCCGCGCGAGTGACAAGGCGCTCTACACCGTCACGAGCTGGCGCCAGGACATCAGCCCCGAGGCTGGATCCGTCGCCATGATCAACAGCGGCAAGAAGATGGTGAGTGTGCTCGGCCCTCCGCACAAGGTCGTCGGTCAACCGACCCCCGAATTCTTGGCCGAATCAATGGCCACCGCCGTCATCAACTTCCAGTTCACTGGCTACACGGCCTCCGTGTCCGCCACCCACATGCCGCAAGGCATCTGGGTCCGCGAGGTGTTCACCTCCACCAAGGTCGCGAACCCCGGCGGACTCCCTCAGGCCGCTCAGGGCTCCTGAGCTCCCAAAAAACTCGCAGCAACAGCATCAACCGATCAACGCGCGCGCGGCTCTCTGGAGCTCGCGCGCGTTCGTCATTTCCAGGGCCTGCGTGACGGCGCGCTCGTACTCGCGCATGCGGCTGTCTCCCACGCTCCACGCGCCGCGCGGCTCCGGGCATAGCCACAGCACGCGGTGCGCGCGCGCTGTGAGGCGTGTGAGCGCGTCCGTGCCTGCCTGCATGTAGTTCGTGCGGCCGTCGCCCAGGATGACAACGGTGGTGCGCCGATCGACCTCGCGGCCATGGCGCGCCCAGATCGCAGACAGCACGCGCCCGTAGTTGGAGTTGTCGCGGACGGAGAGCAAGCCGCCGCCGTACACATGGGACAGCGCACGATCGATTGACGCGTCCTCGAAGAGGTCAGTCGTCTCGACCAGGTCGCTGACGAACGCAAACGTCCTCGTCCCTGCGAACAGCTCGCGCGCAAGGTAGGCGAACTCCAGAAGGAAGCGCGCGCTGGCGCGGACGGAGTCGCTCACGTCGGCGAACACCATGAGCTTTGGTCGGTCCGGGCGCCGCTCCTTGCGGACGATGCGCACTGGCACGCCTTGCGTCCGCATCGCTTGCCTCAACGTCGCATGGGGGTCCAGACGGCCGCGACGACGCAGCCGACGGCGCACGCGCTCGCGGCCCCACAGCTTCTCCACGAACAGGCGTACGGAGCGGCGCACCGAGCGCACCTCCTCGGGATCGAGCGCGGTGAAGGGGCGGAGCGTGACGTCGTTCGTGGGGGAAGGCTGCGGGCGCTCCAGCCGCTCGCGCACGAAGCCGCGCACCTCGCGGTCCGCCTCGAGTAGCTCCGCGGACAGCGCTTCCGTGATCGCGTCCGCGCGCTCCTTGCCGATGGCGTCCGTGAGGCGCGCTCGCAGCGCAGCGAGCCCACTCCCGGCGCGCTGGGCTCCCACCTCCGTCAGGACCTTGTGCACCACGAAGCCCGCCTGCAGGGGGCCGTGCGCGGCCTCGAGGGCTCGCAAGACACTTGTACTCTGCAACAATCGATCGAGCTCGGCGCCGCGCTCCGTGAGCGCCAGCAGGCTCGCCCCGTCGGACGTGGCGCGCGCCATCGCCGCGAGCAGCGCGCCCAGCTCGCGCAGGTCGTCCTCGGAGAGGCCACGCGCGCGCAGACGGTCGAACAGATCGCGCGGCGCAGCGCTGCCATCGAAGTGACGCGTGAACGCCTTCTCGAAGACGGGCATGTCCTCCGTCCGCGTCACGACCACGGCGCGCAGAGCGTCCCCGAGCGCGTTGCGCGACGACACCCCGCAGAGGGCCACGGCCCGCGCCGCGGTGATCGCCTGTGCCGTGGAGATCTCGAGCCCCGCGCGTCGCAATGACCACAAGAGCTCGTCCACGAACCGCACCCCGGCGCGGGGTCTCATGGAGGAGGCGCCTCTGCGAGCAACGTCTTCACGAGCGCCTCGACGCGGTCGACCTCGCCGCGGCCAGCACCAACAGTGACCGCGCGTACGACGCCGCGCCGATCGATGATGAAGAGCGTGGGCAGCGCGGTGATCCCATAGCCCTGATGGGTGCGTCCGCTGTTGTCGGACAGCACGCCGTACCGCATCTCCCATCGGTCGCGTGTGGCTGCAGCAACGTCGGGGGAGTCCGTGGTGATACCGACAACGGCGAGCCCTTGCGCCTGGTATCGCGCAGACAGCGCAGAGAGCTCCGGCGCCATGTAGCGACACGGGCCGCAGAAGCTCGCCCAGAAGTCGAGAACGATGACCTTGCCTCGAAGCGCGTTGAGCGATGCAGGAGCTCCCGCGACGGGCGTGGTGTCCACCCACGCCGGCGCCTGCGAGCCGACGAGATCGCGCGTGAGCGTCTCCTCGGCGCTGGGACGTGCCTCGAGATGTGCCGTGACGGGAATGGTCTGCCCGCCGCGTCGCAACGTGAGCGCAAGAGGGTCGCCTGGTACATGCTGCGAGACTGCAGAAGACACGTCCGTCGGCCGGGCGACCGGCGCGCGCTCCACGGTGAGGATCACGTCTCCATCGCGAAGGCCGGCCTTCTCCGCGGGAGAGCCACGAAGGACGTGGCGAACCAGCACGCCGCCATCGACATCACCCATCTGCACGCCCAGCCACGGCGCCGCGTGACGCACCGGAGCTCCCTTCGGGCCGGGCGCAGCGTCGCTTGCCAGGGCCATCGCAGGAGCCGCCACCAGCGCCAGGAGCAACGGGAGGGTCCAGCGACCAAGGCGAAAGAGGGAGCGCCGCATCGGAGAAATCATAGCTGCAAGCCGCTGGCCACACCGTGTCTTATCGAGGGTGGTGGCACACAACCGGGACTACGGAGGCGCTCTCGCTGGTTGCTTCTCCCAGACGGGTGGGCAAGTCCAACCCACAAAACCAACGTGGCGCGCCATCCCGAGGGAGGCACGCCACGCAAAGATCAAACCGTGCGGTCACTGACTATTAAAGCCGCTGTTGTTGTCTGGTCGTCTACCAGGAGCGGTCAAACAAAGAGAAGAGGAAGGAAAACAAGCAGGATTAGCTAAGCGACGAATAAGTGAAGGACGTGGCCCCGCACGGAGCGGGAGATTCCGGCGTTCCCCGTACTTTCTTGGTGTCTGGCGCGTTCACGTTCTGGAGCCCAAGGGAGTCAGGGCATGAGAGCGAACAAGGCTGGATTACCAAGCGAGCACGACGGATAAGACATCCTTCTGGAGTTAGCCCTCCCCTGGGGATGGTCCCGTCAGCGGCCGACGCCTTGGGGACGGTCTCCCTAAGAGCAGGCGATGTGCCACGCGGCGGTTATGAATGGTTTCAACCCGTTACATAAGTCCGACAAAAACCATGATCCAGATGCCAAAGGCATCCGGGTCGCGGTGAGCCCCCGACCTCGCAATGTTTGCATGGTTGGCACGATCCTTCCGCCGTATGCCATTGCACGTGGCTGTAGTGGCTGGAATGGAGGGACCCACGGTAGATGGCGGTAGATGGTTGACTTGCGGTGCATCCCGACTATGGTCGCGGCCCTTCGGATTGTCCGGAGCAAGCGCTCGTAGCTCAGCTGGATAGAGCACAGGCCTACGAAGCCTGGGGTCGAAGGTTCGAATCCTTCCGAGCGCGCTTCCCCTCTCCATTCGCCTGCACGTCCAGGCGCACTCACACGTCCCATGCCCAGCGATCGCGACCTCTCGTTCATGGCGGTCGCGCTGGAAGAGGCCCGGCTCGCGGCGACCGAAGGCGAGGTCCCGGTGGGCTGCGTGATCGTCGACGACACGACGGGCCAGCTGCTCGCGCGTGCCCGCAATGCGCGCGAGCGGAGCCAGGATCCGACGGCGCACGCCGAGCTGCTCGCGCTGCGCGCCGCGTCCGAAGCGAAGCAAACCTTCAGGCTCGAGGGCGTGACGCTCTACGCGACGCTGGAGCCCTGCCCCATGTGCGCCGGCGCCATCGTCAACGCACGCGTTCCGCGCGTGGTCTACGGCTGCGCCGATCCCAAGGCCGGCGCGGTGCACACGATGTTCGGCATCGGCCTCGACGCGCGCCTGAACCACACGTTCATCGCGGAAGGCGGCGTGATGGGCGAGGAGTCCGCGCAGGAGCTGAAAGCCTTCTTCGCAAGCCTCCGAGCCCAAGGAAAAAACGGCAAGTAGCCCGGTGCTCCTAGTCGACTGGCTTCCAGTCTTCGGCTGGCTCTGGCTCGCCTTCGAGGCGCGGGCCGGATTGGGGCATGCGCGCGACGGGTCGTGGGGCTCCGGTCTTCCAGAACTCCACGTGCTCTGCGAGACCGGTCTCGAGCTCCTTCTTGCTCACGCGGCCGTTCTTCGCGGCGATCTCCATGAGCGAGTAGACGTGCTTCATCCAGTACTCGGGCGCCTCGCCCTTGTCCTTCATGTGGAAGTAGCGGATCGGCGAAGGCAGCACGGACGAAAGATAGAGGCACTCCGCCAGCGTGAGCTCCTCGGGCTTGCGACCAAAGAATGCTTCGGCCGCCTTCGTGATGCCGTACACGTCGGGCCCGAACTCGATGACGTTCAGATACAGCTCCATGAGCTCGTCTTTGCTGAAGACCTGCTCCAGGTCGTCCGTGAGGATCAGCTCCTCGAGCTTGCGCGAGATCGACTTCGTGCGCGACAGGAACAGGTTCTTCGTGAGCTGCATGGAGATGGTGCTCGCGCCGCGCACGAACCGCTGCGCCTTCAGGTTTGCGACGAGCGAGTTCCTGAACGCAGGGTGATTGAAGCCGTGATGACGGTAGAAGCCGCCGTCCTCGGTCGTGAGCACGGCCACCGTCATGAACGGCGAGATCTTGTCGAGGTCCGTCCACGAGTCGGAGCCAGGGCCCGTGCCCTCTTCTGCGATCTTCCCGTCGGGCAGCACCACGTGGTGCGTGAAGGCATGCGTGAAGCGCTCGCGCGCGAGCTCACGCGGGACCTCGGTGATGCGGCAGCGATCCGCGATCTGGTAGTCGAGCAGCAGGTCCTCCAGCTTGCGCGTGTCGAACTGGATGCGACCCGACGCGGAGAACGTCCCCGAGAACCGCGCGTTGCGCACGAGCGGCAACAGCGCTGCGGGCGCGGTGTCGACCATCGCCTGGCAGCTGGCGATGGGCACGGTGAAGGCGATCGACATCGCCGCGTGATCTGGCTTCTGCTCGACGGTGCCGCGGAGCTCCAGCTTGGTCTCGCCCAGGCTCGCCTGCGCGTCGTCGATGCGCAGCAGGCCATCACTGCCCAGCACTCCACGCGCGGACACTGCCACGTTCAGGTTCTCGATCGTCTCGGGCGTGAGCCGCGGCTGGTTCAGCGCGATCTTCCGCCCGCGCACGTCCACGTCGAACGTCAGCGTGCTGCCGTCGTCCGTCAGGACCACGCGCCCCTTCCCTTCGAGCGTGGCCTCGCTCGTGTGGAGCAGGCCGCCCGCGCCTTCCTTCAGGCCAAGCCGCGCGAACGACACGGGGCCGCCAGACAGCGCGATCGTCGTGTCGCCCTGCGTGATCGGGACCTCTGCCTCGATCGAGAGAGGCGGAGACTTCTGCGGCGACGCATCCTTCACGTCGGACGAGAACGCGACGCGCACGACATCACCTTCGCGCTTCACCGTGAGCGGGCCCGGCCCGAGCGTGACGTCACCTTCCGCCGTGGGCACGGTGAGCGTGAGCTTCTCGATCGCAAACGCGCTGTCCTTCGGGATGCGCGGCAGCGCCTCCTTGCGAACGAGCGCGAGCTTTGCGCGGAGCGCACGCGGATCCGGCAGCGGGAAGAGCGGCCCCTCCGTCTTCGTCGAGGTCGATGCCACCACCACCGCGGGCTCGCCCTTCCTGGGCTTCACACCCTTGCCACCCTTGCCTGGCTTCGTCAGGGCTGCTTGGGGAGGCGGGAGCGGCGGAGGCGGGGGATCGTCCGCGCCCGCGGCCGCGGTGGTGGAGAGCTCCTTCGGCCGCTGCAGCAGCGAGACGTTCACGGAGTCCGCAGACGCGCGTGCCAGGTTTCCTTGCTCGTCCAGTTGCACCTCCACGATGCCCAGCGCGAGAGCAAGCGCGGGGTCGGTGATCTTTGCAGACTGCACGGAGATGGTGGTGCCCCTGCCGTCCTTCTTCACGCGCACGCCGTTGGCCTCGGCAGTGGTGCCGGCGTCGGTGGTGAGCTTCACGGTGAGGTCCTCGGCCTCGACATCGAGAGAGCTCGCGGCGGTGGTCGCGGCCGGCGCGGCGTCGTCATCTTTCTCCTTGCGAAGCGCGCGCAGCTTGTCACGCAGCTCGGTCGGCTCTCCGTGCAGCGTGATCTCACCACCACGCACGATGACCGAGCGCGGCGCCAGGCCCGCGGTCAGGGTCACGTCGACCTCTGGCAGCACGACGTCGATACCATCCACGCCCTCGGGACGAACGTGCACGTCACGGAGTCCCACCTTGAAGAACCCAGGTCGTACGCCACCGACGACGACATCCAGGTGACGTGCGGTCGCTGTCCTCTGGACCTTGGAGCGGACGATGGGTCCGAACGCTGCCGACCCCCCGCCCACGACGAGGACGAGCAGGCCAAGGGTGATCCATCTCTTCTTCGGAAGCGCCACGGGTCGTCGGGATGTTAACGCGTAACCTGCAAAAGTGCTTCTTCCCGGCCAGCACGAGCTGTCCCAATGTCGGGACGACGCTTGCTAGAAGCTGCCGCTGAGCGATAAACCGCGGCTCTCACGCGTGATCGTGGGTGAGACGGTGAGCCCCACCTCCCAGAACTGAAGCATCTCGTGGGAGTTGATGGCGTCGTCGACGATCGCGGCCACCAGGCACCCGATCCCCACGCCCACCGAGGAGCCAGTGTTGCCGTTGGAGCGCCCGCCCGAGCCCGCCTTGTCGATCAGATAGCCTGTGACGGCGCCAAGACCGGGTCCGGCGATGCGCGAGCCGGCGCCCACCACCACGTTGCCGACGCGCCCGTGATAGAGGTGCACGCTGACGGGGCCGACGAAATACGTCACGGCTGCAGTTGCATAGAGCCCGCCCTGGTCCAGCGTGTATGCCAGCACCGCCTGCAGACCGGCGGCCGCGTCGAAGATCATCGGCTGCCAGCCATACCAGTGAGGCGTTTTGCGGCTGGCCGGGTCGGGCTCGAACTCCTGGGGAGGCGGCGTGGGCGCAGGCGCGGGCGGCGGAGGGGGCGCTGGGGAGGCAGATGGGGCCGACGGTGGGGCACCAGGCTCCTGTGGCTGGGCGCTCGCCATGGTGGCCCAGCAGGCCACAGGCAGGACAAGGAGCAGGGCCAGAGGGAGGGAGCGTCTCAAGGCGACGAGAGGCTTAGCGCGTCTTGGGGAGGCTCGCACCACCCCTTGGGTGCTCATGAGGTCGAGTGGTTCAACGTGTTGCTCAGTAAAGCGCCGAGAACTGGACACAATCGACCTGGACCCCGGTCGACCTGGACGCGTGATCAGGCTCATTTTCCCAGCTATGCAATGGCCGGTTCCGCGAAAAATCGTTGCCAATCGCGACCTGCGGCATTGTCGTATTGAACATTTCGCGGTAAGCGCTCGCTTCCGGTGGCGCGGACCGCGCTCACCCGAGGAGTAGTCATGCTCGGTAGTTTCACCCACGTCGCCGTTCGCCACGAAGTCGCCCTCATCGCGACTTCCTGCGCGTCGCCGGTGATGTCCGCGAGCATGGACCGGGGGAACACGCGATGACCATGGATATCGGGGGCGAGGCCGGCGATTTCGCGCCGGAGTCGACCAGCACCACCCCATCCGTGTCCACGACCAGCCCCCGCCTGGAGGCAGTCGCCCCGCGCAGCTACACGCCGCGGGCGCCACGCATCTTGAAGCCCTCCCCCTATCCCGCGCTGCTCGGCAAGGGCCTGCTCGCGGCGGCGAGGATGTCGGTCGGCCGCTGGGACCGCGCTCTCGAAAACGTCCGTGAGGTCCAGGAGAACACCCTCCTCGAGATCACGCGCCACGCACGCAACACGGAGTATGGCCGTCGCCAGGACTTCGCGGGCGTGAAGAGCTACGCGCAATTCCAGACGCATGTTCCGGTGAACAACTACGACACGTTCTCTCCGTTCATCGAGCGCATGCGCAAGGGCGAGAAGAACCTCATTGTGCCGGAGTTCGTGCGCTACTTCGGCAACTCGTCGGGCAGCTCGCAGGCGGGCCGTCAAAAGTTCCTGCCGATCACGGAGCGCCAGGTCGGCCACCAGCGACGCGCCGGCGCGGACACGCTCATGCGCTGGCTCGCGCATTCGAACGACGATCAGTTCATCCGCGGCTTCACGCTGGGCCTCTTCCCGCCCACCACGATGCGCGAAGAGGGGCCCGTCCTCATCACGTCGAACCCGGCGCTGATGGTCACGAAGATCCCCGCGTTCACGCGGCCGGTGTACCTGCCCGAGGACGACATCAAGGTCATCTCGAGCTACGAAGAGAAGCTCGACAAGATCGCAGAGCGCTACCTTGACTGGGATGTGCGCGCGGTCGCCGGCACCACGTGCTGGTTCACGCTGCTCTTCGAGAAGGTCATCGCGGCCGCACGGAAGCGCGACCCGGGCATCCGCCATGTGCGCGATGTGTGGCCGAACCTCCGCGTGCTCCTCGGCGGCGGCGTCTCGGCCGATCCGTATATGCCGATCATCCGCAGCCTTGTCGGCCGCAACGACATCACGCTCGTCGACAGCTACAACGCGACCGAAGGCGGCATCTACGCCACGAGCGACTTCGCGACCAACGCAGGAAAGCCCGAGCGCGGCATGCGGATGCTCCCGCACCGCGGAACGTTCTTCGAGTTCGTCGCCCTCGAGGACCGTGACTCCCCTTCTCCGAAGCGCGTCCCTCTCTGGGAGGTCGAGTGCGATCGTTCCTATTCGATCGTTGTCACCACCGTCAGCGGGCTCTACGCATACGAGATCGGTGACATCGTGCGCTTCACGTCGAAATCACCGCTGCGTATCGAGTTCGCGGGCCGTCTTTCGGGTTGTCTCTCGGTCACGCAAGAGCTCACGACCCACGTCGAGATCGAGCGCGCAGTCGCGTACGCAATTGCGAAGTGCCCTTCTCACACGGTGGACTTCGGTGCCTCCGGAGACGTTGGCGCTGGCGGAACCGCAAAATCGCGCTACGCGCTCTGGGTGGAATTCGCCGAAGGTCAGGAGCCCGCGAACATGGAGGCATTCGCCACCGCGTTCGACGAGGGTCTCTGCCAAGAGAACCGCGTGTACCGCGAGCATCGCATCGGCGACGTCGCGATCATGCCTCCGCGCGTCGTCTGTCTCGTGAAAGGTGGCGCACGCCGCTTCATGGACGAAGTGACGCGCGGCAACGTCCAGGGCAAGTTCCCTCGCATCATCGACGATGCACGCAAAGCGAAGCTCGCTGCGTACGCACGCTCGTAGTCTCGCTCGTAGTCTCGCTCGTAGTCTCGATAGAGAAGTCCCAGTAGTAACGTCCTGCAACAGACAGCCATAGTCAGTAAGAAGAGTGCCACCATGAGCGAACTTGGAGTTGTCATCATCGGGTTGAATGGCGCGGTCGCCTCCACCGTCATTGCGGGTGTGAAGCTGATGGCGCGTGGCCTTGCGCCCCGCATCGGCATGATCACGGAGCGCACGGACGCGAACATCCCGGACGCCATCACCGCTTTGATGGAGTTCGCTCCGCTCGAGAAGCTCGCCTTTGCAGGCTGGGATCTCCGGTTCGCGAATGTCTACGAGGGCGCGCTGAACCACAAGGTGCTCGCCAACGACGTGCTCCAGCAAGTGAAGAGCGAGCTCGAGGAGATCAAGCCGTGGCCGGCCGTCTTCTCCAAGGCCTACGCCGCCAACGCCGCAGGCGAGAACATCGTCCAGGCGAAGGGTCAGCGCGACGAGATCGAGATCCTCACGAAGAACATCGAGGACTGGAAGAAGGCCCGCGGCATCGACCGCGTCGTCATGGTCAACCTCGCGTCGACCGAGTCGTACCTGCCCGTTGGCGAGGCGCACAAGTCGCTCGAGGCCTTCGAGAAGGCGCTCGACGCGAACGACCCGTCGATCACCCCGGCGATGCGTTACTTCTACGTCGCGAACCGCCTCGGCATCCCGTACTGCAACTTTGCGCCGAGCCTCACCAACATCCCGGCTCTCCAGGATCACGCGACCAAGAACAAGAACCCGTACGCCGGCATGGACGGCAAGACGGGCCAGACGCTGCTGAAGACGGCGCTCGCGCCGATGCTCCGCGTTCGTCGCCTCCACCTCGAGGGCTGGTACTCCACCAACTTCCTTGGCAACAACGACGGCCTCGTCCTGGACAACCCCGGCTCGAACAAGACCAAGGTGCTCTCCAAGGCCTCGGTGCTCGACTCGATCGTCGGCTACCACGTCGAGAATCACCAGGTTCACATCCACTACTACAAGCCCCGCGGCGACTCGAAAGAGGCCTGGGACAACATCGACATCCTCGGATTCGCCGGCGTGCCGATGCAGATCAAGGTGAACTTCCTCTGCCAGGACTCGGCCCTCGCGGCGCCGCTCGTCCTCGACCTTGTCCGCCTCCTTGACGTGTCCAAGCGCGTCGGTGAGTACGGCATCCAGCGTCAGCTCTCGATCTTCTTCAAGTCGCCCTACGCGGCCGAAGGCGAGCAGCCGGTGCACGATCTCTTCAAGCAGGAGGAGCTCCTCCTGAAGTGGGCTCGCGAGAAGTCCGCGGCGCTGAAGGCCAAGGGCGGCGCGACCGCCAACGGCCACAAGCACGAGGCCGGTCCCGCTAGCCCGAAGACCCTGGACTCGCGCTGATGGCCGAGCCCATCGCGCTCTTCGGTGGCAAGCCGACGCTCGCGAAGGATGCTCACAAAAAGTGGCCCGACGTCTCGGAAGAGCAACGTCGGGCCATTCTTCGTGTGCTCGATCGCGGTGTATTGTCCGGCTCGAACGCGCCCGAGAGCGTCGCGTTCGAGGAAGAGTTCGCGGACTACGTAGGCGCGAAGCACGCGCTGCTCACGCATTCGGGGACCTCCGCGCTGCACCTGGCGCTTGCCGCCGCAGGCATCTCCGCGGGGGACCATGTCATCGTCCCCGCGTACAGCTTCGTCGCTACGCCGCTGGCCGTTCTTCACGCCGGTGGCATTCCGATCTTCGCGGATGTCGATGAAGCCACGGGCCTCATCGATCCCAAAGAGGTCGAGTCGCTGATCACAACGAAGACGCGGGCAGTGATGCCCGTGCACGTCCATGGCTGCTCCGCGGATCTCGGCGCGCTCTTCGACGTCTGCGCGCGTCGCGGCATCATGGTGATCGAGGACGCGGCGCAGGCGCACGGCGCCATGTGGAATGGAAAACCGGTGGGCCCGCTCGGCAAGGCCGGTGGCTTCTCGCTTCAGTCCAGCAAGAACCTGGGTGCAGGCGAAGGCGGCGTGTTCGTCACCAACGACGACGCGATCGCCGAAGAGGCGAACCGCCTCCGCAACTTTGGTCAGAACGTGGCGCTCTCGGATCGCGCGGCGTTCGATGGTGATCGCCCGCTTGATGCGCTGCGCGGCATGGACTCCAGTCGCATTGGCTGGATGTATCGCGGCAACGAGCTCGGCGCCGCGTTCGCGCGCACCGCGCTGGAGAAGCTCCCGGAGCTCACGCGCCTCTGTCAGGAGAACGCCGAGTGGCTCTCGAAGGAGCTCGCGAAGCTTCCGGGCGTGCTTCCGCAGCCCACACCGAAGGGTGCAACGTCGGTCCATCACAAATACCGTGTGCGCCTCGACCCGAAGGCCGCGGGGCTGGACATTGCGCCCAAGACGCTGCGTGATCTCATGATCAAGGCGCTTCGCGCCGAGGGGCTCGAGATCGTGCTCTGGCAAGGGGCACCGCTGCCGGCGCAGCCCACGTTCATCACGCGCGAAGGCTTCGGCGGGGGGTTCCCGTGGTCGCTCGATCGCGAGACCGACTTCGGCTCGCTCTACGCGGTCTCCCGCTTCCAGCGTACGCAGCGCCTGCTGGACGGCTCGCTGCTCCTGTTCTCGCAGTCGTGTCCGCTGATCGCGCAACCCGCGTCCGTCGTACACGCGTACGCGAATGCATTCGCGCGGGTGTGGGAGGCGCGAGCCGAGCTCGCTCAATCTGCGGTTCGCGCAGCATCCAGCTCCAACGGCTCCAACGGCTCCGGCGAGGCTCGCGCGTAGCGTCGCGAGAGTCCATGGCGTGAGCGAGAACGAGCGGGCCGAGCCGAAGAAGAGCGGACCGCTCGCGCGCGCCGGTCGCCTGCTGTTGTTCGTCCTGGGCATCGGGCTCGCGGCGTGGCTGATCCGTGGCGTCGGGCTGGAGCGCGTGGGCACCGTGCTGAGCGACGCCAAGGGGTACGTCCCGCTCATCTTTCTTCTGGAGATCGTGATCGTCGTGATTGACGTGCTGGCGCTCAGGTCACTCCTGGGGCCGGCTGCGTCTCGTGTCGCCACGTCCGTGTGGATCCGGTCCAGCGCGATCGCGTACACGTCCTCGGTACTGCTGCCGGCGGGCCGTGCCGTTGGCGAGGCGATGCGGGTGCGTGCGCTGGCACCAGAGCTCGGTGTGCCGCGGGCCACGGGCGCGGCCTCGAGGCTGCAAATAGGAAATCTCTATGCGAACGCCGTCATCTCGATCGTGATCCTGGTGGACCTGTTCGCCACCGGCGAAGGCGGGGGCCCGCTCACGATCGCGGTCGCGGTGAACGCGGTTGCGTGCACGTTGCTCGCAAGTTTGCTCCTGGCGCTCGTACGGAGCAAACGATTCGCGGCGTGGCTTGGGCAGCGCTTCAAGGGGTTCGTGGAGGCTCACACCATCACGGACGAACTGCCCGCGCCACCGGGCGGCGCTGCACGCGCCGTGGGGTTCTGCAGCATTGCTCGGCTCGTGCAGACGGTGCAGTACGGAGTCGCTGTGAGATCTGTGGGTGGCGCCGCCACGCTTCATTTCGCGCTCTCGGCGCAGGGCATTCATCTTGTCGGGGCGGCGGCGGGTGACCTTGTGCCGAACCAGATCGGCGTCACGGAGGGCGCGTATCGCGCGTTCGCGCACTCGCTCGGTTTCGACGCAGATCCCGCGCGCGCGCTCGGCATCGCGCTGCTCACGCGCATTGCGCAGATCGCCCTCGCGGTCACTTGCCTTGGTATCGCCACCATCGTGGCCAAGCGGAAGGAACGGCCCGCGGGCGCATGAGAACCTGCACCGTCGCTTTCGTGCTTGCGTTCGCGAGCACGTCGCTCGTCGCGCCACGCGTATGTGCCGAGGAGCGCGCCACGAACGACGGGGGCGGCGGGCCCGCCGCGCAGTCTGCGCAGGAGGGCCGCCGCGTGATCCGTGTCGCCGTCGCCAGCAACCTGGACGAGGGTCCCGGCAAGGTGTTGACCGAAAAAATCGAGGAGCTCGACAAGCAGCGCCTCGAGGTCGCAGGCTTCCCGATCATCGGTGGAAATACGGACATCGGCGTGCAGTTCGGTGCCGCGGCGACGTTCACGCGTTTCAAGGACGAGGTGAAGCCGTACCTCTGGAACATCGACGCGGTCGCCTCTGCAAGCATGAAGAGCGACTCGAACGGGTTCCGTCTGGTGCAGCAGCAGCATGTGCTCCGCCTGGACGCACCAGACCTCTGGCACGACCGTCTTCGCGTCGACGCGCGCGGCAACTTCCTCCGCACGATCAACGCGGGGTACTTTGGCATCGGCAACAAAACGAGCGCGGACAATCCAGTCGGACAGACCGAGCCGGGGCGCCGTTACCAGTACACGCACCAGGAAGGGCGCTTGCGGACCATCGCGCGTGTGCATACGGGCACCCCGATCGATGTCGGGATCGGCTTGAATTTGCGGTACGTGAGCCCCGAGATCGACAGCGGCTCCAAGCTGAATGACGACACGAGCCCCGGCGGCGTGGGCGTGATCGGCGCGCGCCCCACATTCCTGAGCACGCTCACGGTCGGTCCCATGTACGACACGCGCGACACGGAGTTCATCACGAAGCAGGGCGTGTTCTACCAGCTGGGCATCGGCGGGACGATAGGCTCGGCCGAGGACGCTCGGTACGTCCACACGTCGATGGTGCTCGCCCACTACGTGCCGCTCTGGGGCCCGTTCATCTTCGCGAGCCGCTTCGTCACATCACTCCAGTTCGGGGACGTGCCGTACTACGACATGCAGGAGGGCGGAGCCTTCGAGCTTCAGAACCTCTTCGGCGGCGAGAACGGCGTCCGCGGCGTTCCCGACGGTCGCTACGGCGGCAAGGCGAAGGCGCTCTCGAACACGGAGGTCCGCGCCATTGGTCCGCGCTTCCGCTTCCTGGGTCAGCGGCTGCGTGCCGGCGCCACGACCTTCTTCGATGCAGGCCGCGTGTGGAAGGACTTCAAGCAAGATCCCGTCGCGGACGGTACCAAGCTGGGGCTCAAGTACGGCATCGGCGCGGGCGTCTTCATGCAATGGGGTGAAGCGGCGATCTTCCGGATCGAGGCAGCCTACTCGCCCGATGCCGCGGCCACGAACGCCGGGTTCCCGGTCGGGATCTACGTGGGCGATGGCCTGATGTTCTGAGGCGCGAGGTCAGCTGGTGGCCCGCCTGGAGCAGGCGGATGGCCAAGCCGACCATCGTGAGCGCGCTGGTCAGGCACGCTACCCCGCATAGTCCGATGCCCAGCCAGCGGATGCCTCCCATGACATACGCGGCGTCGGGATGCAGGAGGGTGCGGATGGAGGAGATCGCAACTCCGAGAACGATGAGAACGAAGATCGCCGACACAATTGGCGAGAGCACGAACGATGACGCGTAGGCGCCAAAGACACCAAAGAACGCGAGCACCGACGAAACCATCGCCCGGTTGGCAACCCGCTTGGTAGCGATCACGTCAAGGTCTTCATCCACCACATCGGTCTAGCAGATGCCGCGGGCGCAGCAGATACCGCTGGCGGAGAAGCGAGCTCCGCGGGCGGCGTCACGGCGCGCCCGCGACGTGATGTCGTCCGCGCCTCCGGCCCCGAGTGCACGACGACCAAGGCAACGCGCATGGCCCCAGAACACAAAAGCAAAAAGCCCGAACGCGTCTGCGTTCGGGCTCTTTGGGGAAATAATCCCGGCGGCGTCCTACTCTCCCACACCGTCACCGGTGCAGTACCATCGGCTCCGAAGAGCTTAACTTCCGAGTTCGGGATGGGATCGGGTGTGGCCTCTTCGAAATCACCACCGGAAATTTTGGGTCGGTACAGACGCTTTTTTGTGCGCCTCGTCCAGTTCTGGGTTGGCCCCAGTAGATTGACGAAATTTGCGAGCTGCAGTATCGGGCTCGCGACCCGAATCCTGCGCACGACAATTCAATGTTTGCCTTAGAAATATGATCAAGCCTCACGGCCTATTAGTAGTGGTCAGCTCCGCGACTTACATCGCTTCCACCTCCACCCTATCAACCTTGTAGTCTACAAGGGGCCTTTAGGGACTTGCGTCCGGGATACCTTGTCTTGAGGCCGGCTTCCCGCTTAGATGCTTTCAGCGGT
>JBBRNJ010000088.1:0-33470 GCA_038230375.1 Polyangiales bacterium | reverse complement strand
TTCGACCTCGACATTCGACTTCGACTTCGACTCCGACTCCGACTTCGACTTCGACCTCAACCTCAACCTGGACCTCCACCTCGTCTGAGACCGTGGCGAGACCCAAGCCCTCGAATGCGTTCGATTTTGGCTTTGCCTACATCGTCGCTGATGGATCGGGGATCCCCCACAGAGTGGTGTCGCCCTGGTAGAATTTTGTCGTAACGGCGGAACATCGTTGAGCGGAGATGCTGGCAAGGTTCTCGCTTGTGGGTCACCCATGCAGCGTCGTCGCATCTCCTACGCCCCTCCGCCGGTTGCTCCCTCGAGCTATCGCGGCACCGACAGCGCGCCTGTGGACGGCTACGAGGAGGACGATCAGGCGACGCTGATGTGGCAAGGCAGCTCGCGCCTCCCCGACTTTGGGCAGGGCTCGTTCAGCGCCCCCCAGCAGTGGACCGACACCCCCATGGCCTTCGAGCCGCCCGCGCGCGTGCCGTCGCCGATGCCGTCGATGGCACCTGTGGCGATGGATCTTGCGCACGAGCGCGCTCCCTCGAACGCTCGCAAGCATGATGTGCTCGCGTGGCTTCCGCTCGCATCCGCGGCCTGCGTCACGGTCGCCGTTGCCGTCTTCCTGTTTGCCATCGCGTTCACGACCTCGCTCGGCAGCAACAGACAGTCCAACGCCTCCGCCGGCGCGACCATCACGAACGTGCTGCCGGCGCCCGCGAAGGTCGCGCCGTCCATGATGCCCGTCATGCAGCCCACCGTCTCCGCTCCGATCGCGCCGCGCGAAGAGACCATCGCGCCCGCGATCACGACGGAGCCGCGCACCGCCGAGCCGCGCACCGCCGAGCCGCGCATCGCGGTCGTCACGTTGCCGCGCCGCAACGTCGTCACGCCGCCGACCATCGCTGCCGCCCCCGTCGGCCCCGTCGTCGAGCAGCCCGTCAAGAAGACCGCCGCGGCCCCCCGCGCCGATGACGAGGCAGTCTCCGCGCAGAAGATGCTCGAGGAAGCACAGCGCGAGACCGCTGGCGCACTCTGAATCCGCGCGCTCCACGCGCACTCTGAATGACCAGCTGCGTGACCAGCTGAATGGCCAGCGTTAGTTGGTGCGCGGCTTGAGGCCTGCGAGCCAGTAGTCGAGCGAGCGCGGAGTGGAACGAACCGAGCCCACGCCAGACGCGGATACCGGCTTGCGCGAGAGCGCGATGACCCCGCGGTCCACGAGCTCCGCGATCATGGCGCGCGCTTGCTCCGGATCGATCCGCACGCGGTCGGCGAGCTCCGCGACGGTCAGGTCACCATTCACCGCCGCGAGCAACGGCGCGAGGCTCGGAGGCGCGTCATCTGGTGCTGGCGAGCCAAGCAACGTCGGTATGTCACCGAGCGCCACGATCGCGACTGACAGGGTCGCATGCCGACCGCTCTCGACGATACCGCTCGGCGGCGGACGTGAGGTGCGTCTACGTGCTTCCTTCTCCATCATCGGAGGTGGACGCTTTGTGGGCGTCTGGTTCTCGGCTCGAGAGGTGCGGCGCCGCTCGGTCATGGTCCGACCATACCATAGTGGCCAGTGCTCATGTGGTCCCTTATATAGGTCCTTCCCCATGCCTTCATCGCCGCTGCTCAGCTCCCTCGCACACGTGGTGCGGTCGCTCAGGACCGCTCGAGGCCTGACCCAGGCTTCCCTCGCAAGAACGGCACGATTGAGCCCAAGGTTTATCGCTGACCTCGAGGCAGGCCGCGCAAACATCTCCCTGCTCAAGCTCTCGGCGGTGGCGGCGGCGCTGTCCACCACCATCGCACATCTGGTGGTGGACGCGGAGCAAGGCACGAAGGGCGGCGCGCCTCTGCGCATCCTTCCGCGAAGCGTTGCGCTCGTGGGTCTGCGCGGCGCCGGCAAGAGCACCATCGGCAAGGCTGCAGCGCAGCGGCTCGGCGTCGTGTTCGTGGAGCTCGATCGCGTGGTCGAGGAGCGCGCCGCGCTGAGCCTTCAGAACATCTTCGACATCCACGGTGACGCCTACTTCCGGAAGATGGAGGCAGAGGCGCTCGTGCAGGTGCTCGGTGGCAAGGAGCCATGCGTCATCGCGACGGGCGGCTCGCTCGTCATGCACGAGAAGAGCTGGGCAACCCTGCGCAAGCAGACCACGACGATCTGGCTGCGCTCCACGCCGGAGGATCACTATGCGCGCGTCCAAGCGCAGGGCGATCTCCGGCCGATGTCCGGTCGCCCGCAGGCCATGACGGAGCTGCGAAGACTGCTGACCGCGCGCGAGCCGCACTACAAGCGCGCCGATCACACGGTCGACACGTCCAAGCACACCATCGCGGAGTCGGTGGAGCGGCTCGTGGAGCTCTCGACGCGAGCGCCGACATGAGCGCTCAGTGGTGCGCGCACGCACCCGTGCTGGAGACCGAGGTCTGCGCCGCGCGCGCCATGCACTCGTTGCCGTAGGTCTTGCCGTCGCAGCCGCAGACCGGCGCCACGAGCTGGTAGCAAACGTCGGGCGCGTACGCGCAGGAGCCCGCGGCGTCGGCCCTGCCGCAGATGCCGCCGGCCGTCCAGTTGCAGAACTGACTCGTTCCGCAGGTTCCCATCCCGCGGCCGCCGCACGAGCTGCCTTCGGTGTGCGTGACGCGCGTGTAGAACTCGGTGACGGTCGCGAACGGACCGCAGTTGGCGGTGGGGAGGCACTTCGGGATGGCGATGCCGCCAGCGAAGAGGATCCCTTCCTTCGTGAAGAGCGCGTTCTCCGCGCTTGCAAGGACGTCCGGATCCGCGGGAGTCGCCGTGGTCGACAGGTTCACGCTGATCACGTTGTGGCTGTCCGCGCCGTTCAACCCATAGGCCGTGGTCGAGGGGCACGGAGCCTTGATGCAACGGATGCCGTTGTCGGCCCCACGGTAGAACGTCCCGGTCGCCGCGGACCCGGTCGCGCCGAGCCACCCCTCGGTCGCCTTGAGCGTGCCGAGCGTTGCGCCGTTGAACTTGTGCTTGTAGAGCCGCGCCTTGATCAGGGCCTTGCCACCCTCGACCGCGGCGTGAAGGTCAGACTCTTCGCGGGCGGAGAGGCCGGCGCCCGCGTAGGTGATCTCCGAGACGTAGCACTCGTCCTGGAGAGAGCCGTCGGCGCAGGCGGTCTTCGCCTGGTTCACGCGCTTCACGAAGACCCCACCGCACAGCGGGGAGACGCAGCGGCGAAGGTCGCGGTGGGTGACCATGAAGTAGCCCGAGTTGCCGCCAGCCGTGAGGTCCTCGGTCGCGTCGGCGACCTCTGCGTCGTCCGGGGCGGCGGTCTCGGCCGCACAGCCAGCAACACCAAGAATGGGCAGGACGGAGAGCAACAGAGCGTGGCCGAGTTTCATGTTGGGACGCATGTAGCATTGTGTAGTCTATCGGCAAGGAACAATCCGCCGTGGACGGTTTCCGCTTGGACTGCAAGGAGCGACATTGGGTGCTACCAGGGTGGGCCCCGGTCGGTTTTGATGATACACGCGTGCGCATGAAGAAGACGATCCACGACTTCGTGACCTTTCGCGACAGCGACCTCGACCGCTCGTGGTCCGGCAAAAAGGTCCCGATGTCCGATGTGTACGAGGCCTTCATCGACGGGCGCATCGACATCCCGCAGGACAAGTGGGACCCGTTCTTCGATAGCCGTCATGACACGATGGCGTTCCGAATCACGGACTCGCACCTGAAGTGGGGCGTCACGAACTTCCTGCCCGAGGTGATGCTTCACTCCAAGAAGCAGGACAAGCGGATCGTCGGCGAGCACTACAACCGCGGCAACGACTTCTTCGAGTGGTTCCTGGGTCCGGCGATGGTCTACACGGCCGCCTGGTTCGAGAACGAGCACACCACCCTGGAGCAGGCGCAGTACGCCAAGATCGATCACTGCTGCGACAAGCTGAAGCTCCAGGCGGGCGAGACCATGCTCGACATCGGCTGCGGCTGGGGAACGTTCGTGGCGCGCGCCGCGAAGGAGCGCAAGGCGAAGACGCTCGGCGTATGCCTTGCCGAAGAGCAGGTCGCATTCGGCACGCAGCGCATCAAGGAATACGGCGTGACGGATCTCGCCAAGGTCGAGGTGTGCGACTACCGCAACGTCGGCGGCCAGTTCGACAAGATCGTCAGCCTGGAGATGGTCGAGCACGTCGGCATCAAGAACCTCGACACGTACTTCGCGAAGGTCCACGACCTCCTGAAGGACGACGGCCTGTTCGTCCTGCAGTGGACGGGTATCCGCAACCTGTACAATCCGCAGAACCCGCTCAGCGCGTTCCAGCTCCAGCCGGAAGACCTGATCTGGGGCCTCTTCATGAGCCGCTACATCTTCCCCGGCGCTGACGCGAGCCTCCCGCTCTCCGGCATGCTGCGCGCGGCAGAGGACGCAGGCTTCGAGATCGCCGACGTCGAGAACATGAGCACGCACTACGTCCGCACGCTGCGCGCGTGGCGCGACCTCTGGGTGAAGAACCGCGATGAGGTCGTGAAGGCCTACGGCGAGCGCTGGTACCGCCTCTGGCACTTCTTCCTCCACTGGTCGGCGATCATCGGCGATCAGGGCACGGGCTTCACGTACAACGTCGTCATGCACAAGAACGGCGCGAAGGTGGATCGCGTCAAGCTCCGCACGCCGCGCTGATGTCTGCGCGCCTCGGCCGTCTCGTTCTTGCCCTCGAGGCAGCAGTGCTCGACGGCCCTGGCGACACCACAAAAAGCGCACGCAAGGCGGCCGCCGATGGGCAGCCTGACAGCGCGAACGTGGCGGCGTTCGTCGAGAAGGTTCGGCGTCATGCGTTTCGCGTGACCGACGATGACGTCGCGGATCTCCGCAAATCCGGCCTCACGGAGGACGCCGTCTTCGAGCTCACCGCTGCGGCGGCGCTTGGTGCTGCGCTCGTGCGGCTGCGCGCTGCGCTGCGCGTCATCAACGAAGGCGCGGAGTGATGCGTCTACCTTCGCTCATCAGAGGCGACCGGTTCGCGCATCGCGCATTCATCCGACTCACGCGACTGCTCGGCGCAGACGCCGACGACGTGGTGAAGGTCGTCTTTCATCGGCCCGCGTTCTTCGGCGGGCCGTTCATCGCGTTCGCGCGCGAGGCCATGCGCGGGCCCTCTGCGTGGAGCGCAGGCGAGCGCGAGCTGTTCGGGTCTGTCGTGTCTTCCACGAACGAGTGCGCGTTCTGCGTGGGCACGCACGAGGTGATCACGGAGAACCTGCTGGGCGCAGGCGCGCTCCGCAACTGGGAAGACGGCGGCCATGGCCCGCGCGCAACGGCCACGTGCCGGTTCCTCCAGAAGCTCACGCGCGAGCCCGACGCGATCGATCGCGCCGACGTGAAGCTCGTGCTCGACGCTGGCGTGGAGCGCACCGCGCTGATCGAGGCCGTGTACGTGGCGTTCCTCTTCAACCTGATCAACCGCATCGCGAACGCGCTCGACTTCGGGTACCGGTCCGACAGCGTGCGCATCCGCGGCGCCGCCATGCTCCACCGCATGGGCTACACGGTGCCCGGCTTCCTGATGCACTGAGCCGACCTACGCGGCGCTACAGAAGCCCAGTCAACGGCAGGGCCCAGACCTGACCGACCGCATCGCCCTGGATGCGGAACATGAGGAGGTGCGCGGACGGGATCACGCAGAGCACATCGGGCACGTAGACCTTCTGGTTCGGCCCGAGCTGCAGGGCGCTCAACGTGCCGTGCTCCATGCCGTAGGCGAAGATGCCGAACGCGCTCGCGTAGATCAGGCTGTTCCCGTCGTGCGTGATGTGCGCGAGGAACTTGTGCTCGGTGGCGGGGCTGTCCGCGTAGAGGCCGGGCATGTTCGCGAGCTGGTCGCCGATCTCCACGCGGCTCGCGTCGGAGTTGCCCTGATAGAGACGAATGTTGGGCACCGGACCGCTGCGCGCATACGACGTGACGAGGCCGAGCGGCGTGGACATGCTCTCGTACATGCCGATCGAGCCATCGAACGTGACGGACGACGTCGTCTTCTTCACCACGTTCACGATGTAGAGCGGGTAAGGGATGGTGACGCTCGCGGGGATCACGAGCTCGTCGTTGCCGAACGACGATGGCGGCTGGGACGTGGCGAGGATCGCCGAGACGTCGTCGATGGCGCCGGTCCCGGGCGTCCAGTGCTGGACCTTGGTGCCACCACCCGTCTGCATTCCAAGCACGACTCCATCGGTCGTCCCCGCGGAGCTGTACTTGTACGGCGTGGAGCCAACGAGGACGTTCTGCGCGGACGGATCGTAGACCTCGAGCACGCTGTAGTCGGATTTGGGCACGCTGATGAACGTGTCGCCCGGAAAGAACGACGGCCCTTGCGGCGCCTTGAACGCGTAGTCCGTGCGCGTCTGCGACGACGCGGTCCACGCGTGGAGCGTTCCGTCGGAATCGCGCCAGACGAAGCGCGTATCGGTGCAGATGCCGCGCGAGCCCTGCGCCGTGAGCGGACCTGGGAAGCGCTTCTGCTCCAGCATGACCTGTGCTGCTGCGTAGGTGCCTGCGCCCGGCCCGGCGTCCGTCGTCGGCTGCTTGATGATGCCGCCACCGTCCGTGTGCGCGCCGCCCTCCGCGTTGCCAGTGCCCGGCAGATCGCCCGCGTCGCCGGTAGCCGCTCCCCCGTCGTCGCTCACCTCCGAAGGGTGATTGAAGTCGGCGCCGATGAGCCCTTCGCAACCTGCGAGTGACGCGCACGCAGCGAGCGTCGTGATGATGGAGAGGACTCGGTTCCGCACGAGCAACACGAGTGCAAGAACGGGCCCATCAATACCGGAGTGCGTTCGCGAGCGGGAAACGGGGCTTCTGGAGCGACCAGAGCGGACGAGACCGCGCATCGTCGGAAAGATTCTTCCGACCACGCGGAGGACGCGGAAAAATGCTTCTTCCCGGGACGTGCGCTCGCCACGGAAAAATCCAATCGTCTCCGCGATGCGACACGCGGCGCGCCGCTTGCACTGCGCCGCCGCCATGAACACTTCGAGCTTCTCACGCGCGTGCGCGCTCTCTCTCACGGTCGCCATGGGCATCATCGCGGCCCAGGGCTGCAGCGCTGGCGCGGCCCCCAGTGACATCACCGCGGAGGGCGGCGCTGGAAACGGTGGAGGCGGAGGCGGAGGCGGCGGCGGTGGCGGTGGCGGCGGCGGTGGCGGTGGAGGACAGAGCGATGGGGGGACGGTGCTGCCGGCTACGTGTCCATGTCCGCTCGATTCGTACTGTGATCTGGGCACCAACACGTGCAAGCCCGGCTGCTCCAGCAACGACAACTGCCCTGCGAAGCAGCGCTGCGACGTGCCGTCGCGCACCTGCGTGAAGGGCTGCGAGACCGCCAACGACTGCACGATCGATCCGAAGGCAACCACGGTCTCCTGCAAGGACCGCAGGTGCGAGCAGACGTGCGATCCGGTCACGAGCTACGCGTGCAACAGTGCCTGCGTCGGCCTCGAGGATCTCAACACGTGCGGCAAGGCCTGCACGAAATGCGACGCGGCGAAGATCACCCACGCGCACGCGGCCTGCACGCTCAACGACGCCGCCGGCAACTACGACAGCACCTGCCGGGTCCTCTGCGACGACTACTACGAGATGAACAACGGACAGTGCATCGCCAAGCAGATCACCTGCTACACCGACGCGGACGGCGACGGATGGGGCAACCCGAAGGGCACCACCACCACTGCTGTCGGCGGGCCCTGCCCGAAGGGCTACGGTCCCACCGTTGCCGCCGACGGCACGCAGACCAACGGCGACTGCGACGACACGAACGCGAACGTGTTCCCCGGCCAGCTGAAGACGTTCACCACGTCCTACGGCGTGGGCAAGTCGTTCGACTACAACTGCGACGGCCAGGCCACGCCCGCGCCCGTGCTCGGCGGCGCTGCGTGCACCGGTCTCTCGATGTTCTACACATGCTCGAGCCTTGCGGGGTACCCCGAGTGCGGATGCTCGGCGCAGGTCTCCGCCGGCACCGAGACGTGCGGCTCCACCATCCAGGCCACGCCCTGCACCGTGCCCGCGAAGGGGCAGTGCAACCCGTCGGCGGGTGGCGCCCAGACCGTGTCCGTCGCCTGCAACTGAAGACCTGACCGCTGGCGTGGCTGTGGAAAGCCGCTCCGAAGTCCGCTAGACCCTTGGCCGCTGGTGGTGACGCCTGCGCAACCAAAAGGTGCAAGATGCAACTTTCGAGCTTCGTGAGCGGCAAGTGGGTCAAGGGCACGGGCAAGCAGAGCGCGCTTCTCAACCCCTCTACGGAGGAGACGGTCTGTGAGACGTCGACCGAGGGCGTGGACTTCGAGGCCGCGCTCTCCTTCGCGCGCACCGTCGGCGGTCTGAACCTGCGAAAGCTCACCTTCCGGGAGCGCGGCGAGCTCCTGCGCACCATGTCGCGCACCATCCATGACAAGCGCGACGAGCTGATCGGCCTGGCGATCAAGAACGGCGGCAACACGCGCTCCGACGCGAAGTTCGACATCGACGGCGCCACCGGCACGCTCGCGGCGTACGCGGACCTGGGAGCCGAACTAGGTGACGCGCATGTGCTCGTCGACGGCGAGGGCATTCAGCTCGGTCGCAGCCCACGCCTTTACGGGCAGCACGTCTACACGCCGCGCGCCGGCGTTGCGGTGCACGTCAACGCGTTCAATTTCCCGGCGTGGGGCCTGGCAGAGAAAGCGGCCACCGCGCTGCTCGCCGGCATGCCCGTGGTGAGCAAGCCCGCGACCAGCACCGCGCTCGTCGCGCATCGCATCATGGAGCTCCTGGTGGCAGAGGCGAACATGCCCGAGGGCTCGCTGTCCTTCATCTGCGGGTCGCCGGGGACGCTGCTCGACAACCTTGTCGGGCAAGACGTGATCGCATTCACCGGCGGCAGCAAGACCGGCGCGACGCTGCGCCGTGGCGCGGGCCCGGTGGAGCGGTCCGTGCGCGTGAACGTGGAGGCGGACAGCCTGAACGCCGCGGTGCTCGGCCCCGACCTCTCTGAAGGCGACGAGGCGTGGGGACTGTTCCTGGCCGACGTCGCGCGGGACATGCAGCAGAAGACGGGACAGAAGTGCACGGCGATCCGCCGCGTGCTCGTGCCGCGCGAGAAGGTCCCTGCGGTGCTCGTGGCGCTCACGGAGCGGCTCACCACCATCAAGGTCGGCAACCCGGAGCGCGAGGACGTGAACATGGGCCCCGTGGCCACCGCGCAGCAGCTCGCAGACGCGCGCTCTGGGACGGCGCTCCTCTCGGACGGCGCGAAGATCGTCTACTCGGTGAAGGAGCAGGCGCCGCTTGGTGCGGCCGAGGGCAAGGGGTTCTTCTTCTTCCCTACGCTGCTCCACCTGGACACGGCGACCGCTCAGAGCGCGGTGAACAACCACGAGGTCTTCGGGCCCGTGGCCACCGTCATTGGCTACGACGGCACCGCGGCGGATGCGGTGCGCGTTGTCGCGATGGGCGGCGGCGGGCTCGTCACGTCGGTGTACTCGGACGACAAGGACTTCCTGCGTGAGGCGGTCCTTGGCATCGCGGCGCATCATGGTCGCGTCACCATCGGCTCGTCCAAGATCGCCTCGCAGGCGATCCCGCCGGGCACCGTCATGCCGCAGATGCTCCACGGCGGCCCGGGCCGCGCGGGTGCCGGCGAAGAGCTCGGCGGTCGACGCGGACTTGCATTCTACATGCAACGAACGGCATTGCAGGGAGACCGCAGCCTGATCGAAGCGATCTTGGGAAAGCGATGAGAGGCCGTCAGGGCGTGAGGTAGAGCATCAAGAGCGACACGGCTAGCGCGGGGATCACCGTGAGGGTCCCGAGCCGCACGAACTTGCCGATCGAGATGTGCACGCCTTCGCGCCGCAGGAGATGCATCCACAAGAGGCCCGCGAGCGAGCCGATGGGGAGGAGGCGCGGGCCGATGTCTCCGCCCACGAGCGCGGCGAGCAGTGCGCGGCTCGAGCCATGGTTCTGCAGCGCGAGCATGTTGAGGAGCGCCATCGGGTGGTTGTCGACGACCGCGGAGCCGAACGCGGACACCAGACCCACCTCCGCGATCTCCTTGGCGCTGCCCACCGGTGCATGATCGTAGAACGCTGCGAGGCGGTCGATGACGCCGACGTGCTTGAGCCCTACGACCACCAGGAACACTCCCCACAGGAACACCAGGATGTCGGGCGACACGTGCGAGATGAGCCGCCTTGTCGGCGCCACCGCCCATGCGCGCGCGAGCACGTAGGCCGCACCGGCGCCCGCGGCAGAGACGACCCAGATGGGGCCACCGAGCCACGACATCACCGGGTATGCACCGAACACGATGACGAGCAGCGCAACAACCGGCCGTTCCGCGGCGTGCGCGGGACGGATCGTGATCGCGCCGTCGCTCCTTTTGGCCTCGCGCAATGTCCTCGCGTAGACAAGGCGCAGCACCACGAACGTGACCGCCGCGCCCATCAACGAGATGGGCAGCATGACGAGCGCGTATGCGTTGAACCCGACACCCGCGAACTGGGCGACGATCATGTTCATGGGGTTGGAGATCACGAACGGCGCCACGCCCGGCGCCAGGAACACGGCGAACGCAAACGCCTCCGTCACCTTGGGCTGGTCCGGGTAGAGGCGACGTGAGAGCGTCACGGATAGCGGCGTGAGGAGCAGGATCGCGGCGTCGTTGTTGAGCAGCGACGGGGTCAGCAGGCTCAGCGCGAACATCGCCGTGAAGGCGCGCTGCGGCGACGTGCGGCGCGCATAGACCTCGATGCGCTGCGCGACGCGCTCGAACGCACCGACCTCCTGCACGACGCCTGTCATCACCATGATCGAGACGAGCGTGACGATGGGGCGCCACTGCAGACGCGCCGACGCGAGCATGTCGGACACGCCCAGGAGCCCGGAGAGCAACAGGAGCATCACACCGAAGAGCGCCGCGGCTCCAGGCGTGACGCGGATGCCACGCAACCCCACGCGCGGGCGGGACACCGCAAGCGTCACGGTCAGCGCGAGTGTCGAGTATGCAACGGCTTCGTCCACGAACCTTCATTATCCGTGGGTCCCCGCCCTGCGGCCAGTCACACTTGGTTACAGGGACGTGACACGAGCTTGCTCGTGTAGAGTGGATCGCGCTCGGATCACCTGGAGACCACGTACAGATGACCGCGGACGATTCCAAGGAGCTTGCAAACGTCCTGGCGCGTCTTCGCCCCAGCGCGAAGGGAAAGCGCGCTGACGCGGACGCTGAGAAGGCGCTCGCCTTGGTGGCGTTTCCGGACGACGGCCAGCTTGTTCCGCTTCCCTCGGAGCTCACGCCTGCGCAGCAAAAGGTCGCGAACGTGCTGGCGGGCTGCGCATGGGTGCGCTTCGGCGCCTTTGCACTGCCGCACGCAATGTGGTCGCGGCGCCGATGGCTCGGTCTGGACGAGCCTGGCGCCCTCGAGCGCGAAGTCACGTTCCGCGGCAAGCGCGTCCCGCTGTACCGCGCCCTCGAGCATCTCAACGACAAGACGGACGGCGTGCGGAAGGCGTTCGTTTCGGGACTGCGGTTCTCGCTCGCTGAGCGCCTCGAAGTCTTCGCGGATGTCCATCTCGACGCCTATCGCGGCCTTCGCTTCCCTCGCGTGGTGAGCGCAGAGATCGGGAAGAACGACGGCGATTGGGGCACTCGAACCGCGAACCGCATCATCAAGCTGCGCACAGCCACGGATGACTCGCGCATCGGGTTCGTTCCGCAGTACCTCGCCACCGCAGCCCTTGTCGCCGTGATCCAGGGCGGAGGCTCCATCGACGCCACCTGGGCGGACCTCGCTGCCGCGATCGCCGGTGACGACCCGGTCGCGGTGGCGGCCGTGCTCGGCACAATTCCAGAGCCTTGGCGAAGCAAGGCACTGGGCGGAGTGTTCAAGATCACCGCGACCGACGATGCCGTGAACCGGTTGCTCGCCGTGTTCCGCCTGGTTCCGAGCAAGGAGCTCGCGGCCCTGATTCTCTCGGTGAAGGACAAGCTGAAGGATCCGGCCAAGGTCCTCGCCGAAGTCTCCAGGGTCGCGAAGAGGGTGCCGACCATTGCGACTGCCCTCGTCGAGCCCCCCACGAAGAAGCAGCCACGGAAGCACGTTGTGCCGGTGGCGCTCACCTGCACACGTACCTGGGCGCCGCGGAAACTCGCTGAGCTCACGCCGGCACAAGCGCGACAGGTGACACTCATGGCCCGCACATACGACGGCGACGACACGACCTCGGCGAAGAAGCTCTTCGCCGAGAAGGACGACAATATCCGCTCGCTGGTGATGCGGGAGATCGCCGACGCGAAGGGCAAGCACGTCTACGACATTGTCACGTGGCTCGCCGACGATGGCTGCGTGTTTCGCGCAGGCAAGACTGAACTCGTTGCAGAGGTCGTCCAGCACCAGGTGGGCGTATCGAGAGACGCCGCTCTTGTCGCGGGCTTGCAGCTCGCCCTGGAGATGCGCCCGAAGCGGTCTTCGGTCCGCAAGGCACGCTGAGCGATGCGCATTGTCGCCGTCGCGGACACGCACACGTTCGAGAAAGATCTGGGGGTGATCCCCGACGGCGACGTGCTCGTGCACGCGGGTGATCTACTGCGCGGGGGCACGCTAGAGGAGCTCGCGGGCGTGGCGGCGTGGATCGCCTCCCTGCCTCACCGTCACAAGATCATCGTCGCTGGCAATCACGACTGGTGCTTCCTGAACGAGCGCGCCGCAGCCGTGGCCATGCTGGGCGACGCGGTCTACCTGGAGGACGCGGCCCACGAGATCGACGGCGTGAAGTTCTGGGGCAGCCCGTGGCAGCCGGCCTACAACGACTGGGCGTACAACCTGCCTAGGGGCGCGCCGCTCGCGGCGAAGTGGGCGCTGATCCCGGTGGGCGTGGACGTACTCATCACGCATGGTCCGCCGCACGGATTCGGGGACAGCGGCCCCACGTTCGGAAGGGCCGGCTGCGAGGATCTTCTTCACCGCGTGCGACAGGTGCGGCCCGCGCTTCACCTCTTCGGGCACATTCACCAGGACGGCGGCCTCTTCCGCGACCGTGACACGGCGTTCGTGAACGTGACCACGTGGGAGTGCGAGCGAAAGCCCACCGTCATCGACTTTGATCCGATCACGAAGCTGGTGACGCCGATCGCGATCCCGCCTGCGCGAGCGTGAGCTCTGATGGCGTTCAAGGGGCGAACGAGTAGAGGTTCGCGACGCACGGGTACATCTTGCCGTTGTACGTGCTCATGCCGGCAACGCAGCCCGACTGATCGTCGTCCACGTACTGGCCCAGCACCTTTGCGCCCTTCCGCACGCTGCCGACGGTCGCGCCGTTGTCGCCATCGGCGGCGACCACGTACACGTCGCCAACGGCAAGGATGTAGATGCCATCGTTGTCGTACGCGTCGAAGATCAGCTGATCGAAGTCGGACGCGACATGCGTGGCGGCAAGCGGGATCGACACGTGCTTCCACTGCTGTGCGCTGCACGAATACGTGGTGATCCGGCCCGCACTGTCCGTCGCTCCATCCTTGGTGTGGGAGCGAAGGACGAAGCCGCCGCCCTGGAGCGTGGGCGGGCACATGAAGTTCGGACCGTCGACGTCTGCGACATACACGTCGGCGTGCAGGTAGCGGTCGAAGGTGAACGTCTCGACGTTGTCGACCTTGCCCTCTCGCCCGACCTCCAGACCGGTCAGCCGGTGCAGCCAGGGCGCGTACGACGCGATCACGCGCTCGCGGGGCGCCCCGCCGAGCGAGTACGCGATGGCATCCGAGTCGAACGGCACGGGTCGCAACACGACCGAGTACTTGGTGTCGTCGCTCGGTCCCGACACCCCCGAGCCCCAGCCGGGGAAGTCACCGTCGGCCTTGTTGTCGGAGGAAGAGCCGCAGGAGTTTCCGTAGCCAGAGCGATCCTCGAAGAGATTGTTGTGACCGTTGCCGTAGTAGAGGAACGGGTGTGTGGCCTCCATGCGCAGCGTGCCGGTGCCGCCGGCGTTCCCGCAGCGCTCGAAGACACCGGTTCCGCCGTTGTAGGAGCTCTCGATGTCGGAGCCGCGACCCCAGAGACGGATCTCCTGCGTCAGGCCATCCGCACCGCCGCCGCACAGCTGCGTGGTCCCGCCGTTCTCGTTCGTGAAGAACGAGACGAACTCCTTGCTGCCGCGCGCATAGGACACCACCAGCGGCACGTCGTCGAAGCGCTTCGGGATCGGCCAGACGTAGATGGGCGCGTGCGTGATCGCCTCCGCCATGGCACCGAACGACGCAGCCGTCACCAGCGAAGGGCCGCAGATGGTCGCGCTGCGGGCTGCGTTCATGGCCGAGAGCGTGGAGACCCTTGCCGTCAACACGTCGCCCTTGGCAAGCGCGCCGGTGTGCATCGTGTAATCGAACTGCGCCCGGCCCTGGTGCAGGACGACATGCGCGAGGAAGGTCCCGTTGCGCCGCACGTCAAGGATGAGGGCCTCGTTCTGGGCGGTTCCCCAGGAGGTCTTGGACGTGGACCTGGCCGGTATCGAGAGGACGTACTCGCCCGCCGCACCGGCCGTGAGGAGGGTGGTGTCCGACACGTCGGTGACCGCGGCGCACGTGGCCGCGGCGTCCCGAGCGGCGTCCGCAAAGATGCCTGCGTCGTCTTGCGAGTTGCTTCCGTCCCCCGGCAAAGCCGCCGCATCGTCGTCCGGCCCCGAGCCGGCCTCGGCGCTCCCGTCGGTTGCATTCCCGCTCCCACACGCAACGGCAACGACGCACGCCACGCCGGTGACCAGTACCAGCGGAAGAGCCACGCCGAAGGCGGAGCCGTGTGCGGATAGACCTTCGCGGTGCCGGCGCATACATCCAGCGTACGCCCAGAACGCGCCGGGCGCATGCCTCGTGCTACGGTTGAAATGGACGCGCGCCATGACCAGCAAGAAGGAAGCCCCCTCTGCTCCGCTATCCTCTCCGGACATCACCAGCGTCGACGCGCTGGCCGCGCAGATCCGCCCTGCCTGGGAGACCGTCGAGACCGTCGAGACCGACAGGGCTGACACGGTCAGCGCGGTGGCACCGCGGCCCATCGAGCGTGTGACGGCCCAACCCCGGACCGACCAGGAAGCCACGATGAAGCCGGTGATGACGCCCGGCTTCGAGGAGAGCGGAGAGCGGAAGATCACCGACCTTCACGTCCACGAGGATCTCACCATGCGTGGTGCGCCGCCCGAGGAGCCGGAGGAGCGCACCGAGGTCGATCGCGCCGTGCCGACCCCGGAAGCACTCGCCGCCGCTGGACCGCCCGCGCCCGCCGAGCCTGGCGTCTCGCATGACACCCTACGCGTCGTCGACGCGCGCGCGTTGCTTCACAGTGATGATCACGCAGAGATGGCTCTGTCGCCGATGCGCCCTCGTGCGATCACGGTGCCGACCGGCTTCCCGACGGGTGATGTCGTCTTCGAAGAACGCACGCAGCGTCACATCGGCGCGCCGCAGCCCACGCCTGCGCGCGCCATTCCGTTCGAGATCGACCTCCCTGAGAGAGAGGAGCTCGTCCAACCCGCCAACAAGCACCGCATTCGAATCGTGTTCGGAGCGATGGGTGGGCTGGTGTTGCTCATTGGCCTTGGTGTGATCATCAAGGCGGCAATCGGCAGCTCCCCGACGCCCACGCTACCAGCGACGCCCATGCCCGTGACCCACGCGACCAGCGAGCCCGCACACCTGGAGCCAGCGGCCGCGAACATCGACACCGCCGCGAAGCCCAGGGCGAAGGCCGACATCCCCCCGCCGCCGCCACCCGACGACGATGTTGCCGCGACCCCGGCGAGCCCCACTCCGCCGAGCCCCACCCCGGCGAGCCCGCCAAAGCCCGTCGCCGCTGCGCGCGCTCCGGTGACGACGCCCGCACGACCGACGCCGCCACGCCCACCGACAGGCGCGCGTCCGCCGACGACTCCGCAGAAGCCAAAGGGCGGCATCGTTCGCGACTCGCCGTTCTAGCATCTGGCAGCCCGTGCGTGACGCACGCGGCTCGGGGATGCGCGGCGACCACTCGGCATGCCTTTTGGGCACCTCACCGGTGCGGTGACGGCCGGCTGCGCGGGACTCGTCTATGCTCTCATCGTGGGCGCCATCATAGAGTCCTTTCGGTTCACGCTGCTCGCGCTGTGCGCGCCCAGGCGGCTGATACCGATCGCGGTCGTCGTGGTGCCGCTGCTCGTCGCGCAGGAGCGCTACAGCCGGGAGTACCTCGCGCTTCCCATCGGTGCCGCGCTCGCCGGGAGCTTCATCCTGATCGCGCCCGCGCTCTGGCGCGTGCTGTTCCCCATCGAGGGCAAGCGCGCGAGCCTGGGCCTGGGGCTCCTCATCTACAGCGTCACCGGCGCGCTGCTCGTCGTGAGCATCGGGCGCCTGGTGCCGGCGATGTTCGGTGTAGGATACACCTTTCTGACCACCAAGCCGAGCCTCGCGGTCTCGACCGCGCTCTTCTGGGTCGGTGGTTGGGGGCTGGCGCGCGACGTGGACCTGGAGGCGAACCTGGGCCGCGCACGCGAGCGCGCCGACCTGATGCAGAAGGAAGCAGAGCATGCGCAGCTCATCGCGCTGAAGAACCACTTTGACCCGCACTTCCTCTTCAACACGCTCAACGCAATCGCGGAGTGGTGTCGCGAGGACGGCGAGGTGGCGGAGCGCGCGATCCTGGAGCTGTCCTCCATGCTGCGCACCGTGATGACCGGGATCAAGGAGACGTCGTGGCCCCTGGACAAGGAGGTGGGCCTGTCGCTCTCGCTCTTCGACCTGCACCGCATCCGCGATCCGAAGCGCTTTCTGTACAAGAAGGAATTTGCGAGGCTCCCCGACATCTCGGTGCCTCCCATGCTGCTCCTACCGCTCTCCGAGAACGCGATGAAGCACGGGCCCGCGGCTGGCAATCGCGGCGACGTCATCCTGCGTGTGAAGGAGGACGGGGAGCACATCGTGATCGAGGTCGAGAACCCCGGCCAGTACAAGGGGCGGCGGGCTGGTGGAACGGGCGTCGAGATCGTCGAGAAGCGGCTGCGCCTCTCCTACGGCTCGCGCGCGAAGGTGACCATCGAGGGCATCGAGGGCGGCCCGGGAGAGCCGGCCCCGCGCACGCTCGCGCGCATCACGCTTCCACGAACGCAGACCACCACCTAGATTGTTGCCATGGCCGTGCTGCCGCTACGCGTGCTCGTGCTCGACGACGAATCAATCGCCCGCAAGCGCCTCATCCGGCTGCTCGGTGATCTGCCCGCGATCGAACGCATCATCGAGTGCGAGCGACCGGAAGAGGCACGTGAGCGTATCGCCGAGGACGAGATCGACATGTGCTTCTTCGACATCCAGATGCCGGGCATGACGGGCATGGAGCTCGCTCAGTCGCTCCCAGAGGACAAGCCGTATCTGGTGTTTCTCACGGCGCATCCCGAGCACGCGCTGGCCGCGTTCGACGTGGGCGCGGTGGACTACATCCTGAAGCCGGTGGACGCCGCGCGCCTCACCAAGGCGGTCGAGCGAGCGCGCGGATTCCTGGATGGCCCCCCGCGCCCTTCGAAGGATGCGCCTACCACCACGCAGAAGCTCGCGTTGTCCACGCAGGGCGGCGTGGTGCTGCTCTCGCCAGGTGACGTCACGCACGCAGACTTCGATGGCGCGCTGGTCACGGTGCACACGCACGACAAGAAGGTCCTCACGGACGCGTCGCTGCAGGACCTGGAGGCGAAGCTGCCAGAGGGCCTGTTCGAGCGCGTGCACCGCCGTGCTCTCGTGAACCTGGATCGCGTGTCGCGCCTGGAGCCAGTGCACTCCGGCGGGTACATCGCGCACATGGACTCGGGCGCCAAGGTCGACATCTCCCGCCAGTCTGCGCGCAAGCTGCGCCGTCGTCTCGGGATCCTCTGAGCCCTATGCCCACCCGCATCCTTGGCTCGCTCGCGATACTCATCGTCGCCATCTCGGCGGAGCGCTTCGCCTACTACGGCCATCGCACATTTCTCGCGCTCGCGCTGACCAGCGAGCTGCAGCTCAGCGTCGCGAAGATGGGGGCCATCTTCGGCCAGCTCACGCTCGTGTCGCTCTTCGCGACGCTCTGCGCGGGCGCACTGGCGTTCGTGTTACCGCCACGCATCATCGCGGCCATTGGTGCCATGGGGACGGCGCTGGGCCTCTTGATCTTCGCGCTGTCGAGCCGCGAAGGCACAGCACTCCTCGGTCTGCTCGTGGGCTCGTTCGGAACGGGGCTCGTGCGCCCGTGCACGCTCGCGTACGCGGCGCGCGTCCTCACGTTCGAGGGTGAGACGGAGCTGGTCGCGCCCTCTGGCCGAAGATTCCTGTCGCTTGCGTGCTTCGCGACCCTGCTTCTCGGCATGGTCAACGTGTCAGCGCTGCTCGCCCCCGCGATCTTCGGTGCGTTGATGCAGCGTCTTGGGTATCGGACGCCAGCGCTCTTCTGCGTTGCGGTCAACGTGCTCGTCGCGGTCCTCTTTGGCGCGAGCCTCCTCGTGGATCGCGAGCGCGTGGCACCATCCAACACGCCCGCGCAGCCGACGGCCTACCGGACCGAGCCAGGCGCAAAAGGAAGCGCCAACATCGGCGTGGACCCGATCGCGATCGTCGCCGCGCTCGCACTCGCTGTCCCGAGCGCGCTCGCGTATCTGGTCGGCAGCACGGCGGAGCGTCCGCCCGAGGACGCGGACTATCGGCAGTACGGTCTGCTCCAGGGCGCCGAAGGCGTGTCGACCGCGTTCACCGCCTTTGCGCTCTTCGTCTTGCTGCTCGTCCTCACGCAGAAGCGCTCGCCGGTGTCGCTCGCGCTGTTCGTGGGCGCCGGATACGTCGCGTTCGCCTTGAGCGCGCTGTTGCTCCTCGTGCCCGCGTTCGCCGTACGCCTCCTTGGCATGTGTGGGGCCGGCTTCTCGGAGCCCCTGTACGCGGTCGGCGTGGTGTTCGCCGCGCTTGCCGTGCGCGGGAAGGCTGCGACGGTGATGGTCTCTGGCTTCCTGTTGATCCAGATGCTGGGCGGCCTGCTCGGCGGCCCGCTATCCGCTGAGCGGAGTGTCGCCATGGTGACCACTGTCGGCGGCGCCGTGCTCCTCGTGGCAGCGGGGATTGCGCTGATGGTGCTATCGCGCCGCATTCGAACGCTCTTCGAATCCGCATGAGCGGCAACGCGCGGAAGAAGATCCCGTGGCGGCGCGTATCCTGGGTGGGATGAACCGTCGAAGGCGAATCGGGCTGGCTCTCCTCGGGCTGGGCGTTGGCCTCGCTATCTCCGAGGGCATCTTCCGCGCGCGTGATCACGCGGCGTTTCCGCATCTCAATGTCTACGAGTCCGATCCCGCCCTTGGCACGCGCCTCCGACCGAACGCGACAGAGGAGATCGCCTTCAATGGGAACCCGCTCACGCACGTGCGCATCGGGCCCGAGGGATTTCGTGGCGCAGGCCTGCCACCTGTCACGGACGACGAGATCATCGTGGTCGGCGACTCGCAGGTGTTCGGTCTGGGCGTACAGGAGGACGAGACGTTCTCGGCGGTCCTGTCCACGAGCCTCGCAGGGCGCACGGTCATCAACGCGGGCGTGCCCACGTACGGGCCCGACGAGTACTACGCGGTCGCGAAGTCGCTGCTCGACAAGCGCCATCCCACGAAGAAGGACGTAGCCAAGGAGCCGGTCACTGTCGTCTACATCATCAACATGGCGAACGATCTCTTCGAGGCGTCGCGCCCGAACGTCACCCGTCACGTGGTGTGGGATGGCTGGGCGGTGCGCAAGGAGACCGCGCCGGAGCACGTGACGAGCTTCCCCGGCCGCGAGTGGCTCTATCGTGACTCACACCTGTTCTATGCGCTGCGTGGCGTTGGCATTGCGCCCAAGAGCGGCTCTGGCTTCGCCTCCGAGGGGTCGTGGAAGGATCTCGCCTCGCTGGCGCACGAGGATCAGAAGAGCGACGGAGCCGCAGTCTTCGCCGCAGACCGCAAGAAGGTCGAGGACGCGGCGCGCGCGGCGCAGCTCGACATGGAGAAGGCCCTGGCAGAGAGGCACCCTGGCGTCGTCTACGACATGCGCGGCCAGGCTTACCTGCGCGGCCATGGAGCGCCCGAGGACATCGTCACGTCCACCAAGGTGTTCGTCTCTGCAGAGGAGTCGCGAGCGGTGGAGGTGACGGCCAATCAGCTCATCGCAGGCGCGGAGGTCAGACACGAGGTGGAGGAGCGCATCCAGAAGGAGGTGGCGCGTGAGCGGGCGCGAACGCAGGGTGATCAGGCGCTGGTGGCCTCGTTCCAGGAGCGCACGGAGCAGCAGCGAAAGCTGGAGGCGCTGCTCGCCGCGCCGCTGCAGGCCGTCCGCGAGTCGTCACCGATGGCAACGCACATCATCAAGATGAAGGAGCTCGCGGACGCGCACGGCGCTCGTCTGCTGGTGGTCGCGCTCCCGCTCGACGTGCAGGTGAGCGCGGACGAGTGGAAGAAGTATGGACTCGCCACCGCGCCCATCGACGTCGCCTCCACGCGCGTGCTCGCGGACGACATCGTCGCGCTGTCTCGCATGCGTGGCATCTCTGCGCTCGACCCGCGCGAGGCGCTTCTTGCTGCGGAGCCCGGCGCGTTCCTCATCGGCGACCTGCACATGACGCCGAAGGGCCACCGCGCGCTCGGCTCCGCGATCGCGACGGCGCTGCACGAGCCAGCGCTCGTCCCTGATCTGCCTCTTTCCCTGCCCGCGGGACGGACCCGACCACCCAGCGAGGAGGAGTGGAAGACAGGCCTGCACGTCGTGATCGATCGCCCAGTGCTCGAAGATCGCCTGCTCTACGAGTGCCCGCTCGACTGTCGCGTCACGACCCTGCGCGAATGGGTGCGCATGGTGTGCGTCACCGACAAGCAGGCGGTCGATCCGTACTACCTGGAGCTCCGGGCGCCGAAGCCCGCCGCGATCTCCGCGAAGCGCTCCGGACGCGACGCCATGACGATGAGCGGGCCCGGGTTCCTGTCCGCCACCGTTCCCGTCGTCGACGGCGACAGCGCGATCATCACCGTGACCTTCGATAGCGGCTACGGCGACATCACGATCCGTCGCAAGGACGGCCTGGTCACGCTCGGGTGGAAGCGCTCCGACGCCCAGATGGAGCACAGCTACGAGGATGACTGGACGACCTTCAGCAAGCGGATACCGCGCCACGCTCCCGTCCTCACCGACGGAGTAGCGGATACCTGCGCCTGCCGCGCGGCCGTCACCAAGAGCAGTGCCTGCGAGACCTTTCCCGGCGCGCCCGATGCCGACTGCGCGCGGACCTATGCCTCGGACTGCGAAAAGCGCCTGCGCTGCGAGGCGGGTGATCCGTTCACCGCGCCCTCGTGTCTGCCCGGCTGGAGGCACGCGGGCGCGCTCGAGCACTGCTTCCAGGCCTGCTCGCCGGAGACCCCGTGCAAGGTCGGCGACTGCACGCCGTATCAGGGCGTCTCGATCTGCATGTAGCGCTCGGATGCGCAGGATCTTCCCGAAAACGCGCACATTGTCGTCCTCGCGTGGCCGACTCGTAGGTCTTTCGGGAACTTCGTACGTCTCACGGCGGTCGACCCCTGGCGCCCGTGCAGTATCGAACGGGCCATCCGGTTTTTCGTGTACCAAGGATCATCATGAAGCGATCTGGCATCGTCCTCGTCATGCTCGCTGGTGGCCTCGCCATCGGCTGTCCCGGCGCCAAACCCGGAGGCGAAACGCCGCAGACGCCGGTAGGGGTCGCTGCCAAGACGAAGGAGCCCGTCGTCGTCCGAATGTCGAAGAGCGGCCTTGGCTTTCGACTGAGCGAAGGCGACGACAACGGCTCAGACGAGCCGACGAAGCCGGCCAAGACCACGCCGCTCTCCGCAGATGACACGAAGCATCTCTTCGATCGACTGCCGAAGCTCCAGGGCGAAGCCGACGACGCAAAATCGTTCGCGCTGCGCGACAAGTCGATCCCCGCGCCGCGTCCGGGCGACACCATCAAGGAGGCGTTTCCGCCGCCCGTGGCCTCCGGCGCACCGCCGACCGTCGCGGCTGGCCCGCTCAAGCTGCTTCGCCACGAGCCGGAGGGTGCCGTGTCGCTCGCGCCGTACCTCACGGCCACATTCAACGCGCCGATGGTGCCCATCACGTCGCACGATGATCTCTCGAAGCTCCCGATCCCGGTACGGCTCACCCCGCAGCCGCCTGGCAACTGGCGCTGGCTCGGCACGCAGACCGTGATGTTCCAGCCCACGAAGCGCTTCCCCATGTCCACCGACTACACAGTCGACGTGGACGTCGGCACGAAGGGCGTGACGGGCGCGACGCTCGCAGCGGCCGAGCACTGGACGTTCGCAACGCCCCCTGTGAAGCTCACGGAGCACGGTCCCTACGGCAACTCCGTCAAGCTGGACCCGATCATCTACGCGCGCTTCGACCAGGCGGTGAACCCCGAAGCGCTGCTCGCCTCCATGGTGGTGAAGCAGAACGGCAATGCCATCAAGGTGCGGTTCGCCACGAAGGAAGAGATCGCAGACGACGACAACGTCACACGCCTCCTGGAGCGCAAGGAAGACGACGGTCCCCTCTCGCTGGGCGTGGGCGACTACAAGCGTTCGGCTGGCGGGCAGTACGAGGCCAACGCGGCGAAGGGCCGCATGATCATCGTGAAGCCGGTGGAGAAGCTCTCGACGGCGGCCGGTCTTGACATCACGTTCCCGAAGGGCACGCCGTCGGCCGAAGGCCCGAAGACCACCACCGCCGATCAGTCGTTCAATTTCCGCACCTACGGGCCGCTGCGCGTCACGCGCCACGAGTGCTACTCGTGCAATCCGTTCAGCTCGTTCTCGATCGAGTTCACGAACTCACTCGAGCTCGCCAAGTTCGACAAGGCCATGGTCCGCGTCTCTCCCGAGATCCCGGACATGAAGTCCACGGTCTCTGGCAACTGGCTCACCATCAGCGGCCGCAAGAAGGGCAAGACCAAGTACGCCGTCACCATCTCCAAGGACGTGTCGGATGTCTTCGAGCAGACGCTCGGTCAGGACGACGCGTACACCTTCGACGTCGGCCCCGCAGAGAGCGTCCTCTTCTCGGAGGAGCAGCAGATGGTGGTCCTGGATCCGGCGTCGGCTGGGCCCAAGTTCCCCGTCTTCACCGTGAACGATCCGAACCTGCGCGTGCGCCTTTACGCCGTGAAGCCTGAGGACTGGCCCGCGTACAACAAGTGGCGTCAGGACTACGACTACGACGGCAAGCTCACCACGCCGCCCGGCAAGCTCATCACCGACAAGATCATCCACCCGGAGAAGAAGCCCGACGAGCTCACCGAGACCCCCGTGGACATGACAGCCGCGCTGAACGGCGGCTTCGGTCAGGTGCTCGCGATCGTCGAGACCACGCGCCCCGCTCCGGAGCGCTGGATGAAGGAGTGGGTTCGTCAGTGGATTCAGGTCACGCACCTCGGGCTCGAGGGCGTCGCGGACTCGAACGATCTACAGGCCTGGGTCACCGCGCTCGACAGCGGCTCGCCCATCGGCGACGTGGACGTGAAGACCGGCAACGGTACGGGAAAAACAGGCCCGGACGGGCTTGCGAAGTTCACCGGTGTCGGCGGCGACATGATCATCGCTCGCAAGGGAACGGACTCCACGTTCATGCCGAATGGGCTGCGCGGGTACCACTACCAGCCGTCTCCCACGCACTACTTCACGTTCGACGATCGCAAGATGTACAAGCCGGGCGAGGACGTCCATGTGAAGGGCTGGGTCCGTCACGTGGGCTACGAGAAGGGTGGCGATGTCACTCTCCCGACCGACCCCGCGAAGAACACGATGCACTGGGTCGCGCACGATCCGCGCGGCGCGGAGCTCTCCAAGGGCGAGGGCCCGGTGACGCCGCTCGGTGGCTTCGACTTCATCGTGAAGACGCCGAACAACGCGAACCTGGGCCAGGCAAACGTGACGCTCAGCATGCTCGGTGAGGGCAGCGGCACGCACACGTTCCAGATCCAGGAGTTCCGTCGGCCCGAGTTCGAGGTCACCGCAAGCTCCTCGTCCGGCCCGAACTTCGTGGGCGAGCACGCGACCGCCACCGTGGACGCCAAGTACTACGCGGGCGGCGGGCTTCCGAACGCATAGGTCACGTGGAGCGTCTCGCGCAGCGACGGCTCCTTCCACCCGCCGAACCGTCCGGAGTTCGTCTTCGGAAAGAACGACTGGGGCAGCGGCTACTACCGTCCGCGCAAGCCGGGTGCAAAACCGGAGAAGACGAACGAGACGTGGACGGGCCGTACGAACCCGCTCGGCTCTCACCACATGCGCGTGGATTTCGACGCGCTCGAGCCCGCGTATCCAATGTCGCTGTCGCTCAGCGCCAGCGTGATGGACGTGAACCGCCAGGCGTGGGCCGCGAACACGACGATGCTCGTTCACCCGGCCAACGTGTACGTCGGCCTCAAGTTCGAGAAGTCGTTCATCAACGCCGGCGAAGCGATCCGCGCGAACACGCTCGTCACGGATCTTGACGGCGGCACCGTCGGCAAGAAGACGGTCGCGGTGAAGGCCGCACGCATCGACTGGGAGCAGACATCCACGGGCTACCAGGAAAAAGAGGTCGACGAGCAGACGTGCTCCATCACTTCGGGCGACGCGCCGGTGATGTGCTCGCTGCCCACGAAGAAGGGCGGTCGCTATCGCGTGGTCGCCGTTGTCAGCGACGAGTTCGGCCGCAAGAGCCAGACGTCTGCGTCCGTGTGGGTCATGGACCGGGACACCCCGCCGAGCCGCGATCTGAAGCAGGACGCAGTGGAGCTGGTCACGGACAAGAAGGAGTACGCGCCGGGTGACACCGCGGAGCTGCTCGTGATCGCACCGTTCACGCCGGCCGAGGGCGTCCTGGTGCTCGCGCGCCAGGGGATCGTCTCCACGGAGCGCTTCACCATGACGTCGCGCATGCAGACGCTGAAGGTGAAGATCGAGGACGGACAGATTCCGAACATCCACGCGCACGTGCTGCTCACTGGCGCCGCCGTTCGCGAGGACGACTCCGGCACTCCGAACCCGAGCCTGCCAAAGCGCCCCGCGTTTGCTCGCGGGAACACCTCGCTCTCGATCCCGCCCGGCACGCGCACGCTCAAGATCTCCGTCACGCCGCGTGACAAGGCGGTGGAGCCCGCGGGCCGCACCACCGTCGACATCGACGTGAAGGATGCAAAGGGCGCGGCGGTGCCCGGCGCAGAGGTCGCGATCGTCGTCGTGGACGAGGCGATCCTCGCGCTCTCCGGCTACACGCTCCCGAACCCAGTGTCGGCGTTCTATCCAAGTCGCTCCTCAGGTGTTGCTGAGGGGGGCTCACGCCAGTACGTGATCCTGGCAAAGCCCAGCGCCACCAAGATGCAGCAGGGAATGAACCAGGCCCAGGAGCGCAAGGGCGCCATGAATCAGAAGGAGAACGCCCCCGGCATGGGCGGCCTTGGGCTCAGCGGCATGGGCCAGGGTGGCGGCGGTCGTGGCGACATCAGCGGTGGCTTCGGCAACGGCCATGGACGGCTCAGCGGTGCGTCCGCAACTCCGATGGCGCAGCCTGCACAGGCTCCTCCGGCTGCCACCACCACCGCGATGGCGAAGCGCGCGTTCAAGCCGAGCGGCGGTAAGGACGACGACAGTAACAGCCCGAGCGGCCGGCCCCCGACCGAGCCGATGGCAAACACGGCGATCGCGGTGCGCACCGACTTCTCTGCGCTCGCGGTGTTCGAGCCGTCGAAGATGACGGACGCGCGCGGTCACGTGGAGGTGCCGGTGAAGCTGCCGGACAACCTGACACGCTATCGCGTCATGGCGATCGCGGTTGCCCACGAACGTGAGTTCGGCTCGCAGGAGTCCACCATCACGGCGCGACTGCCGCTCATGGTGCGTCCGTCGGCGCCGCGGTTCCTGAACTTTGGTGACAGGTTCGAGCTGCCGGTGGTTTTGCAGAATCAGACTGACAAGCCGATGAGCGTGGCGGTGGCAGCGCGCTCGCTCAACGCAATGATCACGGATACGCCGGGCAAGCGCGTGGACATTGCCGCGAACGATCGCGTGGAGGTTCGCTTCCTCGCGTCTGCGGACAAGCCAGGCAAGGCGCGCTTCCAGATCGGCGCCGGGGCCGGGAATTTCGCGGACGCCAGCAACATCGAGCTCCCAGTGTGGACTCCAGCCACGACCGAGGCCTTCGCGACCTACGGTGTGATCGACAACGGTGCCATCGCGCAGCCGGTGAAGATGCCGTCGCACGTGGTGACGCAGTTCGGCGGGCTGGAGATCACGACGTCGTCCACGGCCATGCAGGGCCTGACGGACGCGGTGCTCTACCTTGTGCACTACCCGTTCGAATGCAACGAGCAGATCAGCTCGCGCATGCTTGCCATCGCGTCGCTGCGGGACGTGCTCACGGCCTTCAAGTCGAAGGAGATGCCCTCTCCCGCCGCCATGGAAGCCAGCATGCTCACCGACATGGACAAGCTGAAGACCCGCCAGAAGTGGGACGGCGGATGGGCCTTCTGGTGGGGCGAGGAGTGGCCGTACCTATCCATCCACGTCTCGCACGCGCTCGCTCGCTCCGCGGCCAAGGGCTACAAGGTCGACGAGACCGTGAAGCAGCGCTCGCTCAGCTACCTGCGCAGCGTGGAGAACCACATCCCGGGCTGGTACAGCATCGAGGCGCGACGCGCGATCATCGCGTACGCGCTCTACGTGCGCCGGCTCTGGAAGGACGCGGACCCCGCACGTGCGAAGCGCCTCATCGCGGAGTACGGCGGCGCCGACAAGATGAACCTCGAGGCCCTCGGCTGGATCTGGCCGACGATCAGCGAGGACAAGAACAGCGTGCAGGACAACGCCAAGATCCGCATGGCGGTCGCGAACCGCGTGACCGAGACCGCTGGGGCTGCGCACTTCGTCACGTCGTACGGTGACGGCGCATATCTCCTGCTCCACTCCGACCGACGCGCGGACGGCGTCCTGCTCGAGGCGATGATCGTAGACCAGCCCGAGAGCGATCTGATCCCGAAGCTCGTGAAGGGCCTCTTGAACCACCGCAAGGCTGGGCGCTGGGGCAGCACACAGGAGAACGCGTTCGTCCTCCTTGCGCTCGACAAGTACTTCAACAAGTACGAATCGGTCACGCCTGACTTCGTCGCGCGCGTGTGGCTCGGGGAGAAGTACGCGGGCGACCACACCTTCAAGGGTCGCTCCACGGACTACAGCCAGATCGACGTGCCGATGCAGTTCCTCGCAGACCTGAAAGAGGGCAACCTCACCGTCTCCAAGGAAGGCGCGGGACGCCTGTATTTCCGGCTCGGCATGCAATACGCGCCGGACGATCTACGGCCGCCGCCCATGGACCAGGGCTTCACCGTCAACCGCACGTACGAGTACGTGGAGGACGACGGCGACGTGAAGAAAGACGCCGACGGCGTGTGGCACTTCAAGGCCGGCAAGAAGGTGCGCGCGCGCGTGACGATGGTCGCGCCCGCTCGTCGCTATCACGTCGCGCTGGTGGACCCGATCCCGGCAGGCATCGAGCCCATGAACCCGGCGCTCGCGGTGACGGGGACCATTCCCCAGGATCCGAACGCGCAGAAGAACGCAGACCCCTACTGGTACTGGCACTCCACCTGGTACGAGCACCAGAACATGCGCGACGAGCGCGTGGAGGCGTTCTCGTCGCTCGTGTGGGAAGGCGTCCACGAATACGTGTACACTGCACGCGCTACCACCCCGGGCACCTTCATCGTCCCGCCCCCCAAGGCGGAAGAGATGTACAGCCCCGAAGTCTTCGGCCGAGGAGCCGGAGACAAGGTCATTGTCGAATAGTCTAGAACCCTACGACGGCTGCTGGGGTGTATGACGCGGGCGTGCCGCGCATGCTTCCTAGCTGGTACATGTCGTTCAGGCCGAAGCAGATCATGCTGCCGGTCGTGGTGAGGCCGCACGTGTGCTCCTGCCCCGCGACCGCTGAGACGAACGAATAGCCTGTGGGCCCGATGGGGCCCGTGCCGCTGTGGGTGCCATCGCCGAACTCACCATCTTGGTTGGAGCCCCAGCAGAGAAGCGCGCCCGCCTTCGTGATGCCGCACATGTGCGTGTAGCCGCCGGGCATGAGCGACGCGAGGTTCATCGGCGTCCATGTGGTGGCGGTGAACGGGCCCAGCGGCGCGCCCCAGCATTTCACCGCGCCCGTCGCGTCGAGCACGCACGTCGTGAAGTCGGAGGCGCTGATGTCCACAGCGCCCGCCGTGCCCGGGATCGCCACGGGCGTTGCGGTGTTCGCCGTTGCAGCAGAGCCCAGCTGGTCCATGTTGTCGTGACCCCAGCACGAGACCCCGCCCGCGAGCAGCACGCAGGTGTGCTCCGCGCCAGCGACGAGTGCAAGCGCGCCTGATGTCACCTGTGTGTCCGTGGGAACCGTGGTCTGCGCGGCGATGTTGTCGTTGCCCAGCTCATGATTCAAGTTGCCGCCCCAGCACTTCACCGAGCCGCCCTGCATGCGCGCGCACGTGTGGTCCTGTCCCGCGGCGATCTCCACGACACCGGAGCCAAGGCCGGTGACGAGCGACGGCGTGGAGGTGTCGCTTCCAGTACCCGTCGCGCCCTCGGAGCTCTGTCCCCAGCAGTAGACGGCGCCGCCCGACGTCAGCGCGCACGTGTCGCGGAAGCGACCGCTCAACGCAACGACGCCCGACGTGAGCACCTTCGCCGCGGTGGGCGTGGCGACTGGATTGTTGAGCGTCTGTCCATCGCCGAGCTCGCCGTAGAAATCGGTGCCCCAGCATTTCACTGCGCCGGCGCTCGTGATCGCGCAGGTGTAGCCCTGACCGCCCGCGACGAGCTTCGGCCCCGGGCGAGTCGCCCCGCCCCCGTCAGCGCCGCCTTCGATTCCGCCACCGCCGCCCTCTCCCCCGCCCTGCCCGCCGCCGTCGCCGTTCGCGCCGCCCTCTGCCAAGGAGCCACCACCGTCACCCACGCCGCCGCCGTCGCTCGCGCTGTCGCCGCCCAGATTCTGCGTGGCCGAGCATGCGACCAGCGCCGCAGCGAACGACAGCGAAACCAGCGGAAAAACCAGGCGACCACGCATCGGCCCTGCTCCTAGCACGCGCACCATGCTCGCGCACGCCGGACGCCTCTCACTTGGGTGCCCTGCGGATGGTGCCGTCACCCGTGAAGTACACGTAGCTCTGGTCGAGCGCGATCCCCGTGGGCCCGCTTGCCGTGGCGACCACCACGGGCCCGCCGCCACCCTTCGACACCTTCTGCACGGTGTTGCCGACGCGATCGTTGAAGTACACGAACGACGCATCGACCGCGATCGCGCGACCGCCATGATCGTGGCTCGTGGGCATGCTGGTGAGCGTGGACACGGCGCCGCCCGTCTTGGGCGCGCTGCGCACCTGGTCCGCGTACTCGTCGTACCAGTACAGCGTGCTCGCGTCGGAGGTGAGCGCGAACGGGAACTGCTCCGCCATCGAGACCTTCAGCAGGCCACCGCCTCCCGTGAGCATGCTCTCCACTTGCTGGTAGGTGCTCCAGTAGACATTCGTCGCGTCGATGGCTATTCCGCGCGGGCTGCTCTGCGACGCCGCGATCACCGTCACGGACCCGCCGCTCAAGGGAACGGCGGACACATTGCCGCCCGTCGAGTCGTTCGTGAAGAACAGCGTCGTGGCGTTCACCGCCATGCGGTACGGGTAGTACTGGTTCGCAGCCAGCACTGTGGGCGCGGCGCCGCCGGCCTTCGGAACGCGCCGCACGGAGCCCACGTTGGAATAATTTGCATAGTACACGTATGTGTCGTCGATCACGATGCCGCGCGGCGTGTCCTGTCCGCTCGCGAGCGTGGTCACGATCCCGCCGCCGGCCTTGAGGACCGAGCCGACGGTGCCCGACGTCTTGCTCGCCCAGTAGACGTTGGTCCCGTCCACAGCGAGGTCCTCGGGATCTTGCTGACCGGTCGCGAGGATCACGCCGGGACACGGCGCGACGCAGCCGCTGCCCGCGTCAGTGCCCTCGCTGTTGCCTGCGTCGTTGCCGTTGCTCGTCCCGGCATCGGGTTTGCCCGTGCTCGCGTCGTTCGCGTTGTTCGTTCCGCCATCGTGAGGCACGCCCCCACCACCACCGCCACCACCTGATGCGCCAGGCATACCGGAGTCGGGGAGCGCTTCGCCGCCGAGGATGGCTGCGCCAGAGGTGCCACCGCACGCAACCAGTGCGAGAGAGAGGGCCAGGAATACGTGCGGGATGGGGCGTCGGATCTGCATGACACCCACGATTGGGGGCGAGCCGGGAGTTCCGTCACGAAAACTTCCACGCTACGTTCGAGGCATGGGCCAGCGGCAATCCGGGCAGATGATCGCGGAGCGATATGCGATCACCCACCTTGTCGCGGAAGGACGACGCGAGCGATACCTCGCCACCGACGCCAATACGGGACACACCGTGTGCATCGAGCTGTTCCCTTCCGACAGCATCGCGGGCCCGGATGGCGTCGCCGCCTTCCGGCGCTCCGTGGAGCTATCGATGGAGGTCGCGAGCAATCACATCGTGCGTCCACTCCATGTTGGCAGCGACCACGGCTTGCCGTTCATCGTGTGGGAAGACGTTGTCGGTCGACCTGCCGATGAGATCGTGACGGACGGTCTTCCATTGACGGCCCGTGACGCCGTGGACGTGGTCGCACAGGCCGCGCTGGGGCTGGCCGCGATGCATGCGCGGGGCGTGCTGCACCTGGCGGTGAGTCCCAGGAACCTGGTGGTGGGCCGCACGCCGTTCGGCGCCCCACTGGTCAGGGTGCGCGGCATGGGCATCTTGCAAGCAGAGCGCGACGGCGCGGGCAGCAAGCGCATGCCGTACGAGTCACCGCTCTACCTGGCGCCAGAGCAGCTTCGAAACGATCCCAACACTGGGCCACCGGCCGACGTGTGGGGGCTTGGTGTGACGCTCTTCGAGCTGACCACTGGTCAGCTCCCGTTCTTCGGGGAGAACCTCGCGGAGCTCTTCAAGCATGTCCTCGAGGGCGTGCCCCGGAGCATGACCACGCTGCGGCCCGACGCTCCCCCCGCCCTCGAGGCGTTCGTCGATTCGCTCCTGCAGAGAGACGTGAGCTCCCGGCCGAGCGCGCGCGCCGTGGCCGAGGCGCTGAGCCCGCTCGTCTGCGGCTAGTGTCCGCCTGGACGCGTTGACAGTCTCCGCTGGCCAGGGCATACCCGCGGTCGATGCGCACGACGTGGCTCCCTTTCGCGGCGGCGCTCGCCTTCCTGGGCACGGGCGCCCACGCCCAGCCGCCGGAGAAGAGAACAGCGCGCCTCGTCTACACGCGTGGTGATCTCACGGCGTGTCCGGACGAAGAGGCCATGAAGAACGCGGTCACCGCGCGACTGGGCTACGACCCGTTCGATCCGGAGGCGAAGGAGATCGTGACCGCGCAGATCACGCGCACGCCAACCGGCCTGCGTGGTCAGGTCGACATGCGCGATCAGGCGCTGGTCGTGACGGGATCGCGAACGCTCACCAGTGACAAGGGCGACTGCGCGGAGCTCGCGTCAGCAATGACGCTGGCGATCAGCATCGCGATCGATCCGCACAGCATCACGAGGCCGACACCGACACCGACACCGACCTCGACTTCGACACCGACTTCGACTTCGACTTCGACACCGACTTCGACCTCGACTTCGACGCCGACTTCGACTTCGACTTCGACACCAACCGAGGGCCCCGCTGTGGCGCCGCCGGCGGCATCGCACCGGCTCTCGCTTCGCGCTGGCGTTGACGTTGGGGGTGGTGTGGCGTTGGTTCCTGGGCCGGTGTTTCTTGGGACGGGCGCGCTTGGCGTTGGGTACGGCCCTGCATCGCTTGATGTGGAGGTGCTCGGTACGTTTGCTTCGAGTGCCAGCGCGCCGAAGGGGACGTGAGCGCTTCGTTGCTCGTCATCTCGCTGGCTCCGTGTTTCCATGCCGGCGTGGCGATGGGGTGCGCGATCGTGGGCGTGGGTCAGCTCTCTGGGCAGGGCGAAGGCGTGAGCTCTCCGCGATCCGACGGCTCTCTCTACGCGAACGCCGGCGCGCGTTTGGGCCTGGAATTTCCGCTCATTTCGAGCATGGCGCTCCGCGTCCGGGTCGATGGGCTGGTCCCGTTGACACACACGCGGCTCGAGCTCTCCGGCTCCGAGGTGTGGTCCACTCCGCCGGTCGCCGTCACAGCAGGCGCGGGCGTGATGTTCCATTTTCCATGACGGAACCCGTCGCTGCCCCCCAATCCAAGGAGAGCGCGCCGAACTTTCGCGAGCTCTATCGCGATCACTGTGGGTACGTGTGGAACTCGCTTCGGCGCCTGGGCGTGCGCGAGGCCGACATCGAGGACGTCGCCCACGAGGTCTTTCTTTCGGTCTACAAACGCTTCGCGGACTACGATCCCGCTCGCCCGATGAAACCGTGGCTCTTCGGCTTCGCCTATCGCACAGCATCGGACTACCGCGCGCGGCCGCAGCACCGCCGCGAGGTCGCGGAAGACGACATGGACCACGCGGACGACAAGCCCAGAGCGGACGAGCAGATCGAGGCCGAGCAGCGTCGTGCGCTCGTCGCCGAGGCGCTGCTCAAGATCGATCTCGATCGCCGCGCGGTGTTCGTCATGCACGAGATCGACGGCGCGAAGATCCCCGAGGTCGCCGAGGCGCTCGCGATCCCGCTCAATACGGCCTATTCGCGGCTGCGCCTGGCCCGTGAGGAGTTCGCGGACGCAGTGAAGCGCATCACCGCACGGAAGGGAGGCACGCGATGAGCGAACACGAACTGCCGCCGCTTCCCGATGATCTCGCGTCCCTGCTCGACGCAGAGAAGGCTCGCCCGCAGCCCGCCGCGAACGTGCAGGATCGCCTGTTCTCGCGCCTCGAGGCGAGCATCGCCACGCTCCGCCCGGGAGGCGGTGGCGGCGGCGCGGGCGGTGATGGTGGCGAGGGCGGTGGTCATGGCAGCGCACATGGCGGTGAGGCCGCAGGCAGCGCAGCCACCACCGGTCTCGCGACGAAGGCCACGGTGGGCGGCGCGCTGCTCGCGAAGCCCATCGCGCTCGCCGCGGCGACGTTTGCGCTCGGGAGCGCGCTCGGAGCGGCCGTGGACCACGCGGCGGTGCAGCCAGAGCCGCCTCGCACCAAGATCGTCTACATCGATCGCATCCAGCCGACTCCACCCGCCGGCGCCCGGATCCCTGCACCGGAGGAGAGCGCAGCGGTCGCGCCGTCCTCGGCTCCGAAGCTCAATACGCGACCGACCGCCGCGCAGAGCATCGCGCCGCCCACTTCCGCCGCGAGCGACGTGCCGCAGGGCGGCCATGATGCGCAGCTCGCGGGTGAACGCGCGCTCATCGAGATCGCACGCACCGCGCTGGGCAAGAACGACACGACTGCGGCGCTGGACGCGCTGGGCAAGCATTGAGCGAAGTACCCGCGCGGGCAACTCGCAGAGG
>JBBRNJ010000087.1:0-34203 GCA_038230375.1 Polyangiales bacterium | reverse complement strand
TGCGCCCATTGTGCGCCCGCGCTAGACCCCTCTTCATGGCCGCCACCGACTCTGCCAGCCCCGACCCCGTTCGCTTCGAGACCCACCCGGACCGCTACAAGCACTGGCGGATGGAGCTGCCGGAGGAACACGGGGGGGCCGTCTGTCGCCTCGTCATGGACGTGAAAGAGGACGGCGGGCTTCGGCCTGGGTATCCCCTCAAGCTCAACTCGTACGACCTTGGCGTCGACATGGAGCTCGCGGACGCGCTCACGCGCATCCGGTTCGAGCACCCGCAGGTGAAGACGATCGTGTTCGCGAGCGGCAAGGACCGGATCTTCTGCTCGGGCGCCAACATCTACATGCTCGGCATGTCCAGTCACGCGTTCAAGGTGAACTTCTGCAAGTTCACGAACGAGACACGGCTCTACCTGGAGGACATGAGCGCGAACAGTGGCATCCACTCGCTGGCGGCGCTCGCTGGCACGGCCTCCGGCGGCGGCTACGAGCTTGCGATTGCGTGCGACGACATCATCCTGGCCGAGGATGGCAACGCAGCAGTCAGCTACCCCGAGGCGCCGCTCCTGGCCGTGCTCCCCGGCACGGGCGGCCTGACGCGGCTCACGGACAAGCGCATGATCCGTCGCGACCTTGCGGACGCATTCTCCACGATCGCCGAAGGCGTTCGCGCCAAGCGCGCCCTTGCGTGGGGCCTCGTGGACGAGGCGCCGCCCAAGGCGAAGTTCGCGGACGCGGTGACGAAGCGCACGCAGGCGCTCGTCGCGAAGTCCAAGCGCAAGCCCATGCCGAAGATCGTGCTGCCCCCGCTCGAGGCGACCCGCGGCGACAATGGTGCAGAATACAAGTATGTGTCGCTGGCGATCGAATCGGGCTCGCGCGTGGCCACGCTCACCGTGCGTGCACCTGACGGGGATACGCCGAAGACCCCGGACGAGCTCGCGAAGCAGGGCGCCAACGCCTGGCCCATCCGTGCGTTCCGTGAGCTGGACGACGCGCTGCTCGAGCTCCGGTTCAACCGCCTCTCCGTGGGCGTCGTGAAGGTGCTCACCACGGGCGACGCGGAGAAGGTGCGTGCCGTTGACGCGATGCTCGCCGCGAACAAGGACGACGGGCTCGTGAACGAGGTCATCCTCCTCATGAAGCGCGTCCTGAAGCGCATGGACATGACGGCGAAGAGCTTCTTCGCGCTGGCGGAGCCGGGCTCGTGCTTCGTGGGCTCGCTGCTGGAGCTCGCCATGGCGTCCGACCGCCTCTACATGAAGGACACGGACGACGGTGAGGACGTCCATGTCGGCACCACGGCCATGAACGGAGGGCTGCTGCCCATGGGCAACGGTCTCTCGCGCTTGCAGTCACGGTTCCTCAAGGACCAGTCGCACGCCAAGACGCTCGTCGAGAGCCCCGCGCCGCTGGACACCAAGGCCGCGCTCGAGGCAGGTCTGGTCACGTACGCGCCCGACGACATCGACTGGGACGACGAGATCCGCATCGCCTTCGAGGAGCGCGCGAGCATGTCGCCTGACGCGCTCACTGGCATGGAGCAGAACCTGCGCTTTGGCGGCCCCGAGACCATGGAGACGAAGATCTTCGCGCGCCTCACCGCATGGCAGAACTGGATCTTCATCCGCCCCAACGCCACCGGTGAGAAGGGCGCGCTGACGCTCTACGGAAAACCGGAGCGACCCGAATTCAACTGGCAACGCACCTGACCGCCACAGAGAGAGAAAACAGATGTCGTCAGTCGTCACCGAAGAGCGCATCCCTAACAACGTCAACCTGTCGTCCGACAAGAAGCTCCAGCGCGCGCTCGAGGCGTGGCAGCCGAACTTCATCACCTGGTGGAAGGAGATGGGGCCCGAAGGCTTCCAGCAGGACGACGTGTTCCTGCGCACGGCCATCAGCGTCACCTCCGAAGGCTGGGCGAACTTCGACTACGTGAAGATGCCGGACTACCGATGGGGCATCTTCCTGGCGGACGAGGTGAAGGATCGCACGGTCGGCTTCGGCGACGAGCTGGGCAAGCCCGTCTGGAAGGAAGTGCCGGGAGAGCACCGCAACACGCTGAAGCGCCTCATCGTCACGCAAGGCGACACGGAGCCGGCGAGCGTGGAGCAGCAGCGCCTTCTCGGGCAGACCTGCCCAAGCATGTATGATCTCCGTAATTTGTTCCAGGTGAACGTGGAAGAGGGGCGGCACCTCTGGGCCATGGTCTACCTGCTCCACTCGCACTTCGGTCGTGACGGGCGCGAGGACGCAGAGGAGCTGCTTCTCCGCCGCAGCGGCGACGAGAACAAGCCCCGCATGCTGGGCGCGTTCAACGAGCCCTGCACGGACTGGCTCTCGTTCTTCATGTTCACGTTCTTCACGGATCGCGACGGCAAGTTCCAGCTGCTCGCCCTGTCCGAGAGCGCGTTCGATCCGCTGTCTCGCACCACGCGCTTCATGCTCACGGAAGAGGCGCACCACCTGTTCGTGGGTGAGACCGGCGTGCTCCGCGTCTGCGAGCGCACCGCAGAGCAGATGAAGACGCACAAGCTGGAGTCGCCAGAGGCCGTCCGCAAGATGGGCCTCATCGATCTCCCCACCATGCAGAAGTACCTGAACCTCTGGTACACGCTCTCGCTCGACCTCTTCGGCGGTGAGATCTCCTCCAACGCCGCCAGCTTCTTCGCCACCGGGATCAAGGGCCGGGCCAAGGAAGACAGCTACGAGGACCACGTCTGTCTCGACAAGTCCTACGGCATGGACGTGCCGAAGAACGGCGCCTTCACGCACGAGGACGTGCCCCTCCGCAACGCCATGAACGAGGTCCTCCGCGACGCATACGTGGAAGACTGCCAGCGCGGCGTGGACAAGTGGAACCGCACCATCGCGGAGCACGGCATCGACTTCAAGCTCACGCTCCCGAGCCGCCGCTTTCACCGTCAGATCGGTCTCTTCGCGGATGTCGCCTGCGATCCGAGCGGCAACATCATCACGAAGGAAGCGTTCGAGAAGCAGAAGGGCAGCTGGCTCCCCAGCGACGACGACAAGGCCTACGTGCAGAGCCTGATGCAGAAGCCCGTCTACGATCCGAAGCAGATGGCCAACTGGATCGCCGCACCGAAGCACGGCATCAAGGGTCGCCCGGTCGACTTCGAGTACGTCCGGCATCAGGTCTGAGCGCTCTCCCTGAAACCAAGCGTCCGCGTATGCTGCTGCCATGAGGGTTGGGGCAGGGCGGAGCATCCTGATCGGGCTCCTCGCGGCGGTGTGCGCCTGCGTCGCGATCTTCGTCGCGTCGTTCGCGTGGGGGCCGTCAGGTGGGAGAGTCGCACCCGCGCTGGTCGCGCCGTTCTTGCTGGTGCTCGCGCGACCGTTGCTCGAGCGCCTGGTGATGCGGCTGGCAGGGGAGGAGCGCGCCCGCTCCGATGCGCCGCGTGTGCTGTGGACTTCGCTCGCGCTGTTGTCGCCCGTCACGTTCTTCGGTGAGTACGACGGCTTCTGGCGCTCGTTCACGCACGGGCCGTGGCTTCGTTTCGGGTACGTCGGACTCGACTCGATCGATCGTGTACTCGGCTGGGGGTTCGTCATTGGGGGGCCGGTCGCGGGGATCGTCGCGCACGTCGTGGCCCGTGCGATGGACGCGTGGCCCGCGAAGGCGATGGGGAAGGCAGGTCGCGCGATCGCGATCGTTCTGTGCCTGCTCCCCGTGCCCATGGCGGTGCAGCGCGCCATGATCGCGCCCACGGCCGCGCAGTACGAGGCGTCGCTCGAGGTCGTCGGCGCGATACCGCCGATCGCGCTCCCCTCCGGGCCCGAGCCCGCGCCGCGAAACAATCCGAAGAGCTACGAGGCGTACCCGTACACGGTGCCAGCGCCTGACGTCGGTCCGTTCCACGTGGTGCGGTTCTGCAGCCCCACCTTCTGCACCGTATGCATCTCCCGCGAGAAGTTTCCTGAGCGCTACGACGACGACCGCATGCCGCGAAAGCAGTGGCATCTCTACGACAGCGGGGAAGGCTTCGAGCTTCGTCGTGACCCGGTCGCGCAGCTGCTCTTCTCACGTCGTCTGCATGATGGGCAGCACGACTGGGTGACCGAGCCCGATCTGGCGAGCATCTACGACCACGAATACCTGGCGCGTACGATCGCGCCGCCGCTCCCGATCCTTGTCGCGCCGATCGTGGGCGCGCTGCTCGCTGTGCTTCTTCTCCGCCGCGCCCGCAGTCGTCGTGCGCCGGACGAGGGCTGGAAGGATGCGCGGCTCGAGCCGGACGGCCTCTGCCACTTCGACGACGGCACCGCGCCCGCAAGGCCGCCCGCGAACCCAGCGAAGTACGAAGGGCCCGTGCTCGTGCTCCTCGAAGCGGGCAGCACGTCCACGTTCCGGGACGCCGGTGCCGCGACCATCACGCGCCTCTTCCCGGGCACCCGCGATGATCTCGCGAAGATCGACGAGCAACGGCAGGGGGCGGAGAGGGCATTCGCGCTCGCGATCGCCATCCTCTTCGCAACCCCGCTCGTGGCCGCAGCGTTCTCCGGGCTGTGTTGAGGTCGAAGTCAGGCCTTCCGTCGGATCTGCAACAGCGCGGTTCTCTTCTCCGGCGTCGCTGGTTCTGGCGAATCCGCTGGCTCCACGATCAGGTCGAACAACCCGTTGTCGAACGGCAGTCCCCCCGCGCTCTCGCGCAGCACGAGCCGCTCACGCAGGCCCCTCTTCTCGAAGTCTCTCGCGCGGAAATGACAGTACGGATTGTTACCCGGCTTGCCAAAGAACGAGTGCGCCGTGAAGGTACAGCCGCCCTTGCACGGCTCCGCGAAGACGCACGTCGCGCAGTATCCCCACAGATGCTCCGTGCCGCGCGTCCGCGTGAACGCGAGCTCCTTCGTCCCGTCCCAGATCTCCGCGAGCGGCTTCTCTCGCAACGTGCCGCCGACGTAGTGTGAGGTCTGCAGCGAGGGACAACCCTTCACCGCGCCGTCCGCCTCGATGCCCATCACGAAGCGCCCCGCCTGGCAGCCTGCGAAATGGTCCGCGCCGTCGGGCGTGGTGGAGCGAAGGAAACCCTCTTCCGGTCCGAAATAGCCCAGGTTGTTTCCAGGCATGAGCAGGATGCCGTCGGCGTAGGCGCGCTTCTTCAGCGTCGCAATGCGCGGCACCAGCGTGACCAGATCGTATGGCTGTAGCAGCATGTCGGGGCGGTCCGCGGCGCGCCCGAGCGGGCTCGTCAGCTGCACCTGCCAGCTCTCGATCTTTTGCGCCCGAAGGTGCTCGTACAGGCCCTCGAGGTCGTGCTGGTTCCAGCGATTGAGGTTCGTATTTGCGTGGATGCGAATGCCTGCATCATGCATGTATCGCAGCGCCGCTGTCGCAGACGCGAAGCTCCCGCGGGCCGCGCGCATGGTGTCGTGCGTCGTCTGGAGACCGTCGATGCTCACGGAGGCACGCTCGAGCCCCGCGTCCTTCATCGCCTGCGCGAGCTCCTTCGTCACGCCGCGCCCTCCGGTGGTCATCACGGGCCCGGCGCCGCGCTCGCGCAGCCTGGCGATGATCTCGAGGAAGCCAGGATGCAGGTACGCCTCGCCGCCGATGAGCACCACCTCCTTCGCGCCCAGGTCCGCCAGCTCTCCCGCGACGCGGAGCGCCTCCGCAGTGCCGAGCTCGTTCGGACGCGCCGTCCCCGCGCGCGAGCCGCAGTGGGTACAGGGTTGGTCGCATGCGAGCGTGAGCTCCCACACGACGTAGCGCGGATGGAACGCGGGGCCGCTGGCGTCAACGGTGGGTAACTTGCGGCGCGACGTGGCTGTCATGGTGTGGGGAGAGGGGCGCGGGCGCAAAGGCCAGATCTGTTCGGAGCGTACGAGATTCTTGTGTTTGGTATGCACATTGCTGACCATCGAGGCATGCTTCGCTGCTCTGCGTGTTCAGGCTTCGCTCCTCTGAAAACCTCCTCCTGTCCGCACTGCGGCAAGGAGCTGCGGGCGTCTTCGGACCGGCTCGGAAGGATCGGCGTCGTCGCCTCCACCTTGCTCGGCTCTGCGTTCACGATGACGCTGATGGCCTGCTACGGCTGCCCGCCCGGTGAGTGCAACTTCGCGGACAGCGACTCCGGTCGCTTCCGGAGCGACGCCCAGGTGAACCAGGACACCGGCGCACCCGACGACGCGAGCACGACACCCACCGACGGTGGCACGGGCCCGGATGGCGGCAACGTGGGGGACGCGGCGCGCGACGGCGGCGACGGGGGAGATCAGAGCGACGCGTCTTTCGACGCCGCTCCTGAGTGAAGGGCTTCCCCGCACTCTGCAATTCACGCACAATCATCCGCACGGATGAGTCATGGCGCGGCCACCAGCGGAGCACCTCTCTGGACCGCCGCTGCCGTCGCGATCGGCGTGTCGCTCGCCGCCCAAGAGGGCCGGTCGCACCGTGATTCGATGGCGCGCGCGAAGGAGATCGAAACGCTCGTCGTGCCACGCATCACCGGCGACGGGTTCCCGCGCGAGGCTTCGTTAGCCGTGGTCTCCACCGGGTACCTGCGCAGGAAGGATGGGCACCTCTCGTCGCCCGTGGTGGAGGCGCGGCTCTCCTACTCCGACGACTCGCTCTACGTCGCCCTGGTCTCGGCGGAGCCGGAGCCGCTCGGCTCGCTCTTCACGCTCACGTTCGACAACGGGCGGCGGATCACCATCGTCGAGGTGGGCGCCGACGGCAGCGTGCGAGGACCATCGATCGGCCCGTTCGCCGACCTCGTGAGCGCGCCTGACGACACGGCCGACCTGGACTCCTCGCTCACCTCGAGCGTGCTGGTGCCGCTCGCGGAGCTGGGCTTGACCGGCGCGCCCGGCGAACGCATCGGCTTCTCCGTGAAGCGCTGTCTTGCGGAGGGGCCCCCGGCATGCGCGTCCTTCGGAGACACAAGCAGCGGCGCACCCACGGGACGCCTCGTGCTCGGCGACTTCGTCGGCACCGGGCGCTGAGCTATTCGGCGTCGAGGGCTTCGCGCACCAGGCGCTTCGCCTCCGCGAGGCGCTCTTCTTCTTCGCGCGTGCGCGGCTTTCGGGTGGACGGCGGCGCCTCCGCTGTGTTGTCGGCCTTCTTGCGCCCGAAGAGGCGACCGAGCAGACCCGCCGGTCCGTGGAGCTTGAACACGCCGTCCTCGAGCGTCTCCGGATGCTCGCGCAGCGCATCCGTCAGGTGCGTGTTGCCGTCGACCAGGCGAAGGGCCTCGTCGAAGGCCTCCTTCTGCGTGACGGGAAGGTGAGAGCGAACGCGACCAGGAGAGATGTTGCGCGTGCGACAGAACAGCGCGAGGGCGCCGCACGTCTCCTCCACGCTGGCGACGGTGCCGCGGTGCACGCGCATCCCGCCGCAGCCCTTCTTGTAGACGGACGCGCCGAGCGCGGTGATCAGGCCAAGCCCCATCGCGGCGGCTGCGATCTCGGCGGCGAAGCCGAGCGACTGTCGCGGGATCTCTACCTCGGCCTCGGTCAGCACGATACCGAAGAGGCCGCGCGCGATCTGGGTGGTGAGCAGCGTGGGCTCGTTCACGTCGCGGGTGTCAAGGACGAGCCCGTAGCCGTCCGCCGTCTCCACGAACCCGCCGCGCGCCACGTCCTCTTCGCCAGCTTGGCCAGGGGCGCATGCGCCCGTGCCGCAGCCAGAACCCTTCGCCTCCGCATCTGGCTCCGCAAATCCGAGCGCGAGCGGCAGGTCTTCCGACAGCGGCGTGTAAGCGCGCATCCGGTGGACGAGCTTCTCGATGTGGTCAGCGTCGAGCTTGAACGCATCCGGAAAGTATTTTGCCGTGGGCTCGACCAGGTCGTCGGGCTCCATCAGGGGGCCGAGGGCGGTCAGCGTCTTTGCAGTGAGGGTGACGATTTCCCGGAGGTTGTCTTCGGTGAAGGCCATCACAGCTAGTATAGCATCGGCCAGCGTGTTTTCCCTCGCAACGTTCAACGTGAAGGATCTGTTCGAGGACGCACTTCGGGTGTCCGCGCCACAATCCAAGCTCGACGAGATCGCCTCCCAGCTGGCTCGCGCGGACGCGGATGTGATCGCGCTCCAGGAGATCGCGTCGCAGGAGGCGCTGCGAGAGATCCTGAAGCGCATGCCGGGCGGCGCGGACTATCGGCATGTCGTGCTCGCGTTGCCGGATCAGCGAGGCATTCGCAACGCCATCGTTTCGCGTCTGCCGTTCGTCCACGAGACGGTGCACATCGCTGACGAACTGCCGTTTCCGATCTTCCGCGAAGGGGACGCGCAGCCGTTTCCGAAGCGCATCCCTCTTCGGCGTGGCGTGCCGCACGTGCGCGTGGATGTGCCGCAGGTGGGGCTGGTGGCCGTGCTCACCGCGCACTTCAAATCAAAGCTGTCGGCGGCGCTGGTCCGGCCCGACGGCACGAAGAAGGAGCCCGTCACGGAGATGGAGCGCGCCGAGGGAGACGTGCGCAGCCTGGTCCTGCGCGCAGCCGAGGCGCTCTTCGTCCGTGGTCTGGTCGACGCCGCGCTGACGGTGACGCCGAACGTCGCGCTCATGGGCGACCTCAACGACACGTTCGACTCGGTGCCGCTCCAGATAGTGCGCGGCAGCGTGGATGGCATGCTCCACGCGTGCGCGGCGATCGTCCCGAAGGAGGCGCGCTTCAGCACCATGCACGGCGGCAAGAAGGAGCAGATCGACCACATCCTGGTGTCGGCGCAGCTGCGCGAACGGCTGGAGGCCGCGGCGTTCCAGAACGAGGCGCTGCGCGATCACGGCCCGTTCGTGCCAGGGGTCTCACCCACGGCGGACTCCGACCATGCGCTCTTCGTTGCAAGGTTCCACGTCAACCGCCTCACGCGCGACTCGATCGTGAACACCCAGCGCTCCGCCTAGAAAGGGGATAGCCTGGGGACGAACATGAGCGACGAAAAAGACGACGCCCGTCCATCGCTGCTACCTCCGGTCTCCATCCCGCCGCCGTCGCACTCGGTGCCGCCGCCGTCGCGGGTGACCCGAAGCATCCCGGCCCCACCACCCTCGCGCGCCATGCTGCCCATGCCGGCGATCGAGCCCATGCTGGACAAGGCGGATGAGGCGCGCAACAAGCGCGATTTCGAGGCCGCGCTCGACGAGTACAAGAAGGCCTTGATGGTCGTGGATCCGTCCGACAGCCATACGTGCGCGTCGCTCTACGCGAACATCGCAGAGGTGAAGCGCGCCCAGGGCAAGCGGCGCGAGGCGGAGCTGAACTACGAGAAGGCGCTGTCCGCGATGGCGACGCACCGTCGTTCGCTCGAGGCCCTGGTGGAGCTCGCTGAGCGTGAGGGTGAGTCGGAGCGCGTCGTAACCTATCGTCGCAGGCTGGCATACGCACTCGAAGAGCCGGACGCGCGCGCCCAGGAGCTGTGTCGTCTGGCAGCCGCGCAGCTGAAGGCCGGCGGTGACTACGAGCTCTCCGCGGAGTCGCTCGAGCGCGCGTCGGAGCTCCGGCCCAAGCACGCCGGCACGCTGAAGCAACTCGCGGAGCTCTATCGCGACAATAACCAGCACAAGAAGCTGATCGACGTGTACGACCGTCTCGTCGACCACACCGACGACGATCGTGAGCGTTCGCGCTACCGATTCGTGCAGGCGGAGGTGATGCTCACCAAGCTCCGCGACGAGCCGCGCGCGCTCGCGTTCATGGAGCTTGCGCTCATGGATGACCCGTCGCACGAGAAGGCGCTGGTCACCATGACCGCAGTGCGCACGCGCCGCGAGGAATGGGGTGAGCTCGCCCGCGTCTACGAGCGCGTGGTCGTGGAGCTCGCGCGCGCGAAGAAGGCGGACGAGGCGTTCTTCGTCTGCAAGAAGCTCGCAACGCTGCGCCGCGACCGGCTGCTCGACGGACCCGGCGCGGTGGAGGCGTTCCGCGCGGCGCTGGAGATCCAGCCCGGGGACGTGGAGGCGCGTAGTGCGCTCGCGGAGCTGTACGTCGCGAAGGGCGAGCGTCACGCCGCCGTGCGCGAGCTCGAGACCATTGCCTGGGCGGAGCCGCGGCGTGCGCAGACCTACCGCCGCCTCTTCGAGCTCCACATGCGCGCGAGCCGCCCCGACCGCGCGCTCTACGCGGCCGAATGTCTCGAGGAGCTGGGCTCCACGGACATGGATCACGAACTCTATCTGCAGCAACTGCGGCCCACGAGCCCCATCCGTCCCACGGTCCCTCTGAGCGTGGCGGACCTGCACAAGATCCGGCCCAGCGGCTCGGACGAGATCCTGGAAGAGATCCTCACCATTGTTCGCGACGTGGCCGTGCAGCATCGCGTGGACGTGCTCGGTCGCGAGCAGAAGCTCTCCATCACGGACGAACAGAAGAAGCTGGACCCCGAAGGCACGGGCTCCGCTGCACGCACGTTCGCGTGGGCGGGCAAGGTCCTCGGGATCGATCTCCCGGATCTGGTCATGATGGACGACGGCCGCACCAGCGTCGCCGCCATGCGCGCCGCCGCGCCCGCGGTTGCCGTGGGCCCCAGCGTGCTCACGGGGCGCAGCGTGATGGAGCTCGCGTTCCTGGCGGGGCGTCATCTGGTCTACTACCGCCCCGAGCACTACGCGCTCGTCTTCTATCCGACGCTCGCGGATCTCACGGCGCTCGTTCTTGCCGCCGTGTCAGTCGTCCATCCTGACCTCGGGAAGCCCACGGCCATCAAGGCGGAGATCGAGACCCTCTTCAACAAACTCTCCGCGAAGCTCCCGGGCGAGGCGAAGGCGCAGCTCAAGGCCGCCGTCGAGAAGCTGGACGCGCGTGGCGGCAAGATGGAGCTCCTCACGTGGATGAAGAGCGTCGAGCTCCTCGCCACGCGTTGCGGCTTCCTGCTCACGTCGGACCTGCGCGTCGCGACCAAGATCGTGAAGGCGGAGGAGCGCGCGATCGCCGAGCTGAGCGCAGAGGATCGGCGAAGCGATCTTCTTGCGTTCGCCGTGTCGTCCGCCTTCGCCGACGTGCGCGAGAAGCTGGGCGTCTCCCTCCACCCCAGCATCACCATCCCCCCACCGCGCCCAGTCGACCCCGCCCCGAGCGGGTCGCTCGAGTAGCAGCCACGGAATTTTGGCGTGGGACTGGCCGGCCCACGGGCGATTGCGGCCTTTTGGCCCGGCTCTCCGACTTTCCCGTCATTCCCAACGGAAACGGTCGAGGTCGCGCTATGGTTGGAGCGGCCGCAGCCTTTCTGCGCCGACAGGCCTCGCGATTTTCCGGCTCGAGCCCGTTCTGGACCGGAAATACTGGAGGGTTGTCTCACTGCAAATTTCTCCGCGGCGCCGGACGGCGCACGAATACCTCTCGACGACCCTCTTCTTCGCCATCCATGCCGCGCCGGTCATGATGCTGGTGTACCCACCCACGTGGCGGCTCGGTGCGCTCGCCCTGGCGAGCTACCTGATCCGGATGTGGGCAATCACGGTCGGCTACCACCGCTTCTTCGCGCATCGCTCGTTCCGCACCAGCCGCGTGTTCCGCTTCATGCTGGGATTCCTGGGCGCGGCCGCGATGCAGAACGGCCCCATCTGGTGGGCAAGCTGGCATCGCGCGCACCACAAGCACTCGGATCAGCCGGGCGATCCGCATTCGCCGGTGCTCGGAGGATTCTGGCATTCGCATATCGGTTGGTTCTTCGATGGCAGCCACGAGGTGCCCGATCTCTCCAACGTGCGCGACCTCACGCGCGTGCCGGAGCTCCGCTTCATAGAGAAGTACAACTGGCTCCCGATCGCGCTTTGGATGACGGGTTGCTACGCCATTGCGGGGACCGCGGGAATCCTGTGGGGCTTCGTCATCCCGACGATCGCCGTGCTTCATCTGACGGCGGCCGTGAACTCGCTCGCGCATACGTGGGGCACGCGCCGGTTCGAGACCAACGACGACTCACGCAACAACGCGTGGCTCGCGGTGCTCACGCTGGGCGAGGGCTGGCACAACAACCACCACTTCTACATGAGCTCGGCGCGGCAGGGCCTGATGTGGTGGGAGCTGGACGTCAGCTACTACACGATCAAGGTGCTCTCACTGCTGCGCATCGTCCACGACGTACGTCTGCCGCGACACTTCGTGCAGACCGCGGCTCGTCGTCAGTCCGCGCTCGAGCGGCGACCCTTGCGCTCCGCGGCGTAGAGCCCCGCGGCGATCAGGATCCAGACGACGGTGTGCAACGTGGCCTGGAGGCGCACGTCCGTGGCGACGTGCATAAGCGCAAGGGCGGCGCCTTCTTCCGGCGGCGGGGGGAACGCAGCGAGCAGCACGAACGCGGACGCGATGCTCGAGAACACGATCGCGAACCAGCCGAAGAATCCGGCCGACAGGCTCTCTGCATCCGGCAAGAGCGGCTTCGACCGGGCCCGCTTGCGCGCGTCGAACCGGTCCAGGAAGCCGTGGCCAAGATGGTGTGCGATGGCAATGAGCCCGATGGGCGACGCGATATATGCCAGGAACGCGATGGCGCCCAGCCGCGGTGACTTCTCCCAGAGCTCACCGAGGATGGGCAGGATGACGGACGACGCCACACCGAATGCCGTCAGGAACCCGTACAGCAGCGCGCCATTGAGGAGCGGGACGAAGCTGGGCGCACGAAGCTTGTTGTCGTTCGACATGAGATCGAGCGTAGCCGAATCCGCGCGTCAGTAAACGGGCGCGAGGGCCCGCGCAGAGAGCTTTGCGGCGCCTTCATCAAAGGCGTTGTCCAGCTCGCCGTCGACGACGCGCATGGGGTCGTATGCGCGCTCACCCCACGGCATGTCGAGCTGCATTCCCTTGAGGATGTCGACATAAGGCTTCATCGAGCCGTCGAGCAAGCCGGTGAGGAACTTCGCGCTCGCGACGCCACCGTCGTTCACGTACGAGGGGAGCCCGTTCAGCACCATGTCCAGGTTCTTCGAGCCGCCAGGCTTCATGCGAAGAAAATCCTCGTGGTAGTAGTTGAACGAGATGCAACTGTTCACCAGCATCACTTGGTAGCGGTCGTTGAAGTTCTGCGCGCCGTAGAGCTGCGGCTCCAGTGGACCGTTCCCGAAGTGCGAGTGGCCGTTGTAGAGGAACACGTCGCCGTACCAGAACGCCTCCAGGTAGCGCCATTGCGCGTGCTGGCGCGCGTCCGGCGTGCCGTCTTCCTGGCCGTAGTAGCTGCGGATGCGGACGTTGAGGTTCTTCTTCGTGCCGTCGGCCTTCGCGACCTCCATGGGGACGACCCAGTCGATCCAGCGCTCCGCGAACTTGGTCATGACCTGGCGGCGGAGGTCCTGGATCTTCGCGGGGTCCGAGCCTACCTCGGCCGGGAGGTTCGACCGATCGATGACCCACGAGAGCATGCGCTCGTACGTGATGCCGTCGAGCTTCTTGCCGTCCACGTAGAAGTCCAGGAGCATCGCGTACGGGTCTGTCTTCACCGGGCGCAGGTTCGGCTGCGCGCGCAGCATGGTGCGAAGGAACTTCATCGCCTCCATACCCAGGATGTCGTCAGGGTTGTACGCATCCGCCGCGGCGTAGCCATCCACACCGAGGAACGCGTAGACGAGCAGCTCCTGCTTGTCCGAGCCGACTCCGAAGAGGCGGTCGTACTCGGGTGCATAGGCCTTCGTCGGTGCCTTCGGCGCGTCGAGGCGTGCGGTGACCGGCTGGAACCAGCGCGCGAGCTCCTTCGGGCCGATGATCTGCGCGCCTGCAGCGCTCTGGCCCTGCGCGAGCGTCTTCTGCTCCTGCGTTACCGCCGTGAGCTCCGCCTGGATGAGCGCGTTGCACGACGAGCTGGTCGGCTGGAAGTGGTACCAGAGCGAGTCCGTGGCGGACGTGGTGTCGTCGACGCAGCTCTTTCGAATGGCGTCCGCGTGCGTGGTGTAGTCGCCCGCGAGCATCACGAAGTCGACGGCGCTGCGGGACGCGAGCGTGTTCGTGACGACCGCGCGATCGTCGTACTTGAACGTGATGCGCGTGACGGCGCGCGACGCCTGCGCGTTCGTGGGGTCCACGAAGCGGAGCGGGGTGCGCGTCCATTTCGCCGGCGAGAGGTTCGACTGCGCATCGCGATCGTCGAGCGACACCTTGGAGTCGCGGAGCGCGCCGATGGCCGTCTTCACCTCGCGAGCGATCACCGCGCGGATGGCATCGTCGTTCGCGCCGCTCTCCACGATCACGGAGGACTCGAAGTGAATGGGGCGCTCCGAGCTCGTGACACCAGTGAGCTCATCGCTCTGCGTGGCCGCCCCATCCTCCGCCGAAGCACACCCCGCCATCTGGGCCGCAACGAAGCCACAAATGACCGTCATCATTGTCGTTTTAAACATTGAGCGCTCCAGCAAGAGGTCCACCGACCCGACCGGCATGTAGTGACTCACGACTGAGTGACGCGCAAGGGAATTGGTGTAAAAATCCAACCTCATCGGAACCAAGGACAGCAGCTCCCAGCCACCCGGTTTTCGTAAGCATGCTTACAAGAAGCAGGTCGATGCCGAGCCCAAGGCCAAGGGCAGGGCCAAGGTCGAGGTCGAGGTCGAGGTCGAGGTCGAGGTCGAGGTCGATGTCGAGGTCGAGGTCGATGTCGAGGTCGAAGTCGAAGTCGAAGTCGATGTCATGGTCGACGTCGTCGTCGGCTCGCCTCGTCTACGCGCGATCCTCCACCGGCATCGTCATCAGATCCTCCAGCAGGTGCTGCGCTGGCTTCCCGTCCAGGATCGCGCTCGCCATCGAATGGAAGATCGGCGCGCGCACCTTGTGCTTGTCCCCGAACGCGATGAGCTTCGGCACGAGCTCCACGGCCTCCACGCGCATTCCGACCGTGGCAAGCGCGTCCTCGCGCGACTTGCCCTTCGCGAGCAGGCGGCCGAACGCGACCTCGGGCCGCTCTATCTGATTCGTGGATGCGAGCAGATCGCCATAGCCCGCGAGCCCGAGGAGCGTGCGCTCTTCGCCGCCCGCGGCCGCCGCAAGGCGCGAGGCCTCGGTCACGCTGCGTGTGATCAGCGCGGCCAGCAGCCCGGAGTTCATGCCCAGTCCTTGCGCGTAGCCGACGGCGATCGCGAGCACGCCCACGAGTGCGCTTGCCCACTCGAGCCCGCGGAGGTCGTTCGTCTTGTAGATGCGGAGCACGTTGCAGCCGAAGCCCTCGACGAAGACGTCGTTGACCTCCGGAAAACGCGAGCCGCACACGATGACGCTCGGGTTGCCCGCTGCGAGATCGCTCGCCAGCACCGGCCCGCCGAGCGCGCCCATCCGACGCAGCGGCGTCAGCCTGCGAAGGATGTCGCTGACGGTCTCCGTGCCGTCCTCGCCCGCGAGACCGCGGATGCCGTGCACCACATAGTGGCTGCCGTCCGTGTGACGGCCGAGCTCCTTGGCGATGTCCTCGATCACGGCGGAAGGGGTCGCGAGCACGAGCAGCCGCGCGTGCTTCGGGAGGTCCGCCATGCTCTGCGTGGTCTTCACGCCATCGGGGATGGGCGCCGAAGACTTGTCCTGCGCGCGCCTCGTATAAAGGAGGGTAGACGAGCCGGCCCGCGCTGCCGCCGCTGCCAGGGCCAGGCCCCACGGACCTCCGCCGATGATGCCGACATTACCCATGTGGCGTTCATATCACGAAGCGTCGGCCGCAAACCAGGAGGCTCGCATTGCGAGGCCCCCGTGCTATCTGGACAGCATGACGCTCGTTCCGCTCGGGAGAAAAGGGGACAACGCACGCCGTGCGTTCCTGCCCGTCACCCGCGAGGACATGAAGGCCCGCGGCTGGGACGAGCTCGACATCCTCATCGTGACGGGCGACGCCTACGTCGATCACGCCGCGTTCGGGCCGATCCTCATCGCGCGCTTCCTGGAGGGCCGCGGCTACAAGGTCGGCGTGGTCGCGCAGCCTTCGTGGCAGAGCCCCGAGGACATCGCGCGCATGGGAAAGCCGCGCCTGTTCGTGGGCATCAGCGCGGGCAACCTGGACTCCATGCTGAACAAGCTGACCGCGCAGAAGAAGGTGCGCGGCAAGGACCAGTACTCGCCCGGAGGCGCGCTCGACATGCGCCCGAACCGCTCGAGCATCGTCTATGCGAACCTCGCGCGACAGGCGTTCCCGGGCACACCCATCGTGCTCGGTGGGATCGAGGCATCGCTCCGTCGCATCGCGCACTACGACTACTGGTCCGATCAGGTGCGTCGCAGCATCCTGCTCGACGCGAAGGCGGACCTCCTTGTGTTCGGCATGGGCGAGCGCCCCGCGTGGGAGATCGCGAAGCGCCTGGATGCAGGCGAGCACGTCTCGCAGCTCACCGACATCCGCGGCACCGCGCACCCGAAGAAGAACCGTCGCGCGTGGGAGCCGCTGCTCGCGGACGCATCCAGGTACACGACGGACGGCAAGCTGCTCGTGCTCCCGTCTTACGACGACGTGCGCACCGACAAGCAAGCGTTCGCCAAGATGTCGCGCGCCTTCCAGTACGAGACCAATCCGCACAACGGTCGGCCGCTGCTACAGGTCCACGGCGACGAGGCCGTGTACATGAACCAGCCCGCGCTGCCGCTCTCCGAAGGGGAGATGGACGCGCTCTACGACCTTCCGTTCACGCGCCGCCCGCACCCCACGTACGCAGACGTGATCCCCGCGTTCGAGACGGTCAAGCACTCCATTGTCACCATGCGCGGCTGCTTCGGCGGCTGCACCTTCTGCAGCATCACCGAGCACGAGGGCCGCGTCATCCAGAGCCGCAGCGAGAACAGCGTACTGCGCGAGGTGCGCGCGCTGCGCCGCATGGACGGCTTCTCCGGCGTCATCACGGACGTCGGCGGTCCCACCGCGAACATGTACAAGATGGCCTGCAAGGACGAGAAGACAGAGAGCGCGTGTCGCCGCCTGTCGTGCGTCCACCCGGGCATCTGCGAGAACCTCGTCACGGACCACGACCCGCTCATCTCGCTCCTGAAGAGCGTGCGTAAGGAGCCCGGCATCAAGAAGGTGTTCGTGGCGTCGGGCGTTCGCTACGACCTGGCCGAGCGCAGCCCCGAGTTCGTCCGCGAGCTCGCGCAGCACCATACCGGCGGGCAATTGTCGGTCGCGCCCGAGCACTCGCAGGACGAGGTGCTCGCCAAGATGAAGAAGCCGGGCATCCAGAGCTACGAGCGCTTTGCGCAGGCGTTCTGCCAGGCCAGCGACGAGGCGGGCAAGGAGCAGTACCTGGTCCCGTACTTCATCACGGGCCACCCCGGCTCCACGCTGAAGGACACCGTGGAGCTCGCGCTCTATCTGAAGCGCAACGGCATGCGCCCGCGCCAGGTGCAGGACTTCATCCCCACGCCCATGGCCGTCGCCACGACCATGTATTATACAGGCATCGACCCGCTGTCCATGGAGCCCGTCTACTCCGCGAAGGAGCTGCGCGAGAAGCGCATGATGAAGGCGCTCATCTTCTACTGGGACGCGGAGCACCACGATCTCGCCCGCGAGGCCCTCATGAAGGTAGGCCGCCGCGACCTCATCGGCCGCACGCCGAGCTGCCTGGTGCCGCCAGAGAGCGCAAAAGACCGCCTGCTGGCAGCCGACCGCGCCCACCGCGCAGGCACGCTGGGTACGCCTCCGGGCCGACCGCGCCGCGATCGTGCGCCCCGTCGCTGAGCGCGGCATCTCGTTTGCATCCACTCCGGTTGATGATCCGACGAAGCGCCGTCTTGCTCCTCGCTGCCGTCATTGGCGGCGGCTGCCATGAAGTCGCGACCGTTCCGCCCCTCACCACGTTGCCGCCGCTACCGCCGCCCCACACGGAGGTGGCACCAGCAACCACCATGGTGGTGATCACGCAGGCAGCACCGCCTGAGGACAACGGACCCGCGACGGTGCACATCTCGTCGTATACCCACGCGAAGCTGGCCCTCATCCCGATCAAGGAGACGAAGCGGCGGCGCGGAGCTGGTGGAGGCGCTGGTGGCCGCGGGGATCGTGGTCGATCTGGCGCATGCCCCCGCGCAGGCCTGGACGCGCGTCGTCGAGGTCGTCGGCAAAGCGGGCGCCGATCGTGGTGAGTCACACGTACGAGGTCGAGCTGGGACCACCGCTCTCCCAGGAGCCGCCTCGCGCCATGTGGAGCGTGCCCTCGGGCGTCACGGGAAGGTGCGCCACCTCGGCTGCGTCGTGCACGAGGATCTGCTTTCCAGCGGTGTCGACGTCTGGCGTTCGAACGACCTCCTCGTCCGTCCACTCGCGCACGTTGCCGCCCATGCCCATCAATTCATTCTCCACGACCAAGCACGAAGCGCTTTGCAGCGTCGCCCTACCGTCGCCCCGGCACTTCTCCCGATCGAAGGTGGAAGTCGAGGTCAAAGTCGAGGTCGAAGTCGAGGTCGAAGTCGAGGTCGAGGTTCAAGGTCGAGGGTGGAGTCGAGGTCGAGGTCGAGGTCGAAGTCGAAGTCGAAGTCGCGGTCGAAGTCGAGGTCGAGGTCGAAGTCGAAGCGTCAGTGCGTGACGTGCACTTCGACGGTCATCTCTTTTTCCGCTGGCGAGCCTGCGGGCATCGCTCGCGCGTAGGAGAAGTGGAGCTTCGCCGCTCCGTCGGCCTTCGCCGTGAACGTGAAGTTGAAGGTGCCTTTGTAGCCGTCGCAGCCCGCGCAGTTGGCGGGCGGGGCGTCTGTGTAGTTGTGCGCGGTCATCGCCACTACGTTCTTGTCGGACTCGTCGAAGCGCCACTCGAACGGAGTGGTGACGTTTCCGGGCAGCACGACGTTGAAGGTCTCACCGACGCGCGCGTCGATCGCCTTCGTGGCCTGCGGATAGACCTTCGCGCCGGACGCGGGCGCGCCTGCAGAGGAGATCGCTGTCGCGGTGCCGGGCGGAGGCACGCTGGCCTCCGTCTTCGGCGGATCCTTCGGGTCCGCTCCGCATGCAGTGAGCACCAGCAGCAGAAGGAACGCGAATGTCTTGTTCGTTGTCATGGCGTCAGTCCCAGTTACTACAGATCGAGCCGTCGTCGGCCTCGAGGTGTTTGATGTTGTTCTTGGCTGCGTCGATCCAGTCCGGCGGCGTGCCGATCTCGCCGTAGGCCACGGTCTCGAAGTTGCGGACCGCGTAGCCGCAGTCGCCCTGCGCCGCGAGCGACATGGCCATGAAGTACGTGCCGAACGGGATGTCCGCATGACCCTCGGGCGCGGAGCTGACCATGGTGTAGAGCGTCATCGTGGAGTCGTTGTACTTCTTCTCCTGGTACTGCGAGTAGCCGAGCCAGAAGCGCGCGTCGTGAATGCGTGAGTCGCTCGCGTAGTGGTCCGCGAACTTCTGGAATGCCGCCTCCGCCTTGGGGCTGTCGCCAGCCTTGCGCGCCGTCTCGCCAATGGTGAAGAGGTCGTCCGCGGTTTGCTCCGCTGATTGCGCATGGCCAAAGTGGAACGTGGCGCGCTCGCGGCGCTCCGCGGAGTACGGGGCAGCGGCGACGACGAAGTCGGCGGTCTTGAACGCGGTCCACTGATGCTTGCCGTCGTGCGATTTGGCCCAGATGCGCGCGGCCTTCGCCGTGAGGAATTGCTTGTTGTCGGTACGCTTCACGTCCATCGACGTGCCCGGGGCAAGCGTGTACGTGAACGCAGCGGCGTTCGCGCTTGGCGCTGCCGGCACCCACGAACCCGCGCCGGTCTGCGCTGCGACCGACACGTCGAGCGGCTCGCCGGAGTCGTTCTGTAGCGTGAGGTAGCGATCGTTGTAGCTAGGCGTGGGCGCCGGGGGCTGCCGCACCGGGGCGATCCACGCGGCGTTCTTGCCGATGTTGTTCGTCCCGTACTTGATCCACATGTACCCGCCCTCGCCCCAGCGCTCGCTCCAGGAGTTGCGCAGGTGCCAGGCGCCCTTGGCGTCGTCCCAGCCCACGAGGACGACCGCGTGGTTCGTCTGCCCGTTGTCTCCCTCGTCGAAGACGCCGCTGGAGTAGTGCTGGAATGCGGAGGTCACGCGCACGCTGGAAGACACGGGGCCATGGGCGACCAGCGCCGCCTTGATCTCGTCGACGGTGGGGTGCGGCGGGTCCTCGCCTGCGTAGCCCCAGTCCTCGACGCCCAGGTTCGCTGCACCCGCGGACGCGTTGCAGCTCATGACAGCGGACTTGTACGGCACGGACGACTCCGTGGCGTCCGTTCCGCCATGCAGGAACTTGTAGGCGTTCGTGGCGGAGTTGCCGCCGCAGTTCTCCGAGCCCGGACTGAACACGGGGACGCAGTTGACGAGCTGCTGCTCCGCAAGGTCGATCGTGTTCGGCTGGCCGTTCACGAGGATCTCTCCCGCCTCGAGTACGCCGGTCGCGGCGAACGCCCAGCAGCTGCCGCAGTCGCCTTGATCCTTCACGGAGGTGATGCGGTCGCGCCACGAGAACGCGGCAGCGGAGGGCGAAGCAAACTGTGACGACGGATATCCGGCGTTGCCGTTGCCGTTCTGGTTCGTGCCTTGCGTGGTGGGGCCCGTGGTGGCCGAGTCCTTGCCGTCACCCGCGTTTTCCCGGGCGATCGTCGCGTTCAGGAAACGCGGGGGGGGCGCGGCGCGCTTCTTCACGTCGAACGCGATGAGGTTCGCCTTGGACGTCTTCTTCGCGCGCGTCGCGGCCCTCTGTGCGACCGCCTGCGGGTTGTGCGCGGTCGCGGGCTCACCAGTGATCTTGGCGAGTGACTTGTGCGAGACCTCCGTGACACCGACCTGGAAGGAGTAGTGGTGCTGCGCGATCGCCGCGCGCGCCTGCGTGACGCTGGTCTTCACGCTGGCCGGTGCGGCCTTCTCGTTCGCCGCGTAGCGCGCCTGCAACACGCGCATGTTCGAGACCTCGGTGGTGGACGTGACATGCGCGACCTGCCTGTGTCGCGAGACCAGCGGCGCCGTTGACCGACGCGCGGGCGGCTTCACCATCGACGAGTGCGGAGGCGTTCCGAGCGCAACCGCGTGCGCCGTGGTGGTGGGGTGCACGTTCATGGCGGCGGCCGCGCGTGCGCCACCAGAGGCGGGCGGCGGCGCGGCGGGAGCGGCGGCGGGATGTGCAGCTACGGCAGGCGGCGGTGCGGCGGGCGCTGGCGCGGGTCGCGGAGCAGCTGCGTGCGGTGGTGCGTTGCCCGCAGGAGCGTTCTCCGGGGCAGAGCCGACCTGGACGTGACACGCGGTCGCGAAGAGCGCGCCCACTGCGCTCGTCATCAAGATTCTTCTCACGAAGCTACGCATGGTCGTCTCCTTCGCTCGACGTACAGATCGAGCTCGACCATGCGATGCTAGGGGACGTCGTGCGCAGTCGCAACGGCGCCGCGAGGTGCGGGCTCACCCGACATCCTGCTGGGAATCCGCGAGAAAATCGCGACGTACGAGCAGCAAAAATATTCAGTGAATCGGCGGCTGCGGGATCTTTGCGTCGCGCCCCACAGCGTGGTCGAGCCGCACGCGCGCCGTCTTTGCATCGACGTTTGCGTTGAGCACCTCGAGCCGAGCACGAACGAGCTCGGTCTCTGCGTCCGTCAGCGTGGTGGATGTGGCGCGGCCGGCGTTGAAGAGCTCGCGGGCAACCCGGTAAGCCTCCTCGGCGCTGGCGATCTGACGAGCGGTCGTGTCGATCGCGAAGTCAGCCTCCTTCACCGATGTCCAGGCCTGCTGGACCTCCAGGAGGATTCCATCCATCACGGCCTGCCTCTGCGCTTCCACCGCAGCGATCTTGGCATCCGCGTCGGCCGCCCCGCTCCTTGCGCCGAGTGCATCGTTCGGCGACCAGGTGAGCTGAGCGCCCGCGTCCCATGTGGGGAACCACTCGTCCGTGACACCGAAGCGCCGCGGGTTGGGGTTGCCTTCGTTTGCGTCTGCGAAGGCCGCAAGAGTGGGGTAATACGCCGCGCGCGAGACCTTCGCCTGGCGCTTGAGCGCTTCCACATTCGCGGAGATGCTGCGGAGCTCCGCCCGGTTCGTCTGGGCCTCTTGCGTGGCCTGCGCGAGCGTCAACGCTATCGGCGGCGACCTCGTCATCACGTCCTCGGCCGTGGTGATCGGCGCCTGGTCGTCCACGTGGATCGCCACCTTGACCTGCCTTGCGGTGAGGGTCTCGAGGTTCCTCGAGCGCTCGAGCAGGAGCTCCGCGGCGGCAACGCCCGTCTCTGCACGCAGGACATCTGCCTTGGACGCGTTCCCCACGGTGAACTGGTTCTTCGCGTCTTGCAGGTGCGTCTTCTGATCCGCAAGCGCGCGCTCGGCGACGTTGACGGCTCCCTTGGCACGGGCCCAGCTGTAGAACGCCGCGCGGCCGTTCGCCTCCGCGGTGGCGCCCGAGGCCGCGAGGTCGTAGCGGGCCGCGTCCTCTGCGTGGATGGTCGCGGTGTAGCCCTCACCGATGCGGAGGAAGTAGTCGCTGATCGGGACCACGATGCCCGCTGTGAACAGCGTCTGATTCAAGGCCAGCGGGATGTTGAAGGTCAGCGGCACGGGGAACACGGTCGTTCCGTTGTCCGGCGTGGCGAGGAACTTGATGTTGCTGCTTCCGAGGCTCGCCGGGGTGAAATCCGAAAGACGCGTGTAGCTCGCCCTGGCCGTCAGTCGCGGCAGGTAGTTCACCCATGCCTGGTCCACGCGCGCGGCCGCTGCGCGGAGCGACTCCGCCTGTGCTTTCACCGTGAAGCTTGTCGAGCGCGCACGGGCACCGACGGAGTCCGCTGTGAGGCCCTTCGGATCGATGGGGATCTGGTCCGCAGAAGCTGGTCGCGCCTCACCTGCATTCGGTGGTGCCGTGGCCGTGCCCTGCGTCGGACCGGCGGCCGCGGGAGGTGGCGCCTGGGGAGGGGGCGTCTGCGCAAGGGCTTGGCCCTCGGCGCTCCCGGCCGTGAACAATGCCAGAAAAAGGCCCGACTGCGCAACGCGCGTAAGAGTTCGCATGGTTCGCCTATTGGATGCCGCACCGGGTGGAAAGGGTGCGCGGCGTCGCGAATCTAGAGCCGAACGTCACGGGAACCAGGGAAAAAGCAACGACGAGTTGCTTTTAGTCGCGGGCGCGGCTCCGGAGCTGCGCTGCGGGCCGCTCGGACTCGGCGATCTCGTCAAGGCTCTCCGCCGGCAGCTGGTTCCTGGCTGCTCCTTCGAACACGCGCTGTAGGGCGGGGGACGCGGTGCTCGCCGCGATCCTGAGGAGGGCCTCCTTCTCCTTCGGGTCCGCGTTGGGAGCCAGGGCGATGGCCGCGCCCGCGCGCACGTCCGGTGGCAGCGTCGCATCGATCGCATACGAGAGGACGCGCTCGCGCGGAATGGTGATTGCACGATAGTGCCCCCCGCGCGCATCGACCACGCCCTTCACGCCTTCGATCCAGTCGGCGACCCGCAGCTTGCCTCGCGCGAACCGCTCCGCGCCAAGGTCGTCGTCCGTGGGGTTGGCGCGGTCACGCAGGTCCTGCAGGTCGTCCTCGAAGCGCCGGATCTCTTCGTCCGTGCCCTGGTACTTGACCACGACCTCGCGCCCGGCCTTCCGCGCCCAGACGTGGAGCGTCGGCGGCTTCTCCTCCACCGTACGGGTCACATCGGTGATGTCGGACAGCGCAACGTAGTGCGTGCGATTGATCCATTTCGTGTAGATGCCGTCGGCGCCGAGCGTGGTCTTCGGCTGTGCGCTGACCACGAACGCGACTGCCGCGAAGGCCACCACCGCCGCGACCAGGTAGAGGCCGGGCTCGTTCGGCGTGAACATCTGCACGAAGCTCAGGCCGAAAGTGGCGCCGCCCGCGATGAACATGAGGAGCATCGCGGTCTGCTGCGACACGACCGAGTTCTTCAGGTCGTAACGCTTCGCCTCTCCACCGTCCGCCCCACCTTGTGTATGTTTCTGCATCGTGAAGACACAAACCGTAGACGAGATCACGTCCCGCATCGAGGCCGCTCGCAAGAATGCGCCTGGAGGGGTCGTGGCGTTCGACGGCGACGGCACGCTCTGGAGCGGCGACGTGGGTGAGGACTTCTTCTACGGCATGATCGAGGGTGGAGACATCCGCACCGACGCCGTGGAGGCGCTGCGGAAAGAGGCCCGGCATGCAGAGCTCTACGACGGCGGCAGCGGCCCCGAGATCGCGCGCCGCATCTACGACGCGTACCTGGCGCACAAGTTCGACGAGGAGCGCGTGTGCGAGATCATGACGTGGATCTCCGCAGGTTGGACGGAGCCGGAGCTCTCCGCGTTCTGTGACGAGGTCCTCGTCCGCCGCGAGCTCCACGGACGTCTGCACGAGGAGGTGCAGGCGGTGCTCGCGTTCGCGAACGGGCAGGGCATCGAGGTGTACCTGGTGTCCGCGTCGCCGAGCGGCATCGTCGAGGCCGCCGCGCGCATCGCTGGACTCCCGCACGAGAACATCATCGCGGCGAGGAGCGCGTTCCACGAAGGCAAGATGACCGCGACCGTGGTGCGCCCCATCCCGTACGGGCCCGGAAAGGTGACGGGTCTGCGCGAGCGCATCGGCGCGCGCCCGCTCTACGCCGCGTTCGGCGACAACGCGTTCGACGTCCCCATGCTCAAGGAGGCGACCGTGGGCGTAGCGGTCCGTCCGAAGGCGCGCCTGCGCGACAAGGCGAGCGACGTGCCGGGCCTCGTCGAGATCCTCGCGAAGTAGGGAGCGACCCGATGACGAGCAGAGGTCGAAGTGGACCGTCACCCCTTGGGGGGGCACGACGAGATGGTATCCGAGAGAAGCGCGAGCCGCGTTTGGCTTCTACGGATCTGGTCTTTCAGCTCGTTCACACGCACCTCGAGGTCGCGGAAGCGAACCGCATAGCTTGCGCCGTCAGGGCCCGTGGCGACAATGCCGGCCCGCCCCATCGCCGCCTGCTGATCCAGTGTTCCGAGCTGCTGTGAAGCTTGCTCCAGCCGCTGCTGTTCGGCCGCCAGCGCCTCCCGAAGCGGGGTGACTTGCTGCGCCGCGCACGCCGCGAGCTTGGTTTGCAGGCCGATCACGTTGTTGTTGAGGTGTGTCAGGCCCGTCCGCTGGTCCGCCAGGGTCTGTTGCAGCCCTACGAACAGCTCCATCTGTGAGCTCCTCGGTGGGGGCGTGGAAGGTGCGGGCGCGCCCCCGGCGCTCAGGGGCATCAACGCGATTCGCAGCGGAGCGGAGCATTGCGGGCTGGCGGTGCCCGTCCTCTTTGCGTCCGTACAGGCCTCCGCGTCGCCCTCGCGCTGAAGGTGCTCCACTGCGCTCGAGGTCCTCGCGCCTGCTCCCGGCGCGATCCCGGGCATGACGAACACGCTCGCGCTGCCCTCCAGGTCTCGCGCTTCACCGGCCGCAAGCGCGAAGCCCCCCACGTAGATCTCGCTGACGACGTGCGTGGCCTCGTCGCACTGTCCGACGAGCTCGTCTCGCCGAAACGTCGTCCCGATCTTCAACTTCTCCACGCCCACCATCATGAAGTCCGTGCGGAGGACGCGGCTGCCCCTCAGCTTTGCTGAGAGCGATGCGGCGCCGACGGGCAGCTGCGCGAAGAGCTCGTTCGCGTTTCGCGCGATCTTGACGTCGTCGGCGCTGTAGGGGGAGAACGCGTAGCTTCCAGTCGCGACGCAATTGGGCAAGACATGGAGATTCACGTCGCAGCCTCTCGCCTCGTAGTGCACCACCACGACTCCCTGGGCTTTTACTGCGCGGAGCTTCGCGCGCGACCCCGGATCCCAGGCCATCAAGTCCGGCTCGGTTTGCGGACGCACGGCGCTGCATTGCACTCCGCCGAAGGCCTCGCCGGTGGTTGGGCCCGTCGATGGCATTGCGGGCTCCTTGCCCTTGTCGCCGCATGCTGCAACTGCCGTCACGAGGGCCGTGCTTGCGAGTACAGCCCGAAGTCTTCGCATGACGTGAGGATACACTTGCACGTTCGGTGTGTCAGCTCACGGCACTGCGGCGATCACGTCCTCCACCTTGGAGTCCGGGGTGGAGCGGAACAGCACGTGGCCGCTCGCGTCCAGCACCAGCGTGGTGGGCAGGCCGGTGACGCCGGCCTCTACCTTGCTCGTGTCGCCGCGATCCACAAGGAACGGGGATGCCGCGCCCCACGAGGCGAGCGCGGCGCGGGCCTTGTCCGTGGACTCCGACTCCGCGAGCACGCCCACGAGCACGATCTTCGCGCCCTTCGCGGCGAGCGCGTCGCGCTTGCCGAGGAGCTCCGGAACCTTCTTCTTGCACGGCTCGCAGGTGGGCGCGAAGAAGTCCAGGACGGTCGCCTTCGCACCGGGGATCGGGACCGTGACGAGCGCGCCCTCGTCACTGGGGAGCGAGAAGGTCACGAGCGCGCCGGTCGGTGTCTTCGTGTCTGAAGAGGGACCACCGCATGCTGCGAGGGCCAGAACGAGGCCTGAAATCAGCCATCGAATGAGTGTAGAGTGCATGCAGTGGTCGGTGAAGGTCACTGGACGCACCGGAAGCCGATGGTGCGGTCCGCGGCCCCTGCCGCGTGCACTGTGCGGGCCGCGCCGCGAAGCGACAGCGGGTTTTGGTCGACCCAGCTGCCGCCGCGAACCACGAACTCTGCGCCCGCGCCCTCCGGCTCTCCGTAGTTGCGCGTGTAGCGGGTGGAGGTCCACTCGGCCACGTTGCCGGCCATGTCGATCGCCCCGAAGGGACCATGCGCGAGCGCGCGCCCGCCCACCGTGCACGTGCCCACGAAGATGGGCCCGGCAAGGCGCTGTCCCTCCGGTGAGCGCTTCCAGCACACGAGATCCGACTGCGGAGCGTTCTCACCCCAGGGGTACGTCCGCGGCGGGGTACCGCGGGCGGCGTACTCCCACTGCTCCTCGGTCGGCAGTCGCTTGCCGGCCCACTTGCAGTAAGCGTCTGCCTGCGGCTGCGTGACGCAGTTGATCGGCTGGTCCCCGCGATCCGGGGTCCTTGTGTTGCAATACGCGTCGGTGGCAGCAGCCGTGCATGCGGACGCTCGCACGCAGCCAGCATAGTCGGCGACGGAGACCTCGTTCACGTCGATCTCGAATGCTTCGAGGTGCCGCTTCCGCATGGGCCGCTCGTCGTCGAAGCCCACGCCCGGCGGTGAGCCCATGATGAAGTCAGCAGCGGGCACCACGGCCATGGTCCCGTGGGTTCTGACATTCGATGTGGGAGCGGACGACGTGGGTGCGGGCATCGCCACCTTCGAATCGCCCAGTGACATGAGCGCGACGCGCAGCGGCACGCTGCACTGTGGGCTCGCGATGCCCTTCTTCTGCGCGTCTTCGCACGCCTCGGCCACACCCTCGTGCTGGATGTGCTCCACCGAGCTCTGCGTCTTCGCGCCTCCACCGACCGCTACCATCGGCATGATGAACACGCTTGCGCCGCCCTCGAGCTCGCGCGCCTCACCCGCCGCCAGGCCGAAGCCGCCGACGTAGATCTTGCTCACGACATGCGTTGCGTCCTGGCACTCCCCCACAAGCTCTTCGCGCTTCCACGCGGTGCCAATCTTCACGGACTCGACGCCCGCCATCATGTAGTCGGTGCGCACGGCGCGGCTGCCTTTGAGGTTCGCGGATAGCTTTGCGGCGCCGAGCGGCAGCTCCGCGAAGAGCTCGCTTACGTTGCGCGCGAGCTTCGTCTCGGTCGCGCTGTACGGTTCGAACTGGTAGCTGCCCTTCGCCACGCAGTTCGGCAACACGTGAAGCTGCACGTCGCAGCCCTTCGCCTCGTAGTGGACCACCACCACGCCTTGCGCCTTCACGCTGCGGAGCGTAGCGCGCGAGCCCGGATCCCACGCCATCAGATCGGGCTCGGTCTGCGGACGGACCGCGCTGCACTGCACGCCGCTGTTGAACGCATCGCCGGTGGTGGGCCCGACCTCCGGCACCACTGGCTCCTTCTGGTCGTGGCACGAGATCGCGATCACCGCGGAGAGAAACGTGGCGGTGCTACCGCGGGAGATTCCCATGGGAGCAGAGCCTAGAAAACCCTGCTGCATCCGTCCACCGCAGAGCTTGCGGCCCATTTCCTTTGCGCTGGATTCGGCCTAGTAAGTTCGCCATGGATTTCGAGCTCACCGAAGAGCAGCGCCTGATTCGTGACACGGCCCGCGACTTCGCCAGGACGGAGATCGCCCCCAAGGCCGCCGAGATCGACAAGAGCGGGCGCTGGCCCGGCGAGATCATCACCAAGATGGCGGAGCTCGGGTTTTTGGGCATGGCCATCCCCGAGGAGCTCGGCGGCGCAGGGCTGGACGCGCTCTCCTACGCCATGGCCATGGAGGAGATCAGCGCGGCGTGCGCGTCGTGCGGCGTGATCATGAGCGTCAACAACTCGCTCTTCTGCGATCCCGTCTACAAGTTCGGCACCGCGGAGCAGAAGAAGGACATCCTCACGCCTGTTGCCGCCGGCAAGAAGCTCGGGTGCTTTGGCCTCACGGAGCCCATGAGCGGCTCCGACGCACAGACCATGGTGACGGAGGCCAAGAAGGACGGCTCCACCTGGACGCTCAACGGCGCGAAGAACTGGATCACGAACGGCCCGCACGCGGACTACGTCCTGGTGTTCGCCGTCACGGATCGGCCGAGCGCGCCCGGCAGCAAGGTGCGTCACACGGCGTTCATCGTGCCGAAGGGCACGCCCGGCTTCACGCTGAACCCGGCGGACCACAAGCTGGGCATCCACGGCGCGCACTCGTGCACCATGTTCTTCGAGAACGTGAAGCTGCCAGACTCCGCGATCGTCGGCGGCGCGGGTGATGGGTTCAAGGTCGCCATGGCCACGCTGGACGGCGGGCGCATCGGCATCGCTGCGCAGGCGCTCGGCATCGCGCGCGCCGCGCTGGAGGTGTCGATCGCGTATGCGAAGGAGCGAAAGAGCTTCGGCGTCCCCATCTCGCAGCACCAGGCGATCCAGTTCATGCTCTCCGACATGGCCACGGAGCTGGACGCGGCGCGGCTGCTCACGTGGCGCGCCGCCACCATGAAGGACAAGGGCGTGCGCCATTCTGCAGAGAGCGCCGCGGCCAAGCTCTACGCGAGCGAGACGGCCACGCGCGTCGCCCACAAGGCGATCCAGATCCACGGCGGCTACGGCTACTCCACGGAGTACCCGGTGGAGCGGCACTACCGCGACGCGCGCATCACGGAGATCTACGAGGGCACGAGCGAGATCCAGCGCATCGTCATCGCCGCCAGCTTGCTCAAGGGCTGACCCAGATGCGAAAGCTTGCATTCTACACCCTTCTCGCCGGGCTGTCGGTGCCGGCGTGCGGCGGTAACAAGCCCGAGGCAAAGGCCCCGGAAGAGACTCCCACGTCGGACGTGCCGGCAGAGAAGCCGCGCGCGAAGCGAGAAGGCCCGAGCGTGTCGCAGGAGCTCGGCGAGATCGACGCGAAGGAGACGGAGCGCGCCATCGCGAAGGTGCAGCCGGACGTGCTCGCGTGCCAGAAGGCTGGCGCAAAACGCATCGATTACCTTGCCGGTGACGTGCGCGCGTTCGTTCGCCTTGACGGGACGGGCCACGTGCACTGGAGCTATCTCGAGGGCTCCACCCTGGGCGACCGCGTCACAGAGAAGTGCATCCTGGATGCGCTCGCGAAGGCGCCGTGGCCGAAGCCCATCGGTGGTGAGGCCGAGATCCGCAAGAGCTTCCTGTTCGACGGGGGTGACGCACGCGAGCCCGCGAACTGGGCGCCCGACAAGATGTTCGAAGCGATCGCCAGGGCGGATGCCGACCTCGGCAAGTGCAAGGCAGGCGTGTCCGGCAAGTTCGCGGTGACGGCGTACGTCGTCCCCGACGGCAAGGGCGGCAAGGTGGAGTCCGCGGGCGTCGCGCCGCCCAGCAAGGAAGGCGAGGCAAAGATCGACTGCATCGTCGACGTGGTCCGCGCCATGAAGGTCCCGAGCCCCGGCAGCTACGCCGCGAAGGTCTCGTTCTCGCTCTGAGGAACGAAGAGGTCACTGCCCATGGATCTGGAGCTCACCGAAACGCAGACGTTCGTCCAGAAGGCCGCGCGCGATTTCGCGACGCGCGTGATCCTGCCGAAGGCGGCGGAGATCGACAAGAAGGAGATCTTCCCGGCGGAGATCATGAAGGGGCTCGCGGCGCTCGGCCTCCTTGCCGTGAACGTGCCGGAGGAGCTTGGTGGCGCGGCCGCGGGCGCGGTCTCCTATGCGCTTGCGATGCAAGAGGTGGCGCGCGCGTGCGCCTCGTGCGCCGTCACCATGGCCGTCACCAACATGGTGGGCGAGGTCATCGCCACCTTCGGCACCGACGAGCAGAAGAAGAAGTACTGCACGGGCCTCGCGGACGGCTCGCTCGTCGCGGGGGCGTTCGGGCTGTCGGAGCCGGGCGCCGGCAGTGATCCGGGCGGCATGCGCACGGTCGCGCGCGAGGACGGCGACTCATACGTGCTTGATGGCGAGAAGCAGTGGATCACCAGCGGCGCGCACGCCGGCGTGATGGTCGTGTGGGCGCGCACTGCCCCGCTGGACACGCACCCTGGCACGCGCGGCATCTCGTGCTTGCTCGTGGAGAAGGGCACAGCCGGTCTCAAGATCGGGCGCGCCGAGGACAAGATGGGCATCCGTGGCTCCAACACGGTGTCGCTGTCGTTCGAGGCCTGCCGCGTCCCGAAGAGCGCGCTCCTTGGTCATCTCAACGGCGGCTTCAAGATCGCGATGATGGCGCTCGACGGCGGGCGCATCGGCATCAGCGCACAGGCGATCGGGATCGCGCGCGCGGCCCTCGAAGAAAGCGTGCAGTATGCACGTGATCGCAAGCAGTTCAACAAGCCCATCGGCGAGTTCCAGGCCGTCCAGTGGAAGCTCGCGAACATGAAGGTGGAGCTCGACGCTGCGCACCTGCTCTGCATGCGCGCGGCGTGGCTGAAGGATCAGGCGCGCCCGTTCTCACGCGAGGCTTCCATGGCGAAGCTCTTCGCGAGCGAGGCATCCAATCGCATCGTGAACCACGCGGTCCAGATCCATGGTGGCTATGGCTACATCCGTGAGTTCGCCGCCGAGCGCCACCTCCGCGACGCGCGCGTCACCACGATCTACGAGGGCACGAGCGAGGTGCAGCGCATCGTGATCGCCCGCACGCTGCTGGTCGGCTGAGCCCGACCAAGGGGAAGCTGGGTAGCCAGCGATCCAGCAGCTGGGGCAGGGGAGCTGTCAGTTCTGCCTCGAGAGCCTGGTCATTCCAAGGGGTTGCAAAGGTAGGTCTTCGGCACACACCTGGCGACATTGGGCGCATGCACCTTCGTACCTTGCTCCCCGTCCTCTTCTCCAGCGCCTTCCTGGTCGTCGCCCCGCTGACGGGCTGCGCGGCCGATGCGACGGAGGAGGGCAACGCCTCGGAGGACATCACGAGCAACGCGGCGCAGATCGTCGACTTCACTTTCGACGGCACGGTCGTTGGCGCAAAGGAGAAGGACGCTCGGCAGATCGTCGTCTCGCAGCTGTTCTACACCGTCGGTCCGCTGACGACTCAGTTCCAGGCGAACGGGCACGTGGGGCAGGTGGAGCTGACCAAGGTCACCGAGACCGTGCAAGGCGACAAGAAGACCATCAAGTACCACGCGAAGCTTCCGGTCGCGTGGCCGGCAGGCGTGAAGGTCCCGAAGACCTACGATGTCGCGCTCCCCTCGGACGCGACGGGCCTCGACGCATTCAACGCGAAGTACGACGGCACGTGCGGCAAGAACGAGTACGGGCAGGAGACCTTCTGGCACGACTTCAACCCGACCGTTGCGGGCTGCAAGCTCGGCGCCGGCGACGCCGTTCACGCGAAGGCGAAGGTCACGAAGGATCCCAACGTCACCACTGGCAAGTTCCCCGAGTACGATCAGGTGTGGAGCGACGGCGCGTTCAACGTGGTCGCGATCTTCGGCGAGTCCAGCGGCGGCGCCACGGGCGACGAAGGCGCTGCGCAGTTCGAGCAGTTCGTGCGCGGCGTGACCGACGCCGTGCCCGGCGCCACGGCCAAGACCAACACGACCACCGCGTCGTTCGTGAAGGACATCACGGTCACCGGCAAGGTCCGCGTCGGCGGCACGGAGAAGCCCGTCACCGTCACCGCGCTGCTCATCGACACGCTCTACACTTCGGGCGACGACTTCGACGCGCGCTACAATCCGCTCAGCGAAAAGGCCGACTTCGTGGTCTACAACGGTCACTCCGAGCTGAGCAAGAACACCAACGCGCTCGCGCGCAAGGGCACTGTCGCGAAGGGCAAGTACCAGGTCTTCTTCTTCGACAGCTGCGACACGTTCGCGTATCTGGACACCGCGCTCACCCAGCGCCGCATCGACACCAACGGCGCCACCCTGGACCCCAAGGGAACCAGGTATCTCGAGGTGCTCACCAACGTGTTGCCGTCCTACTTCTCGAACTACTCGAACTCGTCGATCACGGTGTTCAAGGCGCTGATGAACCCCGATGCGCCGAAGACCTACAATCAGATCCTGCAAGACCTCCCGAGCGACCAGGAAGTGGTCGTGACCGGCGAAGAGGACAACGCGTTCCACCTCTAGAGCTGGCGCTTGCGCGGGCGGAAGAGTCCCGTGCTAGTGACAGGCGGCGATGTCCAGGCGACTGCTCACGCTGGTTGCGCTGACGATCGGGTGCGCGTTTCGCGCCTATCTCTTCTATCAAACCGATGAGCACACCAGCATCGTCGAGTTCGTGAGCGTGAAGCTCGGCTTCACCCCGACCGAGCTGCTCACCTGGGAATATCCGAAGGCGATCCGCCCGTGGGTGCTGCCCTTCGCGTACTACCTCATCGCGAGGCTCGCGCGGTTTCTCTCCGTTGACTCACGCTTCCTCTGCGTCGCGCTCCTTCGGCTCGGGACCGGCGCGCTCTGCGTCTTCGCCTATGCGCGGCTCTGGCGTTCATCCACTGCGAGCGCGCACGCCCGAGGCGGCGTCTTCGCGGCGAACCTTCCCTCCGCGCTCGTGATCCCGTTCTTGCCGTACCTCTTCACACGCACGACCGCGGAGGCCGTGAGCGGCGCGCTCCTCGCGCTCGCGTGGGTGAGCTATTTTCCCGCTGGAGCAAGGAACCCCGCGCGGGCGTCGCCTGGGCCGAGGAGCGGGCTCGTCGTGGGCCTGCTGTTCGGTCTCGCGTTTGCGGTTCGCCCACAGACGGCCATCTTCGCGGTGGGTCTGTTCCTGTGGACGCTCGTGTTCGAGCGAAGAGGACGAACATGGTGGCTCGCGCTCACGTCCGGCGGGGTGCTCGGTCTCGCCGTCCTGCTCCTCTGCGATCGCTGGGGATACGGGCGGTGGGTCCTCACGCCGGTTCGATACTTCGTCGAGAACCTGGTCGACGGGAGAGCGGCCGCGTTCAGCACCGCTCCCTTCTATGCCTACACGACGTTGCTGCTCGAGAATCCGTGTGCCCCCGTCGTCCTCTATTGCATGGTCGTGGTCGCGATCGCGATGGTCCGAAATCCGCGGCACCCGGCGACGTGGGCGGTGGGCGCGTTCGTCCTGGTGCACTGCCTGCTGGGCCACAAGGAGGATCGCTTTCTCTTTCCCATGGCACCCATGCTCGCCGTCTTCGTCCCGCTCGCGTTCGAAGGCGCTTCGCCGCGCCTCGCGCGGTGGGGTGCGCGTCTCGGGGCGTTCGGTCGTGTCACGTATGTGCTCGGGTTCGTGGCGATCGGCTGGATGATCATCTCGCCGTACGGCAACTGCAACACGGGTCTGTCGCGCGCCATCGAGGCGACGGGGAGGCGCGACGTGCCCGTCATCATGGTCGCGACGCATGGACGAAGCATCGCGCGACAACCGTTCTACGAGCGACAGCCGTGGTACGCCGTGAGCGAGGACCAGCCGATCCCCGCGCACATGCTCGCCGCCGGCTTTGCATACATCGTCACGGACGATCTACCGCTCGACGAAGGCGCGTGTCCGACGGCAAATCTGCAGGGGACATGCAGACGCATCTGGTCGGAGTTTCCCTTCGAGGAGCCCGAACACAGAAAGCAGCTCACACGCGCGGAAGCCGGAGAGGAGTGGCTGCGAGCGCACTTCGCACCCAAAAGCGCGCCACACCCGACGTGGGCCGCGGTCTACGAGTTCCGGCCGAGGTAGCAGGGCGAAGTCGAAGTCGAGGTCGGGGTCGGGGTCGAAGTCGAGGTCGTCGTCGGGGTCGGGGTCGAAGTCGAGGTCGAAGTCGAAGTCGAGGTCGAGGTCGAGGTCGAAGTCGAGGTCGTCGTCGAAGTCGTCGTCGGGGTCGTCGTCGAAGTCGTCGTCGGGGTCGTCGTCGAAGTCGTCGTCGGGGTCGTCGTCGAAGTCGTCGTCGGGGTCGTCGTCGAAGTCGTCGTCG
>JBBRNJ010000086.1:0-34264 GCA_038230375.1 Polyangiales bacterium | reverse complement strand
GGTTCGTGACGGCGCCCTCGCGCTTGATGTCGCAGAACTCCGGCTTTGGCGTGACGGCCACGTCGCAGCGCCTCTCCTTCTGGCCCTTCGTGAGCGGCATGTCGTGGGCGAAGAGCTCCACGCGCGGGAACGTGGACGGGTCGTCGCTCGCGTCGAAGCCGGCCCAGAGCATCTGGATGAATGGCTCGGTGCTCTTCGGCGGCGCGACCTCCACCATGGCGCTGGCAGTGCCGCGGCGGTCGGCCTCGTCGGAGACCTCGAAGACGGGCTTGTAGTTGCCGAAGATGTCCGGCGTGAATGACACGCGCGTGTTCTCGCGCGAGAACGTCATCTTCGTGGTGAAGCCGCCGGGCAGCTCGGCGAACTGCCAGCTCTTGTCCACCACGGCGAATGCGCCGGTGGCCTGCGTGGTGGCCTCGCATTCGACTGCGTCGCCGGGGGTGGCGGAGACCTTCTCCGACCACGTCTGCCCGTTCGCGAGCCTGCATTTCACGGTCGCGGTGGGGCCGGTGCCGCACCCGGGCGACTCTTCGGTGTCCACGTGGACCATGATCGGCTTGTCGATGCGATCGGTGATGGAGACCGCGTATGGCGGCAGCGTGCCCTTCTCGTTCTTGCAGCCCGCGCCGCGCAGCGTGTCCTGGATGTACACGTGGATGGTGTTGGCGGTGTCGACCACGCGACCGACGTGGGTCCGGGTCATGGCGGTGGTCCCAGAGGACACGACGACCATGTTGCGCATGAAGTCGACGGCCTTCGGCGGTGTCGCCTCTTTGCCGGCCTCGAAGAGCGCACGCCACTCGTCCGCGCTGCGCACCACGTAGTAGCCGGGGTGCATCCCGTCGTAGCCTTCCTGTGCGGGCCGCGCGAGGCGCATGGCATCGCCAGTCACAAGCTTGGACTTCTCACCGAGGCGTGCCTTCTCGACCGTGAACGGCGAGCTGTGATCGCAAGCCACGAACGCGAGCGCCGTCCCCCCCAGAATCAACCCCCACACCACGAGCGAAGCCTTCAGCATTGCGGCCGGCATCATAGTCGTGATGACGTCTCGCAAAAGGTCTAAATGGCGCCGTTCGGCTTCACCGATCCCGTTCGGCCCGTTGTTTCGGTCGAGCAGCGGCAGCGTGACAAGCGCGGCGGGGCCGCCGGCCAGGCCGCGACCAGTGGAAGCGACGTGGAACTTCACGCAGTTCCAGAAGTGCACGACGCGTGCGCCTCGCGGAATCAGGCTCGCTTCAACCGATCTCGGTGTTATCTAGGGCCCCGTGATTTCGGACGCGCTCACGGCCCGCGTGGTGGGCCTCACGATGATCCTCTTCGTTCTCCTCATCGACGTGAGCATGGCGCTGTTCTCGCGCGCACCTGGAAGCTCCCTGTTCCCGTTCGCGCTCTACGCGAGCCTGCCGTCGGTGCCGTTCATCGTGATCGGTACCGTGCTGATCGCCCGCGCGAAGCGGTTCGACAAAGCGTAGAAGGCCGGCGCAAGCGCCAGCCTTCCATCGCATGAATGCAGGCGCCCGACGCCTACCGGACGCTCAGTTGACGCCGGCCTTCTCCGTGGCGCAGCCGAGGACGACGCCAACGCTCGAGTACGCGTCCGCCTTGACGGTGCCGCAGGACGAAGTGCAGAGCTCGATCTTGGTGGGCTTGTTGACATCGTCGTACTTCCAGCCGGCCGGGTCCGAGCAGTCCTGGCTCTGCTTGATGGTGCCGGGCGTGCCCTTGGTCGTGACCTGGACGTTGACCTTGGTGTAGTCGATCGTCTGGCCGGAGGGCGCCGCGGGGATCGGGAAGGTGCAGGACACCGAAGCGGTGCGGATGGCCGTGAGCGCATCGGAGAGCAGCTTGCCGGTCGCCGAGGGGGTGGCGTTGCTTGCGCTGAACGCCTTCGAGGTGCCGCCGGCCGACGCAAGCGTGTTGAGGTCGCCGGTGTTGTCGCCAACGCCGATGACGTACGTGGGCATCTCCGCCGCGACGGGGCTCACGACCTTTGACGCGCCGCTGATGCTGCCCTGATCGTTGCAGCCCATCGGGATGCCGTCCGTCGCAATCACGAGGACGACCTTGTCGTTCGGGTTGGCCGTCGCGACCGACTTCGCGTACTGCACGGCGCCGCTGAGCGCGCTCGCGGTGGGCGTGTTGCCATTGGCGGCGATGTGCTTGTCCATCGCGGGGCCGAGGGTGGTCGTGTCGGGAAGCGTGACCTCGGGGGCGATCGGGCTCGTGTAGTTGCTCACGGTGCAGCGCAGGTCGTTGTTGTTCGTCGGATCCTTGTCCGGGAACATGATCATGCTGGCCTTGATGCCGCGCGAGTCGGGGCTGCCGACGAAGTTCTTGAGCGCGCCAGTGGCCTGCACCCATTTCGAGTTCTTGTTGCTGCAGTCAGCGTCGCCAAAGTTGTCGTACTCGCACATGCTGCCCGAGCGATCGACGACGAAGACCAGGTGGAGCGGCTGGGCCTGCGCGCTCAGCGTGGCCTGCGCGCACATCGCCATGCCGCCGCCGCCGCCGGTGCCGTCACCAGAGCCGCCGTTGCCGCCAAGGCTGCCGGGGTTGTTACCGTTGCCGCCACCGCCGTTGCCGGGGGAGTTGGAGTTGCCATACCCGGGGCCGAACGACCCGTCGCTGCCAGAGTCAGACCCACCACATGCGATGAGGGTGCTGCCAACTGCTGCGATTGCGAGTGCCGCGACGAGGTGTGTCTTCATGTCCCGTGTCCTCCGGGGACAGGGAACTGCAACGGGTGGTCCATGAAGAATGGCAGTCCCAGCGTCCCAACCTGGACGCTAGACCTGCATTTTTCTGCGGCGATCCGCGAACGTCGCACCTTTGCCCCGGATCGGATCGGCGGAGTTCGCGATGGATCCTCCAGGTGCATCGGCCCTATCGGTGGCGTCTCTACAACGCGACTGCGAGGGCTGACTCCCGCTGGATTTCGCCAGAAGCGAATTCCACGGGTCTGCCGTGCGTCGAGCAGAGCATGCTCACGACATGTCATCCAGCAACCGTCGTGCCCGGAGAAGCGAGCTCACAGGACGGGCGGAAGTTCTGGTGGTGCTAGCGCGCGCAGGGATCGGTGGAGCCTGCATCGATGAGCGGCACGGGCGGCGGATCGCCTGCGCCCGCCATGGCGGCGCCGCCACCGTCGGGCTCGGGAGCGCTCGCGTCGAAGTCGGTAGACGCGTCCACGTCGATGCCCATGGTGAGCGTCATCTTCGTGAGCATCGCGAGGTCTCCGTTGAAGTAATCCGTATCGACGGCGCCGGTGATCCCCGCGACCTTGCCCGTGGATGAGTCCTGCCAGAACTGCCAGTCGGTCCATCCGCTCGGCATCGTGGGGCACTTCACGCCGTAGTTCGCGACCCAGAGCGGATACTTCGAGAAGTTGGTGCCGATGACGCTCGACATGAACGCGGCCGTGTACACGATCGGCTTGATTCCGGTCTTCGCTTCCATCTGCGTGAGCCATGAGAGCGCGCGCGAGACCACCGTCGCGTTCGATTGCTTGTCGCTGGTCTCGATGTCGAGGACGGGGGGAAGGTCGCCCTTCGCGAGCCCGCCTGCCGCGTGCATCTTCGCGAGGAAGAGCGTGACCTGCGCCGAGGGATCCTGACCCGGACGGAAGAACTGGTAGGCGCCGCGAATGACGCCCTCCTTCTTGCTGTTCGGCCAGTTGCTCGCGAACTGCGTATCCGAAGTCGTCGCGCCATCCGAAACGCGGATGAACGCGAACGTGTTGCCGGCGCCCTTCACGGCCTTCCAGTCGACGGTGTTCTGATACACGGACACGTCGACACCACGAAGCGACGCCCCCTTCGTGCAGACACTGAGAGCCTGGCCACCGGTCTGCCCGACACACTCGGTGGCGTGGTCCGACCCACACGCCTGGATGAGCGCACCAGTCCCGACGGCAAGAGAGAGCAGTAGAAGGAGTCGGGTGCGGCTCATGGGGAGGGCGACCGGGTGATACTGGCACAAATCCTCGGCCTTTCGAGTCCCCTCCGCAGTTCCATCCAGCGTGTAAAACTCCAGCCTAGATGGATCTTTTCTCATTCGGGCTGGATCGTCATTCATCCAAAATCGTCCAAAACAGGCGACAAGGTGCGACATATTTCCGCTGGTTTTGCATAATTCCAAAAATATTGGACGTGGCACCGACTCTGCACTAAAGAGTGGCACCAACTGGAGACCGCCATGAACTCAAACATCGCCATCGTCGTCTGCATCTCTCTCGCCTCGCTTGCTGGCTGCGCCTCCGCGCAGAAGCCAGCCGCTGCCTCCGCGCAGACCGAAGCGCCGCGCGTCTACGACGCCTCCGAGTACACCGCGCCCGAGGAGAAGGAGATCTTCGTCTCTTCCCCGCAGGAGACGCAGGCTCGCAAGGACACCCACCAGAATGGTCTCCAGCCCTCGCTCGTCACGCAGCGCAAGGCGAAGCAGCTCTACCCGCTCGGTCACTGAGCACCGAGCGACGCGCGCTCCTACTTCACGAGACCGCTCGTGAGGTCGCGCTCCGTCGACTCGAAGAGCTTCCGCTGCTTGGCGGTTAGCGGAAGATTTCGTGTTCGATCCAGCGCTGACTTGAGAAACCCCTTCGCGTCATCAGGCTTGCCCTGCGCCGCGGCGATGCTCGCGCCCAGCGCGGCCACGCGCAGCGTGCGCGGTCCGTACACCTGCGCGAACGCAGCATCCACGTAGCTCCGCGCACGCGCGAAGTCCTTCGAGTCGAAGTAGACCTTTGCAAGGCGCGCCTTCGGGTTGTAGTCCGCGGGGAAGTCCTTCTCGCTCTCCGCGAGCATGGGGATCGCGTCGCGCTCCCTCCCTGCGGCCGTGTATGCGAGCAAGCGATGCGGATCGAATACCGCGCGGGCCTCCTTTGTCTTCGCGGCCTTTGCCTCGCGCTCCAGCATCGCGACCCAGGCCTCCGCGTCCCTCTTCGCCTGGTCCTTCGTCTCGGGGCGCTTCTCCTCCGCGCCCACCAGCGTGTCGTAGAGGCTCGAGCGATCGTCAGCAAGCATGCTTCCGTCGTCCGCTCCACCGAGCTCCGCGCGCACGAGCGCGAGCAGCGCGTTGCCCTTGTCTGCGTCGTGCAACTCGTCCGCGCACTCCACCGCCACAGACAGCACCGTGGCGCGTGAGGAGCCGCGCGGCATGTGCGGGAGCTCCGCTTGCGTGAGCGTCAGACAGTCCGCCCACTTCTCGCGGTCCGACAGGTTCGACGTGAGCGCCTCCACGACGCGCGCACGATCGCGCGTCATCGGCGCATCTGCTGCCGTGCCCCAGATGCCGAGGGCCGCGCGGTAGGACGCCTCTGCGCGGTCCAGCTCTCTGGCGGCCGTAGCCTTGTTGCCTGCGGCAAAGGCCTCGCGCGCGCGTGCCTCCGGCCCCTCGCCAGCACGCGGGCGTGCAGACGACAGGAGCTCCGACAGCTCCAGCGCGGTGGCCGTCCCGCCCCATTTCACGTCCGCGCGCTCTGCGTTCGGATCGATGACATAGAGCGTGGGCCAGACCTCGTTCGGGAACTTGCGGACGAACGTCGCGTTCTCCTCCTTCTCCGTGTCGAGCGACAGGAACACGAAGTCCTTTGCGAGCGGCGCGAGCAAGGGTTGCGTGAACGTGTACTCACGCATGCTCAGGCACGAGTGGCACCACGGCGCCCAGGCATCCACGAACAGCGGGACCTTGCGCGCCTTCGCCTCTGCGAGCGCCCGCGGATAGTCGTCGTCGATGAACGGCACAGCGCTTCCACCCGCAGCGGTGGCCGCGGTCGCTGGCCCGACGACATGCGCGGTCTGCGGCTGCGGCGCGCCCTTCTGCGCACCGACGCTCTCCAGCTCCGCGTCCAGCACGCCCTTGAACGTCTCCGCGTCCACCGCGCCGTCGAGGCGGGTCCTGCCCACGTAGGTGAGGGGTACGCCCTCGCCGTTGGCGTCGCCGAACGCACGCCCGTCCTCGCGCAGTCGCGTCGTAATATGTGCATCATGCACGCATTCGCGGAGCTTGCCCTCGTTTGCACCCAGGCGAACGGCGGTTGCAATCCCCGGCTCCAGCGATAGCTCCGCGGGCGGTGCCGTGTAGAAGATCTCCGCCAGCTCGTCCGTGCGCGCGCCCTGCTCCTCCGCGCACAGGTACACGCGTGCCGCGGGCTCCGCGTGCGGATGAAAGGACAGCGGGAGGTGCTTGCGAACGATGCGTACGCTCCCCGCGTGCTCCTTGAGCGAAGGCGCAGCCGCCGCATGCATGCGACGGCAATACGGACACTCGAAGTCCGTGAACTCGACCACGGTGACCTGCCCCCGAGGCGTCTGCGCCATCTCCGCGCGAACACTGGCGGGCAACGCCGCCCCGCACCCAGAAGCCGCCAGGCCAGCAGCGAGCAGCGAAGCGAGCAGAGCGAATGGACGAATCGAGGAATGGAAAATCATGTGGAGACCGCCCCGAAAGACGGCCTCCACACTATCACTCCTTCAACCGGTACACGTGCTGGTGCCCGATCGAAGTAGCTCCGCTACATCGACACGACGCCCGTCCTCACGAGGTACGCGAACTTCTCGCGCTGCTCCTTCGTGAGCACGCCGTGGATGCCCGCAAGAGCTGTCTGCACTGCGGCCTTCAAGCGCTCGGCGCTCGCGAGCCGGAGCTTGCTGCCCTCGTCGGCGCGCGCGGCGTCGAAGGGGTCGCTCTCGATGGCGTCCGCGAACGCGGTCACCGTGCGCTGGTTGTCGACCTCCGCCTGCGCGCGCTCCGTCTTGAGCTCGTTCAGGATTCGCGCGAGCGAGCCGACCTGTTCGTCCGTCAGGTCCAGCTTGTGCGCCAGGAAGCGCAGTGGCCGTCTCACGCCAAAGCCGCCGCCGTCATCGTTGCCGTGGCCAAACCGGCTGGCCCACGCGCGCGGCCCGTGCCCATGCTCTTCATGGCCGCCGCGGCCGGGACCGCAGTGGCCCCCCGCCTCACCGTGTGCATGAGATTCGTGTCCGCAGCCTCCGTGCTCAGAGCCACGGGCGTGCTTCCACGCTTTCTTCCACTCATACAAAAATGCAGGATGCATCTTGCTTATCTCCTCTCGCCGGGGCGTTACGCTCCCGACGGGGTTGTGCCGGTGCAGGCGAAATTGCCTTGCACCATGCTCTATCGATAACCCATGAGGGAGGATCGTCAAGCGGAGCGCCGGATTTGTTGGTAAAGATTCCTGCGTGATCAGCCCCGCAAGCGCTCGCTCGAGCATCGCCATCCTCGTCGCGTTTCTATTTGCCTCGGCCATGGCCATGGCTGTCCTCGCCGGTTGCAATGCGTCGTGCAAGGCCATGGACGTCAACGGCATCAGCGGGAACTGCAATGGCGGCGCCACTGGTTACATGTGGACCGGGACCAGCTGCATCTACACGCACGCGTGCAACTGCACCGGCGCGGACTGCCAGCGCCTCTATCCCTCGCAGAACTCGTGCGACAATGCGCACCTGCATTGCTCGCCCGGCGGCAAGTAGCCCTCAGGCGCGTCGGCCCACCAGCATCGACCCGTCGTGCATCAGAGCGCGCACGCGATCGGCACCCGCCCACAACGCACGGACCTTCGGCGTGTCGACAGCAGCTGGTGATTTCAGCACCCACTCGCCCGTGCTCATCCGAAGGTGGATGCCGCCGCCGTCGTCCGCGGCCCATACGTCGTCCTCGTGCACGGCGACGTGCTCGAACGACACGGAGCTCACCGGATCGCGCGTGACGCGTCCGCGCGCCGGATCTACCCAGCCGCTCGCGCCGTCGTATCCCACGACATAGAGCCGGTCGCGCCCTCGCGCGATGGCGGACAGCGTGCTCTCGCCCAGGCGGTCCATCACGAGCTCCCGCGCCTGCGTCAAGTAGACGAGCTTGCCGCGCTCCCCGCATGCCACGAGCTCGCCGGTGGCCGCCGTCGCAACAGCGCGGAGGCGCGCGCCCAGCTCCACGCATGCCAGGCCGTTGCCTCCCACCGTCGCGACCACGCTGCCACCTTCCGACGGAGCAAGAAACGAGACCCATCCCTCCGCCGTGACGTCGAGCGCCGTGAACTCGCGAAGCGGGCCACCCGACCTGTCCGACCAGCGTGTGACCTCCATGTTCGGTTTGATCTTCACCGCCAGACCAGCGCGACCGCCTACGACCATCCTTCCATCGTACAGAAGCGCCACGCACCGAACGTCGGACGCCTGCACGAGCGGGGGCAGGGGTGTCTCGCGCCACGAGAAGAAGTCCGTGTATACTGCACATTTCGACCGCCCGAATGCCACCACGCGCTCGCCGTCGGGTGAAAAGGAGGCGAACTCGATGGGGGCGACGAAGCACGCGCCCTCTCTGCGCTCGAACGTGAACGCCTTTGGCGCCTGCGGAGGCGGACGCGGAGGCGCCGAGCGCATCTCTGGCGTTGTCACCGAAGCAGTCCTTGGCGGCGGCACGATGATCGGCCGTACACCTGTCGCCGGAGCAACGAACTTGGGCTTCACCGGCACCACCGACGGGACCACCGTCACCTTGTGCGAGCGGCGCATCAGCGCCTCTTCCAGCCGTAGCGCAACGTCGTCCATCGTGGGGTAGCGCGCGTCGCGCACCTTCTCGACCGCGCGCGCAAAGACATGCGCTGCTTCCTCGTTGACGCCGTCGACGTTCGTGAGGGGAGGGATGGGCCTCTCCAGCATCGGGTCCAGCGCGCGCGGGTTCTTTCCGGCCAGCACGGCATATGCCGTGAGCCCCCACGCGAACTGGTCCGCGCGCGCGTCCACGTCCTCGCCGTTCAGCTGCTCGGGTGCCATGTACGCGGGCGTGCCGACCACGAAGCCGAGCTCCGTGCGATAGCTCTTTCTGAGCACCTCGTTCGTCTGCTGACGCTTCGCGAGCCCGTAGTCGACGACCTTCGCGATGCCGTCGTTCGAGATCATCACGTTCTGCGGCTTCATGTCGCGGTGAACGAGGCCCTTCTTGTGGCCCGCCGCGAGCCCACGCGCGATGTCGATGAGCCACCGCAGCTTGCGCGACACAGGCGGCTCCGGCGTCCCGCAATACGCGGCGAGCGCCTTGCCCTCCACGTATTCCATCACCAGGAACATGGTCCCGTCGTCACGCTCGCCCAGGTCGAAGATCTGCACGGAGTTGGGGTGAACCAGCTGTGCGGCCAGGCGGGCCTCGCGGAAGAACCGCGCGCGCGCCTCCTCCAGGTCCTTCTGCTCCGGCCTGATCACCTTGATGGCGACGGGGCGCTCGAGCACCTTGTCCGTGGCAAGTACGACGATGCCCATGCCGCCGTGCCCCAGCTGCTTCTGGAACGTGTACCTGCCGAAGAGGACCGGGGGCTCGTCGCTCACCGGGGTGATCGTACTCTCAGATGGTCTCGACGCGCAGCATCGCCTTTGGGATGGCCGCCTCGCACAGCTCCACCATCCGCTTGTGGTGGGTGAAGAAGAGCACCTGGGTCTCCTTCGCCAGCTCCGCGAGCGCCGTCACGGCGACCTTGGCGCGCTCGTCATCCATGTGGATGAGCACGTCATCCAAGAGCACGGGAAGCGCCTGCCCGCTTCGCGCGAGCTTGCTCAGGCTCGCGATGCGGAGCGAGAGGTAGAGCGCGTCCTTCGTGCCGTCGGACAGGCCCTTGACGGGGGTCTGCTTGCCGTCGTCGCGGAGGCACACAAGCACGGGGTGCTCTTCGTCCTCGTAGCTCGGCTCTAGCCGCTTGATGGAGCCGCTGGTGATCTTGGCGACCAGCGTGCTTGCGTGCGTGAGCACGTCGTTCTCGTTCTCCTCGCGGTGCGCGGCGATCCGCTCGTCCAGCAGCATTCCAGTGAGGACCAGGCGCGCGTACCGCGTGGTCAGATCAGTGATCTTCGCGAGCTCCTGCTGCGCCTCCTCCTGGGTTCTGAGGATCATGGGCGTATCAGCCTGCTCGAAGTTCTTGAGGCCGCCGCGGAGACCGCCGATGTTCTCGTTCGCCTTGCGCAGGCTGTTCTCCAGCTCGGCGAGCTCCTCCTCGATCACCGGCAGCCGGGCCTGCGCCGCCTCGCGCTCTGCGTCCTCGATCGGCGAGCCCGGATCGCCGCCGGCCTCCGAGATGCGGCGATCCAGATCGTCCCGATCGGCGAGCAGCTTGGCGCGCTCGCGCGAGCGCTCCTCCAGTACATCGAGCTCGGCGTAGTCCTTCGCGCCAAGGTGCAACGCCGCCGCATCGAGCGTTGCTCGCGCAGCGTCCCTACGCACCACTGCCTCTGCGTACCGCGCGTGCGTGCTTCTCAGCTCCGCGTCGGTCTGGTCCGTGAGCTTCTGGATGCTGCCCTGCGCCTTCAGCATCTCCGCGATGGTCTGAGCACGCCGTTCACCGCTCGCCTCTGGCTGCAGCAAGAGCGCGCCGAAGAGGACGGTCGTTGCGTTGTCATGGGCCTGTATGCGCTCTGCGATCACGGCGACGTCGCGTCCGAGCTTCCGCGCGACCTCCTCCTCCTCCGCGAGCTCCCGGAGCGCCCCCGTCTTCTGCACCGCGAGCTCGGCGCTCGAATCGGGGCGGAGCCCCAGCTCGGAAAGCAGTCCGTCCAGCGTGCGCTGCGCGCCTCGTTCGTCAAGGACCAGCGCCGCAAGCCTCGCCGCGTGGTCGGCCCTCTCGTGGCGCTTCCGCGCGCGGTGCTCTTCGCGCTCCTTCTGTACGTGGTTGGCGCTCTCGCCCGCGACCCTCTCGGCACGTGCCGTCTCGACGAGCGCCCGGAGCGGGCCTCTCGCACCGCCGAGCGCGGCCGAGAGCTCGTTCGCGGCTGCTGTCTCCTCGGTCTCCAGCGCCGCGATCGTTGCCGCTTGTGTCACCGCCCTCGCTCGCAGTGCAACGCCCTGCATCGCCTTGCGCACGAACGACGATGCGCTCGCGGGATCCGGCACCGCAAGTCCGACGAACAGCTCCCGATATCGCCGCTCCACCTCACCGAGCTCCTTCCCCACGCGCAAAAGAGCAAGGTCCGCCTTGCGCGCCTGCGACTCGGCCGCATCCTTCTCTGCTCCAAGGCGTGCGCGCCGTGCGACGCCGTCCGACTCGCGCCGCATGCGGTCCGCCATGGAGTCGGCCTGGGCGATCGCGTCACGCAGCGCCTGCATCCGCGTCTCGAGTCCCTTCGGCGGCGACAGCAGCCCGTCGCGTGCGGCGCGCGTCTCGGTGAGCTCCGCCTCCGACGGGACCCGCGCTGCGGTGAGCGCAAGAAGCTCCGTGTCGATCCCGGCGGTCCGGTCCCGGAGCACCGACAGCTCTCGTTCGATCTCGAGCCTTGCGCCGAGCAGGGGCGTTCGCAACGCGGCCACCTCCGTCAGCGCTGACTCGTCGGGCAGCACCGCGTCGTCGGGCAACGTCGGCAGCGTCGCAAGCTCCTGGTGCAGCGCGCTCATCTCGACACGAAGCCGAGGCAGCTCGCGGCTTCGCTCGAGCACCTCTTCCGCAGCCAAGAGGCTGACCAGAAGAGCGGTCTTCGCGCTCGCGGAGCGCGTGCTTGCGGCATCCACCACCTCCGACAGCTCTGCGTCAATGCGTGCAAGTTGCACGCGTTCTGCCTCGATCCTGTCCGTACGTCGGCTCCTCGCCTGACTCAGCTCGGCGAGGTTCACGGACATCGCGGACAACGCCGCGACAGAGAGCGCCGGCCTATCACCAGCGATCGCGGCGAGCCGCGTGGAGGCCCTGGCCTGCGCTTCTGCGAGCTCCGCTTCCTTTGATGCGTGCTCGTCCCTGTCCCTGGCAACGGCGCCGCGGCGGCTCAGAAACTCCTCGGCGTCCACGTGGCCGAGCGGCAGGTACGCCCGCATGCGCTCGACGTTCGCCGCGACCTCGGACTCCAGAGCCTGGACGCGCGCCTGTAGTGATGCGATCTCCGTCTCCGCCTTCTTCAGCGTGTCTGCCGCAACGGCGCGGCTCCGCGCAGCTTCCTCCGTGACCCTGGGAACGTCGCCGACGCGCAAGAGGTTCCCCATGACGCCTTTGCGCTGGGAGAACAGGATCCCGAGCCTGTCTTGCCGGTCCGCGCGCTGCTTCTCGACGACAAGCTCCGTGCGCCGCTTCTGAGCAAGATCACGCGCCGCCTCCGCCTCGTCGAGCGCTCGCTTCTGACCCAGGTAGACCTCGCTGTTCGTGGCCAGCTCCGTCACCGTGCGTCGCTTCGCGGCATACGTGGCGAGGGCTTCGTTCAGGGCTTTCGTCTTGGCCCTGTCGGAGTAGATGGCATCGGCGCGTTCGCGCTGCTCCTCGCGGAACCGTCCAAGATTCACGGCGCCCGTGCTCGCGGAGAGCAGGCTCTCGCCCAGGTCCGCATCGCCCGACAGCATTCCTTCCGCGCCCTTCCGCAGGAGCTCATGGTCCAATCCGAAGCCGCGCTCGTACGCCTCGCGCGTGATGCCGCAGAGCGCACGTGCCCACGTCGCGGCATCCACCGGAGCGCCCGCGTCGTCCACGAGCGTCGTCTTGCGGCCCTTCTTTCGCGTGACGGTGCGCGTGGCGCCGTCGATGACCACGTCGGCGGTGATGCGCAGGTCCTTGCCGGGGAAGCGGTGGGCGTCCGGGGTGCGCTCCTCGACGCCGTAGAAGAGACCCACGACAGCACGCCGCAGGGTGCTCTTTCCGGCCTCGTTCGGGCCGTAGATCACATCGAGCGTGCCGCTTCCGCCCAGGGTCAACTCCGTCCGCTCGTGCGAGCCATAGGGCGATAGGAGCAGGCGCAGGAGCCTCATCGCCCGTCCTCGCGCAGCGCGCGCGTGAGGATCGCGTCTGCCTCCGCGAGCAGCTGCGATAGCACCCGATCGTCGTCCAGAGGCAGGGTCTCGCGGACCTCCTTGGGCATCCGTGCGTTGAACGCACGCAGCTTCTCCTTCGCACGTTCGAGCAGCGCGGGGTCGGCGCGTCTTGTGTCACTGCTCGCGAGCAGCGGACCGTTGCCGGCGTCGCCGCGGCCGCTCGCGTGCGCGTCGTCGGTGTCGAGCACAAGCTTCACCTTCTCGAGCGCCCAGCTCTCACCGGTCCTGGTGTTGGCGTGGTTGCGAAGCTCGGAGACGAAGCTCTCTTCGTCCGACAGCAAGCGACCGAACAGCCTCTCGTTCGCCCTGATCCGCACCCGCGCAACGCCCAGTCGCGTCTCCAGCGCGCGGCCCTGCTCCTCGAGCGCGCGTTCGAATACGCCGAGCACGGCCTCGTCGTCCTGGGCGTCGGTCGCATCTACCTCGAGCACGTTCCACCGCACGACGTCTTGCGGGACATGCGTGACGTCGGTGATCGCTCCTTCGACCGCGGTGATCAACGTCGCGCCCTTGGCGCCGGTCTCGCGCACGCTGCGGCCCTGCAAATTCCCAGGGAACACGATCCACGGCTCGCGAGAGACGATCTCGCGTGCATGCACGTGCCCGAGCGCCCAGTAGTCGTACCCCTTTGCTTCCAGGGTGCGCACGTTCGTCGGCGCGTAGCTGGCGTGCCCCTCGCGCCCGTCCAGTGACGTGTGCAGGACGCCGATGTTCAGGAGGCCGGAGATCGGCGCTGGATAGGTAAGCGCGAGATCCTGCGTGGTCTCGCGCTGCGCATAACCCTGTCCGTGGACCGCGACGCCGAGCGCCTCGAACACGATGGTCTCTGGCTTCTTCGTGGAGAGCTCCGTCACGTACTCCTTCGGGAGCAAGAGCTTCCGCGTGACGTGTCCCGCGGCGTCATGATTGCCGCGCAGCAACACCACCTTGGTTCCGGCGTCGCGAAGGCGACCCAGCTCGCGCAGGAAATAGAGCCCCGTCGCGTAGTCGCGCCAGTTGTCGTCGAAGAGGTCGCCGGCCAGGACGAGCAGCTCGGCGCCTTCGTCCAGCGTGAACGTCACCAGGTTCTTGAACGCGTCGCGCGTGGCGCTACGGAGCCGCTCCACCGGCACGCCCGGATACTTCTCTACGCCGACCATGGGGCTGTCGATGTGCAGGTCCGCCGCGTGAACAATTTTCAAGACTTTCCCCCCTGCGGTCGGGCGTCTTGCACAAGATGCTCACCCTTTGGGTTCGCCTGCGTGTTCACGCCACGACCTTACTAAAGGACGAGCCGATTCGCCTTCGCTAACGCCACTACATCTGCATGAGCAGAACTAAGCGCGGCGTTCGTCTGTCTTGCGTCGGTCACCGGAGAAAGCCGCGATGAGGCGCCCGCCCAGCTCGTCGGCAGTCCCGTCGCGTCGGTCCTTGCGGTCGCGTCGGTTGCCCGCCATCTTCGAGAGCTCCTTCGCCGAACTGGCCTTGCGCAGCGCGCGGTCGTGCATGAGCGCGTGGTTGCCGCACACCGGGACCATCTCGCCGGTGGCGAGCATGGTGGTCGTCATCGCGCGCGCGTCGGCGTGCCCACAGACGGCGCACGCACTATTGGATGAGGAGCAGGGCATGGCGGTGTCTCGACTCATGCCCTGGAAACTACGAGAGCGGCCGGAAGAGGGACAAGTTTCATGGTATGGTGCGCGCCCATCATGACGAAGTATCTCGTGACCGGAGGCGCAGGTTTCATCGGCTCGTCCATCGCGGAGCGCCTGCTCGGACAGGGCGAACGCGTCCGCATCATCGACGATTTCTCCACCGGTCGCCGCGTCAACGTGGAGACGCTGAAGGGCCCCGTCGAGCTCATCGAAGGCTCCATCTGCGACGCCGCCGTGGTGAAGAAGGCCATGCAGGGCGTAGACGTGGTCTTCCACCAGGCGGCCATTCCGTCCGTGTCGCGCTCGGTCGACGACCCGCAGATGTCCATGTTCGCCAACGTCCAGGGCACCACCGTGATCCTGGACGAGGCCCGCCGCGCCGGCGTCCGTCGCCTGGTCTTCGCAGCCAGCTCCTCCGCCTATGGCAACACGCCCACCTTGCCCAAGATCGAGACCATGGCCCCCGCGCCGCTGTCGCCGTACGCCATTTCCAAGCTCACGGGCGAAGAGCTCCTGCGCGTCTTCTCCTCGCTCTATGGGATCGAGACGCTCGCACTTCGCTACTTCAACGTGTTCGGTCCGCGGCAAGATCCCGCGAGCGAGTACGCCGCCGTCATCCCGAAGTTCATCACCGCCGCTCTCACCGGCACGCGCCCCGTCGTCTACGGCGATGGGGAGCAGACGCGCGACTTCTGCTTCATCGACAACACGGTCGACGCGAACCTGCTCGCCGCCAGCACGAAGACCAAGCTCTCCGGGCAGGTCGTGAACATCGCCTGCGGCGATCGCATCTCCTTGAACCAGCTGCTCGCCCACATCGGTGAGGAGACGGGGACCAAGTTGAGTGCAGAATACAAGGAAACGCGCGCGGGCGACGTGAAAGACTCCCTGGCCGACATCACGCGCGCACGCGAGCTGATCGGCTTCGAGCCGAAGGTCCGCGTGCGCGAGGGTCTTGCGCGCACCGTGGCGGCGTTCCGCACGTTCACGAAGTAGCGTTCACGTCTCTCGGTCACTGCGCTTCACTTCGCTTCACTTCACGAGCCGGCGGCGGCGCACCGCGACCAGACCAACCATGCCCACGCCGAAGGCGGCGAAGGAGCCAAGGTCGGGGGTCTTGTCGTTCGTGACGGCGCAGCCGCTGCTCGTCGGCGTGCTGTTGAGCCCGGTCTGCTGACCGCCAAAGCCGCCGTTCGTGTTGCCGTTGCTCGAGCCGTTGCCGCTGTTCGAGCCGCCGGTGTCGTTGTTGCCGTTACCGTTGCCGTTACCGTTGCCGTTGCCGTTTCCGTTTCCGTTTCCGTTTCCGTTTCCGTTTCCGTTTCCGTTGCCCCGGCCGTCGCCCGAGCCAGCGTCCGTATCGGTGCTGGGGCCACTGCCATTGGACGTCGCCGGGTCCGTGAGCGCCTGGCACGTGCCCGTGTTGACGCCGACCGCGATCCACGCGCAATCGACGATGTTCTGCTCGTTCTGCGTGAAGTTGAGCGCCTTCGCTGCGGTCAGCGTCGCGGCGGCCGCAGCCTTGAACGTGGAGCCAGCCGTCAGGTACTGCGTATTGGTCAGGTACCAGAGCTTCGCGGACTTGTCCCAGCCAAGGCCGAACGCCACCTTGATGGCGGACTTGTCGTTCGCGCCGCCCATCGTCATCAGGTAGGCGGCGTTGTTGATGATGCCGGAGTTGGTGTGCACGCCGCCGTTGTCCTGCGACGTGTTCACGAACTGCGACATGTTCCCGGGCTGCTGACCCTTCGCCGGGTGCACCATGTCGCGCGTCGGGCTCGGCCCGATGTCCTCGCCAAGGAGCCAGTTCTTCACCGGGTCGGGCTTGCCGAAGTGCTCGACGAAGCTCGACATGATGTCGCTGAGCGCCTCGTTCAGCGCGCCGGACTGACCCTGGTACGTGAGGTTCGACTCGTTCTGCGTCACGCCGTGCGTGAGCTCGTGACCGACAACGTCCATGCCGGCCGCAAAGCCGTAGAACATCTGCCCGTCGCCGTCGCCGTAGACCATCTGGGTGCCGTCCCAGAACGCGTTGTCGTAGTTCGTGGAGAAGTGAACGGTGGAGATGATCGCGCCGTCCTTGCCGTCGATGCCCGCGCGGTTGTGCGTCTTCTTGTAATAGTCGTACACGACGCCCGCGTGATAGTGCGCGTCGACCGCGGAGCCCGGCGCGCCCGCGCCTGCCGTGTCCCATGACGTCATGGTGGTCGACGAGACCAGGCTGCCCGGCGTGGTCTGGCTGCCGGCCGCGGTGTTCGTCGTGATCTTGTTGGCCGTGCGCGTGGAGTCGACGAGCACGTAGCTGCCGCCCTGCGACGTGACCTCGATCTTCTTCGTGTCACCCTTCACGCCCTTGCCGGAGCCCGCGACGGTCTGGATGTCGTCGTACTTGTTCAGCACGGCGCCGGTCTTCGCGTCGATCTCGTAGACCAGGATCTGCGGCATCTCCGACTGGATGCGGACCCTGACATGGTATGCGAGGCGAGGCGCCTGCGTGCCGGGCGCATACACGACCAGCTCCGGCTCCGACGGCTCGGTCCCGAGCTCGCGGCCCGACAGCGCATCCGCCGTCGCGAGCGAGAGCGCGGCGGGCTTCTCGAGCGCCGGCACCGTGTCCAGGTTGTGGAGGTCCGGGACGTAGCGGGCATCGAGCGTGACGAGCGCACCGCTCTTGTCGAAGTGCGCCATCATCTCCGCGTCGACCACGCGGAGGCCAGCAACGATCTGCTGCATGCGCACGTGCCGCGTGCCAAGGTCGTCGGTGCGCTCGCGCGAGAGACGAAGCTCCTCGGCCGGCGCGCGCATCGAGAAGATGTCCTTGTACTCCGTGAGGAACGCGAGCGTGCTCTTGTATCCTTCGCTACCGACCAGCGCGCCCGGCGCCGACCCCTCGAGATGCGACGTGGTGCCGAAGAGCTCGTGCGCCGACACGCTCCAGCCCTTGCCGGTGTGCGCGACCAACCGATCGACACCGACGCGCGCGGCGCCCGTCACACCGACCTCGTTCGCGCGCGCCGTCGACGATTCCTCGGTCGAGACATTCGCTGCCGTTCCGCAGGCCGTCAGGATGAGCGCACCAAGGAACAGCGAGGATCGCATCTTCATGGTGGGAGAACATCGCAAGGCCTGCGCCATCGGATACACGTCCGCCCCCGCTGCATTCGAAGCAACGGGGGCGGTTTTTGCGACCACACCGTGGGACAGAATTATGGCGTGAGCGCGGGATTTCCTGGGTTCGCGTTCGGTCTAGTGCCCTCGGGCTGGTGAGATCCCGATCCATCCGGGCCACTCACCCCAGCGTGCTTGTCTCCGTCCGGAGACTCCAGCGCGGCGGTGAGGACCTCGCTCATGTCGTCCACCAGGAAGAAGGTGAGCTCCTTCTTGATGCTCTCCGGCAACGTGTCGAGATCGCGCTCGCACTTGCGGGGAAGGATGACGCGTGTGATGCCCGCGCGATGCGCAGCGAGCACCTTCGCCTTGATGCCTCCGACCGGGAGCACGCGTCCACGCAGCGTGCACTCTCCCGTCATCGCGGTGTCCTTCCGGACGCGCCGCCCGGAGAGCAGCGATGCGAGCGCCGTGAAGATGGTCACGCCAGCGGATGGGCCGTCCTTCGGGACTGCTCCGGCGGGCACATGGATGTGGATGTCCTGGTTCTCCAGCTCGAACGGCGGGATGCCGAGCGCCTCGCCGTTGCTCCGAACGAAGGTGAGGGCCGCACGCGCCGACTCCTTCATGACGTCGCCGAGCTGTCCCGTGATCTCGATGCGACCCTTGCCGGGCATCTTCGAGGTCTCGATGAAGAGGATGTCTCCACCGAACGGCGTCCACGCAAGGCCGGTCGCGACACCTGCAAAGGCCGTGCGCTCGGCGATCTCGCTCTGGAACTTTGGCTTGCCAAGGTGCTTGTCCACCGCGGCCTCGTCGATCACGAAGGGCTCGTGCACCACGTCGTCCTTCTTGCGCTTCGCCACCTGCAGCGCGACAGCCCTGCAGATGCGGGAGATCTCCCGCTCGAGCTGGCGCACGCCCGCCTCTCGCGTGTAGTCCGTGATCAGCTGCGTGGCTGCCGCCTTCTCGATCACGAGATCCTTCTCCGTCAGGCCGTGCAGGCGGATCTGCTTGGGAAGGAGGTGCGAGAAGAGGATGTGGCTCTTCTCGTCCGGGGTGTAGCCGGAGATCTCGACGATCTCCAGGCGGTCACGGAGCGGTGGAGACAGCGTCTCCAGCGTGTTCGCCGTGCAGATGAAGAACACCTCCGAGAGATCGAACGGGACCTCCAGGTAGTGGTCGACGAACGACTTGTTCTGCTCGGGATCGAGCACCTCCAGCAGCGCGGCCTCGGGTGAGCCCCACGTGGACGACAGCTTGTCGACCTCATCCAGGAGCACGACTGGGTTCTTCACCGCGGCCTTCTTCATCGCCGTCACGATGCGACCGGGGAGCGCGCCGACGTACGTCCGGCGGTGCCCGCGGATCTCCGCTTCATCGCGCACGCCGCCGAGCGACACACGCACGAGCGGCCTGCCGGTGGCGTCCGCGATCGACTGACCGAGCGACGTCTTGCCGACGCCCGGAGGTCCGACGAGGCACAGGATGGTGCCGCGCTTCTGTCCGGCAAGCCTGAGCACAGCCATGTGCTCCAGGATCCGCTTCTTCACATCCGTGAGCCCGAAGTGGTCGCGATCGAGCTTCTCCGAGATGGCGTCGATGTCCACCGCGCCCTCCGCGGACTTGGTCCACGGCATGTCCGCTATGAGCTCCAGGTGATTGCGAAGCACGTGGGACTCCGCGCTCTGACCCTGTCGCTCGAGTCGATCGAGCGTCTTGTCCGCCACCTTGCGGGCCTCCTCGGGCAGGTTCGCAGCGTCCAGCCTGTCCTTCAGCGCGCGCAGGTCGTCGTCGTCGTCGCCGAGCTCGCGCTTGATGGCGCGCATCTGCTCACGCAGCACATGCTCGCGCTGGGTCTTGCCGACCTCCTTGCGCACCTCTTGATCGATGCGCGTCCGTACCTCTGCCTTGGTCTTCACCTCGCCGAGCAAGCGCGCGACCAGGCGCACTCGCTCGGGCACGTTGGCCTGGCCGAGGACCTGCACCTCGGCGTCCGTAGGGAGACCAAGGTGACTCGCCACCTGATCCGCGATCTTCCCGGGCTCGTCATCGCCGGCGTCCAGCTGCGAGACGGCGCCGCCACCGTCGGCGACCATCTCCGTGATCTGAGCGCGCAGTGCGCGGCCCAGTCCGATGGCCTCCTCGGTCGCGCCGTCGATGTCCTCGATGCGGCTGACCTCTGCCATCAGGTACGGCTGGGAGGTGTCGTCGATCTTGATGAGGCTCGCGCGCCCGAGCCCCTCGAGCGTGAGCTGATATTCGTCCTGCCCGCGCCGGACGACCTGGCGAACGATGGCAAACGTGCCTACATCGAAGAGGTCATCCCTGTCAGGAGACTCCTTCCGGGCCTGCTTCTGGGGAAACGTGACGATGACGTCGCCGTTGCGCAGCGTCCGCGTCAACGCCACGGAGCGCGCGCGGCCTACGGCGAGTGAGAGGGTGGTGGAGGGGAGGAGTGCACCAGTGCGGAGAGGCAGGAGCGGGAGTGTGGAATTCATGAGGGATGAATGAAAACTAAATTCATTCATTCCTCCGTCAAGGCATGACCCTCGCTTATTCGTGAAGCACGCGCATCTTCTTCGCGCTTGTGCAGTTCCGCATGACGTCCGGGAACAAGTGGTTACGTTGCGCGTCCCTGTGCCGCGACCTCATCTAGCGTGACGCGAGGCCCGAGAGCAGGAGCTTGCCGATGTCTCGGGTGATGAGCTCGGCTTCGTCGCGGTCGTGTTCGAAGACGCGGGGAGGGGAGACGGCTGCGATACAGCGCTGCACGGCGCGCGCGGTCTTGCGTGCGTCCCTCACGTCGCATTCGCCCTTCTCGCGCGCAGCCAGGAAGAGCTCCGCAAAGAGCTCCTGCTCCTCGTCCTCGAAGCGCGCGCGCGGCGTGTGAACGCATGCGATGCGGCAGACGAAGAGCTCTTTCTGATGAGCGCCGGCGTCTCTCACGTCCAGGAAGGTGGTGGTCCGAACGGACAGCACGCCCAGGAAGCGCGGTCCGAATGCATCGGACTTCCTGGTGGCGCGCTCGCGCATGGCGGTGAGCACGGCGCCCCATTCTTCGCGGGAGAGCGCCTCGACGATCTCCTCCTTTGACTGAAAATCCAGGTACACCGAGCCCACAGCGCAGTTCGCTTCACGCGCGATGTCCGTGACCGTGGTCTTCTGCGGACCATAGTGGCCGAAGAGCCGCCTGGCCGCGCGCAGGATGTCATGACGCCGCGGCGTGGCCACTCAGGGCTCCGTCTTCGCGGCGTCCGTGAGGATCTGCGCGAGATCGTCCGGCAGCGAGCAGTACTTGCGGGCCGCTGCAATGAGGCCGGCGTTTGGCGCGAGCTCGCTGAGAAAGTCCTTCGCGTACGGCGTGCCCGAAAGGCCGCGCACGCGTGTCTGCAAGCGTGGGATGCCGCGCTTGATGGCCGCCTTCGCCTCTTCGATCTTGCCGTCCGCCACGTAGGCATCGTGTAGCGCAAGGAAGACGGGCGCCTCGTTCAAGAGGCTCACGGAGCCGGACTCGAGCAGGTCGGCGGCTTCGCTTGCGAGCGCGAGGGCACGCGCGTGATCACCGGCGAGGCGCTCGGCCTCCGACCAGAGTCCGAGCGCGCCAGGCACCACGTCCAGCATCTTGGTGGCGCGGTAGCCGTTCGCGGCGGCCTTGAGCAGCGTGCGCGCCTTGTCTGCGTTGGCGGTGCCGTCACGCAGGAGCTCCGCGCCGCGATAGTAGAGGATGCCGAGCGTGGCGCGATCGTGTGGGACCCAGCTTCCCGCGAGCGCTGCGTCCGCCACGCTGCGGGGCTCCGACAAGAGCGCGTCCAGCGCGGGATCCTTTCCGAACGTGGCGGCCCAGCAGAGCAGGATCATCTGGCCGTGACGGACGGTGCCCGGCGAGCCGACGGCCTGCGCGAGCGCGATGCCCGCTTCGATCGCGACGCGTGCCTCGTGCTTGGCGCCCAGCGTGGTGAGCGCGAAGCCCACGTTGATGGTGAGCGTGGCCTCGCGGGTCTTCAGGCCTGCCTCTGCAGCGGTACGCGCCGCGCTGCGACGTGCTTCCAGCGCAGCGCCCACGTCGCCGCGCGTCTGGCGCACGACAGCGAGCGTCTGCCACGCATCCACCGCGGCGCCTGCAATGCCGTGTTTCTGCGCGAGCGTGAGCAGCGAATCGGCCACGTCGGCGGCGCGGTCCACGTCTCCGGCGTACGCGTAGCGGGCGGCAAGCGCGGCGGCGCTTCTTGCCTCTTCGTCCGGGATCTTCGCCTTCTGCGCATCCACGATGACCCGCTCGAGCAAGGAGCTCGTCTCGAGTCCTCCGCCGCACGCGTCCTCGAAGCGCAGGCGCGCGCCGCGTGCACGCACATCACTCGCGTCGTCGTAGACCGCCTCCTGCATGGCGCGCACGGCGGAGTCGCGTTCGCCCGCGCGCGCATCAAGACGTGACCATGCCTCGTCCAGAAGCTGTGCGCGCGCAAACTGCGTAGGCTTGTCCTCCGCGAACGCGAGAGCCTTCTCTGCAAGACCAACGGCCGCGTCCAGCGCATTGGCCGCGAGCGCGCGTCGTGCGGCCTTCTCCATGTATGCAGACGCCGCGACGGCCTCGCCGCCCATCTCCAGGTGACGTGCCACGGTCGCGTCGTCCTCGCCCATGCGCGCGAGCCAGCGGCCGACGCTCGCGTGGAGCTCCTTCAGGCTGTCGTCGCCAAGGGATGCGTACGCGACCTCGCGCGTGAGGCCATGCTTGAACGCGAACTCACGCGTGCCCTTGAAGCGGCTCGTGGCCTGCTCCACCAGGAGCTCCGCGCCCACCAGCGCCCGCAGCTTTTCCGTGGGGTCAGAGACTCCCAGCTCCACGAGCGCGGCCTCCCAACCCGTGGGACCGAACACGCTCATACGGGCGGCTGCGTCGCGGACGTCCTCGTCGAGTGCGTCGAGGTTCACCTGGATGGCCGCCTCGATCGTGGGTGCCGCCACCGCATCACGGCCCTGCGCCGCGAGCCGTGCGAGCTCCTCCGCGAACAGTGGTGAGCCTGCGGCCTGATTGGCAATCACGTCGGTGAGCTGCTCGCCTGCCTCGCCAACGGCCTTCTCGCCGAGCATCGCCTTTGCGATGGCGCGCACGGTGCGCTTGGAGAGCGGGCGCAGCTCGATGCGGACGTGATCGCGTCCGGCGAACCGCTTGGGATCATCGCGCCAGAGCGTGGGCCGCGCGGTGGCGATGACGGCGACGGATGCGCCGCCCGCACGCGCGAGCAAGTGGTCCAGCCACGCGAGGGACTCCACGTCGGCCCACTGCGCGTCTTCAACGGCGATGACGAGCGGCTGTACCGCTGCAACGCGAAGACCAAGATCGGTGAGCGCGATCCACAGCGCGTCTCGGGCGCCGCGCGCGTCGTCCACTTCGGGCAAGGCCTCGTTCGCGATGAGGCACGCAATGAGCTCCGCCGTGCTCGCCGGGACCGCGGGGCCGAGCTCCAGCGTTGCAGTGGCGTCTCGTGCGGCCTCCAGGCTGGTGCCCTTTGGCATGCCCGTGAGCCCACGTGCGATGTCGGCCATGATGCCGAGCGCGTGGCCCTGCGCGAACGTCTCGCAGCGGACCATGGCGAGCTTCGGACCGGATGGATGCAAGCCGATCATGGACACGGCCTCGCGGCGGAGGCGCGTCTTGCCGATCCCGGGAGCCCCGGTGATGGTGACCACGACGGGCGTGTGGTCTTCCTCGCAGCGCTCGTACGCGCTCATGATCTGCGAGAGCTCCGCCTCGCGACCGACGAACGGCGCGCCGCCGGTGTAGTCCTTCTTCTGGCGTACGACGTTGCCCACAGAAGCCGTGCCGTCGCTGCGGACCTGAAGCTCGTAGCGGCCGCGTGCGAGCTCGCTCGTGGTCGTGTCCACAAGGACCTGTCCGCGCTCCGCGTCGCGTGCAAGCGCGGCCGCGCGGTCCACGACCTCTCCCGTGGGACGCGTGCGATCTACACGCGTTCTGCCGGTGGCAATGCCAACGGCCGCGTTCACCTTGGCCAGGCGCGCGCCAAGATCGATCGCACGCGCGGCCTCGTCGCCGAGGGCCTTGCGAACGCCCAGGTGCGCGACGATCGCGTCGCCGCCCAGCTCCGTGGCCTCTGCGCCTCGAGCGCGAAGATGCGCGATGAGGCGCGCGCGTGCGGGGCCCTTGGGCACGTGCGTGGCAAGAATGCTGGTCACCAGGCGCGTGCCGCCGCCGGACTTCGGCGCGGAGAGCACGATCGAGCCCATGCTCATGGGCGCCTCGGACTCGCGGATGGAGGGCACGTTGATCACGCGCGGCTCTGTGGCGAGCCTGGTGCGGATCTCGCGGATGCGTCTCGCAACGTCGGCGGCCTTTGCGGGCCGTTCGTCCGGGAATGTGGCGAGCATCTCGCCGAGCAGCTCGTCCAGGACCATGGGCGCCTCGGGGACGATCTCCATGAGCCGCGGCGCAGGCGTGGTCACGAGCCTTGCGAGGATGGCAATGGGCGTGGGGCCCACGTGCGGTGGACGTCCGGCGATCATCTCGAACAGCGTGGCGCCCAGGCCGTAGATGTCCGCGCGTGCGTCCACCTCGGAGTCGCCGCGGGCCTGCTCGGGCGCCATGTATGCGGGCGTCCCGATGATGGCGCCAGTGCGCGTGAGCTTGGCGTCCTCCGCGGAGGCCACGCCAAAGTCCACCAGCTTGGCCGCGAACGGGGCGCTGCCACCTCCACCGGCAGGCCCGTACTTGCAGATGATCACGTTGGACGGCTTGATGTCGCGATGAACGATCCCAGCGTCGTGTGCATAGGCGAGCGCATCCGCCATCTGCGCGGCGACCTCGAGCGCGTCGCCCAAATTCAGCGGCGCACGCCTCTGTCGCTGCGCGATGTCCTCGCCCTCGAGCCACTCCATGGCCACGTACGGCTGCTGGCTCTCGTCCAGCATGCCGAACGAAACGACGCGCACGATGCCCGGGTGATGAAGGCCCGCGAGCACGCGTCCCTCACGACCGAAGCGCGCCTCCTCGCTGGCATCCACACCGGAGAGCGCGATGACCTTGAGCGCGACGTGCTCGCCCGTGATCTCGTCCTTGGCCCGGTAGACTATGCCCACGCCGCCGCGCCCGACCTCGCGCTCCACCAGGAAGCGTCCGCCGAGAAGCCGCGCTTCTCTGTCGCCGACGGTGTTCACGCGCTCTTCCCCGCAGGCTTCTGTCCGTTGCGCTGTGTTCCAATGCAGAAGAGCTCGTAGCTCACGGAGCGCGTGCCCTCGGGGCGAATGAGGCGCTCCTCCGCGAAGTGCTTCTTCACATGGGCGCGCGCGAGCGGAAGATCCTCCCCCATGAAGATCTTGCCGACGAAGGCTCCCCCTTCTGCGAGGAGCTCGATTGCGACGTCCACCGCGCGCATGAAAAGCTCGAAGCTCCGTGTCTGATCACCCAGGCGGTTGCCCGTGGTGTTCGGCGCCATGTCCGAGAGGACGACGTCGTAGGGAGCGTACGTTTGGAGCGTCTCGTTCGAAAGCGACAAAGCGTCGCCCGTGAAGAACGTTGCCTGGGCCGGCAGCGCCGTCTCGAGCTCCTTCAGATCCATCGCGAGCAGGTGCCCGTTGCGCCCGATCTTCTGCGCCGCATACAGGCTCCAGCTGCCGGGCGATGCCCCGAGATCGAGCACGCTCATCCCCGGCCGAAGGAGCTTCACGCGGCGATCGATCTCCTCGAGCTTGAAGACGCTCCGCGCGGGATATCCGGCCTGCTTGGCCGCGATGGTGAAGCGGTCGGGACCCTTGTAGGGGCTCTTCTTGGACATAGTAGAGGAGTCGACGCGGGCCGTAGGAGAGAGCAAGCGCGCGCGGCAGATGTGTTCCCGCGTGCGACTATTGAGGATACTCCCTTAGGTTTCCGAGAGATAGAGGTGGTGCATCGAAGTAGACGTCGGATCCCCCACGATCCATTCAGCGCCCGGAAGTGGGCGACTTGTTTGAGACGAAAGTTGGCCCAGCGGTTGCTCGATAGCCCTGCATGCGAGCCCACAACCTCTTCGCTGGCAACATCCCCCACCGGGACATCCCCATCACCACGCACCGCGCGAAGATGGTGAGCCTGGTTGACGTGGAGGTGGAGTGGGATGACACCCCCGCGCCCCGAGGCGTGAGCGGGGAGAGCTGGAGCCGAGCCCGCGGATGGTCGTCAGACGACTGACAACGACTTCGACCTCAACCACGACCCACGACCCTCGACCTCGACAAAGAAAAAGGCAGCTGCACCGTGGGTGCGAGCTGCCTTCGTCATTTCTGATCACCGCCGTGTAGCGGCGAGGGTTGCTACCGACCGGCCTTCTTCTTCTTTGCTTTGACGGCGTGACGAACGAGCACGAGGCTGTTCTTTGCGCCGGGGACGCCGCCGTCGATCATGAGGAGGTTCTTCTCGACGTCCATCCGAACGAGCTGGACGTTGAGCATGCTCACCGTCTCGTCGCCGTAGTGGCCGCCCATCTTCACGTTGGGGAGGGTGCGACCGGGGGTCATGTTCGTGCCGATCGAGCCGCCGTGCCGACGATACTCGTGCGTGCCGTGCGTGTCGCTGCCGGCGCCGGCGAAGTTCCAGCGGCGCATGACGCCGGTGAAGCCGCGGCCCTTGGTGGTGCCGCGCGTGTCGACCTTCTGGCCGGCCTCGAAGATCTGGTCGAGCTTCATGACGGCGCCGACCTCGAACTTGGCCGCGAACTCTTCCGAGCAGCGGAGCTCCTTCACGATGCGCTTCGCGGTGACGCCGGCCTTCTTGAAGATGCCAGCCTCCGCCTTGTTGACGTGCTTGTCCTTGGCGTCCGTGAGGCCGCAGACGAGGGCGACGTAGCCGTCCTTCGCAACCGTGCGCTTGCCGACCACCGTGACGGGGCCTGCCTGGATGATGGTGACGCGACGGACGTTGCCGTCGTCAGCGAAGATCTGCGTGAAGCCGATCTTTTTGCCGAAGATGCCGGGGTTCGTGTTCATGACTGTGCTCTTCTCTTTTTGCGTTCGGCCTCGCCGGGCTTCCGCACGCATGAGCGCGGAGAAGTCAGACGAACGGTGATGGGTGAACTCTCTCCGGGCGCTCACGACCTTTTGGGGTCGAGATGGGTTCCAAACGCATGAACCCAAGGACGAATCCTGGCGCCTTTCGAGCGGGACAGACCTTTTGCCAAGGAATCGAACCCACGTCAAGCCAAGCGGTCGACTCGCTTCTCAGGCGTTGAGCTTGGCGACGAGGTCGCGGACGCCGTCGGTGTGGACGCCGGCGCTGATCTCGGCGTGGAATACGCCGGCGATCGTGCCCTTCTTGTCGATCACGAAGGTGTAGCGCGGCGCGCGACCGAGGAGCTTGCCGAGCTTGCCGAACGCGCCGTCCTGGAGACGAAATGCCTGGACCAGGACCGACTTCGTGTCCGCGATGAGCGGGAACTCCAGCTTGTACTTCGCTGCGAACTTCCTGTGGCTCTCGTCGTCGTCGCGCGACACGCCGATGACCTCGGTGTCCTTGCCCGAGAGGTCCTTGTACATGTCCTGGAAGCCGCACGACTCCTTGGTGCACACCGGCGTGAAGTCACCGGGGTAGAAGAAGAGGACGACGTTCTTCTTGCCGCTGTAGTCCGCTAGCTTCACGCTGCGACCGTCGCTCGCTGTGACATCGAAATCCGGGGCCTTGTCTCCAACCGCGAGTGCCATGCGAGGCAGCATACACAACTCGCGGGTTACAGGCCCACGGACACGTCACTCATCCGACCTTGCCTCGCGGATGCTGTCGATGAGCTCTCGAACCTGCGCGGCGCCGGGTGATAGCTTCTTCGCGAGCGTTGCCTCGGCCTCCGCGTCGTCCAGCCGGCCCTCCTGGCGTAGTGCTTCCGCGAGCCCGACGCGTGCCCGAAGTGAGCCCGGGTTCCAGGTGAGCGCGGAGCGATACGCGCGCTCACATGCAACCGTGTCACCGAGAGCAAGGTACGCCTCGCCTTTGGCGGCCAGGATGCCCGGGTCCGCGATGCGCTCCTCGGCGGCGTCCAGCGCCTCGAGCGCAGCCGCGGGCTCACCGGCCTGCAGCAGGAGGAGGCCCTTCTCGAAGCGCGGCTCGCCGGAACGGGGCGAGAGGCGCGCGCTCCGGTCGAGCATGCGAGCACGTGCGTCGGGGGCCAACGAAAAGGATGCAAGATACATGCGTGTCGAGAGCCACGAACGCACGCTACCAAGGAGGGCCCAGCCCGACGCGACAAGGAGGCCGAGGACGAGCGCCGTCCTCAACGTCCCCAGGCGCGGCCCCGCTGACTTGCGCCGAGCCCTGTGGAGCGCACGGCAGGCACCCAGCGACAGCGCGCATACGATGACCACCGCCGGCTGACGGAACGGGGAGTCGCCGAGCGACGTGATGGCGCAAGCTAGCAGCGCACCCGCGCCGCCGTGGAAGCCGCGTCGTGCGTGCGCGATCGCGCCGAACCCCAGCGCACACGCGAACGCGAGCACCGCGAGGAGCCCCGATTCGGCCGCGATTTGCAGGTATTCTTGATGCGCGGTGGTCGCGTTCTCGTAGGTGCGTGCCGCCGCACTGGGCGTCATGCGCGACAGCTCCCGCCCCTGCGCATCGTGAAACGCATGCCCGAAGCCGCCCAGCCCGACACCGAACGGCAGCGCGTCCTTCGCCGCGACTGCGCTCGACTTCCAGATCCAGACGCGCCCGTGGAGTGATTGGGATGCAGGTACGTCATTGGTCATTGCGTCCCGCTCCACGGCCCCGGCAACACCGCCGCGGAGGGCGAGCGCGGCAATGACGGCCACGGCCGCGCCGGTCAACAGCGCTCGCCGCCTGGCGCGCACCCTTGCCGCAAGCACGAACAGAATGGAGACCGCCGCTGCCCCCCACGCCACGCGCGAGTGTGCCAGGTAGAGGGCCACGGCTTGTGGCGCCGTGAACGCGAGCGACATCGCAAAGCGCCGCGTCCGTGCGTGTCCGCGTTGAACATGCAGTATGCATGTATCGAGCGCGAGCGGAAGCGTCGCGGCAAGCAGGAGTCCCAGCCAGTTGGGATTGCCCTGTCCTGCGTGCAGAAGAAATCCGCGCGCGCCGGCCACTGCGGACACGATGGCGACGACCGATACGGTGGCCCCGAGCCACAATCCCGCGAGGCGAGCCATTGCCACCGCGGAGACGCGCTGCGCTCGTGCGGCGAACACCGCGAATCCGGCGCCTCCGAGCCACGTCGCCAGATCGAGCGCGCCTGGTGCGCGTCCCCACGCGAGGCTCACGCACGAGACGAGTACGAACAGAGCTGCTGCAGAGAGCGCGATGGATCGGGGGAGCTGCGTCCCGCGGCCGGGCCGTTTGCGCTGGAGCATCATCGCCGACAGCGCGCAGCCTGCGAGCAGCGCGAGGGCCCGCTTCGGTTCTGCGGCGTAGGCGTGTGGGTCGTACACGGCGCCCGAGATCGTCGCCGCGAGCGCCACCCAGCCGGCGACGCGCCGGACCTTCACGGCGTGCGGTTCCTGTCTGCGCGAAGATCCAGGATCCTGCGGAGCTGGTTCCTGGTGGACTCATTGCCCTCGCGTGCGAGGGCGCGGCGAAGGAGCTCGGTGACGATCACGGTGTCGTTGCGTACCAGGTAGCGCTCCGCCAGATCGCGGTCCTGGCGCGATGGCGAGGAGAGTGCCGCGAGCATCCGGAAGACGGCCGTCTCTGGCGCCCACGCCAGGTGGACCGCGGCTGCTGCGACCGCCACGGGTGCATCGCTGCCCGTCTCACGCTTCACGAGCTCCGGCGTGAGGCGCGCACGGGCCGCGGGCTCCGTCACGCGCGACACGAGCCGCACGAATGATGGCAGTTGCTCGAACGGCAGGTTGTCCATCTCGCGGAAGAGGACCGCGTCGGCTTCGGTGCGACCAGCGCGAGCGAGCGCGACCGCGGCGTGGAGCCGTAGGCGTGTATTCTCGTGCGTGAGGAGCGGTTGGAGCACGGCGACGGCCTGCGCGTCGGTCATCTCACCAGTGAGATCGATCGCCACCAGCGTCCTGGGCAGATCGTGGTGCGCGAGCGAAGCCGAGACCTCGCTGCGCCCGAGCGGCCCGACGCCTTCCGGCCTCATTGCCGCTACCAGATCGGTGAGGTCGGAGCGGCCCTTGGACCACGCAAGAAGCGTTCGTCCCGGCACGTCCGGCGACTTCGATGCGCGAAGGAAAGGGTCCACGTCCAGGAGCTTGCACGTCCGCAGCTCCATGCAGGTAACGAGGTCCTGCGTGACACGAGCGTCGTTGACCCTGCCCAGCGCGACGGCTGCTTCGAGCTTGGTCGCGGCGTCCGGCGAGGAATAGAGCTTGTCGTAGACGAGGTCCTTCCTGGACGCACCAGCGACCGCGTAGATCGAATAGATCGCAGCGGTCTTGAGGGTGGAGTTTGGGTCATCGATGTAGCGCTCGAGCACCGAGGCTGCATCCGGTGTGTGGAGCTTGCCGAGCGCGCGCACCGCGGAGAGCTTCACCGTGTCGTTCTTGTCTTCGAGCGCGGCGCGGAGGAGCGGGAGACCCTCGGGGCGCTGCACGTCACCCAGGACGAAGGCCGTGTTCATGCGGATCTGTGCCTGCTTGTGAGCGGCAAGCGTCCCGGCGGTCGCGTAGAACGCCTGCGGATCAAGGCGCTCGAGCGCGAAGGCGATGTTGTTGAGCATGCGCGACTCGCGCACGCGCGGCACCTCGGCCAGGAGCGCGCGGGTGGCGGCGCGGTCCCCGATCTTTCCGAGCGCGTACACGGCGCGATTGCGCACGTGCGTGTCCGGGTGTGAGAGCAGCTTGATGAGCGGAGTGACCAGCTCGGGGGAGCGCAGCTCGCTGGCGGCGAATGTCCCTGGCAGCACGAGCGACGCGTCGCTGCTGCCGAGCGCATAGGTCACGTCCGACACCAGGTTCGCGTGCGAGATCATGTGGCGGCTCTTCCAGAGCCCCTTGAACGCTGGCACACGAAGGTCAGTCGCGTCGTCGCGGAGGGCCTTGCGGACCAGCGCCAGCGCCTTCCGATCGTTCATCGCGCCGAGCACCTCGAGCGCGGCCGCGCGGTTCGACTCTTCCTCGTCCTCGCGCGCGAGGATCTTCGACAGCGGTCCCACCGAGCTCGGGTCGGGCATGCGGCGGAGCGCGTCGATGGCGGCGCGTCGCACGCCTGCATCCCACGCCTCGAGCGCGCCCTGCAGCGCCGTGAGACCGGCCTTGTCACCGAGCCGCCCAAGCATCTGCGCGCACAGTCCGCGCAGGTGGTCATCCACGTTGTCGGAGACGCAGCGCGCGAGCGCCTTCGTGCTCTTGCGACCAAGGTTCAGGATGTCCGGGCTCGCCGGCATCTGCCTGGCGGTCACGTTGATGAGGACGGTCTCGTCGTTCGGCATCGCGGTCAGGACCGCGCGCTTCTTCTTCGTGAGCTCGGTGAGCGACAGCGCCTCACCTGCCTGGGGCGCGTCGTCGTCCTCTGGTTCGGCCATGGCCGTCCTCACGACGGATAGGGTCGGAAGGATGCTGGCGCCGAAGAGCGCGGCCCAGAGAAGTAGTCGCTTTTGATTGGCTCGGCTCATGGGCTGACCACCTCGGCTTTCTTGGTGAGCTTTTGAATACGCGACACGATCACCCCGCGCGACGCGCGGGCGGACAGGTACCGGACCTTGACCCGGCGGTTCTCGCAGGAGCCTGCGTCGCCGGTCCACGAGATCAGCTCCACGGCGGGCTCCTTGTAGAGCGCAAGGTCGAAGGCCTCCTCGCAGTCGTGTCGCGCCACGAGATTCACGTTCAGCGTCAGCTCCGCGCGTGGCTCCGTCGCAGGGACCGGAGCGTCATGCGCGTCACGCGCGGGCGCTTCGTCGGGGCCAGGTCCGCATCCAGCCGACAGGATCGCGCCCGCGAGCGCCGCGGCGAAGGCGGCCATGGAGCGACGTGATTTCCAGGGGATCCCGAACATTGGGGGCCGTAACGCCCGAAGGCGAAATCGTATTCAGGGGGTACGTGAGAAGGAGTGGAGCGTCAACGGCGCGTCATCCTATATTGCGGGTATGCAACCGCCCGGTGGCTACGGCCAACCTCCTCCCTACGGTGCACCGCCCAACTCTGGCTACGGTGGTGCTCCCCAGCAGTCCGGTTACGGCGCCCCCATTCAGCCTGCATACGGCATGGCTCCTCAGGGCTATGGAGCGCCCGCGCCGGGCGGAGCTCCCACCGTGATGGGTGTGCCGCTCGAGCAAGGTGAGCGCGTGCTCTGGTTCAAGCGGCACGACTACACCGTGGAGATGGTCATCATGATCATCCTCGGCGTGCTCTTCCTGATCGTGCTCATCGGGATCATCTTCATCGTCCTTGGTGCGACGGTGAACAGCAGGAAGCCACGCGCGCACATTCTCACGAACCGCCGGATCATCTACGTGACGGGTGGCGGTCAGGTGCAGCAGTTCTACTTGAACCAGATCGCCAACATTGAAGCGGAACGCCAGCAGCGCTCGGGCGGCGGTGGTCTCATCGGCGCGGCGGTGGCTGCTGCCGCAAACGCCGCGATGAATCACTTCGCGAACCAGAACCACAAGATGGATCCGAGCTACTGGCGGCGCACCACTGCGATCAACCTGGTCTTCGGCAACAATACGCGCGCGCGCATTCCGGCGGAGCTCGGCTACGGCGCGGAGCTGGGGTTGCTCACCACCCGTGCGGTGTTCAATCGTGAAGCGGACACGCTGCCGCCGGCGATGACCTATCTGCCCTGACACGCAGCACCTATCTGCGCTGCCGCGGGTCGGCTACTCTCGAAGGATGGTGCGCGCGCGTGGGATGACGTTCCTGGTGGCGTGGGGCAGCCTTGCTGCCCTGACCTTCGTCGTGGTGGCGTGCGGATCGTTCTCGGGCTCGGATGGGTCGGGCCCCACAGCAGAGGGCGACGCCGATGTGACCTCGGAGGCCTCCGCCGATTCACAGCCCAGCTCGGAAGCGTGCAAGGTGATCTACGTCGACGGCATCACCGGCACCGACGCAAACGACGGCTGCACGACGGATCGCCCCACGCACTCCATCGGCGCAGCAATCTTGCACGCGAAGGCAAAGGGGGTCACGGAGGTGCACGTCTGTGGCGGGCCTTACGACGAGGCTCCGATCACGCTCGACGCATCCATATCGCTCCTCGGCAGCTACGACTGCACCACGTTCAAGAAGGCGGCAGACGCCGGCCCGATCGTCTCGTACGTGCCCAGCTCCATTCTCACGGCGCCCAACAACGCCGCGGCGACACTGCTTGTCACGGGCGCCGCGGTCACCGCAGGCACGCGCATCGACGGCTTTGCTGTGACCGCATCCACCGCAGCCGGCGCCGCCGCCGTCCACGTGACTGCAGGCGCCACGCCCACGTTGTCGAACCTGGTGATCAAGGGAGGCGCTGGCGTCGGCGCGGCGGGCCCCGGATCGTGCGGCGTGCGCATCGACAAGGGTGCCGGGCCCAAGCTGTCCTCTCTATCGATCGCCGGTGGCAGTGGCACCAGCAGCACGGGCGCGGGACAGATTGGCTCCGCGGGTATTCTTGCCATCGATCCTGGACCGTTCACGATCGCTTCTTGCACGATCGACGGCGGAACTGGACGCAGCGGCGGCACCGGGAGCGTGGGCGTGCACATCACGTCGCCCTCGCCCCCGACCGCGGGCACCATCTCCATCCAGTCGTCCACGATCTTTGGTGGCGCCGGCGTCTCGACCGGTCCGGACAACGTCGGCTCCACGGGGCTTGCCGTCGTCTATGACCCCCGCGTGCAAGTCATCGGCAGCCAGCTCATCGGCGGGACGGGAACCTGCACGGTTGGCAGCTGCGGGGTCTTCGGAATCAACGCACAGGCGGTGCCAGCCATCCAGGTCCGCGGCAACTCGATCGTGACCGCGAGCCCAACGTCTACGCTCGCAAGCACCGTAGCGTATGCCGTGTACATCAATCAAAACGCTACGCCGTCGGGCACTGGTGTCCTGGTGACGGACAACATGGTCTACGCAGCTGGCGCGGATACGTCGGTGGCCGTGGAGCTCGCGGGCCTCACCGTCGGCGCGGTGTACAGCAACACGATCATCGGCGCGCCTGCCCTCAACACCTACGGCGTCGCGCTGGTGAACTGCGCGAACGTGGACGTCGCCAGCAACCTCATCGCCGCGGTCGGGTATGGCTTCTACACGGGCGGCTCCAATACTGCGCCGTGCCTCACTGGCCTGCAGTTCAGGAACAACGCGGTAGTCGGTGTGGCCCAGGTCTTCCAGACGTCCAAGTGCACCGACCTTCCCGACACTTCGGTGAGCTCGCTAGCTGGCGCGAACGTCTTGCTGGGCGCCACGTCCTCGGCGAACGTCCGCATCTCCGGAAGCTGCGGGACGGACAGCGCGTGCGTCACCCTCGCGGGCTGCGCGCCCTCCGACACGTGCTACCTGTCGGTTCTTTCGAAGGTGCCGTCGGTGACGACGCTCTTCACGGAAGGCTGGCGGCTCGCGACCACGCCCCCCTGCTTGGTCACGCAAGGCGGGCGACAGGGCGTCGACACGGTTGACTTCTAGGGCACGCTCCGCACGCCACAGACCACGATCGGGGCGCAAGAATTCGACGCGACCTGCTCGAACTAGTTCTACTGCGGGAAGTTGCGTCCCAGTTCTCAGTTTCGTTCGGGCTTGCGCGCGGCAGCGTGAAAAACGCGGCGGGGCCGCTGTCAGGGCCCCTGAAGCGAACGAGCGACGCTTGGCGTCTGTTGCTCGCTGCCGCC
>JBBRNJ010000085.1:0-36092 GCA_038230375.1 Polyangiales bacterium | reverse complement strand
TCGCCGGAGACATCGCGGGTGATGGAGACGTTGCCGGAGGTTTTGCCGATCTTGTCGATCTCGTCGATGTAGACGATGCCGCGCTGCGCACGCTCCACGTCGTGGTCGGCGTTCTGCAGGAGCTGGACGATGATGTTCTCGACGTCCTCACCGACGTAGCCGGCCTCGGTCAGCGTGGTGGCGTCCGCGATCGCGAACGGCACGCTCAGGATCTTCGCAAGCGTCTGCGCGAGGAGCGTCTTGCCAGAGCCCGTGGGCCCAAGGAGCAGGATGTTCGACTTCGCGAGCTCGACCTCGTCCGCGTTCACGCGGGAGTCGATGCGTTTGTAGTGATTGTGAACGGCGACGGCGAGGATCTTCTTCGCGCGGTCCTGGCCGATCACGTAGTCGTCCAGGATGCCCTTGATCTCGGCGGGCTTCGGGATGGGCGTGGCGCCGGCGTACGGCTCGTCCTTCTCTACCTCTTCCGCGATGATGTCGTTGCAGAGGCCAATGCATTCATCGCAGATGTAGACCGTGGGTCCAGCGATGAGCTTCTTGACCTCTTTCTGCGACTTGCCGCAAAAAGAGCAGTTCAGGTTTCCGTTTTGGTGGTCGTCCCGCCTGCGCTCCACGTCCGCCTCTTTCGGTCTATACGGCCAGTTCGACCGTTCAGTTCACACGCGATTCACAGCTTCGATTCACAGTGTCGATTCACAGCTTCGATTGCAGCGACCCACTGCCGCTCACAAACTGTAGACTTCGTGGCCAGTTCTCGCAAGCTTGTGGCATTTCCAGCCTGGCCTCCGACGCCCCGTGTCTACTTGTCCTTGCTGTCCTTGCTGTCCTTGCCGTCCTTGCCTTCGCCGCCCTTCTTGGGGGGCGTCATGACCTGATCGATCAGACCGTATTCCTTCGCCGCGGCAGCGCCGAGGTAGAAGTCACGATCCATGTCCTTCTCGATGTCCGCGCGCGGCTTGCCGGTCGCGTTGATGAGGATCTCCGCGAGCACCGACTTGAGGTGCTTGATCTCGCGCGCCTGGATCTCGATGTCCGAGGCCTGACCGCGTGCGCCGCCGTGCGGCTGGTGAATCATGATGCGGGCGTTCGGGAGCGCGTAGCGCTTGCCCTTCTGGCCTGCTGCGAGGAGCACGGAGCCCATGCTCGCCGCCATGCCGAGACACGTCGTCGAAACCGAACAACGCACGTGCTGCATGGTGTCGAAGATGGCGAGACCGCTGTAGACAACGCCGCCTGGAGAGTTGATGTAGAGCATCACCTCCTTGTCCGGATCCTCGCTCTCGAGGAACAGGAACTGGGCGATGATGATGTTCGCGACGTCGTCGTTGATCTCGGTGCCCAGGAAGACGATCCGGTCCTTGAGGAGCCGGCTGAAGATGTCCCAGTTGCGCTCGCCGCGGTGCGTGGTCTCCACGACAGTGGGGTACGGGATGAACGAACGTGTCGACTCCCTCTCGAGGATGTCCAGTGCCTGCGCGCGCGTTTCGGGACGTTTCATGGATTCTTCCTTGGTCTTCGCTTGCGGCCCCCCGCGACGACCCCTGAGTGAGGTACGTCGCAGTGGCGCGTGGGATTTACTTCTTCTCGGCTTTTGCGGGCTTCTCTTTGGAAGTCTTCTCCGGAGAAGCCTTTTCCTCTGAGGCCTTCGTGGGAGCCTTCTCCTCCGAAGCCTTCTCGGGAGCCTTCTCCTCCGAAGCCTTGGGAGCCGGGGGGTCGCCGTCAAGGATCTTGGACTTCGATTCCACGAAATCCAGGATCTTGTCCTCCAGGATCATGCCGATGAGGATATCGCGCTTGTCCTTGGCCCTGTACTCAGCGCGCAGCTTGGCGACGTTCTTCCCCGTCTCCTCAGCGAGCTCTGCGAGGCCCTTCTCGATGTCCTCGTCATTGACCTTGAACTCGTGCTTCCTGGCGATGGCGGCCATGAGCAGGCCCGCGCGGACCTTGCGCTCTGCGTCCGCGAGGATGCTCGCGTGCAGCACCTGGCCCTGCTCCTGCGAGATGCGCTGACCGGCGCGGCGCGCCTGCATCACGATCTCCTGCTCCATGATCTGGCACTGCTGCTGGACCAGGCTCGGGGGAACGTCGCATGAGTTGTTCTCGTTGAGCTTGGTGACGATCTGCTCCGCGAGCGCCGTCTCCGCGCGATCCTTCGCGGCCTTCTCGAGCTTCGTGTGGATGTCCGCGCGCAGCTCGATCAACGTGGTGAACGAGCCGACGTCCTTCGCGAACTCGTCGTCGAGCACGGGAAGGACCTTCTCCTTCAGATCCGTGATGCTCGTGTGGAACGTGCCGGTCTTGCCGCGGAAGTCGGCGCGCGGGTGGTTGTCCGCGAACTTCGCCTCGGCGGTGACCTTGTCGCCGGCCTTCTTGCCGCTGAGCGCGACGTCCAGCTCCGGAAGAGCCTGACCTGCGCCGAGCTCGAGCTGGATGCCCTGCCCGCCGCCGTCCTTGATCTCCTTGCCGTCCACCGAGAGCGTGAAGTCGATGGTGACCACGTCACCCGCCTTCGCCTCGCGCGCAGGCTCGGGCGCCTTCAGCTGCGCGTGCCGCTGACGCAAGCCCTCGAGCTGCTCCTCGACCTGCTTCTCGTCGACCTGGACCTTCGGGCGGTAGAGCTCGAAGCCCTCGAACTTGACGGTCTCGATCTCTGGCTGGACCTCGAAGCGCGCCTTGTAGGCGAACACCGCGTCCACGCCGACCACGCCGGCTTCCACGGCGGGCTGCGAGATGGGCGTGACGTTCTTCTCCGAGAGCGCCTTGGGCAACGTGTTCTGCACGATGCTCTGAGCGACGTCGTTCGAGACCTGCGACCCGAACAGCCGCTTCAGCACGTCGCGCGGCGCCTTCCCGGGGCGGAACCCCTTGATGTGGGCGCGCTTGCTGAGCGTGACGTACGCCTTTTCGACTTCTTGTTTGACGGTCTCGACCGGGACTTCCACGGCGAGCTCCATCACGACCGGTGAGATGCGTGAGACTGTGACTTGCATGACGGACCGCAAGCTATAAACGGACTGCCCCGCGAATCCAAGGCTGCTCGTGGGTCAAGCAGCGAAAAAAGTTCTCGCCTCTGGCCATCGCCTCAGCGGAACCGGACCCTGCGAAGCTCCTCGGTCGGTACGTCGGTGAGGTCTGCGTTCAGCCGGCCGATTGTATAATACACATAATCACCGAGCACGACGGCGGACGTGAGCGACGAGATCGCGGTGGCGAGCAGCAGCGGTTGGGAGCCATCAAGCGGGTAGAGCGTGAGCTTCGAGCCGAGTGAGCCCGGGATGCTGCAGCCCTCGATCGCGACGACGGCATTGGGCGCACGCGCGATGCTCTTGTAGACGGGGTCGATGCCCGGGTCGCACGTCGCGTAGAACGAAGCAGGGAGCGCAGTCCCGAGCCCGCCGGCCGTGTAGCGGGACAGGCGGATCTCGTACATCGTGGCCCACACGATGTTGTCGTCGACGGTCGTGAGGCTCACCACCTCGTTCTGTGGCGTGAAGGCGGAGGCCGCCTGGACGAGCACGTTGCGCGCGCCGACGTGATCGTTGGCGCCGGGCTCCAGCGAGTCCACCCAGCCGACCCACATCGAGTTGGGGTCGGCGTTCGCCGCCACGTAGTCGACGGTGCCCAGGAGATTGCTGACGGCCTTGGACACGGGGCTCAGGTCCGTGGGAATGAGCGACTTCACTGCGCGCGTGCTGGAGGTGACGGGCGCCCCGAAGAGCAGCGTGTCCGTCTCCACGAACTCCGCCTGGTAGAACCAGGTCTCGCCAAGGACGGTGCGCTCGTCCGTGAACGCCGCGTCGGTCTTCTTGCACGTGATGTATTCAGCCGACGCGTACGACTCGCTCGTGAAGCAGATATGCGCGGCGTTCGTGGCGAGGCGCGTGTAGTTGTCCGGCCCTGTGGTGACGGTGGGCAGACAGCTGCCCTTGCCGCACGCACCCGCCGGATCGTAGACGCGCACGGCGGAGACCTTGCCGCCGTCGATCTTTGCGTGCTCGCGGAACGCCACCCGCGTTCCCATCACGCCAAGCTGGCCGGGCGACAGCAGGCCCGTGACCACGGTCTGCGGCTGACAGATCGCGGCGGGCCCCGGACAGAGCGACGGCCCGGCGTCCTTGCCGGCGTCGAAGGAGGCGTCCTTGCTGGTGTTGGCGTCCGTGCCCGCGGCGTCCGATGCGACGGCGCCGTCCGCGAGGCCGCCCTCCGCGCCGCCATCGTCGGTGAGCAGTGGAGCGTTGTCATCGATGCCAAACACGCCGCGGCACGCGCCGAGCACCACGAGCAATCCCAGACCGACGGAAGCGCGCCTCACCATCGAGCGATGTTAGCGCAAAAAAGAAGCCCCCGGGCCGACACGCATCGCAAGAGCGACGGAGTGCGGGCACGAGGGCAATAAGCGAAAAAGTATCTGCGCGTGCGCGCGCGTCTTCAGTCTCAATCGTCGTCGTCTTCGTCTTTGTTCTTGGGGTCGTACTCGTCGTACGTGTCGTCGAAGAGCAGATCACTCTGACCCTCGAACGTCGTCTCTTGCATCAGGTCCTCGTAGGAGAACCCGACCTTGAACTGCGGGCGCAGCTCTTCGCGCTGAAAGTCTTCGATGCTTCGGTAGTTCTTGGGAACGGCCATGGGTGAGTCCTCGGTCGCAAAAGGGGTCGAAGAGAAAAAGAGACGGCTCACGGCGCCAGCGCGCCGCGCTTCGGTAGGTGCTTTCGGAAGTGCCCCGCTCTCGCGGAGCACGTGCTCACTCGGCTCGGCTGATCCCGTCTTCGCCCGACACGCTCTCGGTCGGTGACGTCGAAGAAGGCCGAAGCTCCGTGACCGTGCCCATCGCGTCCACGCTCGGCGATGCCCAGAACCTCCGCTCGAGGACGCGCTCGACGGAGCCGTCGAACGAGACAATGAGGGCGCGGGCTAGTTGCTTTCGCATGGGATGGTTCACGTGGATGAGTGACCCCGCGACCACCGCATCTCTGCGGCGTCTTCGTTGTCCTACATCTAACGACACCGTACTACGTCGGTTCCGAACCACCAAAAAATGCAAGTGTTTTTTTGCGAGTGGGTCCGACGGCGTGCGCTGACGACCCCCCGCCAATCGAGGGTGTTCGGTGTGAGCATGACCGTCGCGGGTTGCGATGGATGTCGCGCGCGAATAAAACGGCTGGTCCCGATGGCGCTCAAGACCGCAACGAAGAAGACGCGCGTGATCTGCGTGGTGAACCAGAAAGGCGGCGTCGGAAAGACGACGACTGCGGTGAACCTCGCGGCCAGCGTCGCGGCGGCGGAGAAGCGCACGCTGCTCGTGGACATGGACCCGCAGGGCAACGCCAGCTCTGGCGTCGGCGTGCGCGGCGGCACGCGCGAAAAGACCGTGTATGATGCACTCATCGGCCGCGCGACGTTCGCGGAGATCATCTGCCCGACCGAGGTGCCTCACCTCTTCGTTGCGCCCGCCACCCAGGATCTCGTCGCTGCCGAGATCGAGCTCGTGGACGAGGCCGACCGTGCGAACCGCCTCCGCAACCTGCTGGAGCACGTGCGCTCGGACTACGACTACATCTTCATCGACTGCCCGCCGTCGCTCGGGCTGCTCACCGTGAATGCGCTCGCAGCGGCGGACCGCGTACTGGTGCCGTTGCAGTGCGAGTACTACGCGCTGGAGGGGCTCACGCACCTCATGGCCACGATCGACCGCGTGAAGAACGGCATCAACAAGAACCTCGACGTCGAGGGCATCGTCCTCACCATGTTCGATCCGCGAAACAACCTGGCGCACCAGGTCGCGGACGAGGTGAAGAACCATTTCTTCGTCTTCGACTCCGTCATCCCGCGGAACGTGCGCCTCTCGGAGGCACCGTCGCACGGCAAGCCCGTCATCTTGTACGACGTGCAGTCGAAGGGCTCGCAGGGGTACCTGGCGCTCGCGCGCGAGCTCATCAAGCGTCACGAGAAGCTGGATGCGGGCCAGAAGGTCCGCGAAGGAGCCCGCGCGTGATCGAGAAGAAGCGCGCGCTCGGACGTGGGCTCGACGCACTGTTGCCGCAAGCGCCCACGCGCGCCGCCGCGACCTACGGCGACAAGAGCGTCTTCCTTTGTCCGATAGAGAAGCTCGTTGCCCAGAAGGGCCAGCCGCGTCAGCACTTCGACAAGAAGGCGCTCGACGAGCTCAGCGCCAGCATCAAGGAGCACGGCCTGCTGGAGCCGCTCGTGGTGCGCCGTGCGCCGGGAGCGCCGGACAAGTTCGAGATCATCGCGGGCGAGCGCCGCTTCCGGGCGTCGCAGAAGGCGGGCCTCCACGAGGTGCTCGTCGTCGTGAAGGACGTGTCGCCAAAGGCCGCGTTCGAGCTCGCGCTGGTGGAGAACATCCAGCGCGAGGACCTGAACCCCGTGGAGCTGGCGGAGGCGCTCGATCGCCTCGTCAAGGAGCACGGCTACACGCAGGACGCGCTCGGTGAGAAGCTCAAGAAGGATCGCTCCACCATCACCAACAACCTGCGCCTCCTCAAGCTGCCGCCGCGGGTGCGCGCGCGCATCATCACCGGTGAGCTGAGCGAGGGGCACGCGCGAGCGCTGCTGGGCGCGCAAGACGCGAAGACGATCGAGGAGCTCGCGGAGAAGGTCATCCGCGGTCAGCTCAACGTGCGCCAGACGGAGGAGCTGGTCCGCGGAAACAAGGCCGGCAAGAACGGCAAGGGCGCGGACAAGAACGCGACCACGAAGACCGCCTCCGTGCGCGATCTGGAGACCCGACTCGGGCGCAAGCTAGGCACCAAGATCGACGTCCGCGACAAGGGCGGCAAGGGAGAGATCGCGATCCCCTACGCAGACCTGGACGCGCTCGATCGCTTGCTCGCGAAGCTCCTGTAGGAGGGGCACGCTCGAATGATACGGCTTCGCTCGTTCAAGCTGCGCTTCGCGGACACGCACGTACGCATCGTCCCCGCGACGGATGCGCTCGGCTGCCCGTTCGCCGGGCCCGGCGTGGACCTGCGCGGCGACGACGCAACGCGGGTGCTCGGCGCCGCCAGCGACATCGTGAAGTGGTTCACCGACAGGGAGAAGGGCGCGCGCCTTCGCAGCTTCTCCATCGACCTCGAGACCGGCAGGGCGCTCGCGACCATCGAGGACACTCCAAGGCCGCGCGTCATCGAGAGCCGTGGCGACGTCGAGCTGCGTGCCGCCGCAGATGTGCTGGCTCCGTTGCTATGCGCGCTCTGCGCCGCGACGCTCGCACGACGCGTGCAGTCTACAAGTTGATCAGATCCTGCGGTGATGCGCGGCGCAGCTGCTCGGCGAGATCCGGCGGCAACTCCACGTGGATGCGCACGTCCCGATTTCCCTCACGCGCGATGGTGGCCGTGCCGAGCCACCCGAAGCGCCGGCTGGGATCTGCGACGAGGCGCTTCTTGATCTCCTCGAGCGCGAGGGCGGAGAAGCCGGCCTGGTCGTCGTTCTTGTAACGAACGATGACGTTCACGCCCTTCTTGTCGGGCAAGAGCTCCGCGATCACGGCGTCGAGCTTCTCGGTGACGGCCGCGAGCGCGCCATGCTGACGTGGCCGGCCCTTGAGGAGCTCCGTGGCGTCGATGCGGATGATGGCGAGCGCCTTCTCGTCGCCATAGCTGGGGAGCGGGCGCCCCGTAGGATTCGCGAACACCTGCCGCGCGCGCTTCTGCATGCCGTCACTGGCGATGACCCAGGTGCGGTGCGGCAGCACGAACAGCGACACCTCGCCGCCGCGCGTGCTCACGTATTCGCTGACGTTCCGGGCCTCCGCGCCCTTCTGGAACAACGACTGCCCGCGATCGTCGCCCACGCGATCCGGTGACTTCTCCGCGGGCACCCCGGAGAGCACGAGCATGGTCCCGATGCGCCGATCGGCGGACGACACGATGACCAGCTCCTCCACGGACGCCAGCACGTCGAGCGACGGCGTACTTCCCTCGTGCGCCATGGTGGCGGCGAGCCCCGCGCGGAAGAGCGGACCGAACACCGGATCGTGAAGGAGCGCCTTGGGCCTCACCACGGCAGTGAGCGCCTCGTTGCCTTCGATGGCATCCTGCCACGCCGCGCCTTGTGGCTCCGCGGGCGGCGGCTTCGGCGGCGGCCCACACCCAGCGCTGAGCAACGCGCCGCACGCGAGCCCGGCGGAGAGGAGCGCCGCGGACGTGTACGCTCTGAGAAGACGCCCGAGCCGCTTCACGGCCGCTTCACGCGGGCAAGGATGAAGGCCACGGTCTCTTCGATGTTCATGCTGGACGAATCGACGAGCGTCGCGTCGTCCGCGGGCCGAAGCGGCGCCACGGCCCTTCCGCTGTCCTGCGCGTCGCGCTTCTGGACGTCGGCGAGTGTCTGCTCGAACGTGATGCTCGCGCGGATGGAGGTGTCGGCCTTCGCGCGCAGCTCCTCGAAGCGACGCTGCGCGCGGACCTCCGGCGTTGCGGTGAGGAAGAACTTCGCCTCGGCGTCGGGGAACACGACCGTGCCGATGTCGCGTCCTTCGAGGACGACGCCGCCGTCCTTTCCGGCGTTCCGCTGCAGCGACAGCAGTGCGTCGCGCACGTCGGGATGGGCGGAGACGGTGCTCGCGCCGAGCGACATCTCGGGCGTGCGGATGAGAGGCGACACGTCCTCGCTACCGAAGAGCACGCGCACGGAGCCGTCCTCCCCACGGATGAACGACAGCGTGGCCAGGAGCGACCGCGCGACCTCACCCACCTCGACACCGCTCTCGAAGGGAATCGAGCGCCGCGTCGCCGCGAGCGCCACGGCGCGATACATGGCGCCAGTGTCGACCAGGACGTAACCGAGCTTCTCGGCGACGAGACGCGCGACGGTGCTCTTACCGGCCCCGGCCGGGCCGTCGATCGCGATGATGGGACGCGCGCGCATGCGATCGGTGTCTAGCGCAGTCCCTGCCGGTTTTCACGCCCTACCTGGAACGCGCTTCGATCGTCGCGCCCAGCGCCCGGAGCGTGCCCACGAAGCGGGGAAAGCTGGTCGCGATGCAGTCGACGTCCCGCACCAGGGTCTGCCCATCCGCAAGCAGACCTAGAATCGTGGCGGTCATGGCGATGCGGTGGTCGTCCTTGCTGTCGATCTCGCACGCAGTGAGCGGTCCATCTTTTCCCGTGATCAGGAGCCCGTCGGGCCGCTCCTCCACGGCGACACCAAAGGACGACAACACGTGCGCCATGGTTCCGAGGCGGTCGCTTTCTTTCACGCGCAGCTCCGCAGCGTCGAAGATCTCCGTCACGCCGCTGGCCCGGGCTGCGAGAGCGCACACGATCGGGATCTCGTCGATCGCGCGCGTCACGACCTCGCCGCCGATGCGCCGCCCATACAGGTCCGCCGCGGTCACCGAGATGTCCGCGACAGGCTCTCCGCTGCGCTCACCCTGCGCGATGACGTGGACCTCCGCGCCCATGTTGCGAATGATCTCGATGATGCCCGTGCGCGTGGGGTTCGTGCCAACGCCACGTACGGTGACGAGAGAGCCTTTGCAGATGGCCGCGGCCACCATCATGAACGCGGCGGCCGAGATGTCTCCAGGCACCTCCAACTGGAACGCGGGCATCTCGCCGGACCAGCCCTCGGGGTCGATCTCGACGAGCGTCCCCACCGTGTTGATCGGCACCCCGAGCGACATCATCATGCGCTCCGTGTGGTCGCGCGAGACATGGGGCTCACGCACGCGCGTGGGCCCGTGCGCATAGAGCCCGGAGAGGAGCAGCGCGCTCTTCACCTGCGCACTGGCGACGGGGCTCTCGAACTCCAGGCCGGTGAGGAACTGGTCGTCACGAAGACCCGTGATCCGCAGCGGCGCCACGATCTCCCCTTCCTTGGTGGAGTGCGGCTCTCCATCGATCTTCGCGCCGCGTGCACGAAGCGGCTTCGCCACGCGCATCATGGGGCGCTTGGAGAGCGACGCGTCACCGATGAGCACGCTGTCGAACGGCTGCGCCGCGAGCAGCCCCGAGAACAGGCGCATGGTGGTTCCGGAGTTGCCGCAATCGAGCGGTTTGTCCGGCGCCGTGAGCCCGAAGAGTCCTTTGCCGTGGACGACGATCTCGGAGGGGCTGGTCTCTTCGACGGTGATGCCCATCGCGGTGAGCGCGCTCGCGGTGCTCTTGTTGTCCTCGCCGTACGAGAAGCCCGTGATGCGGCTCTTGCCGTTCGCAAGCGCGCCGAAGAGCAGCGCGCGATGGCCAATGGACTTGTCGGACGCGACGGGCACGCTGCCCTTGAGGATGCCCGCGAGCGGCGTGACGACGAGATCCGTCGGCACGAACTACTGGCCCATGAATCGCGGCGCGTTGCCGAGCAGGTTCTTCAAGGACTGATCGTCCGTGGCGACCGTGACCTGCACGTCGCTCTGCTGCACAGCCACGTTGAACTGCTTCACCTGCACGCCGATGGCCGGCGCGAACATCAGGTACTTCTGCTGCGACTGGATGAAGGCAGCCGCGTTCTGCGCCGTCTGCGGATCCGCGTACGTGAGGCTGCCCGCCACGTTGAGCCCCGGCGGCTGGAAGTTCGCGAGCACGCGCGCGCTCCTCAGGCCCTGCGTGGCGGGGAGCGGGATGCCCGTGTTCTGCGGCACCTGCTGCGACGAGAAGTCCGCGGCAAGCGCGGCAGGCGCGCCCTGGGTGTCGAGCGTCTGCGCCATCCACGGAAGAATGTCGCGCTGGATGTGGTTCGCGACAACGCGATCGAGTGCGCGACGCATGCCCGTCTCGGTACCGGCGAGCGCGGTCTTCGGCGTGAGGATGGCGAAGCCGACGTTGTTGATGGTGTAGAGGGCGCGGCCGCCGTACTGCGAGACCACGAGCATGCCGCCGCTCTTGGTCGGCTGGTGCTGCTCTGCGAGCGCGCGGATACGCGGCTCGTCGAAGGTGCCGGAGAGCACGCACGCGACGTCTGCGCCCTGCATCGCATACGAGCCACACACGATGCGCGACAGATCGCGCGAGGGGATGAAGTTCGCCTCCTGGCCGATCGGCATGTAGTGCTCGACGGTCTGCGCGAGCTGCGCGCCGAACGACGGGCTCATGAAGAACTGTCGTGCGTCGAGCGAGGAGACCGCGACGGCAGAACCGGGCAAGAGCGCGAGCGGGTCCGCGTCCAGGTCGACCGCCTTGCCTGTGGCCGCGGGCGTGACGGTGTCCTTCTTCCCTCCACAGCCGCTGACGGAGAATGCAAGGACCGCGGCGACCGCACCAACGAAGAAAGTTCGCATGCACGGAAACTACACGCAAGGTCTGCCCGGTTCAAAGGGTATCACTCGAACGCAGGCCGCACGGCACTCCAGACACGTTCGCGCGCCCACGCATGCGGGGGGTCGTTCCGGAAGCGCTCATGCCAGCACATGGCAAATCGCAAGGAGGGCAAACGGAGCGGCAGCTCACGAACACGGAGACCAAGCTCCTTGGCGGCATCGAGCACCAGCGGCACGGGCACGTTCATCAGAAGATCGGAGCGGGTCAGCGCAAGAAGGCCGGCCAGGAACGATGGCACCTCCAGGCCGACTCGCCGGGTGAGCCGGCGCCGTGCGAGCTCTTCTTCGACCAGGCCCGTGCGTTCGTTTCCAACGCGGACGACCACGTGTCCGTAGGCGAGCCAGCGCTCCACCGTGAGTGGCTTCTTCAACGCAGGGTGTCCACGACGGCCGACCACGCCAAAGTGCACGTCGCCCAGGGCCCGTGCAACAACCCCACCGTCGACAAAGCGAGCAGGCACGAGCGCTAGCCCTGGCGAGCCCGTGGAGAGCGACGTCGACAAAGCCGGAGCTACATTCACGAGCTGCACGCCAAAGCCGGGAGCGGCCGACGTGATGTCGGCGACGAGCCGCGAGCAGAGCGGCGCCAGCAGATCCGGAATGGCGATCGAGAGTGAGTAGGAGCTGGTCCGGGGGTCGAAGCGCGCTGGGGGTACCACCACATCGTGCAGCGCCCGCAGCGCACGGGCCAACGGTTGCGCCATTTCGGCTGCGCGGGCCGTGGGGACGAGTCCCGCCGGCGCCCGCACGAAGATCGGGTCCTCCAGGGTCTCTCGAAGACGCGAGAGTCGGTGGCTCACGGACGACTGGGTGAGTCCCAGGCGCTCTGCCGCGCGTGTGACGCTGCGCTCCTCGAGGAGCACGTGGAGCGCGACGAGATTGGCCACATCCATGCGTTCGATCATCATGCAAACGTACCATATTCACTATGTTACACATCGATTGGCGCCATGCTCCGCGCGGGCCCATCCTGCTGGACATGACAAACCGTCCTTCGCCCAGCTCCTCACCTCGGCGCTGCGTCAACGAGCGGGTCGGGCCCCTCCGCTTCGAGACGCTTGCACACGGGACGTTCGAGTGGCCCGCGCCCTCCGCGTCATTCTTGCATCTACAGTTCAGGAGGTTCGCGGGGTGCCCAGTCTGCAACCTCCACATGCGGGCGTTCGCTCTTGCCATCGGTGCGCTGGCTGCCGCTCGCGTCGTCACCGTCGCGTTCTTCCATTCGACGGCGGCACAGATGGCTCCGTATCAGGGCGACCTTCCGTTCGCTGTCGTGCCCGACCCCGAGCGCCTCTGGTATGCGCACTTTGGTGTGGAGCGCTCGAGGCTGGCCGTGGCGCATCCGAAGGTGATGTGGTCGGCGCTGAAGGGCCTCGCCGTCGCAAAATCGAATCCGTTCGTCGGTGGTCTGGACCAGACGGGACTGCCCGCAGACTTCCTGATCGATCGCGAGGGCAAGATCGTCGCCCTGCACTACGGCGCCCATGCCGACGATCAGTGGACCGTGGAAGATCTGCTCCGCGAGGCCAACCGTGGGTGGCCCACGGGAGAGCCGTCAGGGCGCCTGGTAGGAGCCTAGGACGCGGTAGAACTTGGCGAGCCGTTTCACCTCTTCGAGGGCCGAGACCAGGTTGCGATCCGTCACGTGGCCCTTCACCTCGATGAAGAAGAGGTAGGCCCACGCCTCACCCGCTGCGGGCCGCGACTGGATCTTCGTGAGGTTGATCCCGCGCTCCGCGAACTGCTTCAGCACCTCGTGGAGGGCCCCGGGTGAGTCCGCGACGGACAGCGCGAGCGCCGTCAGATCGTTGCCGGTGCGGGCGGAGGGACGCGCGCCCACGATCGCGTAGCGCACGCGCTCGTCGCCGAGATCTCGCACGCCGCTCTTCACCACCGACAGCTTGTAGAGCTCCGCCATGCCGCGCGAGACCACGGCGGCGGCCGTCGAGTCCTCCACGGCGCGCTCGGCGCCGGCGGACGGAGAGCGCACGTCCAGCACGCGCGCGCCAGACGTGGTCTCCGCGAGGAACTTCGCGGATGCTGCGTGGTCACTGGGCATCGCGTAGATCTTGTCGAGCCCGGCCACTGTGCCGGTGCGACTGACCAGGTCCAGGTTCTCCGCGACCTCGAAGCAGGACACGATGCGCAGATCGCTCGCCATGAGCGCCAGGATCGTCGACTGCACGGGCCCGTCGGTGCGCGTCTCGAGTGGCACGATCGCGAACTGCGCGCGCTTCTGCGTCACCTCTTCGAACGCCAGCGTGGCGTCGTCCGTGCGCACGTAAGACGAGGCATCTCCAAAACGCGAGCGCGCGGCCGCGTCGCCTCGCCCACCCTCCGGTCCTGCGTAGGCGACAGGCACAGGGACCTCGAGCGCGAGGCACTCTGCGTGGATCCGTCCGAGGATCTCACGGAGGCTGTTCTCTGGCATGTCGCCAGACGATGTCGCGGCGAGCTCGATCATGGCGGCGCGCTCGGCGATGGGCGCGTTCGGCGCATCCTTCCGCGCGACGCCGATCTTCTTCGCCAGCTTCGCCCTGCGGTCGAGGAGCTTCACGAGCTCCGCGTCCACCTGGCTCATCTCGCCCCGAAGCTCCTCGATCACGCGACGACTATCGGACATGGTCCTAGCGTAGCATGCTCGTGTGACGGACACGCCCGGCAGAGGAGAGCTCGACCTCGCGCGATTGCGCTTCAAGTACGAGGCGATCCTCGCGCTGCGTCTTCGCGGAAAGGGGGACGGGCCTCCGGTCGCGGAGCTACGCGCGCTGGCGCTCGAGTTTCCTGGTGCGCTGCGCGCGCTCGATGTGTTGACGCTTGCTCATGTGCACGATCGCATCGACGCGATCGTGAGCGCGGAGCTCGACCCGGGTCAGGTCGCGCAGTGGATGCTGGCGGAGCTCACGTTCGCGCACGCGATGCGCGGCGTGAAGGCGGTGAAGGCGTGGCTGCGCGGTCGAAAAAAGATCGACGCACAGACGCACGCGAAGTTCGCGCGTGACGTCGAGCGCCTGCACGACGCCGCGCTCGCGCTCCAGTGGAAGGACGACCTGCAGCAGATCGCGCAACCTCCGCGCGGGCGCCTCGTGCCGCTCGCGCTCGCACGCGTGGCAGCAACGCTGGGCATCTCCGCGGAGGAAGCTACGGCGCTCGTCTTTCGCGATGACGCGCGTCCACGCAGCCGCTCCGATCAGGACTTCTTGGGCGTGGAAGAGCCACCACCCGACGAGCCGCTTCCACCCGACGAGCCTCCACCCGACGAGCCGCCACCCGACGAGCCACTTCCGCCAGACGAGCCGCCACCCGACGAGCCTCCACCCGACGCGCCACCACCCGACGCGCCACCACCCGACGCGCCACCACCCGACGCGCCACCACCCGACGAGCCACTTCCGCCAGACGAGCCGCCTCCCCCACCTGTCGCAGGCGCCGCTCCCGAACCGCTGCCGCCACTGCCTTCGGATTTCTTGCTCGAGCTGTCACCGCCGGACGAAGAGGACGCGTCGGAGGAGGCTCCTCCTGTCGCAGGCGCTGCACCGCCGCTCGGCTTCGACGATGAGTAGAGGTCGGCGTACCAGCCGCCGCCCTTCAAGATGAAGCCGCCGCCGCTGATCTGGCGCTTGGCGGTCTTGTTGTGGCACTTGGGGCACTCGTCGAGCGCGTTCTCGGTGATTTTCTGAATCTCTTCCCACTGGTTAGCGCAGGACTCGCAAACGTACTCGTAGGTGGGCATGGCTATCTTGGGTTCTCGAAGGGGGAGCGAAGCCCCCCTGGGAACGCCACGTATTGTTGCGGGTAGCCTCTTGTCAAGCCTCCCGCCTTGCGGTCAACCGAAGATCCCGCTTGCGCGAAGGCCAAGACGGACGTAATCCATCGAACTAGTGACAACACGTGAAGGTACGTTACCCGATGCGTAGTGTCACGAGCCCCAACCCACTTTGTCTACCTGGCATCTTGAAGATGCTCGGCACGAAATGGCCGAATGGCGGGGAATTGCGCGTGAGCGGGCCGGTACTGCTCTCGGAGTTTGCGACATGAAGATCAAGCGGCTGGAGATGTGCGGGTTCAAGTCCTTCGTGGACCGCACGGTCGTGAATTTCGAGCACGAGGTCATGGGCATCGTAGGGCCCAACGGCTGCGGTAAGTCCAACATCGTCGACTCGATTCGCTGGTGCATGGGTGAGCAGAGCGCCAAGCACCTCCGCGGCCGGAGCATGGATGACGTCATCTTCAGCGGCTCGGAGTCGCGCGCCGGTGCGGACATGGCCGAGGTCACGCTGACGTTCGAGAACGACGACGCGACGGACGTCCCGCTCGAGTACAGGGACTACCCGGAGATCGCCGTCACGCGACGCCTCTATCGCAGCGGCGACAGCGAGTACCTGATCAACAAGACGCAGGTGCGTCTCCGCGACGTGACCGATCTGTTCCTCGGAACCGGCGTCGGCACCAAGGCGTACTCCATCGTCGAGCAAGGGAAGATCGGTCTCATCGTCAGCGCGAAGCCGGAAGACCGCCGCATGCTGATCGAGGAGGCCGCTGGCATCACCAAGTTCAAGGCCCGCAAGAAGCAGGCTGAGAAGAAGATGGAGATGACGCAGCAGAACCTGCTGCGCGTCGGCGACATCGTCTCGGAGATCGAGCGCAACCTGGGCTCGCTGAAGCGCCAGGCCGCGAAGGCGGAGCGCTACGTTTCCTACCGGCAGGAGCTCGAGGACCTGCAGCTCTACGAGGCCTCGCACAAGTGGCTCGAGCTCACGGGCTGGATGAAGCTCGAGGCGCAGGAAGTGGACCGCCTCACCCTGGCCACGGACGAAGCCAAGGCAGCGCTCGCCACGCGTGAGGCGACCCTCGAGACATTGCGACTGGACGCGTACGCGGCCGAGCAGCGCACGGAGCAGGCATCGAACGAGAACTTCGGGGCCGAGAACGACGTGCGCGCCGAAGAGGCGCTCATCGCCCGAGCGCAGGACCGCGTGAAGGCGCTCGAGGAGCGCGCCGAGCAGGCCGCTGCCGAGCAGCGCGGCATCGCGGACAAGAACACGGAGCTGTCCGTGGAGGCGGAGCTCCTCGATGGCGAAGTACTCGCCTTCCAGGCGGAGGACGACGCATTCGCGGGCGAGCTCGCGATCGAAGAGGCCGTCATGTCGGAGCGCGCCCACGAGGCAGAGCGCGCGATGGCCGTCGTGAACGAGCACCGTACGGAGCTGTCGCGCGCGCAGGCCGAAGTGGCGAGCTCAGAGGCGAAGCTGCATGGCTTCGAGCGGCGCCGCGACGAGACCGCAACCCGGAAGGACCGGCTGGAGGGCGACCGCGAGGTCACCGAGACCAAGATCGGTGAGCTCGAGCACCTGCACGAAGAGCTCGTGATGCTCATCGCGGACCTGCGCGAGGGCAAGGTCTCCAGTGACGACGAGCGCGATCACCTCGCGACCACGCTGGAGACTCTGCGCGCGAATGTGATGGAGAGCGAGCGAGCGCTCGAAGACGCGAAGGACCGGCTGCAGAAGCGTCGCTCGCGTTTCACGGCCCTCTCGGAGATCGTACGCAAGCTCACGGGCGTCGGCGTCGGCGCCAAGACGCTCGTCGAGGGCGGAAATCCCCACGTGAAGGGCCTCGTTGCCGATCGCATGGACGTGCCGGAGGAGCTGACGCAGGCCGTCGCGGGTCTGCTCGGCAGCCGCCTGTCCGAGGTGCTCGTTGACGACACCGACGCAGGGCTCGCGCTCCTCACCGATCTGGCTGCAGGTCACAAGGGTCGCGCGACCGTCGTTCCGTCCCGCCCGCGGCATGTAGCGGGCACACGCTTCGACGTCCCCATGGACATCGACGGTTGCATGGGGATGCTCCGCGACATGGTGAAGGCGTCCATAGAGGACGAGGCGCTCGTCGCCGCCATGCTCGGCGACGCCATCCTGGCGCGCGACAACGAGGCCGCGCAGAAGATCGCGCAGTTCACCCACGTCCCCGTCGTCACGCTGGCGGGCACTGTCTTCCACGAGGACGGGCGCATCTCGGGCGGAACGGGCGAAGAGGTCGCTGCCTCGATGCTCGAGCACAAGCGCGAGATCCGGGAGCTCGAAGAGGGCGTCCGCATCGACGACGCGTTGGTCACCGAGCGGCTCGGCGAGTACCAGACCCTCCGCAACCAGATCCAGGAATCCCACCTTGCTCTCGAGCGCGCCCGGCAGCGTGCACACGCGGACGAGCTCTCGCTCGTGCAAGCGGAGACGCAGCGGACGGCGACCGCGAAGGAGCTCGATCAGAAGAAGGCTCACCTGGCGCAGGTGCTGAACGACGTTGCCGCGGCAGAGCACGCGCTCGCGGAGGCGAACGCGGAGAAGGAAGCAGCGCTCGCGCTCGCAGAGGACGCGCGCGGTCGCGCAGAAGAGCGCACCACGCTGCTTGCGTTGGCCGACACGGAGTACGGAGAGGCCCGCCAGAAGACGGACGCGCAGCGCGACGTCGTGCTGTCGCGCAAGGTCAACGTGGCGAAGGCGCGCGAGAAGCTGCAAGCCGCCAGGGGAACGCTGGTTCGTCTGGAGAAGAGCCGCGAAGAGCTGACCGAGCGTCACAGTCGCCTCGAAGACGAGCTGTGTCGCGGCGCCGCGGAGATGGGCGAGGCAGTCGCGCTCATCGTCACGCACAAGGACAAGCTCATGGCCGCGCTCGATCGTGCACGCGCCGCCGCAGACGCGCTCGCCGAAGTGCGCGCCGTGTTCGACGCGTACCGAACGGAGCTCGCCGAGCACGAGGGCGCGCTGAAGGACATCCGCACGCGCGCCGACTCCACCAAAGAGGAGCTCGCCGCCCACGAGATGGCCATGCGTGAGCGCACGCTCGCGCGCGAGCACCTCCTCGAGTCCGTCTCGGAGAAGTTCCGCGGCCTCATCCTGCCGCGGGTCATCGGCGACTACCACATGCGTCCGCCGCCCGGTGATGAGGAGAAATCCCGCATCCACGAGCTCTCTGGCTTGCTCGACCGCATGGGCTCCGTGAACCTCGAGGCCATGCGCGAGCACGAAGAAGCAGAGAAGCGCTACACGTTCTACACCGAGCAGAAGGGCGATCTCGATCGCGCACTCGCTGACCTGGAGCGCGCGATCCAGCAGATGAACCGCGAGTCGAAGAAGCTCTTCCAGGAGACCTTCGACCTGGTGAACGCCCGCTTCCAGGAGGTCTTCCCGCGCATGTTCCGCGGTGGCACCGCACGTCTGCGTCTCACGGATCCGGAGGACATGCTGGAGACCGGCATCGACATCCTGGCGCAACCCCCGGGCAAGAAGCTGTCGTCGATCGAGCTGATGAGCGGCGGCGAGAAGGCCCTCACGGCCGTCTCGCTCATCTTCGCCATCTTCCAGATCAAACCGTCACCGTTCTGCATCCTGGACGAGGTCGACGCGCCGCTCGATGAGGCGAACGTCGCTCGTTACAACGAGTTGATCCGATCCATGACGGACCGATCGCAGTTCATCCTGATCACGCACATCAAGCGCACCATGCAGATGGTCGACGTGCTCCACGGCGTCACCATGCAGGAGTCCGGTGTGTCTCGCCTGGTGAGCGTCAAGATGCACGAGGCCGACGAGAAGGCGAAGAAGAGCGTCATCGACAGCGTGGCTGTCGCGTAAGACAGAGGCGGCATGACGCTCGACCCACGTTTGGCGGCGCTCGCGTGGCTCGGAGCTCGCCGTCCCGAGGAGCCGTACGAGTCGGTACCGCCGTACCTCGCGCGCAGAGCGTTCGAGGAGGAGATCGAGAAGATCACGCCGCTCTTCTTCGGCCACGGGCCACGTATGGCCGTGGAGCGTGAGCTCATGCTCGAGCCGCTGCACCTTCGCGCGCGGTTCTTCCGACCGCGGTCCGGTCATCTACCGCTCATCGTCTTCTTCCACGGAGGCGGGTGGGTCGTTGGCAGCTCGCGCTCCCACGAGACTCTCGCGCGACAGATCGCGCGCGCGGCGGACGCGGCCGTGCTCTCCGTCGACTACCGGCTCGCGCCCGAGCACCCCTTCCCCGCCGCCATGAACGACGCCTACGACGCCACGTGCTGGGCGACACAAAACGCCGCCGAGCTCGACATCGATCCCAATCGCATGGCCGTGGCTGGAGACAGCGCCGGCGGCAATCTGGCTGCGGCGGTGGCGTTGCGCGCGCGGGATCAGGGCGGCCCCGATCTCGCCGCGCAGTGTCTCATCTACCCGGTGACGGAGCCGTCGTTCGACACGCGCTCCTACGTGGAGCACGCCGTTGGCTACGGCCTCACGCGCGCGCGGATGCAGTGGTACTGGCGCATGTACGTCCCGAACGAAGCGGACCTCGCGAATCCGTACGCATGCCCAGCGCGTGCGCGCTCACTCAAGCACCTGGCGCCTGCGACCGTGCTCACCGCGGAGCACGACGTGCTGCGAGACGAAGGGGACGCCTACGCCGAGGCGCTCCACCAGGCAGGCAACGACGTGGCTCATCGCCGCGTGTCGGGTGTCACGCACGGCTACATCATGATGACGCGTCTTCTTCGCTCGGCCGACGTCTCCATCGAGTTCATCGGCGAGCGGCTCCGGCAAGCCTTCTCCTGATCAGCTTCTCCTGATCAGCCGATTCCTGCTTGCCCGGCGATGACGACACGGTTGCGGCCCTGCCGCTTGCCCTCGTACATCGCCTTGTCGGCGCGCATCTCGAGCTGCTCGGGCGACTCACGGCTGTCCCACGTGGCCACACCGATCGAGACCGTTTGCCGGATGTGCACGCCCGGGAGCACCTCGATCATCTCCTTGTCGAGCTTCTCCTGGATGCGTGATGCGGTGGAGTGCGCCTGCGTGATGCCGGTCGTGGGCATGATCAAGACGAACTCCTCGCCGCCGCGGCGCACGAGGATGTCGATGCGGCGGGTGCTGGCGCGCACGCGATCGGCGAAGTGCTTGAGCGCGTTGTCGCCGGCCTTGTGGCCGTGCGCGTCGTTCACGTTCTTGAAGTGATCGAGGTCGAGGAGAAGAAGGCTCACCTCGCCATTGGTGCGGCCCGCGCGCTCCAGCTCTTCCTGGAGACGCGGAGAGAGGTAGCGGTGATTGAACGCGCCGGTGAGGTCGTCGAACATGGCAAGGCGCTTGAGGCGCGCGCGCTCGATGGGCGGCGACGAGCAGTTTGCGAGCAGACGCAGGAGGAGCTGGTCGTCCTCACCGAACGCCTCTTCGTGTGGTGATGTGGCCGCGAGCACGCCGATCACCTCGCCGCCGGAGAAGAGCGGCTCACACATGATCGACTGGATCGGGAACTTCTGATCGTCGGGGCGAACGAAGCGCGGATCGTCCTGGACCTTGCCGATGCGAACACTCTCGCCGTGCTCGACGACCCATCCGATGACGCCCTCGCCGCGCCGGAACTCCATGGGTCGATTGCCGACGCCGGTGCCCGTGCGCGCACCGGACAGCAACGCGTCGCGCTTCTGATCGAGCAAGCGAATGGAGATGTGATCCGCGGGAAGCAGCACCTTGATGGCGTCCGTGACGGCCTGCAGCGCGTGCTCCAGCGGCTTGTCGAGCGTGAGCTCCTGCGTGAGACGCAAGAGGAGGATGAGCGCGCGCTGGGGGTCTACGGAGGGCACCTAGTTAAGCTCATTATAGCGCGAATCAGTGAAAATCCCGGCTCATCGATGGGAGCTCCCGCTCGAGCCCCAGCGGCTCCAGCGAATCGCAGATGACGTGCAGCACGCCCGCTGCTTTCTCGACCTTGCCCCGCACCATGAGAAGCCCGGACGACGTGGCCACGTGGCGATACTGGGAAAATACACGTTCCCACAGGACCAGGTTCAGGAAGCCCCACTCGTCCTCCAGAGTCATGAAGACGACACCGCTCGCCGTCATGGGCCGCTGACGGCAGATGACCAGGCCCGCCACGACGACGTTCGATTTGTGCTTCACCTCACCCACGTCCTTCGACGTGCGCAGGAGGCGTGCGCCACGTCCGAGCTTCTTCTGGAGTGACGGACGCACGTGCCGCATTGGATGATCCGCGACGGACACGCCGGTGCTCTCGTAGTCGAACACGAGCTGCTCTCTCGTTGTGAGCGGCGCGAGCGCAGGACGCTCTTCGTCCATGGGGAGGCCGCGGAAGAGCCCCGTCTCGCGCGGTGCCACGACGTCCCAAAGCGCCTCACGACGGCCGTTCGTGAGCGCGTCGAGCGCGCCCGACTCCGCGAGTGCGGTGAGCGCGCGCTTGTCGAGATCGGCGCGCGCGCGCATGTCCTCCACGGACGTGAACGGCGCAGTTTTTCGCGCGGCCTCGATGCGGCGACCCGCGTCCTCTTCCAGGTTCTTCACCATGCGCAGGCCAAGACGGATGTCGTTCCAATCCTGCTCCGGCGTTGCGCTACCGAACGAGGATGGGATGAGGGTGAGGTCCCAGTCGCTCTGCGTGACGTCGAGTGGGTGGACGATTGCGCCGTGGCGCTGCGCATCTTGCAGGAGCGTGGATGGTGAGTAGAAGCCCATCGGCTGGCTGTTGACCAGCGCTGCTGCGAACGCCGCTGGCTTGTGGATCTTGAGCCACGAGCTCGCGTAGACGAGGAGCGCGAAGCTTGCTGCGTGGCTCTCCGGGAAGCCGTACTCGCCGAAGCCCTGGATCTGCGCGTAGAGCTTCTCCCCGAACGCCTCGGAGATGCCGCGCTCGCGGAAGCCGCTCATGAGGCGATCCCGGTGGCGCGCGAGATTGCCGTTCTTGCGCCACGCTGCCATGTCGCGGCGCAGCTGATCCGCCTCGCCACCGGAGTAGCCCGCGCCCGTGATCGCGATCTGCATCACCTGCTCCTGGAAGAGCGGTACGCCGAGCGTGCGCTCCAGGATGGGCGTGAGGATCGGGTGAGGCGGCACCGCGCTCTCCTCGCCGTTGCGACGACGAAGATACGGATGCACCATGCCGCCCTGGATGGGCCCGGGACGCACGATCGCGACCTCGATCACGAGGTCGTAGAAGCTCCTCGGGCGCAAGCGAGGGAGCATGGCCATCTGCGCGCGGCTCTCTATCTGGAAGACGCCAACGGTGTCCGCGCGACAGAGCGCGTCGTAGACCACCGGATCCTCCGCGGGGATGCGCGCGAGCCGGCCAATGGCATCCGTGGAGAAGATGCGCTTGTCCTCCTTCACGAAGTCGAGCGCCTTGCGGATGGCCGTGAGCATTCCGAGCGCGAGCACGTCCACCTTGAAGAAGCCGAGCGTGTCGAGATCGTCCTTGTCCCAGGGGATGATCGTGCGGCCCTCCATGGTCGCGGGCTCCACCGGCGCGATGCGATCCAGCGGCTCCGCGGAGAGCACGAAGCCGCCCACGTGGATGGAGAGGTGGCGCGGGAAGCCCTGGATGGCAGACGCCATGCGCATGACCATTGGCAAGCGCGAGGCATGCGGCTCACTGCGGAGCGCGAAGCCGGCGTCCGTGAGGCGCTTCTCGTCCACGGCATGGATGGAGTCGTGCCACGTGACGATGCCGGAGAGCGTCGTGGCGTCGTCGTCCGAGTAACCGAACACCTTCGCGACCTCGCGCAGCGCCGATTTTCCGCGATAGGAGATGACCTCGCTGGCCATGGCCGCGCGGTCGCGCCCGTAGCGGCGGTAGATCTCCTGGATCACCTCCTCGCGGCGCTCGTGCTCGAAGTCCACGTCGATGTCGGGCGGCTCCGCGCGCTCCTCGGAGAGGAAGCGCTCGAAGAGCAGGCTGGACCGCGACGGATCCACCGCCGTGATGCCAAGGCAGTAGCAGACCGCGCTGTTGGCCGCGCTGCCGCGGCCCTGGCAGAGGATGTCGCGCGCGCGGGCGATCTCCACGATCTCGTAGACGGACAGGAAGTAGGACGCGACGTCCAGCCGCTCGATGACGCCGAGCTCCTTCTCGATCTGCGCGCGCACCGCGTCCGGTACGCCTGCGTGGTAGCGCCGCTTCTCCCCCTCTCGCACCAGGTAGCGAAGCGCGCGATCCGCCGCTGTCTTGCCGCGTGGCTCCGCCGCCGATGCGCGCGCGACCTCCTCGGAGATCTCGCAGGGGAACTTGTAGCGCAGCTCGGAGAGCGAGAACGTGCACGCGTCGGCGATCACACGGCTGCGCGAGAGCCATGACTCGTTCATGGAGAAGAGCTTCGCCATGTCCTCCGGTGCACGCAGATGCGCCTCTGCGTTGGAGAGCAGCATGCGGCCCGCCTTCTCCAGCGTCACGCCCTCCCGGATACAGGACAGGACGTCCAGCACGGGCTTCTCCTCTGGCGTCGCGAAGCGCACGTCGTTCGTTGCAAGGACGGCCACGGCGTAGGTGCGCTCGAAGCGCTGCGCCAGGGCGATACGAGCGCGGTCCTCGCCGTCCTTGTGGGCACGCACGGCCAGGCTCAGCCGGCGGCCGTATGCGGCCTTGAGCGCGCGCACGGCCACGTCGTCATAAGGCGCATGCAGCGTGGCGAAGAGCCCGTCCGCGTGCGCGCAGATCTCCGCCAGCGTACCGCGCGCAAGCGAGCGATCGTCGCGCGGGCGGCGCGCGTGGGCCATGGTCAGGATGCGACACAGATTCATGTATCCTGCATGGTTCTGCACATGGAGCGTGATGCGCCGCTCCGTGTGGTCCGGCGCGCTCTCTTTTCTGTCCTGCGCATCCGGAAGGTCCCGCGTCCACACCTCCGTGCCCACCACGAGCGCGAGCCCAGCCTTCTTCGCCTCTTCCTGCGCGCGCACGATGCCGTAGAGCCCATGGACGTCCGCAATGCCGAGCGCGCCGTAGCCAAGCGACTTCGCGCGCGCGATGAGCTTCTCGGGGGTGCTCGCGCCCGCGAGGAAGCTGAAGTTCGTGCGCGCGCAGAGCTCCACGAAGCCCTTCTCGCGACGCCGTTCGATGACATCGTGGATGATGCCGTGAATGCCGTGGATCTCGGTTGTCATGGGTCAGGGTCTGCTCGGGATGCGGCTCAATCGAAGAAGCCGGTGATCTCGGCCTGGCCCGTGGCGCGGTGGATCACCACGCACGCGAGCCTGTCGCCCACGCGACCCATCACGCGATCGAATGCCACGCGCTCACCCTGCCACCACTGGAGCTGCTCCACGCGCGACAGGAATCGCACGGGCTTCATCTCTCTTCTATCAATGGCGATCGCGCAGTCCTCCGCGAGGAGCAATGTGGGCTCTGGCGCGGGGTCGAACGGGCTCGCCACCTCTGGCTTCTTCTTCCGGCTGTTCCGGGCGCTCCCCAGCGGCAAGAGCTGGGAGCGCTGTGCGGGATCCCACGTGTCCGCAAGGCCAAGCTCTCCCACGGCGCATCCCTCGACAGAGAGCTCACCGGCAAGCCGCGCGAGCACGCCTTCGGCCCTGGGGAGCGCGGAGAAGAGCGACAGCGCGCGCGCTGGCTTGTCCGAGAGCTCCGTCACGCGCAAGGTGACGCCACGAACAGGCGCTGCCAAGGTCACGCGCTCCATCTTTGCGCGGAGCACCACGAAGAGATCCTTCTCGCTCGCGAGCGGCGCCGGCAGCACCACCACCTCCGTGTGGTCCTCGCGGCGGCGACCTTCTGCGCGCACACGCTCACCGCGCTTTCCCGTGAGCGCCGCAACGTCGAGCGAGAGCACGACCTCCATCCTGGACACAGCCACGCCACGGCCTGCGAGCCTGCTGCTCATGCGCGCCGTGAGCGTCTTCAGCACGAACGCGAGCGCCTCGTGTGAATCGATCCCCACGTCCAGCTCCACGGTCTCTTCCGGAGTGGCCGGCGGCACGTAGGGTACGAGCGGCGCGCGATCGTCCCCCTCCGCGAGCGAGAAGACGTCCTTCTCCGCCGCGCCGAGCCGACTACCGAGCTCCTTGCGGGGCAACGCGCAGAGCTCCGACACACGCGAGATCCCGAGCCGCGAGAGCCACGCGCGCGTGGGAAGCGGCAGCGGCAGGCTGGCGATGGGAAGACGCGACATGGCGAGCCGCGCCTCCCCCGGCGGCACGACCACGCGAGCGCCTCCGCCAGCGCCACTCCCGAACGCTGCGCCCTCCCCGAACGCTGCGCCCTTCCCGAACGCTGCAACGGCAAGCGCGATGCGCGGCCCGTCCGCGATCACCACATGCACGCGCCCGGGCTCTCCGGAGAGCTCCGACGCAAGGCTCCCTGCCTCCGCCACCATCGCGCGCTCCCCCTCCTCCATTGTCTTGCCGAAGAGGCGCGCGCAGCCGGTCACGTCCAGACACACGGCCGACCAGGTGCTCGTTGAGTCCCGGCCAGAGCTTGTCGAGTTGCTCGTTGGGCCGGCTGGATAGAGAGCTGCCGTCGTTCCGAGGTGGAAGCAGGCCTCCGCGATGCGTGCACACTGCACGTGATTGACCGATGAAGCTTCGGACGCTTCAGACCTGTCGGTTTCAGCGGGGCTCGTTGTTGTCGCGGCGTCCCAGACAATGGCCAGCGCTCTCATACTGAACCTCAGGCCGCTCGAAGCGTGGCGCGCTGACCCACGCGGCCGCGGCGCTCACGGACGACGTGCACGTGAATGGCGGCGGGCGCGCGCGTGAGTGAGAGCCGCAGCACGGACGGCCACGGCGCGTGCGACTCGTACGAGTCCACGAGCGCAAACACCACGCAGGAGCTCTCCTCCGCGGCGAGCTGCACGCGACGCGCCTCACGCTCGGAGAAGCGCGCGCCCCTGACGCAGACCACGCCGAACGCACCGCTCTCCACGACCTTCACGGCGGCGCGAGAGAGCTGCCCACCTTGGACTCCGTCACGCCCAGCGCGCCCGTCACGGCCATCACGATCTGCGCGGACCACGAAGAGGCGCGAGAGATCGATCTTGCGCTCGAGCGCTGCAGGCGCGGAGAGGCACGCCTCCGGTGACTCGAGCCACGCGGCGTGCGCATCTGGATGCGAGGCGTGGAGCGCGGCGATGGCAGAGAGCGCGATGCTCACGCTGCCACCGAGCCCGTTCGGAGCCGTGAGCTCCACAAGGCCCCTGGGAAAGCCGCCATCCGGTAGCGCGCCGTCGAGCTCTTCCCAATGCGTGCAGAGTACATCTTTTTCGCGGGCCTCGATGCCGCGCACGACACGGGCGGTACGGAGCACGGACTCGAGGGAAACGGGGAGCGCCGACATACTGAACATAATACCAGTACTCGGTGCCGATGCAACCCTGACTTCGACATGCGCTAAGAATGAGAGAGCCAACATGGCCCAGCCCGTTCCCCACGATCCGCAGCTCGAAGCGTTGACCCAGCTCATTGCCGGCATGGGCTCCGTGCTCGTCTGCTACTCCGGCGGCATCGACAGCGCGCTCGTCCTCGCCATCGCGCATCGTGCGCTGGGCGACAAGGCGATCGGCATGACCGCCGTGAGCCCGAGCCTCGCCTCGTTCGAGCGCGACGGCGCCATCCGCGTCGCGAAGGAGCTGGGCGCACGCCACGAGCTCGTCGAATCGAGCGAGATCGAGGACGAGAACTACGCGAAGAACGACGACCGCCGTTGCTTCTACTGCAAGAGCGAGCTCTATCGCATTGCCGAAAAGAAGCAGCGCGAGTGGGGCCTCGGAGCGGTCCTGAACGGGACCAACACGGACGACCTTGGCGACTATCGCCCAGGCCTCGAGGCCGCGAAGGATGCGGGCGCGCGCAGCCCGCTCGTCGAATGCAACATCGGCAAGACCGACGTGCGCCGCCTTGCGCACCTGCTCGGCATGCCCATCTGGGACAAGCCCGCATCCGCATGCCTCTCGTCGCGCCTTCCATACGGCACGCGCGTCACACGCGAGCGGCTCGATCAGATCGGTCGTCTGGAAGACGCGATTCACAACATGGGGATCCGTCAGCTCCGCGTGCGCTGGCACGAGGTCGGCAACAAGGCCGTGGGCGCAGAGGGCTCGATCGCACGCGTGGAGATCGCAGAGGACGAGCTCGAGCGCGCGTTCGTATTGCGCAAGGAGATCGTGGACGCAGGCAAGAAGGAGGGCTTCTCGTACGTCGCGCTCGACCTCCAAGGCTACCGCACCGGCAGCCACAACGAGCTCCTGAAGGGGCGCTCGCTTCGCGTCCTCTCCTCGTAGTGGTGTGCCTGCTCACTCGAAGCTGAAGTCGGGCGGATCCATTCCGCACTGCTCGACACCATTGTCCATCCCCGAAGAGATCTTGCCGTGCGCATCCACGACGAACGTTCCTATGGCAGCGCCGTTCACGATGAGCGGCGAGCCGAGCTTGATCCCGCGTGCGGTGTCGCTCGCGCTGGTCGGCGGCGAGAACGCATTGCCGTGTTGGGTGTCAGAAGACGCGATGGAGAGGTAGACGGCAACGCGCTCGTCGACATCACCGTCCTGGCAGGTGAACGTCGTGCCATCGAGAAGGGTGACAACCTCCTCTTTGCCACCGCCCATCCCTCCGCCACCGCCGCCGTTCGGTCCACCATCGCCGGGTCCGCCACCGGGTCCGCCGTTGGGCCCACCACCACCGGACCCACCCTCGCCGGGTCCGCCATCACCGGGTCCGCCGTTCGGGCCCCCGCCGCCGCCCGACCCTCCGTCACCGTGCTTGCGGCATACGTCGTCGGTGTACGCCTTGCCTTGCAGGCACGCGCCTTCGTTCGTCCCGGGGGTGTAGCGAATATGGTCCGACATCTCGAACATCACGCACTTGTACGTGCCGTCGGCGAGGTGCCAACTGCCGAACGTGGGGCCCTTCGCGAAGTCGGAGTACTCCGGCGCAGCGTTCTCATAGACGATGATCGGGTTGGAGCAGTCCTCACTGGTCGACACCGCGAACTTGTAGATCTTCAGCTCGAAGACAGACGCCGTGACCGACGCACGCGCGGAGGGAATCGCAAGGCATGAACCGAGGAGCACGGATGCCGCGAGGAGGTGCTTCAGCTTCATTTGTAGCTCCGTCCCTTCAACGTGAAGTTACCGCCAGTCTGCGACGCAGAAGAGGCCGCCGCACCCGGTGCATTCTGATCCGCGGCGGTCACGCTGCACGCCGCCCCTCCCAGAACCACGAGCGCTGCCACGAGTCCGAGACACATTGAACGATGACGCATCGATCCCTCCCCACAGGGCGTGGTGCCCTTCGTGAGTTGAGTAACGAGCGTTTCGTCGTCGCCTTGAATCTTTTCTGGCCGTCATCGCTGGTGCGGGGGGGTGGATCTTTCGTGATCTCGTGTGTGATCTCCGCGGTCCCGAGCCAGCCTCTGCCAGAGACCAGCTCCAGTGGTACCAAGGGAATTTCAAGGGGAACGGCGCGGCGCGCATCTTGCTCGCTCGGAAGGGACGATGACGATCGGGGCCAGACCAGCGGTCTTCGCGCTGTTGCTCCTTGCAGGCTGCGGTGACGCTGCGCCGTCTGCGGACGACTCGTCCGCGTCCGACGTGCAGCTCTCGTTGTCGCAGCACTACGTGGTGGCGACCAACCTCGACGCCGTGCTCGACGACGCTCAGCGCGCAACCGGCGCCCTGCTGGTGCCGCGTATGGATGCCGCGGGCAAGCGCGTGAAGGCGATCGACGGCACGCCCATCCGGAGCTCGTGCGGCGTCACGTTCATCGACCGCACGCACGCGATCACCGCTGCGCACTGCGCCGACGACGTCGACGTGCCGGACCCGACTGCCACGGCGCTCACGGTGCAGTTCATCGACGTGGACGCGACCGCCGACTACAAGAGCGCGGCCAGGCTCTCCGGCACGTTCCCCGGCTACAAGCACAAGACGATCGACAGCGGCTACACCGCCACCGAGACGACGTGTCACATCATCCATCGCTGCAAGTTCGGCGCGTACGCCTGTCCGCCCAAGGCAACCGCCGACGACGCGGACATCATGATGCTCTCGTGCAGCCCTGGTCTGCCGGCCGATCGCGCGCCCGTCACCGTCGCGGCCAAGGATCCCGAGAAAGGGGCCGCCCGCGTCTTCTGGTTCCACGAGATCTACACCGCGCCAACGTCGCGTCCACCCACGAGCAATGCCGCGGGAACCGACCTGTTCCTCCACTACACGACCGCGGATGAGAGCGGTCAGCAGAACCTGCACTACTTCGAGGGGCGAAATCAGCTCCTCCCGCTCGTGTCTGCCGAGTGGTCGCCTGGCGTTCCGCGAACGCGCTTGCGTCGTGAAGGCACCACCGTGTGGACCGACCTCTTTGGCTGCCACGGCACGTCGGGCTCAGGCGTGATGGCGCTCGACGCCACCACCGGCAGGTACCAGCTCCTTGGTCCCGTAGCGACTGCGTCCGCGGACTGGGGCTCTGCGCGGCTCTGCACCGACCTCGCGACGCACCGCCGCGGGCGTGCCAGCACCAGCTACACCGCGAACGACTACACGCGAGAGCTCGCGGCGCTGGTCAAGTGAGCGTTCGGTTCATTCGAACGTGACATACGCGACGCGAAGCGCGCGGTTCGGTTGCTGCGGATCGCCGTTGCCGCCTTCGACCCACGCAGCGACATAGCCGCCAGGGACCGCGACGAACGAGTAGCTCTCGAGCCACTGGCCCTGCACGGGCAACGGCAGTACATCACCAAGAATGCCCTGCTCGCCAAGGCGCTGAACCGCGAGCGCGTTCGACAGCGGATTGTCCTTCATGTACTCGCCCGACGGGACGAGCGCGGCAAGACCGCAGTCGCCAGCAGCAAGAGCAACGCCATCGGTGGAGTCGAAGGTGAGACGGCTGGCAAAGGCACCAGCGCCCGCGAGGTCGCGCGAGAACACGCTCGTGGAAGCGAATGGTATTCCCACCGCGATGTCGAGCCGCGTGGGCTCCGCGGCGATGCCCGAGGGTCCGTGGTCCATGCCCACGTCGACGGTCTCCGAGGTGAGCACCGCCCCCGTCGCTGGCTCCAGGGTGGCGAGCACGGTGGTGACGGGTGTCTCTGGACTCGTCTCCGGATGGGTGGACCACACCGCGAACAGGCGATCGCCTGACGACAGCAGACGGGCGCCGAGATCGTAACCCGAGCCGCTGTAGAGCAGCGTGGGTCCAGCGGCGATCTTACCGGTGGGCGAGATGCGCTCGCTGCTCGTGACCCAGCCGTCTGTGATCTGGACCGAGAATGTGAGGAGGAAGGCCCCCTGCGAGAAGAGCACGTCCGACGAGATCGTCTGACCCGTCGTGGGCCCGAACACCGTCTTGCGGTCGCCGAGCGCCGTCGTGTCAGAACCAAATCGCTGCATGACGATGCTGCCGTCGTCCTGCGCCCAGAAGCGCGCGAGTGAGGTGCCGTCCCAGGCGACGCTGGCGTTGAAAGGATTGTCCGTGTTGCCCGGGTCCGCGGACGTGATCGCCGAGACGGTGACCGCGCCGGGTGCGAGCTGTAGCGCCGCCAGTCGAAGATCGTAGGCCCCGCTGGTCCAGTTCGTCCACGCGAGCAGGATCTCCGAGCCGGTCCACACGAGGTGTGGCGCGCTCTCCGGCTCATGGGACGGGTCCGGCCCATCCACCGTGATCGCGACGACCGTGCCCTTTCCGGCGCCGCACGAGGCGGTAGCAGTACCTGCTCCTCCATCCGGCGAGGTGGTCCCGTCGCCGGACGGATCGCCGAGCGCCGTACGGGCCCCGCAGGCACAGAGCGCGGCGACGAATACGACGCTCAATGCCATGCTGGAGTTCCTCATCGGACCTCCACCTTACGCGAGGTGCGTCAGTTCACGCGAGTCGTGGATGGTGTCGAGGGCGGTGTGGAGCCGCCGATCCACTTGAAGTTGTCCAGGAGCACGCTGGAGTCCAGCGCGCCGTCGCCCGCGTCCCAGATCATGAACTCGAGGGTGAAGGTCTCGCCCGGCTCGATAGGCGCCTGCGTGGTGAGCCAGCCCGTGGCCCCGCCCAGGGTTGCTGTGACGTTCTTGGTGGTGCACTGGGTCGCGCCGGTGAACGCGAAGCCCGTCCCGGCGAGCTCGTCAGGGCCGCCGTCGCACGACGACATGGACAGGGGCGCGTCCGGCGACGCGGGGTTGTCCGAGCGCAGGCAGGCGATCGGCGCCTTCGACGTGCAGCGGTCGAAGTAGTCGTTGTTCACGGCGACCGGATTGTTCTTCGCGTCGAACGAGACGTTGTCCGTGAGCTTCTTCGACGTGAGATACGCGATGAACGCATCGTTGTAGTTCGAGCACACGTAGTTCGGCCACTCGCTCGAGTAGAAGTCGAAGTCGAACTGGAATCCAGTGGCGTCCATGGGTGCCTTGAGCGTCAGCTTCACGTCGATCATGTCGTTGACCACGTTGTCCTGCGCGCAGCCCTTCGCGGCCTTCGGGAAGCCGGGCGGTGCGGCGCCGGTCGGGAACTTCGTCCCGTTGAGCTCTCGCTGCGCGACGAACGCGGCCGACGAGATGCTTCCGCTGCTGCCGTTGATGTTGTCGTACTCACGTGCGTAGCCGGAGCTGAGGACGCCCAGCGTGCCGCCTTCCCGCGGTTGGATGGTGGTGCCGAATTTGGGAAGCAGGCCCCATTGCCCGGCGTGCGGCGCGGTCGAGGACCCGAAGGCCTTCGAGTAGCTCGCGCTCACCAGGCCGAAGCCTTCCTTGTCCGCTGCAGTGCACACGCCGAGCGCCTTCGCGAACGAGGCCGCGTCACCGTCGATCGCGAGGCCGGTATCGCAGGACGCCGTCTTGTCGACCTGGCCGATCGTTCCACCGCCACCACCACCGCCGCCGTTGTTGCCACCGCCGTTGCCCCCTCCGAACCCACCGCCGCCCGGCCCTGCTCCGCTTCCGGTATTGCCGGAGGCGCCTTGTCCGCTGCCCTGTGGCCCGAAGCCGTTGTCAGAGGCTGGGGACGAGCACGCTGCGACGAAGAAGGTGGTGAGCGCGGTGGCGACCGCGAGGGAATAGAAGCGCATGTTGTACCTTACGCGCGAGGGTGCGCGTTGCTACCCGCGCCGCGAGCGGAGCCGCGCAATAGACAATCCGTATCTTCGTCGCGACAACTTGCAGCGATGATCCAGCCATTTTACCAGTGGATTTCGCGTTGGCCGTGCGATCGGAGCGAAGAGGAGCGCCGCGTCGTATCCGAGCGCGACGCTTCTGACGTGCGGCGTTCTTGCAGAACGCACGGCTATCGCAAAGGGCCGATGAGGGGCATACTCCGCGCCTTCGTGGGCGACCGTCGAGCGTGACGGCCCTCTGCGCGTGACCATGAACCGCGCGCTCACGAGGAGTTCCCATGATCCGAAAACGAGAGGCCGGTGAGCCCATCCAGCGGCTCGCCATGCTGGGCAACCATTTGCCGCGCCACTGCGGGATCGCCACGTTCACCACCGATCTCCTGTCGGAGGTCCGCATGGCCCGCCCCGGCCTTGACGCGTTCGTGGTCGCAATGAACGACGTCGGCAAGACCTACGCGTATCCGGAGGCCGTCCGGTTCGAGATCGAGCAAGCAGACCCCGCCTCCTATCAGCGCGCAGCCGACTTTCTGAACGTGACGGCGGCGGACGTGGTGTCGGTGCAGCACGAGTACGGCATCTTCGGTGGCAAGGCGGGCGCACACCTGCTCTCGCTGCTTGCCGATGTGCGGGCGCCGATCGTCACCACGCTTCACACCATCCTCGCCGAGCCCAGCGCCGATCAGAGGGCCGTGATGAGCCGGCTCACCGAACTGTCCGAACGCATCATCGTGATGAGCGAGAACGGCGGACGGTTGCTCTCCCAGGTCCACGGCGTGTCGCCGGACAAGATCGACTTCATCCCGCACGGAATCCCGACCGTGCCACGCGATGACACGAGCCGCCGCTCGCTCGGCGTCATGGATCGTCAAGTGATCCTCACGTTTGGCCTCCTGTCCCCGGACAAGGGCGTGGAGTACGTGATCGACGCGCTTCCGGCCATCCTCGAGCGCGTCCCCAACGCGCTCTACATGGTGGTCGGCGAGACGCACCCGCACGTGAAGGCTCACCACGGCGAGACCTATCGCTTGATGCTCCAGAGTCGCGCCGAGAAGCTTGGCGTGCTGTCCAATGTGGTCTTCCACGACCGCTTCGTCACGATGCCGGAGCTCCTGGAGTTCCTGTCCGCGGCAGACATCTACGTGACTCCATACCTGAAGGCGGAGCAGATCACCTCGGGAACGCTTGCCTACGCGGTGGGCGCGGGCAAGGCGATCATCTCCACGCCGTACACCTACGCGAAGGAGCTCCTGGCGGACGGGCGCGGCATGCTCGTGCCCTCGCGCGACTCCGCTGCGATCGCGGCCGAGGCAATCTCGATCTTCCTCGAACCGGCGAAGCGCGCCAGCCTGCAGCAGCGCGCGGCCGAGTTCGGCGCGAAGATGAGCTGGCGTGTGGTGGCAAACCAGACGCTGGCATCGTTCGAGCGCGCGAAGGTCGACTACGAGCAGCGAAGCCGAGACGCGAAGCGCGCACTGTCGCAGTCGCAGCGCCGTGTCGAGCTTCCGCAGGTGAAGCTCGACCATCTGCGCGCCATGACGGACGACACCGGCTTGCTCCAGCATGCGACCTTCAACGTGCCGCGCTACCGCGACGGCTATTGCACGGACGACAACGCGCGCGCGCTCTTGTTCACGGCGCTGATGGAGGACGCGGAGGGCGCAGCCTCGATCGCGGGCGACATGGGTATGCGCTACCTCGCGTTCATCGACGACGCATTCTCGCAGGAGACCGGCCGCTTCCGGAATTTCATGTCCCACTCGCGGCAGTGGCTCGAGGCCGTCGGCTCCGAGGACAGCCACGGCCGCGCGCTCTGGTCTCTGGGCACGGTGGTTGGGCGCAGCGTCACGCCGGGCAGACAGAGCCTCGCGGGACAGCTCTTTCATTCCGCGCTGCCGGCCATCGATTCGTTCACCAGCCCGCGCGCGTGGGCATACTCGCTGCTCGGCATCGACGAGTACCTCCGCGCCTTCCGCGGTGACAGCCAGGTGCAGGCGCTTCAGGAGCGGCTCGCGCTTCGTCTGGTGGACATCCACGATCGCGCCAGCTCGGAGGCATGGCCATGGTTCGAGGAGAGCCTGACCTACGGCAACGCGCGCCTCTCACAGGCGATGCTGGTGTCTGGAGGCTGGCTCGCGAACGAGCGCATGACGTCGATTGGCCTTCGCTCTCTCGAATGGCTCGTGTCCGTTCAGCGAGGTCGAGGCGGCTGCTTCGCGCCGATCGGCTCGAACGGCTTCCACGTGCGCGGCGGAGAGCGCGCGCGCTTCGACCAACAGCCCGTGGAGGCCTGCGCGATGGTCTCCGCCTGCCTCGAGGCCCATCGCCGCACTTCGGACGCCTCGTGGCTCGCGCTCGCGCGCAAGCAGTTCACGTGGTTCTTGGGCCACAACGATCTGGAGCTCCCGCTCTACGACGCTTCCACCGGCGGATGTCGCGACGGCCTCCACCAGGACCGCGTGAACCAGAACCAGGGCGCGGAGTCCACGCTCTCCTTCCTGATGGCCCTCGTGGAGATGCACTCGTGCGCCGCGGCCGTCGCCAGGCTCGCGCCGCCGCCTGACAGCACCGCTCCATCGGAGGCCACGAAGCGCTCCTGGAAGGAGCTCTCGTCTTGAGCAGGAGGAACGGCGCCTGCTTCCAGCGGCACGGAAAAAACCCGATCCTCACGGCGGCCGACTGGCCCTACGAGGCGCACACGGTCTTCAATCCCGCTGCGACGCGCCTCAAGGATGGCTCGACGCTGCTGCTCTGCCGCGTCGAGGACCACCAGGGCCACTCGCACCTCTCCGCCGCGCGCTCCGTGAACGGCGTCGACGGCTGGGTCATCGATCCCGAGCCGACGTTTCCCGCACGGCCCGACACTCACCCCGAAGAGCTCTGGGGCGTCGAGGATCCGCGCATCACCTTCGTGCCGGAGCTCGCGAAGTACGTCATTGCGTACACCGCGTACGGCAAGGACGGGCCCGGCGTGGCGCTCGCGTCAACCGAGGATTTCCGCACATTCGAGCGCCTCGGCCTTGTCATGCAGCCGGACGACAAGGACGCGGCCCTCTTGCCCCGAAGGATCGACGGACAATGGGCGCTCATCCACAGGCCCGCCACGCTCTGGGGCGCGCACATGTGGATCTCGTTCTCGCCAGACCTCCGCAACTGGGGCAATCACAAGCCCATGCTCCAGGCGCGCAAGGGCGGATGGTGGGACGCAAGCAAGGTGGGGCTCTCGCCGCCGCTGATCGAGACCAGCGCTGGCTGGCTCATGCTCTATCACGGCGTGAGGGTCACCGCCGGCGGCGCCCTTTATCGTATTGGCGCGGCGCTCTTCGCGCTCGAAGCACCCGATCGCTGCATCGCGCGCGGTGACTCCTGGATCTTTGGTCCGGAGGCTCCTTACGAGCGCAGCGGGGACGTGCCGAACGTCGTCTTTCCGTGCGGCGTCACGCTGGCAGACGACGGCGACACGCTCCGCGTCTACTACGGCGCTGCAGACACGAGCATCGGGCTCGCGACCGGAAGCGTGAAGGCGCTGCTCGCGTGGCTCTCCGACTTCAAGGTCACGTAGACTGGGCGCGTGAACCCGCTCCACGAGGTCCGATTTCCCATTCCCTGGAACGACATCCTGCCAGAGCACGTGCGGCCCGCGCTCGAGCATCATGTCGCGCTCGCAAGGCGCAGGCTCGCGGCGCTGCGGCATGCGCCACGAACGCTGGAGATGGTCGCTGCGCTGGATCTTGCGCTCTCGGAGCCGCTCCACGTGAGCGGTGTGGTCCAGCTCTTACGCGAACGCACCTCGAGGTTCGACGACGCGGAGAGCGAGCTCGACGACGCGTTCGACGACGTGATCGAGTTCGTCGAAGAGACGCGTGAGGACGGCGCGCTCGCACGGGCGCTCTCGGGGGTCGCGACGGGAGAGACGGCGCAGGACGACCCGCCGCATCTGCGTCACCTTGCACGCACGCTCGGCGAATTTCGCAGG
>JBBRNJ010000084.1:0-36138 GCA_038230375.1 Polyangiales bacterium | reverse complement strand
TCCTTCGTCACCTGCGCGATCTGTCCGCCGCGCACCAGGTACGCGCGCGAGTCGCCGACCTCCGCGATGTACGCGGTGACGCCATCCACGAAGACGGCCGTCACCGTGGCGCCCATGCCCTTGCGACCGGGCAACTGAGAGGCCTCCCACGTCTCGCGGTTCGCGCGCTCCACGGCGACCTTGATCAGATCGGCATCGCGCGCCGGCGGTGGCGGCTCACTCATCGAGCGACGAAGCGACTCCACCACGAGCGCGCTCGCGACCTCTCCTGCCGCGTGCCCTCCCATGCCGTCACTCACGGCCATCAGCACGCCCCGCTCGCCTATCTCGAAGCGCGTGATGGGCTGCACAAGGGGCTGCGCATCACCCGTGAGGTCAGCGATCACGAACGCGTCCTCGTTGACCTTGCGGACATGGCCAATGTCGGTTCGCGCACAGACGGTGAGGTTGAGGGGCATGATTCGTTCTCCTGCCTCCCACACGCATCTTGTGGGCCATCCGCCCGCACGCCCAAGCGCGCACGATCAAGCTGCAAACCGGCCGGATCTGTGTGGCGAAACAGCTCCCCACGCCATGATGCCACAGGCAACCTCGGTGCGATGCGAGCGCGGTGTCGGCCGCCTCGTGTGGAGCGATCAGCCGCGACGTTCTTGCGGGGTGGCGGACTGGCGCTCGCGCCTCTTGCGCGCGAGAACCGAGAACTCGCCCTGCAGTTTGTTGAGCTCCTCGTCGCTCAGGTCATCCAGCTGCATCAGACGATCGCGCGCCTCCACGTTCACACGAATGAGCTCGTCGAGCTTCAGGTGCAGCGCCTGCGAGTCGCGGTTCTGCGTGTTCTGGATCAGGAACACCATGAGGAACGTCACGATGGTGGTTCCCGTGTTGATGACGAGCTGCCACGTGTCCGAGTACTTGAAGATCGACCCGGTGAGGCCCCACACGAGCACGACGGAGAGCGCCGTCGCAAAGGCCCACGGACTACCTACGCTTCGCGCCGTGCGCGCGGCGAGCATGCGAAAGACACCGTTCTTCGTTGGCTTCTCTGCCTCACCCTGGGGAACGGTCATGTCGACCGTACGCGCAACTTCGGGGCCACACGCGAAGGCGCTGCCAACCGCGAGGGAAGCTCACGAGAGGTCGGAGGGCGCCGCACCGACGCCACACGTGGGGCATCCTGGCGCGCACACCACGCACGTGTGAGTCAGGGCGCGCAGCTGGTGGTCGCCGCCTCGGGGTGCGCACGCATCGCCCGGATGGCCGTGGCGATCTGCTCTGCGAGCGCGGCTACGGCGCGCTGATGACCCAGCGCGAGCTCGTCGAAGCCGCCCTTCGCGACCTCGGTCACGCGCGTCTCGCATGTGCGCCCTCGCGGCGGCTCGGAGCCCGTCTCGCGCACGGTCCAGACGGCGAAGAGGCTCGCGCTCGCGCCCAGTGATGATTCGAACCGCCGGACGATCACCTTGATCCGATACGTCGGTCCCGCCGCGCCAGTGCCGGACACATCACGCGCACCCAGCTTCACCGCGATCGCGGATGACAGCGCAGTGCGCAGCTCATCGTGCAGCGGCGCGACCCAGCGTCGCGAAGAGACCGGCACGACCTCGGAGCTGCCCTGGCGCACGACCATGAGCGCGGTATCCACCTGCGCTGGCACCTCGATCGGCAGCAGCTCGATAGGGATCGGCTCGTCAGCGCTCGCAGGCGGCGCGGGCGACGCCTCCGCCACCAGCGTATAGTAGCGCGGCGCCTCTGCAGCGCCGCACGCGAGCATCACGAACGACAGACACAACGGGAGAAAGGACTTCATCGCGCTCCCTTGGGCTCTTTCGGTGCGTCACGCCCGCGGAGCAGTGACTCGGGATGTTGTTCCAGGAACTCCGATAGCGCGCGCAGTGCGCCGGCCGCGCGCTCGATCTGGCTCAGCGTCGCGCGCGTGCTTGTCTGCAGCTCGGAGTCTGGTGCCGCCACGTTCTCCTCGAGCGAGCGGATCGCACGCTGCGCGGCCTCGAAGATCTTCCGCGCCTCGGGGGCGATGAACTTGTCGAGCTGCGCGACGACGGAGGACGCGCTGCGCAGCGTATCGCGCAGGCTCACGCCGATCTCGCCGAACGGGATCGAGTCGAGCTTCTTGATGATGTCGCGCACGCCCTTCTCCAGGTCGTCCATCGTGGCGTGCTCGGTCGGAATTCCCACGTAGTCAGGCCCGCGTGCAGCGCTCTTCGCGTGCGAGGCCGGGAAGAAGTCGAGCGCGACGTACGTCTGACCGATGAACGGATTCGCCGAACGCAGCTGCGCGTGCATGTCGCGCTCGTCGACGAGCACCTGGAGACCGCCCTGGATCGAGCGGCCTGCCTTCTCGTCCATCGCGCGCAGGGTCTCGTACGCCGGGCCCATGCGGTCAGGGTAGAGCGTGGCCACGACCTCCGTGCGAAACGTCTTCGTCGACGGGTCGAGCTGCAGCGACAGCGCGCTCACCTTTCCGAGCGTGACGCCGCGGAGCTCCACCGGCGTACCTACGGCGAGACCGCGGACAGAGTCCTCGAACGTCATGTGGGCCATCACGGGCGTGGTCAGGCGCTGCGCACTCGCTGCGACGCGGTCCTCGTAGAGCTCGTAGACCGTGCCCTCCGCAGGAGGTCCATCGGGGCTGTCGTCGAAGGTCTGGAACGCGATGCCGCCGGCGACAACCGTCGCGAGCGACTCGGTGTTGAGCTTCAGCCCCTCCGGCCCCACCGTGAGGTCCACGCCGCTTGCATTCCAGAAGCGCGCGTTCCGCGTCACGAGCTTGTCGTACGGTGCGCGCACGAACACATGGAGAAGGATGGTCCTGTTGTCGGGTCCGAGCTCCGTTCCTGAAACGGCGCCGACCTGAACGCGACGGTAGTACACCGGCGAGCCCGCGGAGAGCGACCCTGCGTCAGGGCTCGTGAGCGCGAAGAGCCTGCCGCGCTGATCACGCAGGAACGCAGGCGGACGCTCCAGACCTACGAACGCCTTTCGCTGCGCCGTCTCGACGCCAATGTCGACGCCGATGTACGCGCCGGACAGGAGCGTGCTGATGCCGCTCACGCCGGAGAGCGCAACGCGCGGGCGCTCGACCCAGAACTGACTGTCTGCGACGGCGAGCTTGGCCGCATTGCGCGTCACGTCGACGGTGGCGGTCACGCGTGAATGGTCATCCGACAGGGCAATGGCCGACACGCGCCCGACGACGACGTTCTTGTAGCGGACCTCCGTCTTGCCCGCCTCCAGCCCCTCTGCGGTCTCGAACGAGATCGTGATCGTGGGACCGCGATCCACCAGCGCGCGGATGAGAAGGATGGCTCCCGCGAGCGCGGCGAGGATGGGGACTACCCACACGATCGAGAAGCGGGGCGTCCGTCGCGGGCCAGGGCTTGCGCCAGGCAATTCGTGCGGATCGTGCGGCTCCTCGGGGTGCTCGAGCGACTCGATGCTCGACTCGAGATCGAGTTTCGTATCGTCGCTCATGCGCTTGGCTCCTCGGTTCTTGTCCCTGCAATGGTGGCTTTCACCTCTGCGTCCCAGATCAGGCGCGCGTCGAAGCTTGCCGACGCGAGCATGGTGAGGACCACGACTCCTGCGAACGCCAGGAGCCCGCTCGCGGGCTCGATGTCGGCGAACGCGCCGAACTTCACGAGCGTGACGAGAAGCGCGACCACGAACACATCGAGCATGGACCAGTGGCCCACGAGCTCCATGACGCGGAAGGCCTTTGCGCGGTGGCGCACATACCTGGCACTTCCGCGCCGCGCGCTGATGAGCAGCACCGCAAGCGCCGCCATCTTGGCGACCGGGAACACGATGCTCGCCACGAATACGACCAGTGACAGGTCCCACGAGCCGCCCTCCCAGAGGTGCACGACGCCGGACATGATCGTGTCCGACCGGTGCTCGGTCAGCGCGTTCGTGCGCATGATGGGCAGCACGTTCGCGGGCACGTACAGGAGGGCCGCGGCGCTCAAGAAGGCCCATGGGCGCGAGAACCCTCCCGGCATCCTCCAGTGAAGGACCTTGCCGCAGCGGGGACAATGACGGAGGTCGCTTCCAAGCCGCGAGACCAGGCCGCAGCCACGGCACGAGGCGAGCCCGAGGTCCATCGCGCGGGGAGGCAGCGGTCTGCTCAAGCGGCCGGCTCCGAGGTCTGCGCCCAGAGATCGCGCAGGTCGAACGTGCGAAGCGCCGCGATGCACACCACCAGCGCGAACAGCGCAAACACGCCCACGCCAGGCGTGACGGTCGCGACGTCGCCAAGCTTCACCGCGGAGACGACCACGGCGAGCAGGAAGACCTCCACGATGCTCCAGTGGCGGATGCCGCGGAGCGCGTGGATGGCGGTGCGAAACGAAGCGGGATTCCGCCCTTCGCGTAGCGCCATCAGGATCCACACGTAGAGGCACAGCTCCGTCAAGGGCACCGCGAACGCAGCAAGGGCGGCGATGACGGCCACGACGATGGCATCCTGATCCGCAGCAGCACCGACGGCCGCCAGGAGCGTCGCAGACCTCTCCTGTCCGTGCGCGCTGAGCGAGACCACGGGATACACGTTGCTCAGCGTGAACGCGATGAGACCGGTGAGGCTGAGCGCGAGCATCTTGTCCGTGCGCGGAGCCTTGGGAATGTAGAGCTCGTGATCGCAGCGCACGCAATGCGGCGCGACGCCGTGCAATATCTTGCCCCGCTTTTGCGCCGTGTCGCAGTGATCACAGACGAGGAGCATCAGCCCTGGAGCAAGCCGTGTAGGACCTCGTCGATGCGGCCACGCCAGGCTCGCTGGACCCCGTCGCTGGGGTCGGCGTCGTTCGTCAGCTCCTTTGACTGGGCGATCACGAAGACGTTCTCTTCCTTTTCGGGCTCTACGGTTGGTGAAGCCTTCAACATGCAGCCTACTTCGCAAGGGCCCTGCCAACCGCGCAAAAGCGAGGAAACGTGGGGATTGCCCCCGGTCGGCGGGTCGAGGGGACAAACGCACGTGACTGGAATGCCCGACTGGGCCATTTTGCCTCACCCAAGGTGCGCACGCCCCGCAGACCTGTGCTGCCCGACGTCGTGGCGCAAGGTCTGCAGGTGCATCTGCTCGATGTGGCTAGAAGCAGTTCTCTCTCTCGAGGATCTCCGACATGGGGTCTCCCAGCTCGCGCCCGTCACCATCAGTCTTGGCTCTGATGGCGCGGGCCTCTACATCGGCACACCGACCAAGGTCTCGCTGATCGCTGGAGAGGGCCTTCACATCATCTGCCCCGCCACGCTCGCGTGGCCCGTGCTTGGCATCAAGGTGCCCGTCGTCATCTCCGAGGTTTCGTTCATCATGACGCCGCGCATCGAGCAGACCGCCGGCGGGGACCTGCTCGTGTTCGAGCCGCGCATCGCAAGTGCCGACTTCGCGATGCTCCCGGGCATGGTCGACCGCCGCTTGACCGATCTGATCAACAAGGAGCTCGGTCTGAGGCGGCTCGATCTGGCCTGGAATTTCAGCCAGACGCTGCAGTTTTCCTTCGAGCTCCCCGCGGCCCTGACGCCCAGGCGGACCATGTCGTTTCAGGCACACGGCGCCATGGTCCGCATCACGGCCGAGGCTGTCGTGCTGGCCGTTTCCATGAAAGGTGTGGTCGCCGAGGTGGTAGTGCCGGAGCCGAGCGGCGATACGCCGCTCCAGGCCTGAGGTCGCAATGGAGCCCACACCTTCCCCCGAAGACAAGAGCGCTGGCGCCGTCACGACGATCGCCCTGACGACCGCGGAAGAGACCGCACGCGACGACATTGCTGGCAACCAGCTCGAGGTCGCGCACGACGAACGAAACGCGCTCGGCTGGGCCGCGCTCGCCTCCGTCGTTGCGATCGCCTGGATCGTGATGCCCGTGGGCGTGGGCATCCTCTTCGGAACATTGCTCGCGTTCATGGCGCAGCCGGTGTTCGAGCGCATGAAGCCGCGGCTGGGAGCGCAAGGGTCGGCGGTCGCAACGGTGGTGGGCTCCACGCTCGCCGTGGTGGTGCTGGTCGGTGGGCTCGCATGGCTGTTCGTCGCGCGCGGCACCGTGCTCACGCGACGGCTGATCGATTCGCTGGGACCGCAGGCGGAAGGCGGCGGACTCCTCGAGGCGGTGGGTCGTCGAACGACCCCGCTCGGCATCGGACCCGAGGAGCTCGCGACACGCGTGCGTGGCCTCGTCGGCGCTGCGGCGGTACGCGCGGAGGAGCTGGCCGAGACCATCGTTGCCACCACCGCCTCGTCACTGCTCGCGCTCTTCTTCGCGATGCTGTCGCTCCACTTCATTCTCTGCAACTGGCAGAAGGTGTCTCGGCGCGTGCAAGAGACGTTTCCGCTTCGTCCCGACTACACGGCGGAGCTCCTCACGGAGTTCCGGCGCGTGGGGCGCACCACGCTCTTCGGCACCATCGTGACGGGACTTGCGCAGGGCGCGCTCGCGACGATCGGATATCTCCTGGCGGGAGTGCCGGAGCCGATGTTCTTCGGCGCCGCGACTGGCGTGGCCTCGCTCATCCCTGGTGTCGGAACGATGCTCGTGTGGGTGCCGCTGGGGATCTTCCAGATCGCGACGGGGCATCCCATCAGCGGCATCTTCGAGCTCATCTGGGGGGCCGTGTTCGTCATCGGCCTTCCCGACTACGCGCTGCGGCCTCTGCTCCTTGGCGGCGACAGCAAGATCCCAACTCTGGTGACCTTCGCGGCGCTCTTCGGAGGTGTGGAAGCACTCGGCCTGAAGGGGCTGATCATCGGGCCGGTGGTCATGGCGCTCGCGCTCGCCGTCCTCCGCCTGTACGCGAGCGAGGCGCGCAAACGGCGTGGCAGCCCTGCGCGCACGCGGACAACCGTCCCGCCCACGTGATAAAGGCAGCACATGGTGCGTGTGTCGTCGCTCATGGCGGTTCTGGGCTGTGTGGCCCTTGGTGGGGTCGTCGCTTGCTCGACGAATCCGCCTCCGCAGAAGGGCGTCCCCGACTTCCACAGCCCTGACTTCCGAGAGAGGCCTGCGCTGGACGCGGGCTCCGCACCCACGCCCAGCGCGCTCGTCACGCTCTCCATCATCGGCACGAACGACGTGCACGGCCACATCGACACGCTCCCCATCTTCGGTGGCTTCGTCGAGAACCTCCGCGCGAAGGTCACGCCCGACAACGTGATCCTCATTGACGCTGGCGACATGTTCCAGGGCACGCTGGAGTCCAACCTGAGCGAGGGCGCGGCCGTGGTTCGCGCATACAACGTCCTTCAGTACGACGCCGTGGCGATCGGCAACCACGAGTTCGACTTCGGCCCCGTGGGCCCGTCCGCCATACCGCGCGCGCCCGGCGACGACCCCCGCGGCGCACTACGCGAGCGCGCGAAGCAGGCGCACTTCCCCTTCCTTTTCGGAAACGTGAATGACACAAAGACCGGCGCGATGCCCGCGTACGAGCACATGTCACCGAGCGTGATGCTGACGAAGCACGGCCTCAAGATCGGTGTCGTTGGCGTCACCACCATCGAGACACCGAAGACCACGATCGCCCCGAATTTCGAGGGCCTCGTGATGGTGCCACTGGCGCAGGCCGTGATGCGTGAGTCAGCCACCTTGCGCGCACATGGCGCCACCGTCGTCATCCTCTCCGCGCACGCCGGCGGCAAGTGCAAGAACGTGACGAACCCCGAGGCAGATGGCCAGTGCGAGGCAGACGAGGAGATCATGGACCTCGTCTCGGCCATCCCCGTCGGAACGGTGGACGTGATCGTCGCCGGGCACACGCACGCGGGTATGGCCACGAAGGTGCGCGGAGTCCCCGTCATCGAGTCGTTCGCGAACGGCCGCGCGTTCGGCCGCGTGGATGTGACGGTCGATCCCGATGCGAAGAAGATCACCGCGACCAAGGTGTTCCCCACCACAGAGCTCAGGCTCCCCGCCACGTACGAGGGCCTGACCGTGATGGAGCAGAGCGACGTCGCGCGCTCGTTCGCGGAGGACGTGGCGCAGGCGAAGCAGCGCAAGGAGCAGAAGCTCGGCGTGCACCTGGACTCTCGCATCCGCAAGAGCCACGTGCAGGAGTCCGCCGAGGGTAACCTCTTCGCCGACCTGATGCGCAAGGCGCGACCGAAGGCGGATGTCGCGATCACCAATGGCGGCGGTCTGCGCGCAGATCTGCCCGAGGGCGACCTGACCTATGGCGCGCTCTTCGAGGCGATGCCGTTCGACAACCGCTTCGCGATACTCAAGTTCTCCGGCAAACAGCTGCGCCACATGCTCACGGAGAACGCGAAGACAGAGCGCGGCATCCTGAGCGTCTCCGGCATCAGCGTCGTGGCCGTATGTCACGCCGGACAGCTCACGATCACCATGCGGCGTACCAACGCAAAGGGGCAGCCCGGTGCGGAGGTGCGCGACACGGACAAGCTCACCATCGTGACGAGTGATTTCGTTGCGCTTGGTGGTGACCGTGCCGAGATCCCGAAGGACAGCGCCACATTCGAGGACGATCTCGTGCGCGACGCGCTGGAACGAGGCCTCACGAATCGCGGTGAACTCAAGGAGAAGGAGGTGCTCGATCGCGAGCATCCCCGCTGGACGATGCCCGGAGAGCGCCCCGTGCGCTGCACGCAATGAGAGAAGTCGCGATCAAGAACGATGTGCTGCTTGGCGCCCTGGACGTCGCGCAGCGCGGCGGCAGCACGGACAAGCTTTACAGGGAGCTCATGACCGCGAGCGGTCTTCCCGGCACGCGCGCCAACGTGTCACTGGCAAACGCGCTCGCGGACGAGTGCGCACGCCGGGGCAAGCCGATGGATGCGCTGCTCACCAGGATGGCGGGAATCAGCGCGGACGAGATGCCCGGCGGCTCGCCCATGGAGTTCATTCCCATGTGCGGCGTGCTCGGGTGGGGCGCGCGTGGCGCCTCGGATCCCAAGGTGCGGAGCGAGGCCCTTGCGCTGTTGCACGAGGCCGCGGATGACCTGCGGTACCGCGTGCGCGAGGCCGTGATCCTGTCGCTCGTGCGCCTGGGCGCGGTGATGGGCGACGTGCTCGTGCTCGAGGTGGAGTCGTGGATGGACGGCTTCTTCCACGCAGCGAACGTGCTGACGGCCCTGTCCGATCCCGCGTGGCGAAACGAGACCCACGACGCCGCGCCGGTGATCGCGCGCCTGCACGAGGCCGCGGAGCTGATCCGTCACGCCACGCGTTCCAGCATGCGATACCCGGGCTACAAGGCCCTGCTCGACGCGCTACGGACTGCGCCGGCGCTGCTTGCATCACGGCACGGCGGCGTCGTACTCGAAGAGGTGCACCGCTGGACGTCGCTTGGCAATGTGGACCTGCGCGAGGCCTCGACCGCGGCCGTCAGCGACGAGAAGACCAGGAGCCGCTTCGGCGATGCCGTCAAAGAGATCCAGAAGAGCCGCGACGCCGCGGTCCCCGTCCCTCGCGACGGCAAGAAGGTGGACCTGCCCACCCGCAAGCGCGGCAAGCGGCGCTAAATGACGGCCGTCCCGCCGTTTCGTGTAGAACTCCATCATGAGCGAAGGCGACGCGGACAAGCCAGCCCCGGCAGAGGACGCTCCTCGCCCGCCGGCAGACGCTCCGCTCGCTGAGACCGCGGAGAAGCCGAGCGTCGACAAGCTCGCAGAGACCGACGAGAAGCCGGCTGTCAGTGACAACCTCCCGCGCGTAGGCGAGGACCTCCGCGTGAGCGCGGACGCTCGCATCGGCACGGTGCTCAACGACAAGTGGACGCTGGAGAAGCTGCTCGGCACTGGCGGCATGGGCGCCGTGTACGAGGGGCGCCATCGCAACGGAGCGCGCGCCGCCGTGAAGGTGCTGCACCCGATCTACGCGCGAGAGCCCGCCGTCCGCGAGCGCTTCCTGCGTGAAGGCTACGCCGCCAACAAGGTCGGTCACTCCGGCGCCGTGAAGGTACTGGACGACGACCTGGTGAAGTCCGGTCCCGACGACGGCACCGCATACCTTGTGATGGAGCTGCTCCGCGGCGAGTCGCTCCAGGACCGCATCGCGAACGAGCGCCCGGTGTCCGAACGTGAGTTCCTGCTCGTCGCCTCCGCGGTGCTCCGCGTGCTCGAGAAGGCACACGCGAACGGCGTCCTGCACCGCGATCTGAAGCCCGAGAACATCTTCATCCTGGCCGACGAGCCCGACCCCGACGCGGAGCTCGGCACGGACGCGGTGCCGAAGTCCGAGGCGCCGAAGGACAGCATCCTGATCGGCCGCCCGCGCGTGAAGGTGCTTGATTTTGGCCTGGCGCGTGTGCTGGACGCACAGAGCTCCACGAGCGTGGGCCTTGCGCTTGGCACGCCTTCTTTCATGAGCCCGGAGCAAGCTTCGGGCGACAACGCGGACCTCGACGGCCGCTCGGATCTCTTCTCTCTCGCGGCGTCGGGCTTCACGGTGGTCGGTGGGCGACGCGTGCATGAGGGCGCGCCGCATCCGGTGATGCAGGTGGCGAACATGGCCACGCTGCCCGCGCCCAAGATCAAATCGGTCGCCCCGCATGTGAGCCTTCCATTCGCGCGTGTCATCGATCGCGCGCTCGCGTTCAAGCGCGAGGATCGGTACGCGGACGCCACGGAGATGCGGGCCGACGTGGAGAAGGCGATCGTCGAGATCGACCAGCTCGGTCGCAACCCGACGATGCACGAGTTCAACGTCGTGCCCCCCGCGCCGCCCGCATCGAACCCGAAGGTCGCGCCGGTCGACGCCGCGGGCGCGGAGCCCGTGCGCCTCTCCGCCGCCGACGCATATGCGGCCGGCACCATGAGCACCACGAAGATCGGCGCGGTGACGAAGGAGGGCAGCGATCCCGCGACCGCGGTCGACACGACCGACGCGGACGCTTCGGGTAAGGCGGTGGCCGCGAAGGAGAGCGGCGCGCCCTCCACGTCGGACACCAAGAAGCCGTTCAGCATCGTGCGTGCGATGCTGCTGCTCGTCGGTATCCTGGGCTTCGCCGTGGCGCTCGCATGGGGACTTCGGTCCCAGGCGCCGGAGGACACCAAAGCCACGGCGGAGGCCGCAGCGCCCGCGTGGGACGCGGCTGGTGAGCAGTCCGACGCCAGCGCATCCGACGCCATGGCGACGATGCTCGGGGCCGACATGGACGGCGATTCGCCCAGCACGGACGCAGGCGCACCCGAGCTCGATGCCGAGGTCGTGCTCGAGCTGGAAGCGGGACCGCCACAACCGGTCTACCGACCGCCGCCGCGTCCGAAGCCGAGCGGCACACCAAAGCCACCGACGAAGCCGCCGGTGAAGCCGCCCACCAAGCCGCCCACGAAGCCCCCGCCGAAGAAATAGTCACCTCATGGACGGCGGGCGCATGCTGCTCTTTGGCTTGAGCGACGGAGGCATGCCGTCGTCGCCGCCGCGGATGCTGCGCGGGCCGATGGAGGGCGGCGGAACGCTGATGCGCTCGGCGGCCTTCGATGCGTCGTCGACGATCTTCGTGGCTGCCGCGTTGCGCGCGTTCTTCTGCATGAGCGTGGCGTTGTCGACCACTGCGTGCCCCTCGAGGAGATCAAGGTAGTCAAGGTCGAGCTCACCGCCGGACGGCAAGATGAAGACGCCGAAGAGGTGCGCCTGACGCCGGACCTCTTGCACCAGCTGCCGCGGCACGTGCAGCGCCGCGTGTGTGATGAGGTGGATCACGGGGTCGCGTTGCTCACGCGCGCGAAGGAGCGCTATCTCCGTGGCGAGCTGCGCGAAGACGCGCGACGGATTGCGTCCGCGCTCGCCCTTGAAGCCGAGCAGGTACGCGGCGGGCAGCTGCCCTTGGCGCGGACGCTGCACGTCGTACAGGCGTGAGTCGAAGAAGCGCATCCACACCTCTTCGCCGGAGAGCTGAAGCTTCTTTGCAAGCGCAATGGCAAGGCCGCGCGCGAACACCTGCCTGTCGCCGCGCATGGACGCGGATGCGTCGATCACCAGGTAGTGGAGGCGACGTGCCTCGTCCGGAGCTTGCTCGCGCGTGTAGTAGAGGAGCTCGTTCTCGACCATGCGACGGGCGAACTCGAACTCATCCCAGGCGAGCTCCGTGAGCACGAGCGAGTCGAGCGAGCCCTTCGTGCCCATGCCCGCGTAGCCGTGCACGGCGTGCGTGCCCGTGGCCTTGTTGCGGTGGGTCTCCAGGATGCTGGGCAAGAGCTCCAGCGAGAAGTTGACAATGTCGTTCGCGGCCGGGGAAGAGAGCGCCGCAAGAAGATCCACGTGCGCGAGCGCGCCCGCCGCCGTGGACTCCGGGCCCAGCATGCCGAGCAAGCGGAGCGTGTCCAGGTCCAGCGCGTCCGCGAGCGTGAGCACGTGCAACCGCGAGCGCGCGAGCGCATCCAGCGAGCTCACCTCGAACTGGCGGGTCAACGCGGAGAACAGCTGCGGCAGCTGCCCGTCTATCTCGCGCACCATCTCGGGGTCGAGCGGGATGGTCGCCGCGTAGGGCGCACGCACGCCCGCGCGCTGCGTGAGCGAGCCCAGCACGCGGGCCAGCACGACCACGATCAGATCGTCCGACAGGCGCATGGTGCGCGCGCGTGCAGACGCCTCGCTCTTGCCGATCTCGGAGACGACGCCCGCGTACATGGTCTCGAGCTCTGGAAGGCGCGCAATGCGCGAGACCAGATCCGCCTGGCCGACACGCGCGCCGATCTCCAGCTGCTCCTTCGGCGCCGCATAGAGCAGCCCGAAGTCGTGCACGATGAAGAACGGCAGGTGAATACCAAGCCGCGCGAGATCGCGATACCAGCGCAGCGCGCGCATCACGAGCATGGGCGACAGCGCACGTACCTGCGAGAGCAACAGACCGCCGAGCGGCCCAACGACCGTTGTTTCCTTCGCGAGCGTGGCGGATACAGGCACGCGTCGAGGCTACCCCGAAAGCCGCTCCAATAGAATCCGCGTCGATCAGGGCGCCGGAAAGACCTGATCGCCACGCGACGCGGCGCGCATCTTGTGACGGGTGCCTGGGCCAAAGCCGGCCAGCTCCTCGGGGGTGCTCGGCGCATACCTGTAGACTGCACCCTTATCGTCGGCGAACGTGACCTCGAACGTTTCCACGCGCCGTTCCTGGTTCGTGGGGTGGTCCGTGGCGGCGGCCTTTGGTGGCGCGGCTGGCACGTGTTTGCCGGCGTCCTGGGGCGGGGCGCTGGCATCCGGCCAAGAGGGCGTGATGTCGTCGCCCTCTGCGTCGACCGTCGCGACCTGTACCCAGTCCATCACCTTGTATGTATACCAGGGCGCGTAGCGGGGCTCGCTGCGGTAGCGCGGTTCTTGCCGCGGACGGCGCTCGGTGCGGGTCTTCGACACCTGTCGGGTGCGTGTCTCGTCGCAGTACTTCGTGGTGCACGACTGGTTGCCGCCCGTGCAGACGTCGTTGCATGTGGCGAAGCCGTTCTTGTTGCTCTTGCAGTTCTGGCGACACGTGCGCGGCGTGGTCGTGCAGTTCTGTCCGCACGCGACGTGCTCCGTGTACGACTCCGTGCGGGTGCCGTCGGGGACCTCCACGCTGTCGTAGAGGGTCTCCATGTGATCGAGCACCTGCTCCTGATGATGGACGTGCTCGCCCGCCTTCTTCTTGTCCACCGCGTCGTCGGGCGGGTCAAAGCCTTCGCGGTCGGTGAGCTGCCAGTGGTCCGTGCTCACTGTGCGCTTCCAGTGCGCGCGCGTGACCGTGAGGTCGTGGTCCACCACTGTTTCCCGTGACGCAGCCATGGTGTCGCGCGCGGGCGGTGCGGACTTGTGTTTCACCAGCAGCGCGCAGGTGCCCAGGAGCAGCACGCACGCGGCAACAACGATCAGCACGAGCGGAAGTCGCGAGCGCGGCCTGGGCGCGGTCTCCATCATGGCTGGCTGGTGCGCGGCGGCGCGAGCCTGAGTCGCCTTCTCCGCGCGGCCCGCTCCACACCCTCCGCAACCGCCGTCGAGCGCGCGCTGACCGCTGCCGCAGTACGCGCACTGCCAGTTCTCGCCGGCGGTGGCCATGCGGAGCAGCTTCTCGTCGGTGACGGACTCGGCCGTCTCGACGTTCTCCGGCATCTCGTACGCGACGTTGTCGTCCTTGGGACGGCCGCACGTCTCGCATTTCATGTGGCGCCCGAGGTTCTTCGTTGCGCACGGGCACCGCCACAGCATCTCGATCTGGCGCTCGGTCATCGGTCAGGAATGATACCGCGACCGTTGCGAGGTAGGATGAACGGATGATCGCGACCCCGATTTCAGGCACAAGCGATGCGCGGTTCGCCCGTGTCCGCGACGCGTTTGCGGAGAACTTCGCGACGCGCGGCGACCTCGGCGGCGCTGTCGCCATCACGCTGGATGGCGCGCCGATCGTGGACCTGTGGGGCGGGCACGTGGACAAGGAGCGCACGACGCTCTGGCAGAAGGACACGCTCGTGAACGTGTTCTCCACGACCAAGGGCTGGGTCGCCGCGTGCCTGCTTCGCCTGTGCGATCAGGGCAAGGTGGAGCTGGACGCGCCCGTCGCGAAGTACTGGCCCGAGTTCGCGGCCGCAGGAAAGGGAAGCCTGAAGGTGGGCTGGTTGCTCGACCACAAGGCGGGCCTTCCGGCGCTCCGCGAGCAGCTGCCGCCGGAAGCGCTCTTCGACTGGGAGACGATGACCCGCGCGCTCGCCGCAGAGACGCCGTGGTGGGAGCCGGGGACGCAGCATGGCTACCACGCGTTCACGTTCGGGTGGCTCGTGGGAGAGGTGATCCACCGCGCATCGGGCAAGACGCCGGGCCGCTACTGGAAGGAAGAGATCGCCGCGCCGCTCGGCCTGGACGCGCACATCGGCATTGCCGCGAGCGAGGATACGCGCATCGCCGATCTCCGACCTGGCCGCCGCGACCCAAGCGAGGGACCTTCGCTCATCCAGCGGATCATGGACGAGCCCACGTCCATGACGGCGCGTGCGTTCACGAACCCGCCCACACTCGTGATGCCGGGCGTCACGAGCTCTCGCGCGTGGCGCGGCGCGGAGCTCCCCTCCGTGAACGGCCACGCAACGGCGCGAGCGCTCGCGCGTTTCTATGGCGCGCTCGGCTGCGGTGGCGAGCTGGACGGCGTGCGCGTGCTCTCCCCCGAGACCATCAGGGTGTGCGGCCAGGAGCGTTCTCACGGCGAAGACGCGATACTGGGTGTCACCACTCGATTCAGTGCAGGATACATGCTTTCACAACCAGGCAACACGTTCGGCCCGAGCGAAGGAAGCTTCGGGCATCCAGGTGCGGGCGGCTCCGTCGGCTTCGCGGACCCCACGGCGCGCCTTGGCTTCGGCTACACCACGTGCCGCATGGGCACGCAGATCCTTCTGGACCCGCGCGTCATCGCGCTCATCGAGGCGGCATACGCATGTCTGTGAGAACGCTGATGGTCGCAGCTTTGATGCTGACTGCGTGTGCGGAGCCTCAGAAACCCGTGAAGGACCCGCGGCCACTGGACGAGCCCTTTCCAGACGAGGGGCCACACACGACAGGGCCTCCCTTGAGCGGCAGCTGTTACGCAGACCTCGACTGCAAGGGCAACGGCATGACGTGCTTGAACGAGGGCAAGGGCAAGGGGCCCGGTACATGCGTGCGTATGGACCCCAGCCCCGGCCCCAATGCTCTGCCCACGGGCCCACGCCTGTTCTGAGCCTCGCGCCGCCCTTCAGGCGTAGCTTCTATCCCCCGTGCAATGAACCGAAGAACGATCTCGCCCAAGATACGCATCGAGCCGACCGCCGAACCGATCCTTGTGGAGGTCTGTAGCGACCGGAGCCGCGCACGGTCTGATGCCGAGGTCCACGTCGTGGATGGGGACCCTGATGATGTTGATGCTGTCGTCTTCATCACGCTCCGCGAGCGCGTGGTCCGGTACGAATTGGATACGCGGCTGGTGGGACTGTCCGACCTGACCATCATGTTCGTCGAGGAGACGCGTCTGTTGTTCCTCGGCGGTCGGCGCCTGTCGTGTGTCGTCGATCTGGCCAGCGGCGTAGTGTGCCACCCATTCGAGCATTGCCTCTTCTGGGGATTCGATCGAGCGGCCCGGCCTGGATTCGTTCTCGAGACCGGGGAGCTCGATTGCCTGTTCCGTGCGCTAGACGGGACGGTCCTGGCGCGCGTTCCCGTGGACCCGCCATGGGAGAGCGTCCCGAAGCCAGGCGGAATCAGCTTCGAGTCAATCGTCCAAGGCAAGCACTTCCTAGGCTTCCCAGACGCCTGACCCCCCCACCGTCCCCAAGTCACAAGCCCGGACCGCAACGCGCAAGCGAACAGCGTCGCATGGGGCGAGAGCCGCCCGTCAGGCGAGGACGCGCTTCGTGATACCCGACGGGGTGCTTCGAGCGAGCACGGAGCGACGCGCTTCGTGATCCCCGGCGGGGGGGAACGTACTCTTGTACGTGAGCACCGCGCGCAGCTCGAAGCCTCGCATGGCGGGATGTCCCCCGTCGGGGATCACGAGGCGCGTGATCTCGCCCCAGGCGATGCTGTTAGACGTAGGCTTCGATCGGGGGGCAGGTGCAGATCAGTTTTCGGTCGCCGAGTGCGTTGTTGAGGCGCGCGACGGCGGGGAAGAACTTGCGGTCGCGTGTCCACGGCGCCGGGAACGCGGCGACCTCTCGCGAGTAGGGGTGCTTCCACTCCGCTGCGGTCACGAAGTGCGCGGTGTGTGGTGCGTGCTTGAGCGGGTTGTCGTCGCGCGGCATCTTGCCGGACTCCACGTCGGCGATCTCGTGGCGGATCGAGAGCATCGCGTCGCAGAAGCGATCGAGCTCACCCAGGCCTTCGCTCTCCGTCGGCTCGATCATGAGCGTGCCGGGGATCGGGAACGACATGGTGGGGGCGTGGAAGCCGTAGTCCATCAGGCGCTTCGCGATGTCTTCCACCTCGATGCCGGCGCTCTTCTTCAGCTGCCGCACGTCCACGATGCACTCGTGCGCGACGCGACCACGCGCGCCCTTGTAGACCACGGGAAACGCGGCATCGAGCTTCTTCGCGATGTAGTTGGCGTTGAGGATGGCCATCTTCGTGGCGTCGGTCAGGCCGTCACCGCCCATCATGCGGATGTACGCCCACGAGATGAGCAGGATGCTCGCAGAGCCCCACGGCGCGGCCGAAACTGGGCCGATCGCGTCCTTCTGCTTCGCGGGATCAGAGACCACCGGCAGACGCGGCAAGAACGGCGCGAGGTGCGCGGCAACGCAGATGGGACCCATGCCCGGGCCGCCGCCGCCATGCGGGATGCAGAACGTCTTGTGGAGGTTCAGGTGGCAGACGTCCGCGCCGAAATCGCCCGGGCGGCAGAGGCCGACCTGCGCGTTCATGTTGGCCCCGTCCATGTAGACCTGCCCGCCGTGCGCGTGGATGATCTCGCAGATCTTCGTGATGCCTTCCTCGAACACGCCGTGCGTGGAGGGATAGGTGATCATGAAGCAGGAGAGCTTGTCGGCGTGGGCCTTGGCCTTCGCCTCGAGATCGGTGAGCTCCACGTTGCCACGCTCGTCACAGGCGACCACGACCACGTCGAGCCCTGCCATGACTGCGGAAGCGGGGTTCGTGCCGTGCGCGGAGGCGGGGATGAGGCACACGTTGCGCGCGCCCTCTCCGCGCGTCTCCTGGTACTTGCGGATGACGAGGAGCCCCGCGTATTCGCCCTGCGAGCCCGCGTTCGGCTGCAGCGACACGCCCGCGAAGCCCGTGATCTCCGCGAGCGCCGCGGAGAGCTCCTGGAAGATCCTCTCGTAGCCCTTCGCCTGCGCACGCGGCGCGAACGGATGCAGCGCGTTCCACGCGGGCATCGTGACGGGGATCATCTCCGCCGTGGCATTGAGCTTCATGGTGCAAGAGCCGAGCGGGATCATGGAGTGCGCGAGCGAGATGTCGCGCTCCTCCAGCCGCTTCATGTAGCGCAGCATCTCCGTCTCGGAGTGATGCTGGCTGAAGATCGGGTGGGTGAGGATCGCGCTCTTGCGCGTGAGTGACGCCGGGATGCGCGCGGACGTGTCCTTCGCAAGGTCCTCCACGGAGAGCTTGCGCGCGGTGTCACCGAAGACCTCGAGCAGTAGCGACACCTCCCGCGCGTCCGTCAGCTCATCGAGCGCGATGCCAAGCGTGGTGTCGCTCACGCGGCGCAGGTTCACCTTCCGCGCGGCCGCTTGCGTGTACCATGCATTCACTTCTGCGGCGGTGCCAGACACGGTGATGGTGTCGAAGAACGCGCCGTTGCCGCTGACCGTGCGACCGAGCTTCTGGAGACCGTGCGCGAGCGTGGCGGTGACGCCGTGCACGCGCTCCGCGATCTGCTTGATGCCCTTCGGCCCGTGATAGACGGCGTACATGCTGGCCACGATGGCAAGCAGCGCCTGCGCCGTGCAGATGTTGGAGGTCGCCTTCTCGCGGCGGATGTGTTGCTCGCGCGTCTGGAGAGCCATGCGCAGCGCGGGGCGTCCCTCTGCGTCCTCGCTCACGCCGATGATGCGACCGGGGAGCTTGCGAACGTAGTCCTGCTTCGTGGCGAAGTAGGCGGCATGCGGGCCGCCGTAGCCAAGCGGAACACCGAAGCGCTGCGTGCTGCCGAGCGCAACATCCGCCCCAAACTCCCCCGGAGGAACGAGCAGCGCAAGAGACAAGATGTCCGCCGCCACACACAGCAAAGCGTCCAAGCCATGCACGCGGTCGGCATACGCGCGGTAGTCGAACACCTCGCCAGTGGTGGCCGGATACTGCACGAGCGCACCAAAGAACTTCGCAGTCAGCGCGAACGTCTGGTGGTCGCCAGTAACAATCTCGACGCCGAGCGCAGCGGCGCGAGTCTTCACCACGTCGATGGTCTGAGGGTGACAGAGCTCGGAAACAAAAAACGCATTCTTCTCCGCCGCGCCCTTGAAGGCGTGCGCCAGGTGCATGGCCTCCGCCGCAGCGGTAGCCTCATCGAGCAGCGACGCATTCGCAACGGGCAACGCCGTGAGCTCACACACCATCGTCTGAAAATTGAGCAGCGCCTCGAGCCGACCCTGCGAGATCTCCGCCTGATAAGGCGTGTACTGGGTGTAGTACCCGGGGTTCTCCACCACGTTGCGCAAAATAACAGGAGGCGTGATGGTGTCCGAGTAACCCATGCCAAGCAACGACCGAAAAATCTCGTTCTCCGCCCCATAAGCCCGAGCAAGCCCCAGCAGCTCGTTCTCCGAAATAGCCCGGGGCAAATCCAGCGCCCTCTTCATCCTGATCTGCTCGGGCACCGTCTCCCCAATGAGCAAATCGAGCGAAGCCAACCCAAGAGCCCCAAGCATCTTCTCGCGCTCGAGAGGCCCAGGCCCAATGTGACGCCGAACAAAACAATCCGGATGATCAATACGAACAGACATCGTGGAACCCTGTAGACCGAGTAAAAAAAATCGACGCCGAAGGCGGAGTCGCCCAGATCGAAAAGAGAGCATGCACACTACATGTTCCCGACTCTCTCAAACCATAAGTGGAAACGACCTCGGATCGCGTCAGGCGCGCCCGGCAGGCGAGCTTTTCGGGCGAGCAGCGCGCGGAACGTACTCCAGTACGTGAGCACGCCGCGGAGCCCAAAAGCTCGGCTGCCGGGATGCGCCTGGCGCGAGGCGAGGTCGTTTCAGTCCCATTTGCCGGCGGCGGGGGTGGATAGGCCGCCCGTGTCGCCGTTGATCGACTTGAGATCCGGCGTCATGCGCTGCTGCTTCACGTTGTGCCAGTCGCTGCCGGTCTCGTCGTTGTTGATGCCGTACTGGCCGTCGAGCTCGGGGATCTTGCCGTCCTTCGGCAGCTTGTAGACGAAGTGGCCCTTGCCCATGGACTCCCCGCCAGCGCCGACGAGGCCGATGGTGTGCTCCTTCCACGTGAAGCGAAGGACGTTGCCGGTATGCGTGCCGGAGAGCTCGCCCCACTTGCTCTGGTCCGCGCGCTTCCACTTGCCGACCACGTTCGAGCCCTCTTCCACGAGGTGGAGGTAGCCGTACACGGGATGGAAGTAGACGCCAGTCCAGCTCTCGCCCTCGGGCATGGGGCCGGAGGAAATGGTCGCGTGCTTCGCCTCGCCACCGCCGCCATCACCGCAGCCGGGAACGAGCGCCACGGAGAACGCGAGGGTTGCAACGAGACACACCGACCGAACGAGGATCTTCGCCTTCATGAGGGGAACTTTAGCGCTTTTTTTCCCGAAATGCAGGGTCTCCACCGCGCAACGGAACAGTTTGCCCGTATGCTCGGCAGATGCGAGCGACGGGGTCTCTAGTGCTGCTAGCCGCGCTTCTTCCCCTGATCCTGGGCACCACACGGGCCTGGGCCCAGGAACCAACCCCAACCCCGACCGTAACCCCACCCCTACCCCCGACCCCGACCCCAACCTCGACCCCGACCTCGACCCCGACCTCGACCTCGACCCCGACCCCGACCTCGACCCCGACCCTACCCCCAACCCCATCCCCTTCCCCCGACCTCCTCGTCGAGTCCCCCACGAGCCGTGTGTGGCAAGCGGGCTGCGAGGACGCGCGCGCAAAGCTCCTCACCGGCGAGTTCAACGAAGCTGCTGTTCGTTTCTCGGAGCTCGAGAAGCTCGCGACGAATCGCGCGGACCGCACGCTCGCGCACGAACACTGGACAGTCGCGGACGAATGGTCGCGGCGCGGGCTAGTCCTCGTGCGGCGATCGGATATGCCCGAGACGCAGATCGCAGGCAAGGCCACGGACCATCGCTCGACCGACGAGATCGTCGGCCTCTACTCCAGCTCCGTCCTCTACGGATTGGGCACCGGGCTCTTCTTCGCGGTCGCAGGCAAGGCGACCACGACGGCCGCCGTCACCGTGTCGCTCCTTCTTTCTACGGGCGCGTCAGTCGGGACGGTCGTCGCGCTGGATTGGGGGCGCGGCTTTCACTACGGCGTTCCGCAGTCGATCGTGAGCGGCATGTACATCGGGCTCGAAGAGGGCATCGTGTGGTCGCTGTTCGCGAACACGGGCGACCAGTCGGGGCACTGGCAGGGACCAGAGCTCGCGACCTTCGTGTGGAGCGCAGGAACGCTGGGCGCGGTCAGCGGCGGCATCTTCGGCGAGGCGTTCGGGACCAGCCCGGGACGCGCGGCGTTCGCGGGCTCGAGCGCGCTGTGGACCGGAATGCTGGCGGGCTTCGGCACCACTGCGTTCGCGACCGCGGGCGACGCGCGGCCAGGGCTTGCAGCAGCAGGCGTTGGCGTCACAGGCGGCATGGCGCTCGGCGGATACTTCGCGCACATCGTCTCGCCGTCGATCTGGCGCGTGCGTCTGCTCGACACGGGCGGCATCCTCGGCGGGCTCGCTGGCCTTGGTGCGTACGGCATCGTCGCGAACCAGAACCAGAGCGATGGTCGGCTGGCGTCCGGGCTCGCGACCCTCGGCATGGCCGCGGGGCTCGGCACTGCGTGGTGGCTCACGAACGGAATGGACCACGATTACCCGGCAGAACGCGCGCAGCCGACGAACGACAAGGCCTCGTGGCTCACGAACGCGCGGCCCATGGTCACACCGGCCGCGAGCGGCCACGGGCTCACGCTTGGAGTCGCAGGGACGCTGTAGCGGGCCCAGTCACGCGGACCCAGCGTCCGGTGCGCGCGGCCTCTCGCACAGCGTCGCACGCCGCGGCGTTCGCGGTCCCGTCCTCTGCGGGAAACGTCTCGCGCGACGGATCGGTCACGAGCGACGAGAAGTGCTCCACCATGTGCAGGTAGTGGTTCGCGCCGCCTGCGCGAATGAGGGACCGAGCGCCGTCGCGATGGAGCACGAGCTCCGTTTGATCCCACCCCGGCATGAAGGGACGCGCCACCTCGATGCGACCGCGCGTACCCGACACGACGAGCCCCTCCTCCGTCGACGACGCAAGGGAGCCCCACACCGATGCGAGCACACCCTTCGCGCCGTTCTCTGCCGGGAATGCGAGCGTGGCCATCGACGACACATCCACTTCGCCCTTCCACGCCGCCATCGCGCTGACCGCGCCGGGCTCCTTGCCCAGCAAGAAACGCGCGGCGTTCACGCCGTAGCAGGTCACGTCGAACAGCGCGCCGCCGCCTTCGTCGCTCAGGCGATGATCGTCCTCTGGCATCACACCGGCGAGCCAGATGCGGAGCGCCTGCACGTCGCCGATGGCGCCCTCGTCCAGCAGATTACGCACCAGCGTCCACTGCGGGTGATGACGGTACATGAACGCCTCGACCAGGCGGAGACCACGCGTGTGTGCGTCCTGCGCGAGCGAGCGCGCCGCGGCCGGATCGTCCGTGAGGCTCTTCTCGCAGAGCACGTGCTTGCCAGCGACAAGCGCGCGACGCGCCCATTCCACGTGCAGGTGGTTCGGGAGACCAATGTAGACTGCATCTACTTCGGGATCCTCCAGTACGGCCTGGTAGCTGCCGTACGCCCGCGCCGCTTCGAGCGTCTGCGCTCTGTCCTCTGCCACCGAGAGGGAGCGTGAGCCGATCGCCTGGAGCCGCGCGTTCTTCGCCCACCGGATCGCGGGGGCGACCGCGCTCGTGGCGATACGACCGCACCCGATGATGCCGAACCGCGTGACCTCACGGTCCTCGCTCTCGGGGCGCGTCGAGCTCATTTGGGCTCGAATGCGCCGAGCGCGCAGCCCGTGGCAGGACGAGCATTGCCACGCTGATCCGTCGCCGGGCATGCGATGCCCTTGCCTGCCGCGGGGCTCGTCGCGGTGATCGCCACGGTCTTCGTGGGGCCACCGTTGTCGGCGAGCTTCGCGAACGCGGGATCTGCGAAGGTGACGCCGGTCACGCAGTCCTGTCCGTTCCCCTTGGGGAACTGCATCACGGTGGCGCCGGAGCCGCCATGTGTCTTCTGGCAATTCACAGCATGATCGGCGCTGGCCATGGCGCTGGGGATGTTCCCCGCGACCAGCGTGTTGACGAGCGACACGCCGGTGTCACCGCCGAAGAGCCCGTCGCCCAGGTTGCCAGTGACGGTGCAGTTGGTGAGCGTGCCCGTGATCATGTTCGCGAACCACATGCCGCCGCCCATGTTCGACACGTTGTTGGCAATGGTGACGTTCGTCATCTTGAGGATCGCGCTCTGCCCTGCCCAGAAGCCGCCGCCAAAGTTCGCCGAGTTGTTGGAGATGGTGGTGGCGCTCATGGTGATCGCGGCGTTCTCGAGATACAGCGCGCCAGCGTTGCCCTTGGTCATGTCCACGGCGTTGCCGTCGAACGTACAGCGGTCAATGTTGACGGGCTCGCCATTTCCATATGCAACGCGGAAGACGGCGCCGCCCGATGCGTTCGCATTGTTGCCGGTGAACGTGTCTCCGCAGAACGTGAGCGGGATCTTCGCGCCGTCGTACGAGAGCGCGCCACCATCGCCGCCGTTGCCGGGATTGCCGTCCGTGCCGGTGGCGGAGTTGTTCGCGAACGTGCTGTTCACGACGGTCACGTCCTGGTCCTGGGTCCCGACAGCGCCGCCGTTCGAGCCGGAGTTGTCGGAGAAGACGCTGCCGGTGATCACGAGCTTGCCGACGCCCTGCCCGTTGATCGCGCCGCCTGACACGTCCTGCCCTGTAGAGGCGCACGTGTTGTGCGTGAACGTGCAGTCGATCACGGTGAGCGAACCGCCGTCCTGGAAGATGGCTCCGCCGCCTTGTGCCGTGGACTTCGTGTTGAGGACGTCGGTGGTGAAGCCGTTCGTGAACGCGAGCTTCTGCACCGTGAGCAGGGGCGTTGCCACGTTGAACGCGCTCGTGATGTGGAGGATGCGTGTGGTCTTTCCGCCGCTGAGCGTGACCTTGCTGCCACCGTCGATGGTGGTGTCCTTCGCGATCGCGACCTCCTTGGTGACGGTGATCATGGCGGGCGCGCTGCCGCAGTTGAAGGTGACAATGCCCCCTGCGGTGACCGCCGCGCGGAACGCTGCTTCCGTGCAGCTCGCCGCGGTGCCGGTGCCGACCACGGTGGTCGGCTTCGATGTGTCCACCGCGACGACCGGCGGCGTGCACACCGGCATGGGAGGAGGAGGCGTCGCTGCGTCCTGCTCTCCGACCACACCAGAGTCGCTGCCTCCACCGCCGCCACCATCGCCTCCAGCACCCACGCTCCCGTCCGTGTCGCCGCCATCCGCGCCAACCCCGTTTCCGCCGCCGCCGGAATCGCTACCGCCGCACGCGGCGACGATGGCGAGCCCGAGCGCGAGCGCGGGAAGGAGCCGCCTCAAGGTGTGGTGCACCCCGGCGCCGTGGCCGCGCCGCCGACGATGTCGGAGCATCGAGCACCATAGGAATGGGCGGCATCCACGCCTGCTTCTTGCTGCGCCTTGTTGCGCGCCTGATCGACGATGTCCGACGCAGTGCCGAGGATGGCACCACCGAGCGTCTGAAGATCCGACTGGCTCACGCCAGCGGCCGTGCATGTCGCTGCGAAGATGGTGACGAACTTCTGGAACGCAGCGCTGGTCGCACCAAGGCCCGCATGCGCGGTCGCCATGTCGCGACACACGAAGTTCGCGCCGCCTGCGACCGACGTGAATGGGTACGCCTCCGGACCGCCCGTCGCCTTCGCGATGAACTGCGTGAAGCAGTCCTCGACCACGGCGAGACTGGGCGCACCACCCGCCCCACTCCCGATCCCACCCGTGCGGATGTAGAAGTAGGAGAGGAGCTGCGCGTCCGCGAGCTCGCCGTTCGCGCCCTCGAACATTTGCTTGGTGAGCGACGCGATACCGGCGCGCGTGCCCAGACGCTCGTACAGCGTGGTGACTGACCCCGCGTCGAACGGCGCGCTCGTCTCCCACTGGTTGTCGCCACCATCCACTGGCTGCAAGCTTCCGTCGATCATCGGGAACGGGTCCACGCTTCCGTCGGCCCCGGCGCTCACGCACACGTGCGAGAGACACGTGAGCCCGGCGTTGCATGTGTCGTTCGGGTAGCAGGCACCTCGCTCTGCGCCGGCGCCCGGTCCACCGTCGCTCGTTGCGTCCGTCTTCAGCTGACCGGAGCAGTTCGCCAGAAGCGGTGCAGCCAGCAACGACCCAAGAACGAGAGCGAAACCCCGGCCCCGTCTATTTCCCATCATTCCGGCGTATCAGACGTCACGAACAGCGGGAAGTCGCACCAGGCAAGTCGGCCGAATGCGGATATCCTCGTACCACCGTGCGTTCCCATTTCCTGACGCATTTTCTGCGCTCGCGCCGCGCTGTCCTCACGCTCGCCCTTGTCGCCTGGTCGGTCGCGGTTGCAGCGTGCGCGGGTGGCGCGCCGGGTAGGGCGGCTGGTTCACGCACAACGCCGGAGTACGAGCCGACAACCACCGAGCCGTGGGCGCCCGACGCGGCGGTCGCGGTGTCAGACGCAGGCAGCGATGCGGGCACGCGGACGAAGGCGTGCGTGGAAGGCTCCACGGATGGTGGGGCGCTCGACGTATGGGTGCGTCGCGAGGGCAAGGCGATCTTCATCGATGTTCCCATGCTCGGCGTGCACGAGCGCTGGCTCGACCTGGATGTGCCCATGCGCTGCGATGGCGACCCGCGCCGCGCGACTCCGCGACTGACCACGGTGTGCAGCGCGCAGGAGACGAGCTTCGCGCTCGACCTCACCGTGGAAGACGGAGCGCTGCTCGCGGGCTCGACGACCCGCGAGTACGGTGGACGGCGCACGGACCCCGCCATGCGTCCAGTCCACCTGCCATGCGGGGCGCGGGTCGTATTCCACGGCGTGACGTTTCGCGATCCAAAATGGAAGCGCTTTGGCAGCCCTTGTCTCTCTGCATGCCTCGACAGGAGCGAGGCCTGCACAAAGCCGTGCGTTGCGCGGTTCACGAATGCAGAGGACGAGCTCACCGACGAAGGCGTCGCATGCATGCAGCGTTGCACCGAGGCAGAGGCCACCTGCATGGAGCACTGCCCGCCCGGTTGATGTTCGCGCCGGGAGAGCGGTGACACTGCTGGGCCAGGTTCTTGCGTGAGAGAGCTCTCATGAGCCGAAGCACCCAACAAGTCTCCGATTCGAGCCCCGAAAACACCGTAAATTCCCCAGTAAATTCCCCAGCCCTTCGCGGCGACGCGGTCGTTCGCGACTGGTCCTTTAACCGTGATCTATCTGTTCTCACCTCCGGTCTTTCGCTGCTCTTCGCGGGCATGTGCGCCACGGAGGGTACTGCGCATGCGGACGCTCCGTCGCAGCTCCACCGCACCTACGACGTGGTCCGGGAGGGCTCCAACATCGGTACCATCGACGTGGCAGAGACGCGTCGCGGCGACGTACTGGAGATCTCCACGACCACGAACATCCGCGTGAAGATCGCGTTCGTGGAGGTGTACCGCTACGAGCAGCACGCGAGCGAGACCTGGAGCGCCGGCAAGCTGGTCACGTTCCGTTCGCGAACGAACGACAACGGCACGCGCCACAACGTGGCGATGATCGCGCGCGAGGGCGGAGTACGGACCGACGTCGATGGCAAGGCGGACGACGTGAGCCAGCCACTGGTACCCGCGACGCTGTGGCGGCGGCCCAGCGCTGGGCCCGTCTCCATGATCGACCCGAACGTCGGCAAGCGCCTGAACGTGACCGCCATTGACGTCAGCTCCGAGACGCGCAGCGACGCCGAGGTGCACCGCGTCCGTCTGCAAGGCGACATGCCGCGCGACCTCTGGTTCGCGGGCGAGACGCTCGTGCGGATGCAGATGAAGGGGTCCGACGGCTCACTTGTCGTCACCGAGCTACGGCGCTGATCTCCGCGAGCGCGTTCAACCGCCATCCCCGCCGGCGTCCGCGCCGCAGTGGTGTGTGTCTGCGGGGTGCGCACTACACATCACCAGCTGACAGGTCTTCTGCGCATTGCAGACAGTGATGTTGGAGTCCTGGATGCACGAGCCGCCACCCATGGACGGAGCGCAGTTCGCGCGCGCGGCATTGTAGGCATCCTGGTAGGCCATCTGATCGCTCTTCGCGATGGACGCGTTCGAGATGTTGCAGAAGCCGCAGACGTCGCCGATGTAGACCGGGATGCAGTCGTCATCGGTTGCGCAAGTCTTGCTCAGGGCGTCTGCGGTGATGACCGTGTTGCCGCCGTCGCCGGCGCTCTGACCGCCGTCCTGACCGTTGTTGGTGCCGCCGTCACTGCGAGCACCCGAATCGCCGCCAGTGATCGGGGACTGGGTGGTGGAGCCGGCGCTACACGCAGCCACGCCGAGAAGGGTGAGAGCAGACGTGACAAGGACAAGATGGATGAAGCGCATGGTGGTTTCTCTATCAGAGAGCGTTCCATGCCTTGCTGTCCAAGATTTCGCAGCAATCACCGCGAAACCACGTGAGATCGCTCCTGCGCGCATGTGCCAGTTGGCACAAGAAAGAGCGGAAATGTCGCGCCTTGGTCGGGTCGTCAGCGGTCCAGGCGTGGGCCATCCACACGCGCCTGGAACACGAAGTACGGGGGGACGCATACGCCGCGGCCGTCCGGCATGTTCGGCGCGCGGGCACATGCGTAGTCGTCGCGGCACGGTTGCGTGGCGGCGCACGCGCGGGCGCGGAGGCGATGGGTGCGCGTCGCGAGGCATTGCTCGATGGGGTCGTGGTTCTTGAAGCAGACCTCTTCGTAGCCGGCTTGCGGGATGTCCACGCACGCAAGCTCTCCGTCGAGCTCACCTACGACCTCGCAGCGGTCGCTGCACATGCCACCCGGGAAGCCCGTCTCGTTCGGGATGCACGCGTCGCGCAGCACCTCGATCCCGGAGGCGACGCATGATTGCCGCGGCTCGGGTCGCAGATGATCTCCGGATGCTCCGGGCCGCACGTCCACGTTCGCGCGCTCGCATGCATCGCCTTCGTGGTTGCCATCGGTCGGCGCGCACGCACCGAGCTCGTCGTGGCGATCGTCCTTGCACGCGAGGCCTGCTGCGCACGCGAACGATGCAAAGCCCAGCTCGCCCAGGCCGCAGCGCTCACCATGCGCGCCGGGCCCCTCGGTGGCGCGCTCGGCGAACGGACGAGGGACCTCGTATTTCTCGCCGTGCGCCAGAGCCCCTACGAAGCCCTCGCGCCAGGCGAGCTCCGCGCCCAGGTGATTCGAATGGCCGACGGCGAGGGCGTTGAACGTAGCGCCGCTTCGCTCCTCGCCGAGGAGGTGAAAGCCGGCGACCGCGCGGCTCTGGTGGCACCCCTGGCACGTGCCCTGATCCAGGCGACGGAGCAGCGCGCGCGGTGAACGCGCGATGCGCGCAGAGGCATACGGCAGATCCGCGAACAGCACGTCGGCGTCCTTCCCGAACAGCGTCGCGAAAGGCCTGTTGCGCGTGCGCGCGAGGCCCCGAGGGCTCACGGAGATCGCGCGCACTGCAAGGAAGCGCGTCGGCAGGACCAGCGTGCCGCGATCGACGTCGTCGAAGTGTTCGTGGATGAACGCAGCCAGCTCCTTGCGTTGGTCGGCAGCGAGATCCTCCGCCGGGGTGTCCAGGAGTGGTCGCTCCGTCGCGCCGGTCGCTGTCACGTCGAACGAGCGCAGCAGGTACTCCGCGTGGTCCTCACCATCACGCGGGGTCGCAGGCCCATGCAGGTTCTGGAGGTTCACCTCCACCCGCCGCGGAGCCGCTGCATGCACACGAAGAATGTCTGCGATCGCGGTGACACGCGCACTGCCAGCCGCAGGCAGAGCAAGGAGAGCCTTCGCGAGCCCCGCGCATGCAGCTGCGTCGCCGCGAGGCACCATGATCACACTGAGCGTCATCGGCAACCGCGTACCCGGACGACCGGGCCGCGTGAGAGCGAGCCGGTACACGAGCCGAAGCTCACCGCAAGTACCCTGCTCCGCGAACGCCCGATCGAGACGCGGCACAAATCCGACAAGCTCGAAGCGCGCATCCCGACCTGTGAGCCACAAAGGATTGAACGCGTACGCAAGGCCAGGCTTGCGAGCATCGACGTCACCCACCCCAGGCCGCCGCGCAAGCTCCGCAAGATCCCACGAGAGCACCCGCACGATCGCCGAATATGTCGCGCTCGTGGTCAGCATGTCGTTCCAAGAGCCCCGCGCCCCGAGCACCTCGCCAAGCGAAAAGCCCCGCGCCTCGAGCGCCCGCATCGCAAGAGGCTCGGTCACAAGCACCGACGGATGCACCCCAGCCCTCACACGCGACTCATCAAACGAAAGCGGCGCCCCACCACCAAACAAAAACACGAGCAGCGAAGCGGCGAACAATCCAACCAACACGAGCAGCGAAGCTGCAAGGCGCCTCAACCCCGAACCCAAACCCACAATCAGGTTCCTATACGGAGGCGTCGTCGGTGGTGGTGTCGCCTTCGTCGTCGCCCAGGGCCTCGCCGTGGCACTTCTTGAACTTCAGACCGCTGCCGCACGGGCAGAGATCGTTGCGACCGATCTTGGGCGTCTCGCGCTTCTGCGGCGCGACGACCTGCCTGCGAGGCGGAGGCGTGGACGGCTTTGCTGCCGCGTCTTCCTCGGTCTCGCCCTCCGCGAGCTCTCCGCCGTGACGGAGCTGCAGGTTCTTGGTCTGCGCCTCGGCCTTCGCGCGATCCTCGCGCTCGAGCCGCTCGACCTCGGTCTCGCGCATGACCTTGTACTGGAACAGCTGCGAGACGACGCTGGAGCTCACGGTCGCCATCATGCTGACGAAGATGTTGTAGCCCTCCTTCTTGTACTCCTGCTTCGGGTCCTTCTGCCCGTAGCCGCGGAGACCGATGCCATCACGGAGGTGCTCCATGCTGGTGAGGTGCTCGACCCACTGCTTGTCGATCTCCTGGAGATAGACGTGGCGGAAGAGGCGGAGCAAGAGCTCGAGGCCGAAGTCCTTCTCCTTGTCGACGATCGCCTTCTCCGCAGAGATGTAGAGCTTCTGCGCGATGTCCTGGCGGTGATGGAGCTCCTCGTAGTCGGCGTTCGGCTTCACGCCGAGGTGCTCGATGAAGCCGCTCTTGATGCCCTTCCAGTCCCAGTCTTCGGGCTGGTCCTTCTTGTTCTCGGGGCAGCACTCCTCGACGATGGCGCCGACGATCGTGTCCGCGAGATCGAGCAGACGCTCGCGCTGCTCCGTGAGGCTCTGCGGGAGCTCCTCGATGAGGCGCTCGAAGATCTTCTTCGGCTTCTTCTCGTCGCCTTCCTTGGTCTCGAAGCGGTAGCCCCACGTCTGGTAGATGTCCTCGACCAGCCCGGTCAGGCTTTCGATCGCCAGGACGTCGTCGACCTTGGTCGGCCGCTTCTGCGCGCTGCGGAAGCCGGCATCGTCGGCGTCGCTCGCCTCCTTCGTGGGGAGCGCGGCGGCGTGACGAAGGAACACCTCGGTGGCGCCCGCCTTCACGAGCTCCACGATCTCTTCCTTCACCGGGATCTCGCGCAGCTTGCCTGTCGCCTTGCCGTCGTCGTCGAGCTTCTCCGGCTTGTAGATGCCAAGGAGGAGCTGCTGGCGGATACGGTAGACCGTCTTCCGCTGCTCGTTCATGACGTCGTCGTACTCGAGCAGGTTCTTGCGGATGTCGAAGTTGCGCGCCTCGACCTTGCCCTGCGCGTCGCCGATGGACTTGGTGACCCACGGGTGCTCGATGGGCTCGTCGTCGGGCATGCCCATGCGCTCCATGAGCGACTTCACCTTGTCGCCGGCGAAGATGCGCATGAGATCGTCTTCGAGAGACAGATAGAAGCGCGACGATCCGGGATCGCCCTGGCGACCCGCGCGGCCGCGGAGCTGGTTGTCGATGCGGCGTGACTCGTGGCGCTCGGTGCCGACGATGTGGAGGCCGCCGGCCTTCTTCACCTCTTCGCCCTCAGCCTTGCACTGGTTCTCGTACTTGGTGACGGCCTCTGCGAAGGCCTCGGGCTCTGCGTCCGGATCGCGCGACTGCTCCTTGAATTCGAGCTTCGCGAGCATCTCTGCGTTGCCGCCAAGGATGATGTCCGTACCGCGGCCTGCCATGTTGGTGGAGACCGTGATGGCGCCCTTGCGACCGGCCTGCGCGACAACATAGGCCTCGCGTTCGTGCTGCTTCGCGTTCAGGACCGCGTGCGGCACCTTGCGCTTCTTCAGGATCTTCGCGATGGCGTCGCTCTTCTCGACGCTGGTGGTACCAACGAGGACCGGCTGGCCCTTCTCCTGCGCCTGCAGGATGTCGCTGACGACGGCGGTGAACTTCTCGCGCTCGGTCTTGTAGACAAGGTCGTTGTCGTCGACGCGTTTGATGTCCCGGTTCGTGGGGATGATGATGACGTTCAGCTTGTACGTCTTGTGGAACTCTTCCGCTTCCGTGTCGGCCGTTCCGGTCATGCCGGAGAGCTTGTTGTAGATGCGGAACAGGTTCTGGAAGGTGATCGTCGCCATGGTGCGCGTCTCTTCCTGGATGCGCACGTTCTCCTTCGCCTCGACCGCCTGGTGCAGGCCGTCGGACCAGCGGCGGCCTGGGAGCACGCGGCCCGTGAACTCGTCCACGATGAGGACCTTGCCGTCATCCGTCACGAGGTAGTTCACGTCGCGCTTGTAGAGCGCGTGTGCACGCATGCACTGGTTCAGGATGTGGAGCGACTCGAGGTTCGCCGGGTCATAGAGATTCTTGATCCCCATGAGCTTCTGCGCGCGATCGACGCCTTCGTCGGTGAGGGCGACGGAGTGCCCCTTCTCGTCCACGGTGTAGTGCTCGTCCTTGCGGAGGCGCGGGATGCACTCGTTGATGGTGCGGTACTTGTCGCTCGACGTCTCGGCCTGGCCGCTGATGATGAGCGGGGTGCGGGCCTCGTCGATGAGGATACTGTCGACCTCGTCGACGATGGCGTAGTTGAGCGGGCGCTGGACGTAGTCGAGCGCGCTGAACTTCATGTTGTCGCGCAGGTAGTCGAAGCCGAACTCGTTGTTCTGGCCGTACGTGATGTCGGACTGATAGGCGTCCTTCTTCTCGCGCTCGCCCTGCGAGTTGACGACAACACCGGTGGAGAGACCGAGGAAGCCGTAGAGCTTGCCCATCCACTCCGAGTCACGCCGAGCGAGGTAGTCGTTGACGGTGACGACGTGCACGCCCTTGCCCGACAGCGAATTCAGGTAGCAGGGCAGCGTGGCGACGAGCGTCTTGCCTTCGCCGGTGCGCATCTCGGCGATGTTGCCGCGGTGGAGGACGACGCCGCCGATGAGCTGGACGTCGTAGTGGCGCATCTTCAGCGCGCGACGACCGCCCTCACGGCAGACCGCGAACGACTCGACCAGGATGTCGTCCAGCGTGGCGCCGTTGTCGAGCTTCTGTTTGAACTCCGCGGTCTTCGCCTTGAGCTCGGCGTCGGTGAGCTTCTCGATGCCGGCCTCGAGCGCATTGATCTTGTCGACCAGCGGCCGGATGCGCTTGATCTCGCGATCGTGGGAGGTTCCAAGCAGTTTTTTGAGGGCCCAGGCGAGCATTGGACGGAGGAAACTAGTCGCTCTTGTGGAGGTGCGAAAGGGCAAGCTGGACGATTTTCATACGGACGTAAGCGATGGGAGCGGGTGATGGGGCGGGCACGTTCACCGACCTCGACCTTGACCTCGACCTCGACCTTGACCTCGACCTCGACCTTGACCTTGACCTCGACCTCGACCTTGACCTTGACCTCGCCTTCGACCTCGACCCTCGACCCCTGACCTCGACTTCAACCTCCCCTCTTCAACCCTCCCCCTCGCACCAGAATTTCTTGGGACTCGATGGGGACGTTTTGCCTAAGCGGCTGCTATTGCGTCGCTTTGGCGAGGGTGACTTGGGCAAGCTAACGAATCTTTCAGGTGGGTGGTTGCAAGGTCGTCGAATCTGAGTAGAAAGCCGCCCTGACCGCAGTTCACCCTACATCGTCCCCCGCAGGGAGCGATGCGCAGTACCTGCAGCCCCACTTTCGCGGGAGATCTCATGAAATCACTCGTCACGTCCGCCGTCGCGCTCTCCGTTCTCGGAGCAACTTTCCTGCTTGTGCAGGGCTGCTCGGGCAGTGGGAAGGCGAGCGGTTTTGCCGCGCAGTCCACTGACGGGACCGATCCCGTGGACGCAGGCCCCGCCACCGGCAACACGGGCTTCGGCTCCAGTGATGCGGCCGTGGACGTCTCGAACGATCCGCTGAAGGGCTGCGCGACCAACACGCAGCCGGTCACCCGCCTCCCCGTCTATCTCCTCTTCCTCGCGGACCGGTCGGGCAGCATGAGCGGCACCAAGTGGTCCAGCGTCCAGGCCGCCATGAAGAGCGTCTATCAGTCGATCGCGACCGCGGCCGACACCAACGAAGGCGTCGGCCTCATCCTCTTCCCGGCCGACAGCAGCGAGAGCGGTCCGTACCCCGGCACGAAGGACGTCTTCGTGAACTACGTGGACGCGGCGCAACTGTCCTCCCTCAACGCGCGCATCTCTGCCTCCACCACCGGCAGCACGCCCACGTGGGAGGCCATGAACGGCGCCTACGGCGAGCTCCAGAACCTGGTCGTCGCCGCGCCGCTCCCCAAGGACGGCAAGAAGGTGCTCGTCCTCATGACCGACGGTCAGCCGAACGACTCCGCGAAGGACTACGTCGGCCTCGTGAAGAGCATGGACAGCCTCACGGACGCCATCCAGACGTACGTCGTTGGCATCGGTAACGTGAGCGGCGGCTACGACGTGGACCCGACGTGGCTCGGCCCGCTCTCCGTCGCTGGTGGCACCGCACGGCCGAGCTGCGATCCCAACGAGACCACCAACATCGCGAAGATGTGCCACTACCAGGTCGAGCCCGGCTCGAAGTCGGTGGCGCAGCTGACCACGGACTTCGTGAACGCGTTCAACCACATTCGCGCCTCTGCCGCCGCGTGCGAGCTGTCGCTCGCGACGGACACGGCGAACGCCGACCCCACGAAGATCAACGTCGTCATCGACGACGGCAACGGCAAGACGACCCTCGTGAAGCAAGACGCCAACAACGGCTGGACCTACGACGACCCCAAGCACCCCACGAAGGTCATCCTCCACGGACAGGCCTGCCAGGACGCGGTCGACAACATCACCGGCCAGGTCGAGGTCGTCCTCGGTTGCAAGACGCAGACGAACTGAGCTTCTGAGTCGCAGCACAGGTAGCCCGGGATCAAACGATCTCGGGCTACTGCGTTTTGTGCGTCCTTTCCGCGACCGAGCGCGGCCTCAACGATAGGCCGACCCATTATATGTATACTGCACGTTTGCATCGAAGCTGCTGCCGTGCAGGAGCGGCGGCACGCGACCGTGGTAGGACGTGAAGTTCCCGGTTCGATCGTCGATCACGATCCGCATCGGTGAGATGACGAGGCGAAGCAGCACCTGTGACGGCGTCAGCGTGATCGTGGTGACGCCGCGATCGTGCGTGCTCATCGCCAGCACGAACGAGTATGTTCGGCATTCCTCAGGCACGGCGAACCGCACGTCCACATCGTTGCCTGCTCGCAGCTGGGCCAGATGCGCACGTACGAAGCCGAACAGGGTTGGCCCGACAACGACGGGCGCGCCGCCATCGCCGCCTCCCTCCACCTTGCGGACGACCTTGGCTGCTCCCTCCTGGCGGAACGTGAGCGAGCGATCGGCGCCGACCGTGATGGTGGTGACGGTCCCGCGCTGCGCGCTTGTCTCGTCGAAGCGCACCAGCTCGTAGTCTCTGGTGTGGGTTGCCTGCTGCAGGAGCACGACCTCGCCTTCGGTGGAGAGGGTGACGTGGGTCGAGCGCTGGAGATCGTCCGGACGTTCCTCGACCCGACGCTCGTAGCGGAACACGGGCGTCGTGCCTCCGCGGGGGACGACCGCGCCGGTGTAGACGAGCTCGCCGTAGCTGCCCGGCGGGTCCCTGAGTGACGCTGCCGCACTCTTCGGCAGCGGGACAACACCACCGCATCCCGAGAGGCCTGCGGCGACACAGCCTGCAGTGATCCACGTGAGGGCTCGGTCGAGGTGACGAACGACGGCGGGTATCTCTCGATGTTGGCTCATGACATCATCGTGGTGCGTGACCGCGATGACGACGATGTCCAGCGACGCCAATCCACTGTCGGAAGGCGACATTGAAGCAACGAACGTCCTCCCCGCGTTCGAGACGTCGCTTCGCTTCGGCGCGACCGAACCCGAGCTTGCGTCCGTCGTCGGGTGGCGGCGCGCGGAGCTCACCCGACCGGGCGCGCGCGTGAACGGCTCGTCGACCTACGCGCATATGGAGCTGATGTACTCGAAGCCCGCGTACCCCGAGCTCGTGATCTCGGCCGCCGCCGCGCACGATGGCAGTAGCCTCGGCATCGTCGGCCTGGCGTGCAAGACCATGGCGAACGTGGGCGCCGCCATGGCGTGCCACGCGCGCTTCCAGCACCTCACGAACCGCACCGCGAGGTACGAGACGATCGCGGAGGGCGACAGCGTGATCCTGCGAGAGCACCGGCCCGGAGAGCGTCGACTCGGGAGCATGCTGATCTCCGAGTACACGATGTTCGTCGCGCTGCACCTGCTGTCGGTGGTCTCCAGAGCTCCGCCGAAGGTGCGCGCGATGAGGAGTCGGCGGCTACACATTCCGGAAAAAGAGCGCCGACAGTACGACGCGTTCCTGGGCGTGGAGATGAGCCTGGGCGCAGACAACGCGGAGCTCGTTCTCGACCGAACGATCCTTGGCGCTCCCATCGTCAGGGCGGACCCCGAGCTGGAGGCCTATTTCCTTGGCGTGCTCGCGCGCGCGGAGCCACCGCCACACGCGGAGCCAGCGCTGCTCGCCGACGTGAGGACGAGCATTCGCGGGCGCCTCTCACACGGAGCACCCACGGTCGGCGCGGTGGCGCGCGCCATGGGAATGGGTGAGCGCACCTTGCAGCGACGGCTCGCGAGCCACGGCGTTGGCTTTGGCGACCTCCTGGACGAGACGCGACGAGATGCTGCGGAGGGTTACCTGCGCACGTCGAAGCTCTCTCTACCTGAGATCGCCTACCTGCTCGGCTACAGCGAGCAGGCGTCCTTCTACCGCGCGTTTCGTCGGTGGCACCCGGTCACGCCGGACGCGTTCAGGCAAGCGCACGCCTCGGGAGAGTGCACCTAGCACTACTGCGGGATGTCGCCGTCCCAGGCGCGAATCTACGCATCAATCGCGCCGTGGCAACGGGACAATACCCGGCGTATCCGGGGACCACTGGCGGCAGCGAGCAACAGACGCCAAGCGTCGCTCGTTCGCTTCAG
>JBBRNJ010000083.1:0-37886 GCA_038230375.1 Polyangiales bacterium | reverse complement strand
GGAGGTCGTCCTCAACGACGCCTACATCCTCGCGTTCGAGAAGCGCATCTCGAACATGAAGGACCTCCTCCCGGTCCTCGAGCAGGTCGCCAAGGCGGGCAAGCCGCTCGTGATCATCGCCGAGGACGTCGACGGTGAGGCCCTCGCGACGCTCGTCGTCAACAAGCTCCGTGGCACGCTTCACTGCGCGGCCGCCAAGGCCCCCGGCTTCGGTGATCGCCGCAAGGAGATGCTGAAGGACATTGCCACCCTCACGGGCGGCCAGGTCATCTCCGAGGAGCTCGGTCTCAAGCTCGAGAACGTCACGATCAGTGACCTTGGCCGCGCCAAGCGCGTGCAGCTCGACAAGGACAACACCACCATCGTCGACGGTGCTGGTGAGAAGGAGAAGATCAAGGGCCGCATCGCAGAGATCCGCGCCCAGGTCGAGAACACCACGTCCGACTACGATCGCGAGAAGCTCCAGGAGCGTCTTGCGAAGCTGGTCGGCGGCGTCGCGGTCGTCAAGGTCGGCGCAGCCACCGAGACCGAGATGAAGGAGAAGAAGGCCCGCGTCGAGGACGCACTTCACGCGACCCGCGCGGCCGTGGAAGAGGGCATTGTTGCTGGCGGCGGCGTCGCGCTCATCCGCGCGCAGTCGGCGCTCGACAACCTGAAGCTGTCGGACGAGCAGATGTTCGGCGTGAAGATCATCCGTCGCTCGATCGAGGAGCCGCTCCGTCAGATCGTCGCGAACGCGGGCCTCGAAGGCTCGATCGTCGTCAACAAGGTGAAGGAGGGCAAGGATGACTTCGGTTACAACGCCGCGACCGACACCTACGGCAACCTGCTCTCGCAGGGCGTCATCGACCCGGTGAAGGTCGTTCGTACGGCTCTCCAGAACGCGGCTTCGGTTGCGAGCCTCATGCTCACCACCGAGTGCCTCGTCGCCGAGCGCCCGAAGGACGAGAAGCCCTCCGGCGGCGGCGGCCACGCCGGCCACGGCCACGGCGACTTCTGATCTCCTGACGTAGTCTGGAGTGAAGTGAGAGGGCCTCGGTTCCGAAAGGAATCGGGCCCTCTTTTTTTGATCGGCAACGGCGACGGGGGCCGTGGCAACGCAGAACTACGGGTCGATGCCGATCACTCTTGCGGCGAACGTCACTGCCACCTGCGCGATCTGGAAGAAGTACGCCTGGTCGATGGCCTGGTACGTGTCATTGCCGCTCTGATCGAAGTGGTTGTTCAGCGAGGGTGCGTGCTCCGAGAAGACGAAGGCCGGGACGCCGATGTCCCCCATTGCCATGTAGTCGCTCGCGAGCGTGCCGTCGTTGCAAAGGTCCGTGGTGCTCATCGTCCCATAGGTGCTGGCCGTGTCGCCCATCAACTTCTGCAGCGCTGCGACCGCAGGAGCGGCAGTGGCTCCACATTTGTGGGAGACGGTGTCGATCGTCATCTCACCGTGTTTCCAGCCCGATTGCTCGTTGTCGATCGCGGCGACGATCTTGAAGCCCTGGTTCTGCGCGACGCCTTGAAGGTACGTCGCATACTTTCGCGCCCCTTCGAGAGACAGCCCGCTCCACTCCTCGTAGTCGGTCGCGACGAAGCGGACGGTGTTGTGCAGCTTGCCCTTGTACTGGCTGAGGATGCGCGCGGTCTCCATCAGCATCGCCATGCCGGTCATGTCGTCGTCGCAGCCGGGATTGTCCGCCCCGTGCGGGCCGATGCTGTCGTAGTGGACCAGGATGACCACGGAGTCGGCGACCTTGCCGGGCAACACCGCCTCCACGTTGTGACCTGAAGTCTCTGCGCCGGACTTCGTCGTATAGGTGAGCGCGGTGGGCGTCAGGCCGAGGGACGTCATGTACGCAGACCAGTACTTCCGGTAATTGATCTTCGAGGCCGGCAGATACCGATCGTGGATCGTGAACGTCTGCCCATCGACCGTCACCGGGTTCTGGCCGCACATGTCCCCGAGCAGATGCTGGAGCTTCGACTGATCGACGGCATTGAACACGTCGCGATACGTGAACGGCGAGGCGGGCATCATCGACGCGTCTTCCGCGCTACCTCCAGCGCCACCGCCTCCCGGCCCGCTGCCCGGCGCGGGGGCCGCACCTGCGTCGGCTCGATCACCGTCTGCAGTGCCCTCCGTCGAATTCTCCACGCGCGCGGACGACGGTGAGCCTGCTGCGACGCTGCACCCAGCGACGCCCATCGCGGCGCACGTGACCCAGGCCACCGAGACGCGAAAGGTCGATCGAATCGCCGACGTCGTGGACACACCTCGCAGATCCATGTCACGCATCGGCGTTCCTCCACCGCCTACTCTGCACGTCGCATGCGAAGCCGATGGCGCCACGTCAGCGCGATGTCGTCCACCAGGGACGGACTTTCACGTTGCAGCGGGCCGCAGCACCCGCGGAGCACAGCGAGAGCGCGCAGGTCCGACGCCCGACCCTGGTTCGACTACCCAGGGGCGACGAGAGGCGGATGTCCCTGGCAGGCGACACCGCGCCCGAACTGCTCCACGGCGGAGGTCGACCTGTGTCATCGAACGAGCCCATGGCGACGACCGAAAGTACCGACAGCGGCTCGCTCACGGACGCTGCGTCAGGCGCGGGTGCCCTCGGCTTCACGCCCTCCAACGTGAACCTTGCCGGATTTGATCTCTCGGTGACGGCACGAAGGTCGCGGTCTACGTTGGGCGCTCGATCAACATTCAGGCAATGCAGAACCTGACCGTCACAGGGCAGGAACCGGGGCCTTCGTGTTTCACCGTGAATTCAAGGCCGGCTCTCGGGCACGCAGAGGGTCTTTGTTCCTAGTCTGGACTCGAGGCTCGCGAAGTTCAGACAGGGACGACCGCCCGCGTCGCGCGTGATCGTTGCGAGCGGCTGGCCGGGTGAGAAGCGACCGCGGAGCGGATCGAGCACCTTGAAGCCCACATCGCCGATGTCCACGCTCTCGTCCGCGTAGGACTCGAAGCTGAGATCGAGCGCGTCGTTGTGGACGCGTGGCTTGGCCTTGAGCTGGGGCGGCTTGTCCGCGGCGTCGACCGTGACCATTGCGTTGCCGTCGGCCGTGACGGTCACTTCGTAGGTGAAGCACGGTGCGCCGCCCGACGCGCACTCCGAGAAGCGATAGGTCCCAGCCCAGCGCCCGGCCTCGCGCGCACGGTCGGCCTCCTTGAAGGGTCGGGATGCCTCCTGGATCGGATCGACGTGGAAGCATCCGAGCGCTGGGGCGATCGCCACCAGGCCAGCAAGCGCGAGGGGCCAACGCATGGCATTCATCCTAGCGTTGGCCTGCGTAGGAGTCACTCCGCGCTCGGCGGCTCGTCGACACGGGCGGCGCCACAGGGGGAGGCTGCTCTAGCGCGACGGGCTGCTGAACATCCTGTGCGGCTCGCGACGTGCTGATCGCGAACGGGTCGTCAATCAGTACTCCACGGCACCCGCGGCTGGGCCGCCGTCCCAGAAGCATGGTGACTCGCCTGTGGTCGGATGCATCGGCGCGCTGTGGCTGCACGTGTTCCACGCCACGTCGAGCATCACGCCATCCTCCGCCACCAGCGCACCGACCAGCTCCACGAGCGCGAGCGGGCGCTCGCCCATGCGAACCACGAAGAAGGCCTGATGTGGGCCGACGCGCGCGCTGAGCCGCGCCTTCAGCTCCGCGATGCTCTCGCCATCAACGACCTCGAGCTCGAACGCGACGGCAGACGACGCGTCCACGGGGTTCACGCGAATGCGAAGACATCGCCGCTGCACCAGCGGAGACTATCACCCCGCTGACCCACGGATCGATGCCGACGACGCGCGATGAAAGTCCGTTTCAAAATTTGAACGTTTCGTTTCAAACGGCTCACGGACCGAGCGGCGCGATCATCAGCGGCGCGCCCGCGTCGCCCGTGTCCGTCGTGCCGCCGCCGAGCGTGCGCGTGTAGATCAGCGTGGCCGGGCTTCACGATCAAGAAGGGCACGACGCGACTGATCGCCGCTTGCATGCGGGATGCAAGCAACGATCGTCAGTTCAAGAATCCCGGCGGGTCGTCGCGGAGCGAGTACGTCTTCGTCGGATCGCTGGTGAACTTCACCTTGATCCAGTTGTCATCGCGGTCGAGCGTTCCGACTGGCGTGCCGTTCAAGAGCAGCTCGTACCTGTTCTTGGCGATGCGCCGCACGCCGTAGCGCTCCGCGACGTGGTCTGTCTGCCAGTGGCTGGTGGCACCGCTCCGCGGATCCGTGCCGGATGTGCCAGGAGGGACGGAGAGGCAAGCGCCGCCCATACCGCCACCTTTGTAGTCCACGCCCCCCTCGCAATAGAGCGGAGAGAGCGCCTTCTCACCGCACCCGGTCACGGCGAGAAGCGCGAGCCATACCAGTGTCGTTGGGCGGAGCGAGATCCTCACAGCCCGATCATACCGCTTCCCCGCGCGCGCTGGCCCGGACAGATTTTCGGTGGCGATCGTGATCTGGTAGGATTCTCGGATGGACGGGACGGAGGCTCTCTTCAGGGCCGTGCACGAGGACCCGCAGAGCGACGAGAGGCGCCTCACCCTTGCGACCGCGCTCCTCGAAGCCGGCGACCCGCGCGGGGAGCTCATCTCGCTGCAACTCGCGCGCGCACGCGTGGAGCGCGACGGCGGCGTGGTCGACGCGAAGCTCGCACTCCGGGAAGCCGCGCTCATCCGGAAGCACGCGAAGAACTGGATCGGAAAGCTCGCCGCCGTGACCGTGCGCGACTGGCTCGTCTTCGAGAGAGGGTTCCTGGTTGCCGCCGCGTTCCACTCCAGGAAGAGCAGGGACGCGGACGCCGCCGTCGGCGCTCCAGAATGGTCGACAGTGCGCATCCTTGCGCGGAGCGGATTTCGCGCGCTGCCGGCGGCGGTCGTCTTGCATCCGGTGATGCGCTCCTTGCTCACGATCGGGGTCCCGCTGGAAACGGTGGCCTCGCTGCTGAACGCGCCGCCCGATCTTCTGCCTCGTACGACGCGCGACGAAACGATCAGGATGTCTCCGTCGGACGCCCTGGACGTGCTCTCGCCTGCCGAGGCTGCGTCCATGTTCGAACGCCCTCCGGACCGAGCGCTCGTGGCGCTCCGGATCTACCGCGAGACGTCCGAGCCCCTGACGGAGGAGACCACGCGCGCCCTCGGAGGCGCACGCCACGTCCCGCACCTGCGATACCTGAGGCTCGCCTTGAACGGGCCGCCGTCGACGTATCGCTGGCTCTTCGGGTCTCCGCTCACGAAACAGCTCGACGTGCTCGTCATCGACCTCGACGATCTCAGCGGCGCACCGCACCAGTGGTTCGGGGAGTGGCACCGCGAGCTCGCGACAGCCTCTGTCGCGCCCGCCACCATGCGCCTCGCGCAATGGGGCTTCGAGCTCTGCCTGTCTCGCGATGACGGGGGTGCCTACTCGATCCTCGAGATCGAGATCGGCGCGAACAGCCAGTTCAAGCCGAACCTCGACATCCTGGAGCAGCTGATCGCCCAGCTGCCGAACGACGCGCTCAGCGTGGTGCGCATGCGAACGAGCATCGGCGATCCCACCCGCCTCGTCGAGCGGCTGAAGCGCGACCAAACGCAGCTACGCGAGACGCAGATCCAGCGGTGAGTGGTAGCCGTCACCGAACACGGACGCGTCACTCCGCGCTGGGCGGCTCGTCGATGTCGGTGTAGTTCGGGAGCGGCAGGGGCTCGGCCTTGAAGAACGCTGTGAGCACGTCGACCGTCAGGCTCGCGCGAATCGGCCACAGCGAATGCCCCGCGCCGTTGATGACCACCATCGGCGCACCGAACGTGTCTCGATAGTCTCGGGTGACGGCCCACGGCACGAAGTCGCATTCGGCGCGCATGACGAGCATCGGTGGTGTCGGCTTGGTCACCGGCGGCGCGCCCACGCGACTGATCTCCTTCTTCACGGCGAAGAACTGAAACGCGTCGAACCCTGCCATGGGCAGCTTCGGCGGCGTCTTCGGTTGCTCGCGAGCACAGTACGAACGGGCCGTGAACGCACGCGCGGCGGTGCCCATGGTCGCGTCCATCTCCTCACGGCTCGCGAATGCCAATGCCGCGTCGGGGTTGATGCGCTGCAACGCGGCGGTCGCCATGAAGAAAGGTGGAAAGGGGAGCGAGCCGTCGCCAGAGCGCGCCGCCGTTCGGGCGATGTTGAACTCGGGCCCGCCACCAACGTGGAGCGGGCCTGGTGAGACCAAGGCAACGCGCTCGACATTCTGCGGATGGGCCGCGAGATATTCGACGGCAAGCCGACCACCCCACGATTGCCCGACCAGCGAGAGACGATCGGGGCCTGGTCTGCTGCCGGCACGCCGAACCGCGCGACCGCGATGTTGGAGCCGGTGCTGAGCTTGTACTTCTCGAACGACGTCGCACGCACGTCAGGCGGCTGGACGGTGAACGCCGGGCGGTGGAAGAGCAGCACCCCGGAGAGGCCGGAAATGACGATGGTCGTGACCGCGGCCACAACGAGCGCTGGAGTTCGCGCCCGCCTGATGCGCCCGAACGCGAACGACACGGCGAAACAGACCATCACTGCGGCAACGCTCAAGACGACAATCGAGGTCGTCAACGCAGCGCCGCAGAAGAAGGTCGCGAGGCAGGCGGCAAGCGCCACCACGAAGCCGACGATCAGCAGGACTACGTGGATGACCGATCGAATATGACGACGGGAGTTCGACGTCTGCACGGTGCTACCGTAGCAGAGAGGCTCGACCCCACACCCGGGCGCGGCCCATGAGCGGTGGTAGGCTCCACGGCGCATGCGGTTCTACTGTGTCTTCGGTCTGTGGGGTCTGTTCGTGACCGTGTGGGTTGTGTCCGCGTTCTTCGCGCGCAAGACCGTGAAGAAGGAGTCGCCGTTCTCACGCCTTCGCTACGGACTGATCGCCGGATGCGCTGGCGTGATCCTCCAGCCAGGCGTGCTGCGTGTTTCCGCATTGGATGTGCACTACACGGATGGTGACGTGGGCGGCGCGCTCGCCGTCGCGCTCACCGCGATGGGCATCGGGTTCGCGTTCTGGGCGCGCTACACGCTTGGCAAGAACTGGAGCGGCACCGTCACCATCAAGAAGGACCATGAGCTGGTGCAGAAAGGGCCGTATGCGCTCTCACGTCACCCGATCTACACCGGGGCGCTCACGGCCCTCACGGGCACCGCGCTCTCCGTCGGGACGCCGCGTGTCCTGCTAGCTCTTCCGTTCGCGCTTGGCGCCTTCCTCTTCAAGATGCGCATCGAGGAGAAGTTCATGTCCGAGCACTTTGGCGCGACGTATGCAGATTACACGCGTCGGGTGAAGCGCCTCGTTCCGTTCGTGTGGTAGGGCTCGACGTAAGCGGCGCGTAAACACTTTGCTCGTTGCCGTTGATGCGTGCGAGTGGCGAGCATTGGGCCATGAAGTCCGTCACGCTCCGGGTGTTCCTTGGCCTTGCTGGTTCCCTTCTCGTTGGCTTCGTGGCGTGTGTCGGCGACAGCACGGGGACCGACACCAGTACCGGCGACGCAGCACCGGGCGCTGACGCTTCCTCCGCCGACGCCGGCGCCGCAGCGGACGCGTTCATCGCGACCGATGCAGGCGCCAACTCACCCGACAGCGGAACACCTTCGACCTACTTCGATGTCACCGACGTCAACAACTGGTCCTCCTACGATCTCTCGGATTCTGCGGCCTTCGGTGCAACCACCCACGGCTTCGGCGGCGCTGTGCTCGCGGGCAAATCGGTCATCTTCATTCCCGCGCCTGGCGGCTACGGCAACGGCGTCGTCTTCCGCTACGACATCACAGCGCCGTTCAAGACGAAGGCTTCGTGGACCACCTTCGATGCAAACGCGGTGGACCCTGCAGGCGGCTACGGCGGCGGCATCTTCGACGGCGCGAACGTGTTCCTCATGCCGTACACGACCGGCAAGGTCCTTCGCTTCGACACCGCGCAGTCGTTCGTGGACACGGGCGCATGGAAGGTGTTCCCCGTCTCCTCGCTGTATGCGGGCGCTCTTGACGGGCAGGCCTTCGACGGCCAGTACTTCTATGGTGCGCCGTACGACGTGAACGCAGCCAAGGTGGTCCGCTACGACACGACGCAAGCGGCTGCATTCCAGGATGCCGGCGCGTGGAGCAGCTACAACATCTCTGCGCGCGACGCGGGCGTCGGGTACTTCACCGCACCTGCGTTCGACAAGCGCTACCTCTACTTCGGGAGCGCCAACGACGCCAAGGTCACGCGCTTCGACACCAAGAGCTCCTTCACCGTGGACTCGTCCTGGGACGTCTTTGACGTGAGCGGCGTCGCGCCGGTGGTGAAGTCCGTGTTCGGCGCCATCTTCGATGGTCGGTACATCTATCTGCCACCGTTCAGCAACGGCACTCCCGCAAGTGTGACGGCGCGCTACGATACCACCAAGCCCTTCGCGCAGAACGGCTCCTGGGAGACGTTCGACGTTGCACAGGTCGACGCCACCGCCGTCAACCTGCATGGCGGCACGTTCGACGGGCGCTACGTCTACTATCCCTCGTACAACAACGTCGGCGTCATCGTTCGCTACGACACCACCATGCCGTTCGCGCAGAAGGGATCGTGGCAGGCATTTGCGATCTCCAAGGTGACGGGCAACGTCGCCTCGTACTCCGGTATCGTCTTCGACGGCGAGTACGTGTACCTGGTTCCGCAAGCGACCACCGCCGGAACCGTCCTTGGCGCCGTGACCATCCCGCGCTTCCACGCGAAGACGCCGGCGTCCTTGCCTGCTTTCACTGCGTCATTTCAGTGATAGCGTCCAGCTTGTGGAGCAAGGCGGTCTGCGCGGAATCGTAGAGGCGGCATACCGACTGTCCATTCCTCGGGCCCAGTGGCTCCTTGGGCTCGGATGCGCGGCGGAGCACGCGCTCGGTCAAGGCTGCGGCACCGTCGCCGCGCTGGTCGACGCCACGGATGTGAACAGGCCGCGCGTCATCGACCAGGCGTCGTCACGTCCCATGAAGGGCCTCGATCGACTGCTCGACGAAACGCTCTCGGCGCTCGACCCGACCTACGTAGCAGAGTCGATCCATCTCGGAGCTTCACTCGCGACCGAGGGCGACGGTCTGGTGCAGCCCGGAATCCGCGCGTGGCTCGACGCGTTCGGTGCGCGTGATCTGCTCACGATTCTTGCCATGGATTCGAGCGGCGTCGGCGCGATGGTCGCAGTGAACCTTGCCAGCACCGCCCACCCAGGCGTGCGCCAGAGCGCGACGTTCTCGCAGATCTCGGCCCATGTGCTTGGCGCCTATCGCTTGCGCCAGGACCCGCCGTCCGCCGACGCCGCCGTCTTTGGCGCCAACGGCGACGTCATGCAAGCTAGCGAAGAGATAGAAGCCGCTGGCGTGCTTGACGATCTGAAGAACGTCGTCCGCGCGCTTGATGGTCTGCGCAGCGCGCGCACGGAAGAGGCTTCAGCGTTCGAGCAGCTCACCAGTCGGGTGGACGCGACCTGGTCTGTCGTTGCCCAGGTCGACGACGGCACGGGCGAATGGGTCGTCGCGAAGCGCAACCCAGCACCGGCATTTGCGTTGCCGGAGTCACTGTCGCAGCGCGAGGGCCAGGTGTTGAGCCTGCTGCTCCTCGGGCGGACACCGAAGATCGTGGCGTACGAACTAGGCATTGCCCACTCCACCGTGCGCGTCCTGAGCTCTCGCGCGCTCGCCAAGGTCGGGGCAAAGACGGTGGACGAGCTCCGCAAGCGCTTCTCCACCCAGCAGCAGCAGTAGCAACCCCAATCTTCTGGAACGAGAGGAGACCGCCATGGCACGAGACGACGAACGCAAGGCACGCGCACTGGAAGACCCCGTGGTGTCTGGTCTACCGGATGTGCCCGGCATCATCGCGGCCATGCGGCTGTCGCCCGGCCTTGCGACGCATCTGCGCGGTCTCGCCGACGAGCTCCTGGTGAAGGACTTCCCTGGTTCAACGCTGACCCGGGCCGAGCGCGAGCTCATCGCGACGTTGGTCAGCGCACAGAACGACTGCTTCTACTGCATGGACTCGCACGGGGCGTTCGCGGCGGAGCTGCTGTCGCGCGAGAACGCCGGCGATCCAGAGGCGCAGATTGTCGCCGCCAAGACCGGACGCCTGGACGCGTTCAGCCCGAAGATGACCGCGCTGCTCGGCATTGCTCGCACCGTGCAGCGACGATCACGCGACGTCACGCGCGCTGACGTCGAGGGCGCGCTGGCTTCGGGTGCGACGGACGGCGACACCCAGCTCACGGTGCTGATCGCATCTGCCTTCTGCATGTATAACCGCATGGTCGACGGGTTTCGCGCAAAGACACCGCCCACGGCCGAGGCCTTCCGCGCGCGCGCCAAGGAGATCGCAGAGCACGGATACAGCGACCCGCGCGTGCAGTCGATCCCCGGCGCCCGGTAGCACGCGAAGAACGCGCTCCGCTCAGCCGCCTTGCGTCAGGCGAAGCGCCGCATAGAGTCCGAACCCCACGCCCGCGCCCACCTGCAGGAGGGTGACGCGCCGAAAGCCATTTCCTGCGGGCGCACAGGCCCAGCGTGCAAGCGCGATCATGGGGACTGGCGCGAGCGCAAAACCCAGCGCATCCGCGCGGCGGCCCGCGGCCCACGCCGACAACGCGAGGCTCCCCGCGCCAAGGCAGAAGAGCGCGGACGCAAGGATCACCGTGCCGCGATGGCCCAGCAGCAACGCGAGCGTGCGATCTCCACGCGCGCGATCCTCCTCCATCTGGAACACCTGCGAGATGGGATACAAGCCGCCCACGAGCAACGCCGCGCCCAGCACGCCAAGCAGGAGCTCTGCACGAAACGCCGGTGCGGTGACCGCACATGCGCCGGCGATCTCACCAAGCATGCCTTGCCCCACCATCACCGTGAACAGGCTGGGCCACGGGCGCCCCTTCAGGCGCGGCACCGGACGCGAATAGAGGACGCCCAGGACCGCGAACGCAAGGCACGTCGCGAAGAAGCCCCACGACACAAGAGGCGCGAGCGCAAGGCCAACGATCTGGATCGCGATCCCGCCTGGCAAGAGCCACGGGCCCGCCTTGGGTGGGTGCTCCATTCCGCCGATGGGACCTTCGTCCTTGTCGTAGTGCGAGTTGTACGCGGTGGTGCCGCCGTAGATGCACACGTGAAGGATGACGAACGCGAGCGCAAACGTCGGCGCGCGCAACGTGCCGTGCGAGAGCGCAGCGCCGAAGAGCATGAACGGCGCGAGCACCAGCTGGAACGGGAGCCGCAGATGAACGAGGAGGTTCTTGGCCGGGTGCACGCCGACGCAGTTCTACTACGGCGTCAGGGCGCGGGCTTCTTGAATGCTCGATAGAGATCGCCCACCGTCTGGTCCACCATGTGCTCCTGCTTGGTGCGGAGCGACTTCTCCGAGATGAGGAGCGAAGGCACGCCAGACACAGTGATGAGCAAGCTGTAGGTGACCTTTGACTGACCGGGCGTGGGGCCGGGCTTCACGTCGGTCTGAGCGATGGTGTAGACGCCCATGCGGTTGGTGTAGAGCCGCGCCGAGCGATTGGCGGGAGTCACGGCCACGTCGTACGCGAGCATGCCCGCAGGGATGGTGCGGGTCTCGAGCTCCACCTCCCAGTGGTCGCCCTTGTGCGAGACAACCTTCAACCGAGAGATGTCCGTCATGGTCTTCGGCCATGCGTCGACCTGCGCGACGATCGCGAAGACGACGTCCGGCGCGGCGTCCACGGTCACCTCGCCCTGGACCCATCGCGGATCCTTCGTGTCGCGGTGAACCGTGTAGGGTGCAGGTGAGTCGGCGCGTGCTTCGCTCTCGAAGCCGCCCAGCACGCTGCCAGTCCGACCGGGCGCCTGGATCGTGGACAGAACGCAGAGCGCGAGCCCCGAGACCGCCACAGATCGCCACCTCAGTCCCGACCGCGTCATGATCAAGATCTAGCACCCGCTGCGCACGCCTGCCACGACACGCGTCGACCGGGTAGGCTTGCGCCATGGACACCAACGCGCTTTGTGACCTTGCCACCCGCTGGCTCACCGCGTTCAACGCCAGGGATCTCGGTGCCCTCCTCGCGCTCTACGAGGAAGACGCGGTTCACGTGAGCCCCAAGCTGCGCGAGCGACAGCCCGAGACCCGCGGCGAGATCCGCGGCAAGGAACAGCTGCGCGCATGGTGGGCAGACGCCATGGCCCGGCTGCCTGGACTGCGCTACGAGCCCGAGCATCTCACCGCAATGGGCGACCGTGTCTTCATGGAGTACGTGCGCAAGAACCCCGGCGACGCTGATCTGCTTGTCGCAGAGGTGCTCGTTGTCAGCAATCGCGGGATCATCCGCGCGTCGCGCGTCTACCATGGGTGATCGCGCTGACCGCGCTGACGGCGCTGAGCCGGAGCCGAGCCGGAGGTTGCCTCAGTAGTCGTTGTCGCACTGGGAGTAGGTGTACTCGGACGACATGGTGGGCGGATCTCCACAGAAGGTGGCGACGTCGTGGGAGGAGCAACGGTACTCGTTCTGTCGCGTGACGCAGTAGCCGTCGAAGGCTTGCTGCGCCCGCACGACGCTCTCGTCCCGCGCGAGGCGCCCGCATGCGCCGCGAATGCCCAGAGCGCAGGCCTTTTCGTTGTATTTTGCACGTTCTTCCCGTGTGGCCGCCCTGCGGCCGATCGCGCTGCAGTCGTGGGATGAGCCATGCTCGCACAGCGATTTGCCCAGGGTGACCGGGCCCATCGCGCCCACTGCAACGGACGCCATGGACGCCACCGCCAGCCCACCCAGAACGGAGACGAGCCATGCGCGCTTCGACCTCGCGCTGATCAGGAAGAGGCCACCGAAGAATCCGCCGACGAACGCGACCATGACGGCGGCCACGACCCCACCGCTGTCGCTGACGCCAACGTGGAACGCGGACAGTCCGAATGCGGCGACCGCGCACGCCGGGACGCAGAGCGCGGCTCCGTACCACCCGAGCCAGCGGGGCTCCCGTGCGACGGGCGCCGTGTGGGGCGGTGCGCGCGGTACGAAGTCCGGATCGTCGGGTGCACCCATCCGTTTCATTGTACGTCCGGCGCAGCGAAACGCTTCCCGCAGGCCTACCGACTGCCGGGGCGTATCGCACTTGCCGGCAGGTTCGACCACTGCACAAGCAGGCCTTGTGGCAGCGGATCCTTCCCCTCGATCATGTCGGCCAGGTGGAGCAGCGAGTCCACGCCCCAGAAGAGCTCGTCCTGGTACAGCATGGTGGGCACGCCGAACACGCCACGCGCGACCGCCCGCTCCGTGTTCGCCCGCACTGCATCCTTCGCCTCCTGGCTCGCGGCCCGCGCTGCGATAGCGTCACCCGCGAGACCCGCGGCGGTGGCAACGCTACGCACGCGGTCCAGGCCGTCCACGCCGCCACCCCCCGCCCACGTGGCGCCGTAGAGCGCAGTGATCAGGCGTGCGCGCTCCTCCGGTGCCGTCGTGATCGCCACTGCGCGCAGCGCATGCAGCGGGTTGAACGGATGCGATGGTGGCGGCGTGAGCGGCGGGAGCCCTGCGCGATGCGCCTTCCGGAATGCGTCCTTGAAGACGTAGACGCGCTTGGCCGGTACCTCCGCTGGCCCCTTGGTCCCGTGCGCATCCAGCAGCGCCGCGAACAGCACGGGATATGCGTGTATGATGCAATCATGCGCGGTCGCCAGACGCGAGACCTCGGACCATGCGACGTACGCATACGGGGAGATGAAGTCGAAGTAGAAGTCGATCTCCTTGGTCATCCGCGCTCGGTGCTCCAGGTGATGGGTGTTGTCATGACGGTCTCGATGGTACGGCGTTCACATCAGGATCGCCTATGCTGGAGCGAGTGGGTCCGTTCGTTCGCCATGCGCTCGTGCCGCTCGCCCTGCTCCTGTGCGCGTGCGCCAAGCCGAAGCCCGCCGTGACCGAGCCACCGAAGGAGGCCGAGCCCGTGCGGTCCGCGCCTGCGCCCGTGGTGGAGCAGGAGTTCGGCTCGATCGATCAGGACGCCGTCGAGCAGCTATTCAAGAAGCAGGGTGAAGCGCTCGAGAGCTGCCACACCGACGCGCGCACACGCGTGCCTTATCTTGCGGGAGACGTGAAGATCTTCCTCCGCATCGATCGCACCGGGCACGTCCGATACGGGTACTTCGAGGTGTCGTCGCTGGGCGATCGCGCCACCGAGTCGTGCATCCTGGACACGCTGACCAAGGTCGATTGGCCGGCGCCCGTGGGCGGAGAGGCGGAGGTGCGGCACGCGCTCGGGTGGGAGGCTGGCCCGGAGCGCGCGCCCACCGTCTACGATCCCGAGAAGGTCGCGAAGGCGCTCGCCGCACAGCCAGTCGTTCGTGGGCGCGTCGACCAGTGCATCAAAGGCATGCACGGCCAGCTGGCGTTGACGGGCTACATCGAGCCCGGTGCACCCGGCAAGGACAGGAAGGAAAAGGCGAAGCCAAAGCCAAAGCCAAAGGGCGGCCACTTCCGCGCGCTGGGAGCCTCCGCGTCCACCAAGGACGCCGCCGAAAAAATCGACTGCGTGGTGTCTGCCCTCACCAGCCTCCCGCTTCCCACGCCAGGCGCCTACGCCGCAAAGGTCTCCTTCACGCCATGACCCCGTGAACATGAACGTGAACATGAACGTGCCCGCCGATCGCAGCACCTGCGCGCAACTGTCAGCTCGTGTCATTTGTCCTGCGCGTCATCAGCAGTCACCCTTGCCTCATGCGAAAGGCGCTCCTCCTCGCGGTCACCATCCTGACCGCCCTTCTTCTTCTCCTTCTCCCGAAGACCGCCAGCGCCACTGAGCTCGATCCCACCGCGGAGCTCGCGCTCGGCACCGGGGCACTCGTCGGCGGCTACGGGCTCGGCGCCGCACCAGCGCTCACCGGTCGCGGCAACCAGACGGCGGCGATCCCACTCATCGGGCCGCTCGTCTGGTGGACCACCACGATGCAGCGCATCGACGCGCGCGTCACGTACGAAAAGGCGAACCCGTGTCACGGCAACGGCGAGCCGTTCTCCTGCGTGGGCGCGAACACCAGCGGCCTCGATCGCTTCTTCCACGTCACCATGGCGCTCCCGTACGCGCTCGCGGCGACGGGCGCGCAGACCGCAGGCATCGTGCTGCTCGTGCACGGCGCGTCGCGAACCGACCGCAGCCGGCGCAGTGGTAGCGCGGAGCACACGCGCCTCGGATTCGCGCCCACCGCCACCGGGCTGCGCGTGTTCGGGACCTTCTGAACTACACGTTCTGATACCTTCGCTGCATGCACGCTCGGCTCGCGCTTTCGGCGCTCTCGTCGTGCGCGCTACTCTCGCTTTCGGCGCTCGCACCCGCAGACGACACGCCGTTTCCGCCTCCGTCCGATCCGCCTGCGGCAGTGGTCGTCCCCACGAACACCGAGCCACCGCCGCCAGGGTTCGGCGGGAAGAGCCGCCTGAACGACGAGGACCTCGCGAAGAAGAAGGAGGATGGCTACTTCACCGGTCTTCCCCTTGCGAACTACGATCCGAACACGGGCGTGGGCCTTGGCGCGCGCGCGTACTACTACATTGACGGGAAGCGTTCGAACCCGCTCTTCGCGTACACACCGTACGAGCACCGCATGTTCGCGCAGGCGTTCTTCACGACGGGCGGTCTGCAGTTCCACTGGCTCGACTACGACGCGCCCGCGCTCTTCGGCTCGCCGTGGCGCGTGCGCTCGCAGATGATCTACGAGCGCAACACGAACCGGAACTACTACGGCGTGGACGAGCGCTCTTCGGAGCTTCATTTCAGCGGGGATCCGCGCACGTTCACGAAATTCGACGACTACGACAAGGCGCAGCAACGCCTGCGCGCGGACGGCTCCACCAACGGCCTCTACGACAAGATGATGTTCGAGCGGCCGATCTGGCTGCTGTCGATCGAGCGCAGCTTGCTCGGCGGCATCCTACGTCCGCTCTTCGGCCTTGGGTTCTCGCACGGCGGCGTCACGGACTACACGGGCAAGACCAGCGAGGCCGTGGACGCGACCGGCGGAAAGCTGAACGCGCCGAACGCGACCACCCGGCTGCGCGAGGACTGCGACGCACGCAGGATCAAGGGCTGCGCCGGTGGCTGGGACAACACGCTGCGCCTGGGCCTTGCGTTCGACACCCGCGATTTCGAGCCGGATCCGAACTCCGGTCTCTTCGCGGATCTGGCCGCCGACTTTGGCACGCAGTACCTGGCGTCGAACTTCGACTACGCGCGCGTGATGCTCGCTGCGCGCGGCTACGTGAGCCCGATCCCGAAGACCGCGGACCTGGTGCTCGCTGCGCGCGGCGTCTACGAGGTGCAGAGCCAGGGCGTCCCGTTCTTCTCCATGGACACGTTCCCCTTCACGGAGGACCCACGCACGGGCATGGGCGGCGTGCGTACGCTACGCGGCTACAAGCAGGACCGCTTCGTGGGGCACGTGATGGCGCTGACCAACTACGAGGTCCGCTGGACGTTCGCGCACACGCGCATCCTTGGCCAGCGATTCGCGTTCATCGGAGTTCCGTTCCTGGACATGGGCCGCACGTTCGACAGCGTGCGCAACACGAACATCGACAAGTGGAAGCGCGCCGAGGGCCTGGGCCTCCGCGTGGCGTGGAACCTGGCCACCATCATCATGGTCGACTACGGCATCAGCGAAGAAGACAGCGGGCTCTACGTGAACTTCACGCACATATTCTGAGACGCTCCATCCCGCCGCCGCGTTCTCACTTGTGCGTTGGGTTGCGAGCTCGCTCTTCTTCCAGGATTGCAAGGACGCGGGGGCGGCCGATCTTTGCTCCGGGGCCGGTGCTCTCCAGGGCGGAGAGCGTCTCTTCCGCAACGCGGAGGGGGAAGCGCGTGAACGCCAGGATGCCTGGGGTTGCGCCGCCCTCTTCCAGCGTGGAGGTATACCTGCGCGCGCGCTCGCAGTCGGTGCGGGCGCGTGCCAATACGGCCGACAGATCTGCGTCCTGCGGGATGAAACGCCTGCCCTCGGCGGCGTCGCGCTCGCGGTCCTTCAGGATGTTCACCAGCTGCAGTGCTTCGCCGAATGCCGCGGCCTCCGCGCGCAGGTCTCGCTCCACCTTCGAGAGTGACGGAACGGCGATGATGAACAGCTCGGTGAGCAGCTCCCCGACAATCCCCGCCACGACGTAGCAGTAGCGGAACAGCTCGCCTTCAGTGCGGAGCGTTACGCCGCGCGTCGCCGTACTTGCCTCGAGGAACTCGCGCATTCCAGCCGACGTGTGCGTCACGTGCTTCGCTACCACCTCGCGCGCATCCGCGGCGCAGGCGGCGAGCCCCTCGAGCACCCGCGGCGCCTTCTCCATCAGCTCCTGGTGTGCCGCATCGAAGCCCGGCGGCGCGATCAGCGGCGTGCAGGAGAGCTGCGCGATTGCGTGCTCGAACCTCGCGAGCGCTTCGATCCGCTGTGATGCCGGCCATGCGTCCGCGTCCTCGAACGTGTCGGCGATACGGAGGAGCAGGTACGCGACCGTCACCTCTTCCGCGAGCCCGGGCTCGAGCAGCGGGATGGCGGCCGCGAACGTGCGGCTCGTGCCCGTCAGTAATCTCGAGAGCTCCTCCGACATCGCGGCGCATCATACGCGCTCACTTGCAGATCTGGCTGCCCATGTTGTCCGGGTCGTCGATGCACTTGCCGCTGCAGCACTCCGACGCGGACGAGCACGAGAAGCCGCTGGAGGAGCAGCACATGTTGTCGCTGGAAGACTTGCGCGAGCACGCGCCGGAGCTGCCGTTCTTCAGACACTTGTCCGCGTCGTCGCTGGTCGGGCAGGAGTAGAAGCTGGAACCAAGGCAGCAGGACGCGCTGCTCGAGCTCGAGCCGGAGCCTGAGCCAGAGCCCGAGCCGCTCCCGGAGCCGGAGCCGGAGCCAGAGCCAGAGCCAGAGCCGCTCCCGGAGCCTGAGCCCGGCTTGCTGCCGCTGCCGGACCCTGTGCCGCTCCCGGTGTCGCCACCGCTGCTCGAGCCGCTGCACGCGACGAGGACCGGTGAAGCGAAGAGGACAACGGCAAGGAGGCGGGCGCTGATGTTCGTGAGCGAGACCATGATGGGAGACTCCAGAATCGAAAAGAACGCAGGATTTCGCTGCGCACGAAGGGGCGGTTTCGTCCGCCTCGCATGGATGACGCCGCGCCCCGCCGCCTGTAACGCAGAAAGTAAAAATTCTAGAGACCGCGGGAGGCGCGGGCGCTTGCGAGCCTGGCCAGCGGCACGGAACCGACGACGTTGCGCACCTGCTGGGCCTGCGCTTCGGTGAAGGTGCCGGAGAGGGCGACCTGCGCGCGTCCGTCGCCGCGCGTGATCCGGATCTCACCGCGCGCGACCTTCGGTCGTGCCACGACGTCACGCAGATCCTGGAGGATGCGCGGCGTCAGGTCCCCATGCCTGACGCGCACCAGCCCTTGCTCCACGGAGAGCACGCAGATCGTGACAGCGCGCCTTGCCACGAAGAAGAGCGCCGCGATGCCCAGCGCGACCACGCCGAGCACCACGACCCACGCGTCGTCATCCATGTACTGCGCGCCCGAACTCCCGCATCCACTTCTCTTCGTCCGGTGTGAGCGGCCCCTTTGCGAGGCCGTCCATGTTCTCGTTCATCTGCGCCTCGGACGCCGGCCCCATCACCGCCAGGTCGACGTTCGGGTTGGAGAGCTGGAAGCGATAGCAGTCGCCAGCGCTCATCACGGGCCCCGTCCAGCCACCGGGCTTCTTCAGGAGCTTGCGCCACGATGTGCCCGTGTACGCGAGGATGTTCGGCGTCCTGTCGCGCTTGTGCGGGAAGATCTCACGCTCCGCGCCCGGATGCGCGGCGTTGTAGCGGATCATGAGCAGGTCGAGCGGAGACGACTCTGCGAGCTTGCCCGCGCGGGGGCGATCATGGATGGATACACCGATCGAGCGGACCTTCCCGCTCTCGCGCAGGTGCACGAGCTCACGCTCCGTACCCGACGACCACGCCGCACCGACGCCGAGCCACCCCAGCAGATACGTGTCCAGATAGTCCGTGCCCAGCTCGCGCAAGAGCGCCTCCGCGCCGCGCCGCACGCCCCACCCGAACCAGCCGATCTGAGCGAAGCCGATCAACGCGACGTCGTCACGCTTCTTTGCCAGCGCCTCACGCAGCGGGCTCTTCAGGCCCTTCCCACGCGACGTCCACAGGAACGTGTTCACGCCACGCTCCATCGACGCGCGTACCCCGTGCTCGTCGATGCCGTAGTTGGCCGCGAGACCGAGCCGGAAGATCCGCTTCCCCTTGAGCGCCGAAGGTGAGCCGTGCAGCCAGCTGTCCATCACCAGAGGATATCCAAAGGACGCCGCACGGGCGCCGCTCGCTGTGTCGAATCATGAAATAGATGTGATCGATCTTCGAGAGCGCCAACGGGCGCAGGTTTTTCGACGTCCGTCGCGGCTCGCGTCGTGGGCAATTATTCCCTGCTTTTTTCCGGATGAAAGTCCTGAACGTCGGTGCGCACGCACGCATCGGAACTCTGGACGGAGCAGCTTCATCGCTCTCGTCGAAAAGGAAGCATCGAACGTGAATCGAACCGCACCGCGCCTCCTCCTCTCGCTCGCCCTTGGTCTTGTCACGAGCACTGCGCTCCTCGCTGCACCTGCGGCGAGCGCGGAGCCATTCGTGTCGCCCTCGTGTCATGCCGGAGACCCGCTGTGTGCCGCAGAGGAGAGCGCGCTCGCCCATACTCCGTTTGTTGCGCCGGAGAACGCTGCTGCACTGCCAGAGCTCATGCGCGGCAAGACGGTGAGGCGCTCCATCGCAGACGGCAGCATCACCGCGCAGGATCGGAGCAGCCTTCGCGCGCTCGGTCCGCGTTCGCTGCACGCTGGCGTGGTGCTCCTGCACAAGATCCCCAGGCGCGACGACGTGCAGCAAAAGCGCCTCCGCAAGCTTTCGTCCGCGGTCGACGGCTTCGCGCCGTCTGGCGCATGCGACGCCATCGTGCGCGAGGGCAATGGCACTGGCCTCTGCGCGGGCACTGCGGATGGCCCACTGGGAAAGGTCCCGGTGCGCATGCCCGTTGCTGCGCGCCTGGACGACGGCGCCAACGGCTCCCTTCATCTCACGATCTGGAATCCACGCGCCCTGGAGATCGAGGCGCTCCTCTCATGGAGCCCCGTGGTCGCGCCCGATCACCTCAAGATGCAGATCGATCTCTTTCCCGTGGCGGACGGGTGGCTCGTCTACACACGCATCGCCCTGGAGATGAGCGAGCACACGGGCTCCGCGAAGGAGATCGCGGATGCGATGGAGAAGCTGGACCGCTGGCTCGTACGCGAGCTGTCGCGTTGACGCCGCGCTGACGTGCGCTGACGTGCGCTGACGTCACAGCGGAACGCGGCCGCCGTCAGTACTTGCAGTACGTCACTTCGAGATCGAGCGAGTCGATGAAGAAGTTCGTGTTGAGTGAGCTGTCAGTCGTTCCGATGAACGCGATCTGGATCGTCTGACCCGCGTGCGCCGTGGGAAGCGTGTAGTCGAACGCGATCCACTTGGTGTCGGAGCTGCCCGGGGAGAGCGACGCCAGCTGATCGAGCTTGGCGCCAGCAGAGGAGCGCGTCTGGATCGACAGCACGTCCGCGCCAGGAATGTCCGTGGTGCCGATCCAGCGATAGCCCTTGAGGTGCGCTGCCGTGGCGTTCGCGGGGATCGCGACGGGCTCGTAGAAGGAGTCGGTCGCGTTCGGAGCGCCGCCGAGCCACGCCGCGATGGCGCCCGACTGCGGCGTCACCGGAAGCGACGGCGGGGTGTCGAACACGCCCGCGCTGGAGAGCACCCACGGCGCCTTGCCCGTGTCCAGGTTGCCGTTCACGAGCAGGTTCTCCGTCACCACCGCGCAACCCGCGTCCGTCGTGGATGCGTCGACCTTCGTGCCGCTGTCGGTGGAGCCGCCCGCATCCTTGCCGCTGCTGCCGCTGTCGCCAGAGCCGCCGGCCGCGTCGACCGCATCGATGCCGCCCGCGTCCGGGTTCTTCTGCTGAACGGCGCTGCCGCCGTCATCGGTGAGCATGGTGCCGCCGCCATCGTCGTCGGAGGCGCCGTGCTGACCGGAGCCAGCGCCTGGATCCGTCGCGGCGTTGTCGCCACCGACATCCTGCGAGCCGTTGGCGCACGCGGCGCCGACACCTATCGAAACGAGCACGACCGACAAGCTCAAGAGCTGGGTTGCCTTCACGCGGCTAGTCTGCCCCTTTTTTGGCAATGCGCTCGTATAGAATGCGTCCCAGAAACCCGCTTATTTCACGCCGGACGGGACAATGACAGCGTTGACAGGCTGAACGCTCGCTCCGGCAGGGTAGGCGTAGCTCACCGCTTCGGACATGAACCCGACGGACGCCTTGGAGCCCCAGCCCCAGACCGTGAGCCCGAACGTGCCGTCGCTCGACGCCACATGCTGGCCATTGTTGCAGTTTCCCTGCTTCTCGAAGTTGCCCTTGGACAGGTCGGCGCGCGTGAACTGGAACGACGGATTGATGTCCGTCCAGCCCGTCAGCGTACCGATGCAGTCGAGCGTGACGTCATGATAGGTGCCGGCCTTGTCCTTGCCGCGGACGAAGACCAGGTTCGTCTCAGGGTAGGTCGGGTCCGTGAAGAACGTGTAGGACGCAAGGTACTGCGCGTCCGGGATGACGTTCACGAACTCGGGATCACCGGCGCACCCGACGGCGCTGCCCGACCCACCAGGGAGCGCGCCGCAGCCGGTCATGTACGCGCCCAGATAGAACGGATGATCCGAGCCCTGGCTGGAGATGGCGAACGGGCCTGCGGACTGGAACTCCACGACCTCGCCGCTCTTCACCGTGGTGGGCGCGCCCATCACGGGAGGGTCGAACGTCAGTGTGGTGCCATCCACCGCGCCCACGATGCGCCACGGCACCACCTCCTCCGTGGTGCCCGTGCGCGTGCGGTAGCGCACTCCGACGTAGCGCGAGCCAAGCGCCTTCACGGGCGGCAGCTGCTGGTGCATTCCATCGCACGCGACGATGCCCATCGGGATGTCCGCGCACCGGTTGCCGCCCCACGCGCCGATCGGCTTCGTGGACGTGACGACGGTGCCTGCGAGGTCCGCGTCCTGACCGAGCTTCAGGTACTGCCCCTTCCCGACGTGGTACGTGGTCGGTGTGTTCGCGGCTGCGGCGGCGACACCGGTGCCTCCAACGATCGCGACCGGCGCGCGCACGGTGATGTCCGTGTCCTCCGTGGCCACGAAGCCGAGCCACGGCTCGGCGCCGCCGATCGTCTCCTTGTATGCGGTCGTCGTGACGTAGTTCACGTCCCACGCGGTGGTCGGGATGAGCAGCGTCGCGCTGGTCACAGCGGTGCTTCCGCCGCCATACGGAAAGAGATCGTAAGCAACGACAGGCGCGCTCGTGCTCACGTGGAACGCGTCGCCCATGCCTGTGCCGGCGAACGACACCGCGCCCATCGCGGACTTCATGCCGCCCGGACAGGTGCCGCCCTCGTTGTTCAGGAGGACCAGCCCGACCTGCCCCTTTGGCACGGTCGCGTTCGCGAGCGGCGTGTACGTGGTCGCGGGCCCGCTGCCCTGCGGCAGGTACGAGAACTGGCTCGCATCCAGCTTCATACCCTTGTATTCTACATCTATCTTGACGTCGGCGCTCCACGTGTTCGCGACGAACACGGCAAGGCACGCCGTGGAGCCCGTGAAGAACGGCGGCGGCAGCACGTAGTAGTCGCAGCCGATCGAGCTCTTGTTCGCCGCGGCTGCCTGACACGCGGGAATGCACGCCGCCCCGGCGCAGCCCTTGTCCGGTGGGCAGGTCGAGACGACCTTGTTGTTGCAGTCTACAATCTTCGTGAGGTCCGCAGAGCAGCTCTCCGCGCAGCCGCCCGCTTCACCGCCGCTGCCGAAGCCGCCCTCGCCATTGCCGAAGAGGCCGCCCTCGTCACCGCTGTCGGTGGTGTCGTCGAAGCCGGAGGTCCGCGCTGAGCTGCACGCAACGACCACGCCGAGCGCGAGCGCGACCGAGAGGAGCCCTGCGATAGAGAAGCGTGTGTTGATGGTCCCCATCGCCGTGATCCTTTGCGGTTTCCTGTGCGCGCTCACTCGGCGAGCGGCAACTGCCGCACGCGCTCTTCGGTCAGGTCGGAGTCCTTCTTGAAGCCCACGCACGTCGCGTTGGGCAGGTAGTCGTGCAGCTTGGTGGCAAAGCGCGAGATGGCGTCCTCTTCGCGCGGGCCCGTGTACTTCATGGAGAGCTGGGCGACCGGCTTCTTCTCGCGCACGGAGTAGAACGTGGCGGCGATCTCGAAGACGTTGGCGGCCCCGTTGCTCGGGGTGCTGGGCGAGGAGCGTCCGAAGCCTGGGCTCGCGGGCGACGACGAGTTGCCGAACCCCCCGCCGTAGCCATTTCCCGTGCCGCCGCCCTGCCTGCCCGAGGCCGGCGCGAGGCCTGGCATCTGCGCGCCTCCGCCCGGAGAATACGGCGTGGTCTCGGACGATGCGCGCCCGGAGACGGACAGCACCATCATCACGTCGCCCTCGGCGCTGGTGGAGAACGCGGTGAGGAGCGGCTCCGTCACGCCGTTCGCGCGAGTGTAGTCCTCCACCGCGCTAGCAACCCCCTTGTTTTCAGCCACGAACGTGGCGTCGTAGCGCGTATCGCACTTCTGCGAGCGCAGCGCGGGCGAGAGCTTCGGCCCGAGCGACTCCCAGATCTCCTGGCTCATGAGGCCGTCCTTCATGACACCCAGCACGGACACACTGATGCGTCCCGACGGCGCGAAGTCGTTCGCCTGCTTCACGTCGAAGTCGGTGTCGCCGTGGCAGCCAGAGGTCGACACGGCTGCGAGCGAGCAGAGAACCAGCGGACCGAGAGGGAACAGCGGGCGGGTCGCGCGGGACGTCGATTTCATCTGGGCCTTGTGCACGGCGGAATCTATAGCGCAAAGTACGCGGAAGATGAGCAAGGCGTTCACCAAGGAGGACGATGAGACGGGCTTCACGCTCGGTCCACCGTCGAGCGCCGCGGCGCTGGCGTGGGTCTCGTTCCGTGCCGCGGCTGCCGCGCGGGACAAGCTCGCGCAGGGCGGCCTTGCCGACGCGGATGTCGCGCGTCTCAACGCGATCCTCAAGGCACCGGTCGTGCCGCGCGCGGGTGGCGCGGAGATCGCGGTGGGGGCAGAGGTGCGCCTTCGCGGTGCGCGCGGCGAGCGGACCCTGGTGCTGACGTCCGCGGCCGAGGTGGGGCTGGTCGCGGGGGCCGTCAGCACCAGTGCGCCCCTTGGCCGCGCGCTGGTGGGCGCGGTGGTCGGAGACGAGGTGGAGGTGGAAGCCGGCGGCGTCGGTGAGACCTACGAGGTCCTCGCGGTCTCGTGGTAGAGTCCGCGGGCTGATGAGCGTCGAGAAACCTCGGGCAGAGAGCACGCTCGCTCGCTTTCTCTCGCTCGAGCCGCTCGACAACCGCTTCCCCGCGCTGCACGGGCTGCGCGTCCTGGCGATCATCAGCGTCGTCCAGTTCCACGTGACGTGGATCTTCCTGGAGGCGTCGATCCGGCCGGACAACGAGCTGGCGATCATGTCGCTCACGGTCTTCTTCGGGATGGATCTGTTCTTCATCCTCAGCGTCTTCCTCATCGGGTCGATCCTGCTCCGCTCGCTCGATACCTCGGGCACACAAAACCTTGCGCGCTTCTACGTGCGCCGCATCTCGCGGACGTTTCCGCCGTACTACGTGGTCCTCACGTACCTCGCGCTCACCACGCTGCTCACGGCGATGCAGCGGAGCCATCTGTGGTGCGAGTACGTCTACGCCACCAACTTCGTGTCGCTTCGCCGCGGCAAGATCCTCATGTTCTGGGGATGGTCGCTCGCGCTCGAGGAGCAGTTCTACCTGCTGGTGCCCCTGCTCTTCTTCGTCCTCTCGCGTCTGCGAACGGATCGTGGGCGGCTCGTGCTCCTGTCACTCATCTGGGCGTCTGCGCTCGTCGTGCGCATCTGCGTGTTCTACGCGCATGCGCCGTGGTCGGACCTGCACCTGTACGAGGCGCTCTACTTCAAGCCGTACACGCGCTTCGACACCCTCATCTGCGGGATCCTGCTCGCGTTCGTGCACGCGCGAAAGAAGGTGCAGATCACGGAGTGGCTGAAGGCGCCTTCGCACCGCGCGCTCTTGCTCGTGCCGTCGCTCGGGTGCCTGTGGCTCTTGCTCCGGCCCGATCTGTTCGGTGCATACTACACGCAGATGGTGCACGTGTTCCTCTGGGGCTCGGTGACCAGCGTCATGTACTTCGCGTGGCTCGTCCTGCTCTTGCACACGGACGGGTTCGTGCAGCGCGCGCTGGGCCGCGGCATCTTCCGGCGGATCGCCACGCTGGGCTATGGCGTCTACCTGGTGCACATCCCGGTCGCGGACCGCGTCATCGTGCCGCTCGCCCGCGAGCTCCTGGCGCGCAACGTGCCCATGTACGTGGTGTGGCCCACCTCACTCGTATTGCTGATGGGGATGTCGCTCGGCCTTGGCTACGTCATCCACGTCCTGATCGAGAAGCCGTCCCTCCGCATCCGCGAGCGCCTGGACGCCATGCTCGCCCGTCGCGAGGCCGCCGCGAAGGCCTAGAAGTCGAAGGGGGCGCCGAAGCCTGGTTCCGGAAGGGCGACCACGTGGACGCCGTCGCGCTGGTCCGAGAACCACGTGAGCTCCTCCAGCGGCACGTCGAAGCGGAAGCGCACGCGGCTGGGGCGCCCGTCCTGTAGCTCCAGGATGGTCGCGCGCATGCCGGGCACGCGCACCTCGGAACCCACCGCCAGGCGCTCGTCCTCGCTGCGGTACAGGTTCAGATCGCCTTCCGGGTACAGGCCGCGGTGCTTCGGGGTCGCAACATCCAGGGTGAAGTCGTCGCGCCGTTGCGTGAGCACGTGACCGCCTTGCGCCAGGAAATTCCAGCGCGCGGGCACCTGACCGCCGGGCAGCGCAAACGGCGCGAAGAACATTCCCGCGGAGCCGCGCACGATGCCGACCCTGGCCGGGGAGCCCGGCGGCAATGCGCCAGCGACGTTGCCCGCCTTCCACGCGAGCTCGCGGGCGTCGTCGCGTAACGCGCGCTCCTTGAGCCACATGCTGCCGGGGCCATGGATGAAATGCGCGAAGCCCAGGTACACCGCCACCAGCGCCGTCATGCCGCGCCCGAAGCCGGGCTCGCGGTCCTGCCACCACGCGAACTCGAGGAGGATGGCGACGCACATCGAGAGCCCCACCATCGCAATGCCAAGGAGTCGCGTGGAGGGCACCACCGCGAGCACCGGCGTGAGCGAAGCCAGCGAACCGATGAGCATCCACGTCACGTTCTGCTTCTGTTCGCTCTCCTGCGCGGCGATGGCTCTACGAAACGCGACCGCGCCGCACCAGAGCGCCACCGCGACGATCACGTACAGCGACGTGCGCATCCACGGCGCGACCCACGCGGTGCTGTCCACGGAGAGCCACCCGTCTGCAAGCAACGTCACCAGGCGCTCCGGCGCTTTGTGGAAGAAGCGCGTGGGATCATGCAGAGGATCGGCGTAGAAGCCCGAGCCGTGCGAGCCGTAGTGCAGTGCGCCGCGCACCGCCATGTACACGCCGGCGGGTATCGCGAACGGCAGCCAACCGGTCAAGCGCGACACGAGGGTTTCGCGGCGCCGCACCACATCGATCGCCACGACGTACCCGGCGAACGACAGCGCGTACTCGCCGCCTGCGAAGAGCGCGAGCGCGAACAGGAGGAGCGAGAGCGCCGCGGGAGCGAGCGCGCGCGTGCTCCTGAAGTCCGCATAGCGGCGAAGGGCGAGCGAGCCGAACGTGAGCGCTAGCAGCACCTCGCGGTTCGCGACCCACGCGAGCGGCACCGCATGACACGGCGCGAGCGCGAAGATCGCGGTCGCGATGAGCTGCACACGCGAGCTCGGGAACAGACGCCGCGCAAGCGAGCGCACCGAGAGCACCGCGAACAGCCACCACACGAGCGAGTGCACGTGCATGGGGAACGGATGCGCGCCGAACAGACGATGATCGACGAAGAGGAGGGCAGACGAGAGCGGCCGGAAGAATCGGATGGTGATCTGTGGGTGCGACCACCAGGGGAGAAGCCCTCGATCGAGCAGCGCCTGCCGGTCACCATCATCAACGAACGCATAGAGGTCGAACGCGCTGCGATGGACGGGGAACTCTCCGCGCACCATCGCCCCGTGAAGGTAATCGTCGAGGAAAAAAGGGGTCTGGAGCGCAGGCACTGCCAGAACCACCCCCAGCGCAATGACGCCCAGGACGGAATATTTCAGCCAGCGCGGATGCGCCGCGCGATCTCCAGGGGACGATGTCACACTAGGGAGACAAATGAGAGCAGAAATCACCGGGTTATAGGCCTCAAAATCAACTGCTGTGAGGCGATCTAGACAAGCGTTCGAACCGTCCCACCGTAGAGTTCCGCCACCACCAATGAAGTCCGCAACCTTCTCCCTGCTCGCCTCCGCAACCCTGGCTCTCTCCGTTGGAGCCGTTGGCCTGACAGCTTGTGCGGACTCCTCGTCTGACCCGATCCCCAACACGGGCAGCGACACGTCGAACACGGATCCCAAGGCGGATGGCGGCGTCGAGCCAGCACCCACGGGTGGCAACGGCGGCGACAACGGCGGTGGCACGCAGCCCAAGGCGTGCGCGCCCTCCTGCAAGGCGGACACGGACTGCTCGAACAGCTGCGCTGCGATCTCTGGCGCCTCCTGGTGCTGCGACACGAAGATGAGCCAGTGCTTCTCGACGAAGGCGGCCATGTGCCCCGCGCCGACGAGCAACACGGACCCGGACGCGGGCGCGATGGCAGGCTACTGATACGGTTCTGACGTCCGAAAAGTTGGCGTTCTCGGCGTTCGCGACGAGCATGCTTCCATGCTCGAACGTCGATCTGCCCGTAGCTCTCATCCCTTCGTTGCACTCAATCTCTTCCTCGAGGCCGCCCGTGAGCGCCTCGGCGTGGCGACCCTCGCGGTATGCGACGAGCTCGGTGAGCTCATCGCGGGCGTGGGCGACGCGCCCGGCTTCGTCGCGGGCCTCGGCCTGAAGCTCGACTCCGGCGAGTGCGTGCGCGCCGACATCGCGACGTGGCGCCTCGCGGTGGGCGAGCGCCAATATCTCATCGCGAGCGCAGCTCCTAGCGGTGGGCGCCTGCATCTCGATCTGGGGGACGGCGTGCGGCGCATCCTGTCCTGACCCTTGCCGCGAGAAAGCGCTTCCTGAGCGCCCCGAGTCACGTACCATTCATGGTGACGTGGACAGGATCGAGCACGCTCGGTCCGCTCCGGAGAATCAGGCTTGAAATTTCGTCCAAAGACGATCGACTACCGGCAGCTCAAACTGACCGCCGAGGAGGGGTTTGTCCTCTCGCGGGTCGATGGTCCTGTGAGCGTGCGCGACCTCGTCACGCTCACGGGCCTTCCTGAGGGCCGCATCCAGGAGATCGTGTCGAAGCTCACCACGGAGGGCGCGCTGGATGTCGAAGGCGGAGCGCCCGCCGCTGCTCCCTCCGCACCCGCTGCTGCTCCCTCCGCACCCGTCATGCGTGCAGCCGCGCCATCTTCTCCTGGTCCGACGCGTCCGCCGACCACTTCCTCCCCGGCCTCCCCGGCCATCTCGTCGCGCGCCTCCAGGCCTGACCTCAGACAAGAGGTCGAGGCGAAGCCCATGACCGAGGAAGAGCAGCTGCCCGAGCTCGAGGAGCTGCCGCAAGATCTCTCGCTCCCACCCCCGCCGCTCGAAGAGGTCCCGTTCGAGGAGTTCCCGCTCGACGCGCTACCGCTCGAGACACCATCGACCGACGAACTCGCTCACGAGCCGGCGACCGAAGGAGCCGCCGACGAAGACGAGAAGCGTCCCAAGAAAAAGGCCGACGAGAGTGATGAGGATGACGTCGAGGACGTCGCGGCTCCCCCCGAGCCGCCCTCTGCGATGGACGCGGAGGAGCAAGCGCAGCTCGAGGAAGAGGAGCGCGGCGACAAGGTCTGGCGCAGGATCTACGAGACCATCTACCGCCACATGACGCGCGAGCAGCGGCTCTCGGCCGCGAAGAGCGTCATCGGCGATCAGCTCATGGCGCTCTGTCTCGATGCAGAGCCGGCGGTCATCTTCGCGCTGCTCAGCAACCCGCGGTTTGGTCTGGCGGAGGCGCGCTACGTGGCGTTCCACCATCGCACGCAGACCGGCCTCGAGAGGCTGACACGCAACATGATGATCCTGAAGGACACCCTGGTTCAGCGCCGCTTGCTCCGCAACCCGCAGCTGCCGGACATGTTGCTGAACAAGATCGTCAATCCGAAGCTCCTCACGGATTGCTACAAGATCGCCATCGATCGCGAGATCCCCGAGCGTTCGCGCATCAAGACGGCAAACCTCTTGCGGAAGAAATTCACGATGGCCGGCGGTGAGGAAAAGGCCGCGCTCGTCATCAAGACCGAGGCCCGGTGTCTCATCATTCTCGCGGGCTGTGCTTTCGACGCGCAGACCACGCAGATCCTGTGCGGCCGCACCAGCTGGACGCTGCTCAGTATCCAGAACCTCGCGCGCTGGTCTGCAACGCCGCCGCAGCTGCTCCGCACCTTGCTGAAGCTGCCGATCATCCGAACGAACCACGGGATGAGGAAGATGCTCATCAAGCATCCGAACATGCCGAGCGACGTGAAGCGGGCCTTCCAGACCGGGCAAGGTTGAAACCAGTTCTCGGTTTGACCCTCCTCGCCGCGGCTGTGGCGTGTGGTGCTCCCCCGGGGCCCGTTCCGGCTCCCGCTGGGTCGGTGCCGCCCGCGCGCGACGCTGGCGCCGATGCCGCGCTCGCTCCACATGCGCCTGCGCCTTCGCTCGTTGTCGCGCTGGTCCCGAGGATGAAGCCGGCGGCAGCTGTCCACGTGGAGCTGTCGTTCTCCACGTTGCCGGGTGTCGCGCTCACGTGCGCGGAGTGCGCGGCGGCAGATATCGAAAACGCATCCGCCACGGACGCGACGGGTGACCTGGGCGCGAAGATCTCCGCCATGGGCAAGGGCGCGCAGCTGACGTTCGCGCGCGCGCCGACCGGTGCCGCGCACGTGAGCTACGACCTCCGCGCGTCCTCCGACCTGCTCGCGCCACCGCGCGCCGTGCTCGTCTCCGACGATCGCTTCCGTGCCTTCGGAGAGTCGCTGCTCCTTCTTCCGTCCGAGAGCGCGCGGATGTCCATCACGGTGTCCATCGACGGCTCGCAGCTTCCTGCGCCTCTTTCGGCGTCCAGTCTCGGGCTGGGGGCTTCACGTACGCGGAGGGGTTGGGTGGATGGGCTCCGCTCGTCCATGTTCGTCGCCGGAAGTCTTGGCACCACGATCATGGACACGGGCATCGAGCACGACGAGTCGGCGTGGCTCGGCTACACGGCGTTCGATCCACGCTCGGTCACCGCGGAGATCGCGGGCATGCGCTCGCTCTTGCGCGAGACGTTCCGGGGCGAGGTCGCGGACCACATGGTCTTCTTCATCTCACAATCGCGCGCCGCCGCAAGCGTGCTGGGTCGTGGCAACTTCGCGGTCGCGTACGTGACCCCCGACGAGCCGTGGTCCGCTGCGCTTCGCGTCGCGATGACGAAGCATCTCGTCTCCGAATGGGTGGGTGGCGAAGCGCGCATCGCAGACGCCAATGGGCAGCCAGCGGTGTGGTTCGGGAGTGGCGTGGCGCTCTTCTATGCTGCGCACGCGCTGGCGCATGCGGGCTTGCTCGCACCAGAGGACGCGCGCGAGCTGGTCTCGACGCTGCTGTCCGCGCAGGCAACACTTCCCGCACATTCCGGCACCCCCGCCGACGTTCTGGCGCGGCAGACGGCCCAGGGAGCGCTCTACGCTGCACGCATCTCGGCGTTGCTCCGCACGCGCGCCGCCCGCGCCGGCCCAAGGGCTCCCACGGCAGACCCGCACGAGGCAAAGATCGAGCGTCTCGATGACGTCCTGATTTCACTGGTGGACGAGGCGCGCGCCTCCGGAGCGCAGGAGGGGATGCGCGCCTCCGGAGCGCGCCTGCTTCGTTCGGCTGCGTTCATCGACATCGTCGCGCATGTGCTTGGTGAGGACGAGCGCCGTGTGTTCGCCTCCGTGTTCGACAAGGGCGGGCCGGTCGCGCTCCCGGACAACGCGCTCGGTCCGTGCTTTTCGCAGCGCCGCGCGCTCCACGCCGAGATGTCGCTCGGGTTCGATCTGGACGCGACGCTGGAGTCGTCCGACCGTGTCGTGGTCGGGCTCGTTCCCGGTGGCAGCGCCGCGAAGGCGGGGCTCCTGTCCACGGACATCATCGTCGCGTCGAACGTGCGGCCTGGTCGCGCGGACGTTCCAGCCACGCTCACGGTGCAGCGCGGTCAGGAGAAGAAGACTCTCACGTTCGTGCCAAGGGGCAAGGAGCACGCCGGGTTCGCGTTCGTGCGCGTGCCCGGACTGACCGACTCGCAGTGCGGCAACGTGCTGTAGCGACCACTGCCATCACAGGCCGAATGCAGCGATCACGTCCGCGCGCGCGAGCGGTCCGCCGTGGCCCACGTAGAAGGTCTGGACGCCCATGCTCACGAGCTCGGCGATGTTGCGTTTGTTACGCTCGCGGTCGGCCTGGAAGAGGTGCTCGTTCGGCTTCGACGCCATGAACATTCCACCGAAGACGCCGCCCGCCATCATGTCTCCCACGAACGCCGTGTGATTGGAGAGCACGACGATGAGCGAGCCGGGAGTGTGTCCGGGCATCGGCAACACGGTACCGGAGATCCCGAACGACTCGAGTGAGAGCGCCCTGTCGAGCGCGATGTCCGGCGTGAACAATGGATAGATGTCGGGGATGAGGGGCTTCAGCATCTTCGCTTCGAAGCTCATGGGCTGCAGGTTGTCGTTGTGGCCCTTCGTGGAGAGCGGGAGATCTGCCGCGCCGAGCACGATCTTCGCACCCGAGTCGTCACGAAGCTCGCGCGCAAGCCCGGCGTGATCGGCGTGACCATGCGTCACGATGATGAGCCCGAGCTCGTTCACGCGGACACCGTTCTCGTGCAGACCGCGCGCAAGATCGTCCATGTCGCCGAGCGTGCCCGTGTCGATCAGCACCGGCGGCGTGCTCCTGATGAGATACGCGTTCGAGAGCCGAAGCGGCATGCGAACGATCGCCGCGCCCTCGGCAGTCGTCCCAACCACATTCCCAGCGCACCCACAAAGCAAAGCAGCAAGCAGCACAACCAGCAATCCGACCTTCGGCATCCCGCCAGTCTATCCTCGTCATCCATCACACGAGAAGGCCGGATGAAAAACACCGGCCTTCTGTCTACGGAGACATCACGCGGCCGGGAGCGCCGTTTGCGCCGGCCAGGGTGTGGCAGCTGTTGCAGTCGCCCGCGGTGAGCGAGCCCGCCATGATGCGCGTCTTCGTGCCGTCGGTGACCTTCACGTGGAACGGAGCCACGATGGCCGCCCGGGAGCTGAAGTTGCCCACGGAGTTCACCGAGATATTGGTGACCACGTTGTTCGCGTCCGTGACGATGACGGTGAGGGCTGGGGGACCCGCGCCGGTCGAGCCGTTGCACTCGTTCGGCTCGTGCGCCGTCGGGTAGACGGTGCCCGCCACCTTGTATGCGGGCCCGCCCTTCATCGTGTGGCAGGTGATGCACGCTGCGCCTGGCTGCATGGACGACGAGCCGTTGTTGCCGCCATTCCACGTCTTGTTGCTCGTGCAGATGGTCGGCGTGTTGTAGTTGGTGCCGGTAGTGCCGCCCTCGACGCCGCCATCCGGCAGAGACGTGCACGACATTCCCATCGGCGTTCCGGCGGTCACCCAGTTCGAGAACGTCATGATCTCCGATGGGTCCGGCGCGACGGCAGGAGCAGGCGGCATCGGGCTCGCGGCGTTCTGCATGCGCGCGAGCGACTGCTGCGCCATGTTCTTTCCAGCCGTGGCCGACGCCGCGGTCAGATCCGCATACGTGAGGAGTGGCTTCGGTGAGGGGCCCAGGTGACAGCCGATGCAGCGGTTCTCGAGCAGCTGCTGCACGTCGCACGGAAGACCCGTGGCGGCCCCAGTGCCCGCGCCCTTGCCGCTGGTGTTGAGGCCGTTGTCGGTCCCGCCGTCGGTGTCGCTGGTGACCGGGTTGCCGGCTTCGTCCGTACCACCGCCGTCATTCCCGTAGCCGGTTCCCGGTCCGAGGCTGTCGGTCCCGCCGGCGTCGCCGCACGCGGCCGCAAAGCCGGCGCCCGCCATCATGACCACGAGCGATCCCATCAGCACATGCCGCATGCAAAGCCTCCTCCCACCTGACGAGGGTACCTCACGCTCTGCGGAACCAGGCGACCTCGAACCCAGAAGTGCACCATTTTGGTGCGCCGTCCGCGCACCCTGGCGCCCCAGCGACCACCATGGGCGGCCGGTTTCGATTGTCCCTACCCATCGAACCTGACGACGCCTATCCTTAGGACTCTCTTCGAGAGATGTAGGTTGCACTGTTCGTACGAGAACGTGCAGGCGCCGAGGACACTTGGGACTCACGACAGACAACGCGCTCCTACCGATCATCGTGGCGGACCTGGCCAACCAGGGCGCGCTCGATTTTCTTAATGGAATCGCACTATCTCAGGGCTCGGTCCTGGTCCCGTTGCTCAGCGCGCCTGCAGATCGCGGCGAGCACATCCTCGAGGTCCACATCCCCGAGACGGACAAGGCCACGCTGTTCTTCGCGCAGCCACTCGGGCCGCCCGAGCCCGAAGGCTATCCGCTGAAGCTCCGACCTTACGCGGAGGGCACCAAGCGCGACAGTGTGCCGCAACCCGCGCACGAGCCGCACCCGGCGGAGGACTACGACGACGACGAGGACGGGAAGAAGCCTTCGGTTGCCGGCCGGCACTGGGATCAGCCGAAGCTGTCGGAGAAGCACAGCTCCGACCTTGCAGGCTCGCGCGGGCCGAAGAGCAAGACCCTCGACCTCGTCGGCCGCTCGCTCGCAGGCGGCAAGCTCGAGATCGAGCTGAAGCTCGGCTCGGGTGCGGTGGGCGCGGTCTACCGGGCCAAGCATCGCGACCTCCACAAGGAGGTCGCCGTGAAGGTGCTGCGCAACGGCATGGAGGCAGATCTGGATTTCTGTCAGCGCTTCCATGCGGAGGCGCTCGCGGCGAGCAAGCTCGATCACCCGAACTTGATCCGGGTGATCGATTTCGGTCAGGAGCCCGACGGCCTTCTGTACCTGTCGATGGAGTTCCTGGATGGCATGTCGCTCCAGGATCTTCTGGATCGCGAGCACAAGCTCCAGCCCACCCGTGCGATCGAGCTGCTCGTGCAGGTGTGCGCCGGTCTCTGGCACGCGCACGCACGCGGGATCGTCCATCGCGACATCAAGCCCGCGAACATCATGCTGGTCGCAGGTCACGACGACGACGGTCACCCCGTTGAGGTCGTGAAGGTCTGCGACTTCGGCATCGCGCTCCAACCGACGAGCGACGAGAACGAGCAGGGCGTCGCTGGGACGCCCGAGTACATGTCGCCCGAGGCATGCCAGGGACAGCCCACGGACGGCCGCGCGGATGTCTATGCGTGCGGCATCATGCTCTACGAGCTCTGCACGGGAAAGCTGCCCTTCACCGGCACGTCGTCGGTCGAGTTCGCGCGCCAGCACATCATGACTGCGCCGCCACCGCCGTCTGACTACCTGAAGGACATGGACCCACGGCTGGAGGCGGTCATCCTCAAGGCCATCGCGAAGGCCCCGGCTGAGCGCTTTGCGAACGCGCGCGAGTTTCGGAATGCGTTGAGGGACCTGCTCACCGTTGCGCGGGCGCCCAATGACTCGCCGAGCCCTGGCAAGGTCAGCCCGCGCAACGTGCAACAGTCGCCAAGCGCGCCGCCGCCGCCCGCGCCTGTTGCTCCTGCGCCTCCTCCCGCGGTTGCCGCTGATGGCGGTGGTCGTGCGGACTGGCTGGAGGACACGAAGACCAGCTACGACAACTTCTTCACGTCCGTCGCGGCCACGGTCGAAGCCGGCGCGTACCACGAGGCCGACGTGCTCGCGTCGGAGCTGATGGCGTCGCCGGTGGAGCGACTCAACGCGATCGCCATGATGCGCGGCGGCGCGGAGTTCGGTGCCGAGATGGAGCGGCTCGAGGTCGCAGTGAAGACGCTCGTGAAGAAGGGTGAGGCGACCGCGCTCGGTCATGTCATCCGCGTGATGGCCGCGATCTACGGCGAAGACGCAAAGCGGCTCGGCCCTGGGGCGGTCGTGCCGGGGTCCGCCGGTGGGCGCGCGCTCGCGCTGCTTCACACACTGGCCGATCCGGTCGCGCTACAACCTTTTGCCGAGAAGCTCCTGACGGACCGCGCCGAGCCACAGGAGGCCGCATACGCAGTCCTTTCGTGGGCCCAGGTGTCGGGGGCGCACGCGCTCTACTCCGCACGCCTCAAGCAGCGTCAGCCAGAAGCGCGAGAGCGCTTCGTCGTTGCGATGCAGAAGCTCGGCGTGCACGCGTCGCCCGTGATCCGCGGGGCCCTCGAGCAGCTCCTTCCGAACGAACACGCGCAGCTGAGCGATCCGGCGCTCGCCGACGACCTGTTGCGTGCGGTGCCGGCGCAACCAGACGAGGCGCTTGGCGTGGTCCTCCTGCGATATGGGCGCATCGTCGACCCTCCCGAGATCGCGCGCAACGCGGTGATCGGCATCATCCCGGTGCTCGGTCTGCGCGCCATGCCCGTGGTGCTTGCGTCGCTCCAGTCGCAAGACGAGCTCACGCGCATCGCCGCGCTGCGGGGCCTCCGCGCGCTCAACGGTGTGGACGAGTTCGTCGTGCGCAAGGTCGAGGGCATCCTTGAAGGCTCCGCGCCCGCGTCCGACGACCTGCGGATCGCAGCGGCCGAAGCACTCACCGTGACGGGGCCGGCCGCGCGCGCAACCGCAACGCGCCTGGTCGCCAACGCGCTCTCCAAGGGCGACGCGATGCTCTCGATGGTTCGCGGCGGGAAAGCCGGGCCAACGGCGATCGTCGCCTTCGCGCGCGCGACGCTCCTGCTCGCGCCGAGTGACGGTCGCTCCCTGGTGAAGGCGAAGGCGGAGAAGTGCGCGGAGCCCCTCCGCAGCCAGCTCCTCGCGCTCCTGTTCTAGCGCGCAGGCGTCAGCGCTCGTCTTCTAGCGCGAAAATGCGCGGTGCGACGGCATCACCACTTCTTCTTGAGCGGCCGGCCCTGCGCATCACGGACCTGCGTGCGCGGGATCAGAACGGCATCCTTGTCGATGTCGGACTGCGAGAGAGACGTGGGGCGCAGCGTCGATCGCGCAGGGCTGGGGCGCATCGTGGAGCGCGGCGCGACCGGACGGTCACCCGAGCCAGGCGCATCCGTATGCCTGGTGGTGCCGGGCAACGGGGCTGCGTTCGGCGGGCTCACCTCGAAGTCGCGCGTGAGGCGGCGCCGACCGTCGGAGCTCGGGGTCTCGACCTCTGCGGAGACCGGGACCGGCGTCTGCGCCGTCTGCTCGGCTTCGGGGTGCATGCCGAAGCGCCATGTCGAGATCGCATTCACGAGCTCGACGATGTCCGCGCATGCATGCAGCAGGGGGTCGACGCGCTCCGTGCGCGCGCTCGGTACCATGCGAAGACCGCGTTCGAGCGCCGCCGTGATGAGGCGCGTGAGCGCATCGCGCGTGTCCTCGGGCGAGGGGTGGGCGAAGGCGGCCGCGACTCTGACGCCACTCGCGCGGACATCGGTGAGGCCACGGGCTTCTGCGAATGCGCAGAGCCCATGGAACACCACGACCTCGCGCAGCACAACGGCCGCGGCGACGGCAGATGTCATCCGCAGCATCGCGTGGGTCCCGGTACCCTCGAGCGCGCTCTCGAGCTCCTGGGCGAGATCGCGAGCCTCTTCCGGCCCGAGCGTGTCGAGCGAGAGCGCGAAGTTGGTGGATTGAGTCACGTAGATTCCCCCGAGTTTCCTGACGAGCGACGTCCAGAGCCAGCAGAGCGTGCAGGCGGACGGGGCTTCTAGAAGGCGAAGTGACCTCGTGCAACCCCGAACGCCTAGAAAAGAACACTGTTGCGCGAATGAGATTGAGCGGGACCTGAGCGGAGCTCCAAGCGCACGGACGGGGCGGGCATGTTGGGTTCACGCTCGGGGTCAGGGGGACAGAGGGTGCCTTGAGACCACTCCCTGGCGCGGCTAAAAGCCAGCTCCCTTCATTTTACCGAGGATTTTCTCGCAAACGACGATGCTTTTCCCGACATAAAGGACCAGGTCACCTCTGGAGCTCGGCGATCCTCGCGATCCCAGCCCGACTGCCCTGGACCCTCTCTGGCCGAATGACCGGGTTATCCCGGCCTTCGCTGCGAACAAAGCAGTGAAGAGGTCCAGAGGGGGTTTTTTGCATCCTGCCCTCGAACCTCCTCTCCAACCTCATCTCCACAACCTTCCGAACGAACCACCACCGAGAACCTTCACCGTGCCTCGCGATTACTCCATCGAACGAACCCGCAATATCGGCATCATGGCCCATATTGATGCGGGCAAGACCACGACGACGGAGCGCGTTCTCTATTACACGGGCGTGAACTACAAGATCGGTGAGGTCCACGATGGCGCCGCGACCATGGACTACATGGTCCAGGAGCAGGAGCGCGGGATCACGATCACCTCGGCCGCCACGAACTGCTTCTGGGCTCCCGTCGAGGGACCGCACGCAGGTGTACGCCACCGGATCAACATCATCGACACCCCCGGCCACGTCGACTTCACGATCGAGGTCGAGCGCTCGCTGCGCGTCCTCGACGGCGCGGTCGCCGTTCTCGACGGCGGCAACGGAGTCGAGCCCCAGACCGAGACGGTCTGGCGCCAGGCCGACAAGTTCCGCGTCCCGCGCATCG
>JBBRNJ010000082.1:0-38159 GCA_038230375.1 Polyangiales bacterium | reverse complement strand
GCGTCTATCTCCGCAAGCCGCACGCAAAGCGCAGGCGACCGCGGCGCCAGCGACAGCAGATGGAGGAGCTTCTGGCGCGCCTTGTCGGTGTCGCGTGAGAGCAAGAGCACGTCTGCGTCGCGCGAGAGCGCGGCGGACTCCAGGTCGAGCGCGGCGCGGGCGCTGGCCTCGCGGGGGTCGGGATCCTCCGACAAGCGCAGGAGCACGCCGAGGGTATTCCATGTAAACTGCATGCTTTGCAGCGAGCCGGCATCGGGCACCCGCGCGCCTGCTTCGGGCAGCACGGCACGGGCCACCACATCAGGGATGTCGTCGAAGGTGGCGATGGCACCCTCCACGCGGCCGTGCGACGACACGAGCCTTGCGAACGCCCCGAGCGCAAGCGCTGTTGCCGACGTCGGGAGCCTCGCGCCTCGCGCCTGCGACATGACCAGAACGAGGGTCCTTCCGCGGCTCTTCGGCGCCACGTCGAACGCGAGGGCGCGCATGGTGTCGGGGCACGAGAGGGCGATCGAGATGACGTCGTGCTTCGCGCTGACGGTCACCTCGGGCGGGCGCGGAGAGAGCACGCCAGGGAGCTGCTCGCGCGCGAACGCGGCCAGGCGTTCGTACGACAGCGAAAGCAGCAGGCGCGCCATGGTGCCGCGTCGGTGACGAAAGCGCGCGACGCCGCCCGACACGTCCAGCGGGAACTTCAGGCCGGGCAGCATGAACGAGAGCTCGAGCGCCTCGAGGGGGCCCAGCGGCACCGGCGCGGAGAGCGAGAGACCCAGGCCGTCCTTCGCGATGGAGAGCGAGAGCTCCACCACGGTGGACGATGTCGACGAGGCCGGCGCGGACGCCGGGAGGCCCGGTGCGCGGGCTTCAGTCTTCTTCTTGCGTACTTCGCGCATCCAAAAGGGAAGCGTACCCTCCCTGCTCGACTTCGACTAGAAAACGCCCGATGAGCGCCCCGGAACCCGAGCCTTCTGGAGCGCGCGCTGACGAGCAGGCATCACCGATGCGCGCGCTCTTCGGCGCCACGTCGGAGCTTTCGCAGGCGCTCTCGGGCTTCGAGGCACGGCCGGGCCAGGTGGAGATGGCCGAGGCGGTGTTCGCGGCACTCTCGCGTGACGAGACGCTGTTCGTGGAGGCCGGTACTGGGACGGGGAAGACGCTGGCGTACTTGTTGGCCGCGGGGCTCACGCACAAGAAGGTGGTGATCGCGACGGCCACCAACGCGCTGCTCAGGCAGATCGTCGACAAGGACGCGGTGATCGCCACGCGGGTGCTGGCCACGCGCGGAATATTTCCACGAATCGCAGAGGCGAAGGGCCTTGGCAATTACCTTTGCCTGCGGAGGCTAGGGGAGGCGCGGCTCGCGCCCGGAAATCCGCATGCCGGTGACATCGGGCGCATCGCGGAGTGGAGCAAGAGCACCGCGCGCGGTGACAAGTCGGAGCTGTCGTGGCTACGCGACGGCGCGTCGGCGTGGGCGGACGTCGCTTCATCACCGGACACGCGCGTGGGGCCCATGTGCGAGCACTACGACGAATGCTTCGTCACACGCATGCGGCGCGACGCCGAGGCTGCGGACGTGATCGTGACGAACCACCACCTCTTCTTCGCCGATCTGGCGCTGCGTCGCTCGGGCATGGCCTTCTCTGGTGCGCTTCCGGCGTACGACGCGGTCATCTTCGACGAGGCGCACAAGATCGAGGACATCGCGACCGAGTTCTTTGGCTTCTCCGTCTCCAACGCCAAGCTCGCACGGCTCGCGCGTGACGCGAAGGGCACGCTCGTCGCCAGTGGCGTTCCACTTGCAGACGCCACGCGCGCCACGGACGGTCTGCTTCGCGCAGGGGAGCAGTTCTTCGGGGCGCTTCCGCGACCGAGCGGTGCCGAAGAGCGCGCGGTGCTGCGCTCGGATGCGCTTCCAAAGGCAGCAAAAGAAGCCTATTTCGCGCTCGACACCGGACTGGAGCTGCTCACGGCGCTTGCGCTCGAAAAGTCGGTCGATGGAGCCTCCGAGCGTCTTGCCGGTCGCGTCGACGAGCTCCGCGCGATGCTGGCGCGCATCTGCGATGGCGGTGGCGCGGAGGAGCGGAGCGGCGCCGTGTGCTGGGTGCAGACCACGGAGCGCAGCATCTCCATCGGCACCAGCCCCGTGGAGATCGGTCCCACGCTGTCGCGCCTCCTCTTCGAGCGCATCCCGGCAGTGGTGCTCACGAGCGCCACGCTCACCACGCAGAAGGGCACGTTCGACTTCCTGCGTGACAGGCTCGGGGCGCCCGCGGCCTCCGCCACGTTGAAGGTGGACTCGCCGTTCGACTACCAGACGCATGCGGGACTCTATGTCGCGGATGATCTACCCGACCCGCGCGAACCCTCGTACGAGATCGCGGCGCAGAAGCGCTCGCGCGAGCTCGTGGCGCTCTCCGGCGGCGGAGCCTTCGTGCTCACGACGTCGCATCGCATGCGCGCCATCCTGGCCCGCGGGCTCGAGGGACACGTCCCCGGCGAGCTGCTCGTGCAAGGCGAGATGCCCAAGGAGGAGCTGCTTCGCCGCTTTCGCGAGCGTGAGGACAACGTTCTGGTCGCGACGATGGGCTTCTGGGAGGGCGTCGACGTCCGCGGTCGCGCGCTGCGGCTCGTGGTGCTCGACAAGATCCCGTTCGCGGTCCCGTCGGATCCGCTGACCATGTTTCGTTCCGCGCGCCTCGAGGCGGAAGGAAAGAGTCCCTTCGCCGACTACGCACTTCCGGAGGCCGCGCTGTCCTTGAAGCAGGGTTTTGGTCGGCTCATTCGCAGCACCAAGGATGCGGGCGTCGTCGCCGTCCTTGATCCGCGTCTCGCCACGAAGGGCTACGGAAAGGTGCTCGTGCGTGGGCTCCCGAATGCGAGACGTCTGACAACGCTGGAGGAAGTGGGCGCCTTCTACGCGACCCTTTTGGCGCCCCCCGCCGCGTGCTAGATCGGCGTGACCATGACCGAGATCAACGCAGTCCTTGCACGGGAAATTCTCGACTCACGCGGCAACCCGACGGTCGAGGTCGAGGTCCAGACCGAGTCCGGCCACGGCCGCGCGTGCGTCCCCTCCGGCGCGTCCACCGGCGAACACGAGGCGATCGAGCTCCGCGACGGCGACGAAGCGCGCTTCTTCGGCAAGGGCGTGCTCAAGGCAGTGCACAACGTGAACGCCGTGCTCGGCCCCGCCATCATCGGACTCGATGCGCTTGACCAGGCAGAGGTCGACCGCGTGCTGCTCCAGGCCGACGGCACGCCGAACAAGGCCAAGCTCGGCGCGAACGCCATCCTCGGCATCTCCATGGCAACGGCGCGCGCCGCGGCCGACGCGGTTGGACTCCCGCTCTGGCGTTACCTGGGCGGCGCGCAGGCGAACGTGCTTCCCACGCCGCTGATGAACGTCATCAACGGCGGCGCGCATGCGGACAACGGGCTCGAGATCCAGGAGTTCATGATCGTCCCCGCGGGCATTTCGACGTTCCCGGAGGCGTTGCGCGCGGGCGCGGAGATCTTCGCGTCGCTCAAGAAGATCCTGAAGTCGCAGAACCTGACCACCTCTGTCGGTGACGAAGGCGGCTTCGCGCCGCGCCTCGGATCGAACGAGGAGGCGCTTGCGGTCCTGGTGCGGGCCATCGAGGACGCGAAGTACACGCCCGGCAAGGACGTGTTCCTGGCGCTCGACTGCGCGGCGAGTGAGTTCTACGACAAGAAGGCGAACAGCTACACGTTCGACAAGAAGCAGATCTCGGGCGACGAGCTCATCGCGACGTACGAGAAGCTCGCGCAGAAGTATCCACTCGTGTCGATCGAGGACGGCTGCGCCGAGGACGACTGGGACACGTGGAAGAAGCTCACCGACAAGATCGGCAAGAAGGTGCAGCTGGTGGGCGACGATCTCTTCGTGACCAACGTGACGCGCCTCAAGCGCGGGATCGACGGTGGCTACGCGAACGCGATCCTGATCAAGCTGAACCAGATCGGCACGCTCACGGAGACGCTCTCAGCGATCCACATGGCGCGCGAGGCGGGCTACCGCTCGATCATCAGCCATCGCTCGGGCGAGACGGAGGACGCGTTCATCGCGGACCTCGCCGTCGCCACGAACGCGGGACAGATCAAGACGGGAAGCCTGTCGCGGTCGGATCGGGTTGCGAAGTACAACCAGCTGCTTCGCATCGACTACGAGCTGGGCGCGGGTGCCCGGTATGCCGGCCGTACGGCCTTTCGCGCGGCTCCGGCCCAGACCTGACGCGACCTGAGCGGCCTGACCCGACCCGACTCCTTATCGAAGTGTCGAATAATTCCGCGAGCCTGTTTCTCGTTGGTGTAGTCTAGCGGTTCGGGTGGGTTTTTGTGCCCACGTTCCGCCTGATGAAGACCATCGAGGAGATGCTCCGGAATCTGTCGAGGCCCGAGGTCCTGGAGTTCGGGCTCGTGTCGAATCGGCTTCCTAGCGTCAACATCGGCGGGAAGTTCGAGCCGGTGGATGACAAGGCGCCGAGCACGGACGCCGTGCTCGAGATGCTCGTCGCCATGGGCGGCAGCCGCTACGTCGAGAGCCTGTCAGCGAAACCCACGCAATGGACGTCCCGCCTGGATGGCGTTGGCGTGATCGCGATCGCGGCGATCATGCGCGAGAAGGTCGTGCAAGCGCGCTTCACGGTTGCGCGCCGCGAGCCCGGGGTTGGTACGCGCCAGTCGGCACCGCAGATGCCGGCCGTCGAGGCGCGTCCGCCTGCTCCCTCGCCGGCTGTCGAAGTACGGGCGAAGCTTCCGGCTGTCGAAGGACGCTCCTCTGGCGGCTCTTCCCCGGCCTCCGTGTCCGGTGCAGGTCCGGCACCAGCGGTCATGCCTGCAGCACCAGCGGTGGAGCGAAAGTCAGAGGCAAAGAAGCAAACGTTCTCGCGTGCGGCTCCAGAGGCACGTGGTCCGTCTGCCGACAGGAAGCACGACTCGGACACCAATGTGATGGCGCAACGGCCGGTCGCGCAAGCCGCGCAGGCCACGGGCGCAGGCGGTGCCGCGTCGCCCCGCGCGTCGCAAGCCATGCCCTCCGTGGCGGCGCGTCCGTCAGGGGCCATGCCCGCCGTTGCTCCGGCGCCTCCTCCTCCGTCTTCTCCTCCGTCTTCTCCCGAGCCGCTGGCCTTTGGTGACGACGACGACAACGAGCCCACGGTGCAGACGTTCGCGCCGAGCGCGGTGTCTTTGCGGACGTCCCCTGAGGCGCTTCAGGCTGCAAAGGCGGCGCTTGCTGCGGGCTCTGCGCCACCGGCCCCGCTTGTGCCTTCGGCCCCCCCCGCCACAGCGCCCGGTCCAGCAGCCGGGGCATCCCCCGCGCCGGTAGCAGCAGCACCCGCAGCGCCGATACAGCCCATCCAGCTCCCGCCGGTCGTCGCGCGTTCGCCCGATCCGAGTCGGGGCGCGCCTGCGCCGCCTCCGCCTGCGCAGGGTGACTCGGAGGACATCCCGCGTCCGAAGCCCGCGCGCACGCGCGAGGCGGCTGCACAGAACCAGCCGCAGTCGCCTACGACGAAGCCCGCTGCGGTGGCGCCTGTCCCGCTGCCGGTGCCACCGCCTTCGCCCGGCTCGGCCCCGCAGGTGTCCGCAGCGGCGCCGCCCCCGCCGCGCGAGCCCCGCTTGCCCACGGGAACGTCGCCGTCCCTCCAGGGCCATCGGGCAGGTGTGCCGCCGGCGCCGCCCCCGCCTCCGGCCGCGGGACCCAAGCGCATCGACACACCGACGGGCTTTGTTCTGGTGGAGAATCCGCCTCCGGCGCGCCGGCCCTCGCTGCCTCCGGAACCGCCGCCCGTCGTGGCAGCGCCGCCTCCACCAGCCCCACCTCCGCCTGCTCCCGCTCCCCCTCCGGCGGCACCGCCACCCGCAGTCGAGCCAGTCGCTGGTGCCCCGCCAACGTGGGAGGCCTGGGATGCGCCGACGGAGACTGGTCAGATAGGTGACTCCCATACGCTCGTAGCCCCGCCGCTCTCGGAGCAAGAGCGCGGCGTTGCATCGAGCAGGCCTGCGTCGATGCCCCCGTCCATCCCCGCGAAAGCGGCGCCGCTGGGGGTCGAGCCCGCGTCGTCCGTTGCCGCGCCCGTGGCCTCGTCCGGTGTGCCTGTCCCGCCCGTGCGCGAGTCAGTGCGCGACCTCGCGCCGATGACCCCCACCAACGTCGGACCCATCGCATCCGCTCAGATCCCGAGCACGGAGCTCGCGCAGAATTTCGGGACCCTCGATCCCATCGGCGACGACCCCAGCGTCGAACGCGCGGTGATCTTCGCGTTGCCGAAGCAAGGCAACGTGGATGTCGAGGCTCTGCTGGCAAAAGCCAAGGCCGAACGCGCGACGGACCTACACCTCGTCGGCGGCCGCGCCCCGATGGCGCGCATCGGCGGCGAGCTCCGGCCGCTCTCCGAGGCGGTGCCGCTGGAGCTCGTTGCGGGCGTCGCTGATTCGTTGCTACCGGCGTCCGCTGCGCCTCAGTTCCGTCGCGAAGGCGCGGCGATGTTCGTGGTCGAGCATCCTGCGGCAGGGCGCCTGCGTGTGCACCTCGCGCGCGCGCGCGGCACCACACACGTCTCCATCCGCTTCATTCCGTCGAACACGGCTCTTGGCGCGCTCGAGCTCCCAGAGCGCGCGATCTCCCTGTCGCGTGCCGCACACGGCCTCGTGCTTGTGACCAGTCCGAAGGGACACGGCGCGACCACCACCGCGGCTGCCATCATCGACGCCATCAACGAGAGCTCTGCGCGCAGGGTCGTCGTCATCGATGCGCCCGTCGAGTTCGTACATCCGCGCAAGCGCAGCCTGATCACACACGTGGATGTCGGCGTGCACGCGCGAAGCTATGGCAGCGCCGTCGCGGCGGCAGTGAAGGCAGACGCGGACGTCATCTGCATCGGCAACGTCGAGGACACAGGCACGATGCGACTTGCGCTCGCTGCCGCCGAGGAAGGCCGGCTCGTGATCGCCACGATGCGCGCGAAGAGCACCGGTCGCGCGCTCGAGCGCCTCGTCGAGAGCTTTCCGGTGCAAGAGCAGATGCTCACGCGCGCCACGCTCGCGAGCACGCTGCGTCTCGTGCTCGGTCAACGTCTCGTGCCCAGCGCGGACCGCACGAAGCTGTTCGCCGCCCACGAGGTCCTGCCCGAAAGCATCGCGCTCTACACGATCATCCGCGACGCGAAGTGGTCGCTCCTTCCCACGCTGCTCTCCAAGGGCAAGCCGCTCGGCGTTGTCCGCCTCGAGGAGGCGCTCGCCGATCTCGTCCACGATGGTGAGGTCCCCGTCGACCTCGCTCGGCCAGTGGCGCTCTCGCCTCAGGACTTCGATGCGCTCGTGAGTGCCGCGCGCGCGGGGAAGAAGGGCTGACCATGGCAAAGGTCGACACGCTCCTCGAAGCTCTCCTCTCACTCGGCGGCACGGACCTCCATATCGCGCCGGACTACCCGCCGCTCGCGCGTGTGCGCGGCGAGCTCGCACCGGCATCTGAGCAGGTGACGTCGCGTCGCGACGTGGAGAACATTCTTCTCGAGCTGCTGACACCCGTTCAGGCCGCGGAGCTTTCCGACAAGCACGAGCTGGTCTTCACCCACACGCTCAAGGCCAGCCGCTTCCGGGTTCGCTACGGCACGGTCTCCTCCGGCCTCGAGGCCGTGTTCCGGCTCCTTCCGCCGAAGATCCTGACGCTGTCGGAGCTGGGGCTGCCGGAGGTGCTCTGGCGTCTCTCCGATCGGCGCTCCGGGCTCGTCATCATTGCCGGGCCCGCTGGCTCCGGAAAGTCGTCCACGCTGTCCGCCATGCTCGAGCAAGTGAACCGCTCGCGCGGCTGCAGCGTCGTCACGATCGAAGACACGGTCGAATCGATCTTCGAGCCCAATCGCTCCATCTTCACGCAGCGTGAGGTCAAGCGCGATGCGCTGGACCTGGCTTCTGCCATCAAGCAGGTCGCCACCGACGACGCAGATTTGTGTGCAATCTACAACCTTTCAGGAGAGAGCGGGATTCGCGCCGCGGTGGAGCTCGCGGCGACGGAGCTTCCCGTCTTCGCGTGCATGAACGGCGGCAGCGTGGTCTCCGTCGTGGAGCGCCTTTTTGCCTCCTTCGCGGAGGCAGACCTTCCGCGCGCGCGCAATCTGCTCTCGGACGTTCTGGCGGGCGTCGTGGTGCAGCGCTTGGTCCCTACGCAGGACGGGCGGAAGCTCGTGCTCGCACACGAGACGCTGGTGCTCGCGGGCTCCGGAAGCAAGGACGCTGCCGCCGCCATCCGCGAGGGCAAGACGGAGAAGCTGCCGGCCCTGATGCAGGCGGGCCAGGGGCAGGGCATGCAGACGTTGGACATGGCTCTGGAGCGGCTCATGTCAGGCGGCAAGATCACGCCGGAGGCCGCGCTGCTCACCGCGTTCGACAAGGAGGCCTTTTCGCGGATCGTCGCGCGCCACCGTCCAGATCTCGCGGAGCCGCAGATCTTCTGAGGCGGAGGTCTTCTGAGCCGCAGATCCTCTGAGCCGGATTCCCGAGCCGCGCTCGTTCAGCGCGCCGGTCGCAGCGCGCGTGGTGCGCGGAACAGGAGCGCCAGCTCTTCGGACACACCAGCATCGTCGCGCTCGAGCAGCGGCGGCATGATCGTGAGCCCACCAGGGCGCCCCGGCTGCGCGTCGACGAGCACAAGACGCGCAGGCTTGCTCCCAGTCGCGTGCACGAACCGCGCGCGCTTTGGAGAAAGACCAAACGACTCCAGCAACGAGAACATCGTCCCCAGGCTCTGCGCGGGGTACGAGAAGCACGTGCGGCCGCGCGCGCCGGTCAGCTTGCGCGCTGCGAACACGAAGTCATCCAGGGCTCCGACCGTCGCACGCGCGCGGCCGGGGTTCTGTGGAACCCGCCCCGTTCCCACCGCGACGTAGGGCGGGTTGGCCACGACAAGATCGTACGTGCCGTCGGCCTCTGCGGCGAAGTCGCGCACGTCAGTGATGGAGACCTGCGAGCGCGAGCCGAAGCCGTTGGTCTTCGCGTTCTCTGCGGAGAGCTCCGCAGTGAATGGGTCCGCCTCCACGAACGTGACGTGCTCTGCGCCACCCAGGTGCAAGAGCGAAAGGCCCACAGCGCCGACGCCCGCGCCCAGATCGCACGCGCGCCGCCCAGGCCTGCCGCCCGCGGCGAACGCAGCCAGCAGCACGGCGTCCACGTTCACGCGATAGCCGTCGGCGGGCTGCGTGAGCGCGAGCGCCCCGTGAAAGAGCGCATCGCGCGTGGTGGCAAGAGGGTGCGCGGGGCTCTGGGTCACTGCGGCCGTCACTTCTGATAGGGGCGGCGGCCGCGGAACGAGAGCGCCGTGACCCCGCCAGGAAAGGTCTGGACGGTGTACGTCCCCAGCAGCTCGGTCTTGCCACCGACCAGGCCAACGGCGCTGATCTTGATGGGCGTGCCCGCAGAGATGTTGAGCATGCCAAACAGACCGAGGTGGCTGGTGCCCAGTGCCGCGCGCGACTGGTCGGGCAGCGGGTTCGCCTCGTTCTCGCCGAAGTAGAAGACGTTGGAGTCGTGAGCCACGTCGGTGTCGACCGTGGCGCCGGCGAGCCGCACGTCGTTGCAGTCGTGGACCTCACCGGCGAGGACGCCCTTGGTCGGGTCGATGGCGAAGCCACCAGCGGCGGCCGCGACAGTGTTCACGTCTTCGGACGCGACACACGACGGATCATACTTCGCCGTGTTGTCAGCGGCGACGCCCGTGTTCGAGATGTAGACGTTGTAGTCGTACAGGTCAGCCCACTGCGTCGCCTTGCCGCTCGCGTCGCTCGTCTTGATGATCAGCGGAGTCTCGGTGGGAACGCCGGCGTAGGTGTAGCTGCGTAGCTTGCAGCCGTCTGCGGGGCACTTCGTGGACCAGGTCTCGACTGTGGCCGGGTCCTTGGTGTCATCCTTGGCAGTGGTGAACGCCGTGCCCAAGAGCGTGCCGAGCGCGCCGTTGTCTCCCTGCGTGTAGATCTCGATCTTCACGTTCGCGGAATCCCCGCCGCCCGAGAACAAGCGAACGTTGCCCTTCAGCGTCACGGTCTTCGTTGGGCCCGCGGTCGGAGGCGCCGCGAGGCAGCCAAGGTCGACGGTGGCATCCGTGGACGAGAAGTAGTGGAGGCCCGTTCCGCGCTCGATCTCGCTCGTGGGCGAAGCCGTGTAGACGCAGCACGCGTTCACCACCCGCGGGTCCTTGCACGTGTCCAGGGCTGCGTTCGCCGCGAACGAGCAGGACTTGCAGAAGTCGGCGTCGTTCAGGACGGGCGGAGTCGCGCAGGAGCCCCCGGCACCGGCTTCGGTGTACACGGTCGCCTTGCTGCTGGAGCATGCGAACGCGGGCGCAAAGCAGGCCGCGAGGCTGGTGATGAGGGCGAGTCGGGCGAGGCGAGAGATCATCGAAAGCTCCAGTTTCAAAGCGACAAGCCACGGAGGATAATCACGGACAAACCAGTGCAGAAGCCCGGCCGTGTCTCAATGTCCTCTCGGTTGGAGGACCGCGTGCGCGAGAAGGCTCGCGCGCTCGGCTTCGACGCCGTGGGCTTCGCGCGTGCGGACGAGCCACTTCTTGCGGACTTCGAGCGCTATGAGCATTTCCTCGCGCAGGAGATGCACGGCGAGATGGGCTACCTCGCCTCGGATCGTCTCGTGCGACGGAGACTCGACACGGAGGACATCCTGGCGGGGGCTCGCACGGTCGTCTGCGTCGCGCGCCGTTACGACCGCAGCGAAGAGGACCTGGCGAAGGACCCGCCGCTCGCGCGGCACATCGCGCGGTATGCGCGCGGTCGCGACTATCACAACGGCGTGCGCAAGAAGCTGCGGCAGCTCGCGGCGTTCGTTCGCACGCTGGGCGAAGGCATCACCGCGCGGCCATTGCTCGACGACGTACCGGTGCTCGAGCGCGCATGGGCGGCGCGCGCGGGCTTGGGGTTCATCGGGAAGAACGGGCTCTTGATCGTGCCGGGGCAGGGGAGCTTCGTCTTGCTGGGAGAGGTGGTGACGACGCTGGCGCTCACGCCCGATGAGCCCATCGCCGATCGCTGCGGCTCCTGCACGCTCTGCATCGAGGAGTGCCCCACGGACGCCATCGTCGAGGCCCGTGTGCTCGACGCGCGCCGATGCATCTCGTACCTGACGATCGAGCTCCGCTCCGCGATTCCAGAGGAGCTGCGCGCCGCGGTCGGCGAGAACCTCTTTGGCTGCGACGACTGCCAGACCGTCTGCCCGTACAACAAGGACACCGACGCGAAGCGAGACGGGCGATCGGGCGCCAAGACGGATGTATTCTCCCCGCATCCGCGCTGGGCGGACACCACGCTGGGAGACCTGATTGGTGCATCGGCGGCCGAATTCGCCGTCCTTGCGGAGGGGAGCCCCGTGCACCGGGCCACGCGCATCGGGCTCGCGCGGAACGCGGCGGTGGTCCTGGGAAACGCGTCGGTGGAGCGCGACGGGGAAGGGCGGAATGGCCGGGAAGGGGGGGCGACCATGGCAACCCTGGAAAACGCGGCAAATGCGCACGAAAGTGAGATCGTCCGCGACGCCGCACGCTGGGCCCTCGGCATGCTCTCGAAGGGACGCTGAAGACGTGCTACTCGATCCATCATGCGCAATGTGTCGCGCGGCCGGGGGCCTCTCTTGAATCGATGGATCGGGTGCTGCGCCGTGGTCGCGGCGCTCTTGTCGGTTTCCGGGGTGGCGCGCGCGGAGGAGTCGGAGCTGGAATCACGCCGCACCGCCGTCCAGCAGAACCAGACCGATCCGCGTGCGCGGCTGGAATACGGCCGCGCGCTGCTAGGCGCAGGCCGCGCCGGCGAGGCGATCGTGGAGCTTCGTCGGGGCATCGGCATGTGGAACGCCCGCGGCGGCGAGATCGCGCTGGAGCTGCACTGGGAGCTGGCGCGCGCGCACCTGGCCCGCCACGAGAACGGGCAGGCGATCGTCCGCTGTCAGATCGTACGCGACAAGCCGGGTGGCGGCGCGTTTGGTCGTGCGTGCTCCGCGGAGGCGTGGCTTGTGACGCTGCGCGCAAGCGAGTCGCACACGGAGATCATGGAAGCCCGGAAGTTTCCCAACATTCCGACCCGCGTCGACTACTCGTTGCACACGAGCGAGGGCATCGCGTACGCGCTGGAGCTCAAGTACCCGGAAGCGGAGGCGGAGCTGGAAGCGGCGATCAAGATCGATCCGAACGCGCTCCCGGCACACATCGCGCTGGGTCGTCTGCTGGTGCAGGAAGGCAAGGATGGCTCCGCACATCTTCGCCGCGCGGTGGAGCTCGCCCCGAACAACGCGGACGCACTGTTCGAGCTCGCGCGCACGCTCCCCAAGGGCCCAGAGCCCACGGCGCTCCTCAATCGCGCGGTCGCGGAGCGTCCGTCGTTCGCCGCGGCGCATCGGCTCATCGCGACCATCGAGCTCTCGGCGGGCCACCTTGGTCCCGCAAAGAAGGCTGCAGACACCGCGCTCCGCATCGACCCCACCGACATCGCCTCGCACCTGGTGATGGGTGACGTCGCGCTCGCGGAGAATCGCCTGGACGAGGCCCTCCGCGAAGGACAGGCCGCGCTGTCGCTGGTAGCAAACTCGGCAGCGGCGCGTCAGCTGCTTGCAGATGCGTACGCCCGGAAAGGCGAGATCGATCTCGCGCTGGAGAACTACCAGGCCGCGTACGGCGGCGACCATTCGAACCCGGCGTCGCTCGTGAACGCGAGCGTCGCGTGTCTCGCGGCGGGCCGGCCCACCAGCGCGAAGGCATTCGGCGAGAAGGCCACGCAGGAGTTCCCCGACTGGGGTCCCGCGTGGGTGGCGTTCGGGGATGCGCTGGTCGCCAATCAGGACAGCACCAGCGCGAAGAATGCCTACGATCGCGCGCGTCGGGCGCAGGGCCCCGTCGATCAGGCCGCTCTCGAGCGGAAGATTGCCACGTTGAAGTAGGCGCGCCACTCGGGCTAGAACCGGTGCCAGATGCATTCCTTGGCCGAGCGGGTCCTTGCACATGATGTTCGCGCCATCGCGCGCGCCATGCGCATGGTGGATGATCGCAGCGGCGCCTTCATCGAGATCTTGAAGGACCTGTTCCCGCACACGGGGAAGGCGCACATCATTGGCATCACGGGAAACCCGGGCGCCGGCAAGTCCACGCTCACCGATCGCCTGATCGCGGCGTTCCGCAAACAGCAGAAGACGGTGTGCGTGATCGCCGTGGATCCGTCCAGCCCGTACACGGGCGGCGCCATCCTGGGCGATCGCATCCGCATGACGAGGCACGCGACGGACGAAGGCGTCTTCATTCGGTCCGTGGCCACGCGCGGGCATCTCGGTGGGCTCTCTCGCTCCGCGCGCGACATGGTGCGCGTGTGCGACGCGGCCGGCTTCGACGTGGTCATGGTCGAGACCGTGGGCGTAGGCCAGGACGAGCTCGAGATCACGCGTACAGCGCACACCACGGTGGTCGTCATGGCGCCGGGCCTGGGCGACGACGTGCAGGCGATCAAAGCGGGTCTGCTGGAGACGGCGGATGTGTTCGCCGTGAACAAGGCGGATCGCGAGGGCGCAGATGCCACGGTCCGCGATCTGGAGCTGATGCTGGCGCTCGGTGGCGAGGCCATGATCGCGCTGAGCAAGACGCGTGGCCATGGCGCGGTGAAGGCGGCGTCCGCGGATGTCGCGGCCAAAGCTTCGACGGACTCTCACTGGGTGCCGCCGATCCTGCGTACCGTCGCCTCGCGCGACGAAGGCACCGCCGAGCTGGTCGCGGAGATCGAGCGCCACCGCGCGTGGGGCAAGGGGTCCGAGACGGGGCGCGACCGCACGCTCGCGCGCGAGAGCGAGGAGATGCGCGAGTACCTGAGAGAGGCCCTCATCGAGGCGGCCGTCGCCGATCTCGGCGATGAGCTCTCGCGCACCGTGCACGATGTGGCGGAAAAGAAGCTGGATCCGTACTCCGCAACCGAGCGGCTCGTTGCCATGTTCCGTCGCAGCCAGAAGGAATGATCGTCCCTTCAGCGTCGTCTACGTGTTCATCGCAGTGCTCGTCACTGCGCTGACGGGCGACGGCTTCGGACCTTCGGAGTAGCGCTCTTCTTCTTCGCGGTCTTGCTGCTGCTCTTCGTTGCGGGCTTGCTCTTCGTTGCCGCCGGCCGCGGCCCACGCGAAGGTTTGCGGCCGATCTTCTCGGCCTTGTCGCCGGCGCTCGGACAGGCTTCTTTCACCGCACATTTGTCGCACTCTGGCTTCCGCGCGAAGCACACGCGGCGCCCGTGGAAGATCAGGGTGTGGCTCAGCGGGTCCCAGTCCTCGCGGGGGAAGAGCGCGCAGAGCGCCTGCTCGATGTCCTCCGGGTCCGTCTTCTTCGTCCAGCCTAATCGCTGCGAGAGCCGCTGCACGTGCGTGTCCACAACCACGCCCTCTGGCTTCTTCCACATCACACCCAGCACGACGTTCGCGGTCTTTCGTCCCACACCCGGCAGCTCGACGAGCTCCGGGAGTGACTGCGGAACCTCACCCGCATGCTTCTCGACCAGGATGCGCGCAAGGCCGACCACGTTCTTCGCCTTCTGGCGGAACATGCCGATGCGATCGATGAGCGGCTGCACGTCGGTGGGCTCTGCCTTGGAAAGGCTCGCTGCGTCGGGGTACTTCGCGAAGAGCCCCGGCGTCACCTTGTTCACGGCGACGTCGGTGGTCTGCGCGGACAGGACCGTTGCGACGAGCAACTGAAAAGCGCTCCCGTGGTCCAGCTCGCAGTGCGCGTCTGGATGCATGCCACGCAGCGCGGCGAACGTGGTCTCTGACGCGAGCTGCGCTGGGGATCTCTTCGCCACGAGGATGCCTACCTTGTCTGGCTCAGTTCAGCTCGCCATCGGGCGGCGGCGTGGAAGGAGGCATGCTCGTGGGGGGCGTGGAGCCACCCTCCGGAACGCCTTCGATCTCACCGTCGGCGTCGTCGCCGCTCTCGGCCAGGCGCTCCACGCCAACGACGCGCTCGCCGTCCTCGACGCTCATGATCTTCACGCCCTGGGCGTTGCGACCTGTCTCGCGGATCTCGCCGACGCGCGTGCGCAGCATCTGGCCGCGATCCGTGATGAGCATGAGCTCGTCCTTGTCGTTCACGAGCTTGACGTCCACGACGGGACCGTTGCGCTCGCTTGCGTCGATGAGAATGATGCCCTTGCCGCCGCGGTTCTGGATGCGGAACTCCTCGATGTTGGTGCGCTTGCCGAAGCCGTGCTCGCACACGGCCAGCACGAACGGGCGCTCCGGCTCCGTGACGGCCAGCCCCACGACCTCGTCGTCGTCGGCCACGTCCACGGCGCGAACGCCGACGGTGGAGCGTCCCATGGGCCTCACCTGATCCTCGGGGAAGCGGATCGATTGACCGAGCTTCGTCGCGATCAAGAACTCACGAGAGCCGTCCGTCAGTGCGGCGGACAGGAGCTGATCGTTGTCCTCGATCTTCACGCCGATGATGCCCTTCTCGCGGAAGTTCTCGTACTCGGTGAGCTCGGTCTTCTTGATCTGACCCTTCTTCGTGAGCGTGACGACGAACTTGCCTTCTTCGATCTTCGGCACCATCGCGATGGCGGCGATCTTCTCGTCCTGCTCGAGCCCGACCAGGTTCACGATCGCGCGGCCCTTGCTGGTGCGCGCCGCCAGCGGGATCTCGAAGACCTTCTTCACGAAGACCTTCCCGCGGTTCGAGAAGAAGAAGACGTAGCTGTGCGTACTGGCCACGAAGAGCTGCGTGACCCAGTCCTCCTCGCGCGCCTCCATCCCGACCTTGCCCTTGCCGCCGCGCTTCTGCGCACGGTACTGGCTGGGGCTGGTGCGCTTGATGTAGCCCGCATGGGAGATCGTCACGACCATGTCCTCTTCTTGGATGAGGTCCTCGGCCATGATCTCGCCCGCGTCCACGATGATCTCCGTGCGGCGCGGGTCGTTGTATTTTACACGGATCTCCTCGAGCTCCATGACGATGAGGCTCATGAGCAGGGGCTGGCTCGCGAGGATGCCGCGCAGCCGCGCGATGTCGTTGCACAGCTCGCCGTACTCGACCGCGAGCTTCTCTTGCTCCAGCCCCGTGAGCTTGGAGAGGCGCATCTCCAGGATCGCCTTCGCCTGCCGCTCGGACAGCGTGTACGGGTTCTTCTTCTTCGCCTCTTCGATCTCGCTCTCCGGGCGGCCGGCGCGGCGCACGAACGCCTCCAGGCCTGCGAGCGGGAGCGCCATCAACGCGATGCGCGCGGACTCCGTGTCGCGCGCCTGACGGATCGTCTTCACGACGAGGTCGATCTCCGTCGTGGCCATGCCCATGCCTTCGGTCAGCTCGCGCTGTGACTCGGCCTGACGCAGCTCGAACCGGGTGCGACGCGTGACAACGTCGCGCCGGTGCTCGACGAAGCACGCGAGTGTCTCCTTCAGGTTCAGTACCGCCGGACGCCCGCGCACGATCGCTAGGTTGATCACGCCGAACGACGACTGCAGATCCGTCTGCCGATAGAGCTGGTTGACGATGACCTGCGGGACCACGTCCTTCTTCAGCTCCACCACGAGGCGATACTGGCTGGCCGTGCCGACCTTCCGGCCGTCGCGATCGCTCTCGTCGCGTACGTCGGAGATGCCTTCGATCTTCTTCTCGCGAATGAGCTCGCCGATGCGCGCGGCGATCTTCGCCTTGTTCGACTGGTACGGGATCTCGGTGAAGACGACCTGCTCGCGGTCGCCTCTGCCCTGGATCTTCTCGACCTCGTAGCGTGAGCGCATCAGGATCGTACCGCGACCTGTGCGCTGCGCGGCCTCGATGCCTGCGCGCCCGTAGATGAGACCGCCCGTGGGGAAGTCCGGCCCGGGAACGAAGCGCATCAGCTCTTCGATCGGGCAGTCCGGGTTCTTGATCAGGTGAACAGTCGCATCGAGGATCTCGCCCAGGTTGTGCGGCGGGATGTTGGTGGCCATGCCAACGGCGATGCCGCCCGAGCCGTTGATGAGCAGGTTCGGGATGCGCGAGGGAAGGACGAGCGGCTCCTCCTTCGAGTCGTCGAAGTTGGGTCCGAAGTCGACGCACTCCTTCTCGATGTCCTGCAGGAGCTCGAGGGCCAGCTTCGCGAGCTTCGCCTCCGTGTAGCGGTACGCGGCTGCGGGGTCGCCGTCGATCGAGCCAAAGTTTCCATGGCCGTCGATGAGCATGTAGCGCATCGAAAATTCCTGCGCGAGACGCACCATCGCGTCGTAGACGCTGGCGTCGCCGTGCGGGTGGTAGTTGCCGAGCACGTCGCCGACGATGGTGGCGCTCTTCCGGTACGCGGCGGTGGGGACGAGGCCCTTCTCGTACGCGGAGTACAGGATGCGACGGTGGACGGGCTTCAGGCCGTCGCGGACATCGGGGATCGCGCGCCCGATGATCACGCTCATCGCGTAGTCCAGGTAGCTCGTTCGCATCTCGTCCTGGATGGAGATGGGGATGCGATTCAGGCTCGGTCCGGAGGGGGGCGGAGGCGGCGGCGCGGCGGGCTCAACGGGCTCGGTCATCGGTCGCGGACTCTAGCGAATTCCCACGCGGTTTGGACCGTGAAACGCCCATCGGCGCACACTCGAAACGACACTCCCTCCGGACGCGCCTACATGGTTCCAGCGAGGTGGGACTCGGTCCGTTGTCCATGGGGCGAGACCCCATCCGCGCGTGGCTGGAGCCCCCGCTCCGCGCGTCGAAAATCACCGGCGCTGCGTAGAGATCTCTGCGCACGCGCCTTCGCCGCGAACGATCGAACGCGCGCAAAAGATCGTCGTGGATTCGCCCTCCATGACCGCGGCGCCAGAGGGATCTCCACGACCCACATGATGCCGTGTGCACGCAGACACGGAGGGACACGGCGTGGTCGTTTTCAGGAAGTCCATGGAAGGGTTTCGCTTCCATCCGGGCAGCCCCTGGCCGGCCGTTTTCGGCTGCCACAAAGATGACTTTGCGCACATGCACCCACTACCATTCCGAGGGCAGGCTTTCAGAGCCTATCTCCCCGGTTTCATGTGCCTTGCGCGCAGGAGGCTGGGGGGACGTCTGGCCGGCACTCCGAGCCGTATTTCGGGATGTTTAGGTTGGCGAGCCAATTGCTTGTGAGACAGCAAGGGGACTCGTCTGGGAAGGCGAGCAACGAAATGCGGCAGGCGGTCTTCAGCTGGGTGGTGGTGGCTCTGGGTGTTGGCGTCATCGCGCCGAACATGGGCGCGGAGTCCGTGGCGCAGGCCGAGTCGGTGACCACCGATTCGACGTCCGGCTGGTCGGGCCTTCCGACCGCGGCCGCCGTGAATCAGACGGTCGCGGTGCCGAGCGGTGTGCTTCCGCTTGCGAGCGCGCCGGTCGAGCCCGTGGAGGACACGCTGGCTGGCATCGGTGTGAAGCCGAGCGCGACTCCGGTCCCCGATGCTGCGCGCGGCGGCGGCGCTGGCCCGAGCCACTGCCCGGACAACATGGTCGAGGTCGAGGGCGACTACTGTCCGTGGCTCGAGCAGAAGTGCCTTCGCTGGCTCGACCCCGAGACGAAGATGCGCTGCGCGGAGTTCGCGCCCACGAGCAAGTGCCAGACGAAGACCTCGAAGAAGCATTTCTGCATCGACCGCTACGAGTGGCCGAACAAGGTCGGCGAGAAGCCGGTCGTCATGAAGACATGGTTCGAGGCGAAGGACTCCTGCACGGCCGCCGGCAAGCGCCTCTGCGGCGACAGCGAGTGGACCGTCGCCTGCGAAGGCGAGGAGCACCTGCCGTACCCGTACGGCTACGCGCGCAACGCAGACGCTTGCAACATCGACAAGCCGCATCCGGAGGTCAACGAGGTCGCCCTTGGCAACCCCGCCACCCGCGATGCCGAGGCCGCGCGCCTGGACCAGCGTGATCCGTCGGGCTCACACGAGTCGTGCGTCAGCCCCTACGGCGTGTTCGACATGACCGGCAACGTCGACGAGTGGGTCGTGAACGAGTCGGGCGCGCCGTACAAGAGCGGCCTGAAGGGCGGCTACTGGGGCCCGGTGCGCACGCGCTGCCGTCCCATGACGACCGCGCACGCGGAGCTCTTCTCGTTCTACCAGATCGGCTTCCGCTGCTGCGAAGACGTGCCCACGGACAAGGGCGTCGCTGGTGGCAAGGGTGGTCCCGCGGGTGCCGGCACGCCGGTCTCGCACGGTGCCGGTGGTGCGGCATCGCCGGCGGACAACGTCCCGCGGCCCGTCGCAGGTTCTTGATCGTGGGTCCTGAGGGACCCACTCGCAGCGCGCGCTTCTAGTTTCCGTCGGAGCCAGCGTCGATCGGTGTGGACGGCGTGGGCTTGCGGCGCGGCGGCTCGCCGTACTCGTTGCGCAGCTTTCGCGCGAGGTCGTCGACGAGGACCTGCTCGTGGTACTTCGGCATCTGCGGGAGCTGCACGACCACATGCACGGAGTCCGAGTCGCGGCCCCGGATGAACTCCATCGAGCCAGAGGAAGGCTTCGCTGACTCCTGCGATTTGTAGTCGAACAGCAGGTAGCCGTTCTGTTCGTCCTTCTCCGTGACCTTCATGTTCATGTCCACGCGGACCATCCGGAGCGCGGCGTTCCACGTGCGGTCGAACCCATACGCCGAGTCGAAGCTCGACTTTGCGGATGCATCCGGTCCCGTGAGCACGATCGCCGTCGCGACCAGCGCCCCTGCGATGCTTCCGACCACGCTCCCTCGCAGCACCACCCCCAGCACCACCGCCAACGCACCGCGATGCTTTACGCGTGCAGAGCGACCAGAGGGAGCAGGCGCGTGAGCTCTGTGCATCATGCACAGATCACTTATCGAAGCTGTTCCCGGCGGGCCAAATTTGTGGGGCGCTATTCCTCGGCGTCGCCGGACGCTCGGGACCCCTTCGCGGGCCCGTCTGGGGCGGCGGGCGGAAGGATGGACTCGGACGCCCCGTCGGCGACGCGCTCGGCGTCCTCTTCAGCCTGGCGAAGCTGCCTCAACGCATTGCGGTCGATCACCAGGAAAAACGCGGCTGCCCCGAAGGTCCACAGCATCTGGAGGGCGTACAGAAGGAACACGTACGCGGAGCCAGGGCCCGTGATCATCTCGGCGCTGAAGTACATCGCCATGCCGGCGTAGATGCCCACCTGGAAGACGCCGAGGAGGCCCGGGGGCCCCGGGATGAGGATGGTGACGCCGAGCATGCCCATCAGCGCGCAGGTCTCGCCGAAGGTGATCGCGGAGCCGTCCGGGTGCGCGACCCCGCAGCCCCATGCGAGCAGCCACATGCCGAGCACGTTCAGCCCCCAGTAGACGGTCGTCTCTGCGAGGAACGGGAGCGCATCCCGAGGACGACCCAGAAAGTGGAGCCCGTTCGCGAGCTTCTCCGCCGTCTCTGCGAGCTTCTCTCCGAGTTTCTTCGAGACCAGACCGAAGACGAGAAGGGTGAGCTTCTTCGCCCACGCACGCGCGAAGTAAAATGCCATGAGCACGACGGTGCCCGACGCGAACACGCCCAGCATCACGAAGCCGCTCTTGCGCACGTAGGCGACGGACACCTTCAGGTTGATGACCGTCTCTGGCAGCGGATGCACCGTGGGCACCAGAATGAGCGCGGCGGCCAGGACGAGCGACAGGAAGAGGCCGTCGACAACGCGCTCACCGACGACGGTGCCCGTGGCGCTGGAGAGCGAGATCTTTCCCTTCTCGCGGATCATGTACGGGCGCACGAACTCGCCCAGGCGGAACGGCATCAGGATGATGGCGGCGAAGCCGATCCAGGACACCGCGAGCAGGCGGCGCGGCGCGACGTCCGCGAACGAGCGCAGGAGGTACCGCCAGCGCATCGCGCGGAAGTAGCTCATGGCGCCCATGATCATGAGGTAGGCCGGCAGGGTCCACCACTTCACCTGGCTGAAGCTGCCACCTTCGGGGACCAGCGCGAGCCCGCCCTTGCGCATCATGAGCCAGATCGAGACCGTGATGATGACGGACGCGACCAGCTTCCCTTTGTGCGCTCGGAGGAAGCCGGGACCCTTGCTGGGCGGCGGCGGAGTGGACTGACGCAAAGCGCGGGCATTCTGCACGATAATCGCCGATTGTCCACGCTCGCGTGTGCAGCCGAGCAGACGGAGGCGCGGTTCCGTGTAGTATACACAAGATGGAAATCGTGACCGCGCCGGCTCTGGCGGAGGGGGCGCTCCGAGGCCCTTCGACCTTCCTGTTCGCGCACGGCGCTGGCGCGCCGATGGACAGCGCGTTCATGAACGTTGTGGCGGAGGGGTTGGCCGCTCGCGGCGTTCGGGTCGTGCGGTTCGAGTTCCCGTACATGGAGGAGCGCCGCAAGACGGGGAAGGCGCGTGCGCCGGATCGAGCCCCCGTGCTCCTCGAGACGTTCCGCGCGCGCATCGCGGCGGAGCGAGAGCGTCTGCCACCGGCCGCGCGCCTGGCCATCGGCGGCAAGTCGATGGGGGGGCGCATCGCGAGCATGCTCGCCGACGACGTCCGTGCCGACGCGCTCGTGTGCCTCGGCTATCCGTTCTGGCCGCCGCAGAAGAAGGGGGAGAGCGCGCCATCCCACGATCGCATTCGCCACCTGGAGACCCTGCAAGTGAGGGCCCTGATCCTTCAGGGCACGCGTGACTCTTTCGGTGGAGAGGAGGCCGTCTCGAAGCTCCACATCACCCCGCGCATCGCCTGGCTGCCCGACGGCGATCACGACTTCGCGCCCCGCAAGCGCTCGGGCCACACGCACGAGGCGAACCTCGCGACGGCCATCGAGCTCGCCTCTGCGTTCCTCATGCCCGACGGTTGATCGTGGATGTCTCGGGCGGTTGATGGGGTATCCTCGGTGGGATGCGCCCATGCCGTCCTCAGCTGACTCTGTGGACGTGTGGTGCGGCAGGTTTGCTGCTCGCCTCGTACGCATGTAGCTCGTTCTCTGGCGCCGACGTCCCGACCGACGCTGGGGCAGACGGCGCGGACGCTCAAGGCAGCTCGACGACCGATGGAAGCTCGACGACCGATGATGGGGGAGTGATGTCGGACGCAGGCCCGCCCGTCGTGGTCCCGCCGACCTCGGGGTGTGCAGACGGCACGCGCGAGGGCCTCGTCGACGCGGGCGCATTCCAGCGCGTCGCGGCCTGTCAGGGCGCGTTCAACGTAGCTGGCCTCCGCTGGTCGCAGAGCCGCACCTGTGATGGGGGCGGCGGCAACGCGGGAGCGAACGTGTCCGGGCAGGGCTGCTCCGCCATCGATCTGTGCGCGCCAGGCTGGCACATCTGCAAGAACAAGGAGGACTTCAGCACCGCTGGCGGTGACTGCAAGAGCGCCGTTGCTGGCCTTCCGGAGGTGTTCTACGCGAGCGGACAGCCCGTCGCGGGCGGAGCGATGTGCACTGCCAACGCGGGGGACGTTGATGGAACGAACGACCTGTTCGGCTGTGGGAACGGCAACGTGAAAGCTCCCAGCGGCAGCTGCACCCCGCCCTGGAACGCCACGCTGGGAGACGGATGCTCGGGCACGAACGGACTCGGCTCGCCACCCTGGTCATGCACGGCTGGCTCGGACGAGCGGTCGAATGCGGTGAAGGGGCCCGGCGTCGGCGGCGTCCTCTGTTGCAAGGACTAGCGGCAGGGCCACGCGAAGCAAGCGCGTCTACGGCCCATCACGGTTTGTGCGCGAGGCGCTTCTTGGTGCCGTCGGGGACCGTCACCTCGACCCAGGTCTCGCCCACACTCGTGACGGTGACGTCGCCGAACTTCTTGTGGATGATCACCTGACCGAGATCGAAGTGGCTGTCGGGTGAGTAGGGCGCGGGCGGCTTCGGCGGGAGCGACTCGGGACCCATGACGGGCTTCGCTTCCACGGGAATGAGCACGCGGCGCAGCACGCCGATCACGGCGCGGCGCTGGTCCGGCCCCAGGTGATACTCCGACGTGAGCGCGATGCGCGCGAGGAGCTCGTGCTCGGTCGCCTCGAGCGCCTCGAAGAGCCCCTTGTGGTCCTTGGCGGTCGCGGCCCATGCGGCGTGACGCGCGGCCTCGGGCACGCGGTGGTCGTCGCCGAAGGTCTCGTTGCGAGCCTCGGTGCAGGCCTTCGCCGCGGCCTTCGCTGCTGCGATCACCTCGGGGTTCGTCTTGTCCTTGAGCCACGCCTCACCGGTCTCGAGGGCGCGCTGCGGTCGTACGTCGGCCTTGCGTCGCGAGGCCCACTCGGGGATGAGGAGCTCGCGCACCGCGGCGATCACCGCGACGAGGAGCAGATCGGGATCCACGTCGCCCAGGGCTTCGGAGAAGGCCAGTGCGCCTACGCCGGATTTCGGATCGCCACGCATGGCGATGAGCTTGTCGAGCTTGGCGGAGAGGGCTTGCGGATCCACGGTGCTCGAATGGTCGCGCGCCCTGGGGTGATTGTCCACGAAACACGGAGCGTCTTCTTGCGGCTGCTTCCACGAACCTCCGCTAGCCTCGAAAGCCGTGAGTGCCCTTCGCCTCCTCGTCTACGATGCGACCGACAAGCAGGGCGAACGACCCCTGCGCACCGCATGGCGCACGGGGGCCCGCGTCTACCGCGCTCTCGGGCGCGTGGACGCGTATTTTCCAGCGACCAGCTGGGCGGCGGCACTGTCCTGGCTCGCCACGTTCCAGGAAGGGCGTCCGCTGGGGCAGGTGCAGTTCTGGGGGCATGGCAAATGGGGCGCGGCGCTCATCGCGGACGACGTCTTCTCCCGGACCACGCTGGGGGAGGGCGGTGCATCCGCGGAGGCGCTCACCGCCATCCAGAAGCGCATGCTGCCGGAGGCCGGCTCACTTGTGTGGTTCCGCACGTGCGAAACGCTCGGCGCGCAGCGCGGCCACGATTTCGCGATGCAGCTCTCGGAGCGGCTGGGCGCCCGGATCGCCGGGCACACGTACGTGATCGCCGCGCTACAGAGCGGCCTTCATGGACTGCGACCGGGCATGCGTCCGTCGTGGTCGACGATCGAGGGTCTCTCGCGCGGCACGGCTGACGCGCCAGAGGAGTCCTTCTGGTCGAGCGCGAAGGCGCCCAACACGGTGCACTTCATGAACAACGAGGTGCCAAAGGAGTGGTTCTAGATGCCGCGCGCTGGAGCTAGAGGCTCCAGTACTTGATGTTGCGATCGACCTTGCTGGGGTCGAGCACGCTCTTCACGTCGACGAGCACACCACCGTCCTTCACGCGCGAGACGATGTCTGCCTGACCATCCTTCAGGTACTCCTGATGGGAGACCGCGAGGATCACCGCGTCGAGCGCGCGGAACTCGTCGAGCGCGGACAGCTTGAGCCCGTACTCGTGCGTCGCGTGCGCGGGGTTGGCGAGCGGATCGTGGATGATCGCGTGGATGCCGAACTGCCGCAGCTCCGTGAGGATGTCGGGCACCTTGCTGTTGCGGAGGTCGTTGCAGTCCTCCTTGAACGTGAGGCCGAGCACGCCGACGCGCGCGCCCTTCACGGGGATGTCTGCGTTGATGAGCATCTTCACTGTGCGCTGCGCGATGTGGCTGCCCATCGAGTTGTTGATGCGGCGACCAGCGAGGATGACCTCCGGTTGGTAGCCGAGCTCCTGCGCCTTCATGGTGAGGTAGTACGGGTCCACGCCGATGCAGTGACCGCCGACGAGGCCCGGCTTGAACTTGAGGAAGTTCCACTTGGTGCCGGCCGCGGCGAGCACGTCCGCCGTGCGGATGCCCATGCGATCGAAGATGATCGCGAGCTCGTTCATGAGCGCGATGTTGAGGTCGCGCTGCGTGTTCTCGATCACCTTCGCCGCTTCTGCGACCTTGATCGATGGCGCGCGATGAATCCCGGCGTCGATGATGGCGCCGTATGCGTCAGCGACGCGCGCGAGCGTGGGCGCGTCCTCGCCCGAGACGATCTTGAGGATCTTCTCGAGCGTGTGCTCCTTGTCGCCCGGGTTGATGCGCTCAGGCGAGTAACCGAGCTTGAAATCCGCGCGTGCGAGGCCGGAGATCTTCTCCAGGATCGGTCCGCACACGTCCTCGGTCACGCCGGGGTACACCGTGGACTCGTAGACGACGACGCCGCCCTTCTTGAGCGCCCTGCCGACAGTCTCCGAAGCCTTCACGACCGGCGTGAGATCGGGGACGTTGTTCTTGTCCACCGGCGTGGGCACGGCGACCACGAAGAACGTGACGCCCTCCAGCTCTTTGGGGTCGTGGGTCATCTTGAGCGACGTTGCCTTGAGGACCTCTGCGGGCACCTCCAGGTTCCGGTCGAACGCGCGGTTCAGCTCCGCGACCTTCTCCTGGTGAACGTCAAAGCCAACGGTGCCCGGGAATTTGCGCGCGAACGCGAGCGCAACGGGCAACCCCACATAGCCGAGCCCCATCACTGCAATCTTCTCACTCATCGTCGTTCGTCTCCGTGTGGACCGTTTCGCGCCGCTCATGCAGCGCTCCCGAGGATGGCGCGTGGGCCAGCCGAGAGGAGCCGCTCTGCCTCCGCCTTGCCGACCAGGGACTCGAGTCGAAGGATGGCCTGCGCCGTCGCCTCTGCGTCCTCTGGTCGGTGCGCGTCGGAACAGGCTGCTTCGTAGGCTCCTTCTTCAAGGAGGTTGGTTGCCGCTCGCTCCGCCGCGCGTCCGTACTTTCCAATGACTGCACAGACGTCGAGCAAGAGGCGTGCCCCTGCCTCGAGGAACGGATCGAGACAGTGATCATCCTTCCACACCGGCTGGTATCGCTCCGGGTGAGCGATGACGGGGAAGAGGCCCTTGCGCGCGAGATCGGAGATGCGATCCGTCAGCCGCAGGGGAAATCCCATCGGATTGAACTCCACGAGCACGCCGCGGCGCTTCGGCGGTCGCGCAGGATCCATGATCGGATACGGAAGCCCCTGCCCGGAGACGAGCCGCTCGAACACCGTGTCCTCGAAGTAATGCTCGGACGCGAGCACGGTCTTGGGCACCGAGTCGCCGGCCGCCTCGATGTGCGGGCGCATCGCCTCGAAGGCGGCCTCCAGAATGGGGCGCGTGTTCTCGAACATCCCGGGCCGCATGTGCGGCGTTGCACAGACGATCGAGAACCCTGCACGCTTGAGGCCCTCCAGCATGCGAATGCCGTCCTCCGGGGTCTTCGCCCCGTCGTCGATGGCGGGCAAGAAGTGGCAGTGGAGATCTATGAATCCGCGCAAAACATGCCCTTTCTAGCACACGAGCGTCAAGCCGCCGACGGTGCCGAGCGTCAGCCGCATGACTTTCCCTGCCCGCAACCGTTTCCTCCACGTCCCTATGTGTTGCGGGCCGAAGGTCCGGTATTCTGGCCGCTGCATGGCCTCCGTGAATCCCCACACCCGTGAGCTTGTATTCAAGCTGGTGTTCTATGGTCCGGGGCTCGGGGGGAAGACCACGACGTTGCAGTACATCCACGCCGCCACCAGGCCCGAGAACAAGGGCAAGATGGTGAGCCTGGCAACGCCCACGGACCGCACGCTCTACTTCGATTTCCTGCCGGTACGCGTTCCCAAGGTCAACGGCATGAGCATCCGGCTCCAGCTGTTCACGGTGCCGGGACAGGTCTATTACGAGGCGACCCGCAAGCTCGTACTGTCTGGCGCGGACGGCGTCGTGTTCGTCGCGGACTCGCAGTCGTCACGCCTCGAGACCAACCAGGAGTCTCTCGAAGATCTCGAGACGAGCCTGGCCGATCACCAGCGCACCTTGAAGGAGGTCCCTCACACGTTCCACTGGAACAAGCAGGACCTCTCCGACCTGGTCTCCATGGAGGCGCTGAACCGCCGTTACAACAAGCACGGCGCACCCTCCATCGGAACGGTGGCCACGCGCGGAGACGGCGTCTTCGATGGGCTCGAGCGCATCACCGGTCTCGTCCTTTCCGAGTACGGCAAGGAAGACTCGGAGACGATCCGTGCAGGCGTCCGCGAGGCCTTCAAGTCGCTCGTCGGCACGGGCACCACGGTCGAACCACCGGCGCAAACCGTTGCATCCAAGCCACCCGCGCAAGCCGTCGCATCCAAGCCACCCGCGCAACCGAAAGCCTCCGCCAAGCCATCCGCCAAACCCGAGAAGATCGACCCCGTCGTCAAGGAGCGCGAGCCCGCGAAGCCCGTCGCCGACGACGAGGTCGCGCCCGAGACCGTCGGTAGACCGCTCGCGGTCGCGGCGGGTGTGGCGCGCAGCTCGTCGCAGGTGCCGAGCTTCCCGTCGCAGGTGCCAAGCTCCGCCGGCTCCTCACCACGCCCACCCACGGTCGAGGCCAAGCTGTTCTCGTTCATCGAGATGTTCGCCGAGGCCGAGCGCGACAGCGCACGCAAGGTGGAGCTCTTTCTCGGCATCGGCGATCCGCACGGCGCCATCCTCGCGAGCGAGTCGTTGCTCACCCGCGTGTTCGCCTCCGCCGCCGCCATGGGCGGCTCCGAGGACGCGCCGCGCGATCCTGCGATGGTCTCGAACCTGCTCGGCTGCGACGGTCGCACGTATCTTGCCATGCGGGGCCTTGCACGCGCGGCGCGTCAGCGCGAGCAGCTCACGCTGACAGATGCGTTCGAGTTCTACATCTTCGTTCTGGACGCTCGCCGGCGCCGGGACGAAGCCCGCCGTTTCTGCTGAAGCGGCCTCACTTCTTCGGTGCGCGGGTGTTCCTGGCGGGGGGCCTCGACCGCGGGCCGGGGCCGGGACGGAACGATTCGATCAGCTCCGCGATCTCCGAGATGTCGATCGGGGGAGGACGCGAGCCGGCGACCGCGGGCGGTCCTGGGAGCTTGGCGTCGTACGTCATTCCCGCAGTTGCCAGCAGGATGTGCCGCGCATCGTTGATGATGCGTGCGCGCACGTCGCCGAGATCCGCTTCGCGATGCGTGAGGTCGTCGAGCGCGGACGCCGTGGCCATCAGCGTTGTCCTCATCTCCATCAGCTTCTCGAGCACGGACTCGGCGCGTGCGCCCACGTGATCGTCGAGCGCGCGTGATCTGCTCACGCCGGCGCCCCGGAGCACGGCGTTCTCGGCTTCGAGCCGCTTGATGCGCCGAGACTGCACCACCACCTCCTCCTCCGCGGCGAGCGCGCGCGCCTGCACTCTCTTCGCGGCACCCTCGGCCAGCTGCAGTCGCTCCGCCATACGCACCGCACGCTGCAGTGACTCCTGGAGCCGCTCATCGTCGGCGGCGCGTTCGCGCTTTGCATGGCCGAGCGCCTCCTCCAGCTCGGAGATGCGCTCCTCGGCGGAGATCGCGGATCTCTTCGATAGGGCCGCGCCTCCAGGTGGCACCGTCTGACCCTTCACGGGCCGGCTGGTCGGGCGCATCGAGTTCGACGTGGTCTTGGCGCCGGGGCGCTTGCTCTTCGATTCCAAAGCGCGCCGATGATCTTCCGAACGCGGCTAGGTGTCCACCGCTCTCCGCACAGGCGCCGGAAAGCTGGCCCAGATCACGGCGCCGGGGATGACCATGAAGCCCAGCGCCATCAACGCCCCGTTGAAGCTATGCGTTCGATCCACGACCAGGCCCACGAGCGGATTCGCGATGATGTGCGAGAGCGACTGCGCTGCGGCCAGCATCCCACCCGCACGGGATGTCTCCGTGGGCGCGACCTGCGTGAGGAGGTTCGCCATGACGAGGACGTACACGCCCGCGCCGCCCGCCATCGAGACGGACGCGAGCGTCACGACGCTGGCCATGTCATGGGCGTACGGGACGAACATCAGCACGCTGGCAAGCGCAGCGGCCACGAGCATCAGAGAGCGCGGCGGGCGGGCGTCCGGTCCACGGAGCGCGCTGCCCAGCGCGCCGAAGCCGATCGCGCCGATGTCGAACACGAGCGGCGGGATCCAGAGCACGCGCGCCATCTCCGGCGCCGATGCGTGGCGACCTTCGGCCAGGTACTGAGGAAACCACGTCAGCACCATCATGATGCAGGGCGCGCCGGTGATGACGCCTACGATCGCGCGAAGGCTCTGCGGACGCAGGTAGAGCGGTGCACGATTCGAGTCTGGCTCGGCGTGCGCTTCGAGCTCCACCAGCGGCTTGTCGAAGAGACCGCGCGTGGCCACGAGCCACAGGGGGATCCACACGAGCCCCACGACGGCGATCACCATGAACGCAGCACGCCAGTTGTATTTCGTGGAGAGCCAGAGCGCGAGCGGCGCGGCGACCATCGCGCCGAACGAGCTCCCTGTGAAGAGCATGCCGACACCGGCCGTGCGACGCGCGGGCGGCAAGCATCTACGCATCGCCTGGATCGCCCCGGGAAACGACGGTGCCTCCGCGAGACCCAGGAGCACGCGCAGCGCCATCAACGTCATGAAGGAGACCGCCAGTGAGTGCATCGCCGCGACGGCCGACCACGCGATCACGGCGATCACCATGCCGCGCCGCGCGCCCACGCGGTCCAGCAGGCCCCCGGCCAGCGGTGCTCCCACCAGGTAGGCACCACCGAACGCGGCCGCCAGCAATCCGTATTGCCCGTGCGAAATGCCGAGATCCGCGCGTACCTTCGTGGCCACCGCCGCCAGTGCCTGGCGATCGAGGTAGCTCACGGACATCGCGAGCGTCGCCACGACGGCCACCGCCCAACCGCGCACGGGGCTCCAGGGGCTCTCGGGGTCTGGCTGCGAGGCCTGCGAGACTGGCGACAAGATGGGGCAATTGCCTACACGAGTTTGTCTAGATTGCCTCTCGGGTTTTGAGCAGACCTCCGTTTTCGGTGTACGCTTACAGGGATGGCGGATGTGTTGCCGGCCGACCCAAAGAGTGGGGATCGCCTCGCTCCAGGCGTGCGCTTGGGCCGCTACGAGCTCTTGTTGCCCGTAGCGCGTGGCGGCATGGCTCGCGTCTGGGCAGCGAGGCAACACGGGCAGCGTGGGTTCAACAAGCTCGTCGCCGTCAAGACCATCCTGCCTCACCTCCGTCGCGAGGCGCAGTTCGAGCGGATGTTCGTGAACGAGGCGCGCGTGGCGTCGTTCATCCAGCACCCGAACTGCTGTCAGATCGTCGAGCTCGGTGAAGAGGGCGACATCCTCTACATGGCGATGGAGTGGATCACCGGGGATTCGCTCGCGCGCGCGCTGAAGGTGTCGGGCAAGGCAGTGCCCATGGACCCGCGCATCATCGCGCGCGTGGTTGCGGACGCCTGCGCCGGTCTGCACGCTGCGCATCAACAGACCGACGAGCTCGGTCGGCCGCTTCACATCGTTCACCGCGACGTCTCGCCGCACAACATCATGACCGGCGCCGACGGCACCGTGAAGGTCTGCGATTTCGGCGTGGCGAAGGCGCTTGGCTCCCTGCAGGAGGCCACGCTTGCGGGGCAAATCAAGGGCAAGCTCAATTACATGTCGCCCGAGCAGTTCATGGGCGCGCCGCTCGATGCGCGCGCGGACGTGTTCGCGATTGGTGTTGTCATCTACGAAGCGACCACCGGTCGTCAGCCCTTCGAGGGCGAGAACGATCTGATGGTCATGCAGAACCTCGCGCGCGGCGTTTTCAATCCGCCGTCACACGTGGTTCACAACTACCCGCGCGAGCTCGAGCAGATCGTCGTGCGCGCGATGCAATCCGAGCGCGAGCGGCGGTTCGACACGGCAGAGCAGCTGCGCATGGCGCTCGAGGAATGGCTCGCGCGAAGTGGTCCAATCGTCACGCAGTCTCATGTCGCGGCCGCAGTGCGCGAACGCATCGGCAACATCATCGACGCGCGGCGCGATCAGATCGCGAAGGCCTCCCAGGGTGGCAAAGGTGAAGGAGCTGCCTGGCCGGAGGTGCCGGGCCACACGCCGTCGAATCTGGGCGCAGCACCCGCGCAGGCGGCTGGACCGCCGGGAATGCCTGGAGCAGGCGCGCTTGGCCCCCCCAACGCACCTCCTGTCGGCAACTCGAAGAGCGGGGTGCGAAACGCGCAGAACCCGCTTCTCACGACGATGCCGTTGCAGTCCTCCACAGTGCAGCAGGCCATCCACCTGGCTATGTTGCAGGCGACCGCTGCAGCCCACGCGCAGGCGCACCCAACGTCCCAGGTTCCCGGGCAGCCCGCCCAGTACGCGGGCCAGCAGGGCTCGCAGGTGCATTCGCCGTTCGGACCTCCCATCACGCAGCCTCCGCAGGGCCACATGCCGGCGGGCAACACCATGCCGCCGAGCAGCGGTACGGGGCAGTGGTGGGAAGGCTCCGCGCCTCCGCCGCAGCAACCGGGCGCGGCCGGAATGGCCGGTCCGTACTCTGGCGTGAGCCAGGGACCAGGAACGATCACCGGCTCAGGTCCGCTCTCGCTCGGGCTCATGTCCAGTCCCATGTCTGGTCCGATGTCCGCTCAGCAGACTGCGCTGACGAGCCCACCCAAAGGCGGCGCGGGCTACTACACACTGGCGATCACGATCGGCCTCGTCCTCGCGTTCGTCATCGGTGGCGGCGCATGGGTCGCCTGGCGCTACTCGCGTACAACACCACTGACGGACCCGACCGGCGCCAAGATCGACGCCGCTCCCACGACTCGCACGGCTCCGACCGGCACGATGACCGGCACGACCTCCACGGCGACGACCGCCGCAGCAACGGGAGCCGCTCCGAGCGCCGCACCGACAATCATGCCGCCCATCGAGCTTCCGCCTGCGACACCCGCGGCCACCGACACCCCGCCTGCAAATGGCGGTGGCGGCAACGCGGGCACCAGCAACACGGGAAGTAACAACGGCGGCACCAGCACCAGCGGCGGCACCGGCACCGGCGGCACGTCCGGCGGCGCACCCAGCAGCACGGCGACGTCCAGGCCGAAGCCGAAGCCCACTGCACTTCCGGACAACCCGTACTGACGTGCCTCGTTCTGACGTAGCCCTGACCTCGTTGGCACGAGCGCGTGCCGTTCGGAAACCACTGATGCCCAACGCACGCGCGCTCCTCGTCTCCCTCCCGTTCGTCTGTGCAACCTGGACCTCCGTCGCCGCTGGTCAGGGAGCGAGCACCGACGCGACCGATCCAATCGCCACTGCGCGCAAGGAGTACGGCGCGGGCAAGGAGGCGTACGCCGCAAAGCGCTTCGCGGAGGCCGCGCTCCATTTCGAGGCTGCTGCGGCGATCAGGCCTCACGCCGTCACCATCTACACGGCGGCACTGGCGTGGGAGGCCGCAACCAAGCCGGAGCGCGCCGCCGACGACTACTCCCGCTCTCTTGATGTTGCAGGCCTGGACGCGAAGCAGCAGGAGAACGCACGCGCGCGGCTGAACTCGCTCGAGGCTGCGCTCGGCACGATCATCGTCAAGGGCCCGGACGGCGCACACGTCCAGCTGGAGGGGCTCTCCGAGACCACGGTGCCGGCGCGTCTCCATGGTCCGCCGGGCTCTCATGTGTTGCTCGCGCGCTTCACGGGCGACAAGCCGGCGGTGCGCAAGGACATCACTCTCGAGCTGAACCAGGTCGGCAACCTGGAGCTCAAGGAGGAGGCGCCGCCACCGCCGCCTGACAAGCCAAAGCCGAAGCCGAAGGAGGACGAGCCGCCGAAGCCGACGGAGCCGCCCCCACCCGAACCAAGGGCAGCGCCCGCGAAGTTCCCATTCATGAAGGCCGCTGGGGTGGGCGCGGCAGGTCTTGGCGTGGGCTTCCTCGTCGGTGGAACGGTGCTCGGCCTCAACGCGCTCTCTGCGAAGGATGCGTACAACGCCGGGCCCACGCAGTCCTCGTACGATCATGCGAATGGGCTCGCCACGTGGTCCACCGTCGCTTTCGTCGCGGGTGCGGTGTTCACTGCCGGCGGCGTCGCGCTGCTGCTCATTCCCGACAGCAAGGAGTCCAGCGTGAAGGCCGGTACCGGAAGGTTGCAGCTCTCGCCTTTGCCTGGCGGGGCATCGCTCTCGGGGGCGTTCTGATGCGCACCATCTCTCGCCATGCGCGCGTCGGGGTTGCGATCGGGATCGCATGCGCCATCGCCGCCGGCTGCTCCCTCGGGCTCGATCAATCGCTGATCGATGGCACGCCTGACGCGGGCACTGACGCACAGATCGCGCAGCTCGATGGCACCGTCCCGAAGGTCGACGGCGGAACGCCCGCGATGGATGCGGGCGGCGACTCCGGGCTCGCCACCACGTGCGCCAAGGACAGCGACTGCTTCTCGAACCAGGCGTGCCTCACCGGCCGCTGCGATCTCTCGCGCAGTGCGTGCGTCTACGATGTTTGCCCAACCAAGGGCACCACCTGCTCTTCAGCTGTGTGCACGAACGGCACGTGCGGCGCGCCGGTCGCCCAGAAGTTCGCGGGCAACAAGATCACGGTCCCCGCAGGCATCACTCCGTCGTGCGGCGCACCGCAGAAGTGCTTCGCAGCCGTACATCCGTGGGTGTTCGTGGGCACCAACGCCGGCGTGCTCGCCTATCCTGCGATCCCCGCAGATCCCAACCCGACGCCCGTGGTCGTGTCGAACCTCCCATTCCTCGCGCAGTCAATCGCGGTGTCAGGCAACCGTGTGTACGTATTCGGTGGAATCCAGAACAGCGGCTTCATCAAGGCGCAGATCGCGTGGTTCGACGCCCCGCTCGACCCGCTGAGCAAGACGATCACGGCGCAGTCCTCGCTCGTCACCACCAATCACCCCAGCGGCGACATCCTTCTGCCGCTACCTGCGCTCTCCGTGCTCCTCACGCAGCAGGGCCAGCCCAACCCACTGTACGCGGGCATCGTCGCGGCTCCTTTCACGCCGCAATCGACCATCTCGCAGGTGGACGCGGACGCGGGCTCTCTTGCATCGCAGACGGCCAGCACTACAGGTTCGCGTCTTGCGGTCTTCAAGACGAACGGCACAAACTCGGACGTGCAGCTTCTCACCGGTGTCGGGAGCATTGACGGGGGAACATCTGCACCGCTCGACACGACCACGGTACTGCCGGGAGGAGTCCAGGCTTACAACTTCGCGACGGGCGCGGATGGCTCGCTGCGGATCCACTACTACACGTTCATCCCGATGGGCATGGTCACGCAGTACAAGACCCACGTCGCAGAGCTCTTCGAGAACGGGACTGCCACCACGCTCTCCAACAAGTTTCCCGTTGTCGATATCGACACGTACATGACGCCGCTCGGCGGCGCATTCCTCGGCACGGTCGCATGGGTCGACTCGTCGAGCGTACTCACCGTGTCCAGCACGCCGCCCACCTCGGTCGCCAACTCGTCTCACGTGCTCTGGATCGACAACAAGAAGAGCGCGCCGAAGTCACTCAACCTGATGACGACGGCCTACCAGAACGTCGGCGTCACGGGCTCTGCAGGTATCGGTTGGGCGCTCACGAACGACAACCCTGGCGCGCAGCCAGGCGCGGCGTCCCTCTACTACCTGTCGCCGCTCTGCGCTCCGTAGTCCCTCTACGCTTGCAGAGAGCGCTCAACCCCAGCGGATGAGCGATGTCTCGTAGGGATGACTCATGGTCGGGTTGTACGGAACGACGCGCGCTGCGAAGGCGTGCGAGCCGCTCGTGTCCGTGCCGATCTCGCCGCGGAAGCGGAAGACGCCATCCTGGCCGTCGAGCACGCGCAGGCGCACGATCTCTCCCGCCGTGAGCTCGAGTCCGCCGTGCGTGGGCCCGTAGTAGAGCTCCACCGCGACGTCCTCCGGCAGCAGTGAACCCAGGCGAACCTTCGCCTCGACCGTGAGCTTCTCACCGACCTTCACCTCTTCGGGCGTCTGCAAGACCACGTCGAGCACGCGCACGTCGCTCCATGCGGAGCGCACGCGATCCTTCCACGCAGTGAGCGCGGTCGCGCCGGCGAGCTTCTTGTCCGTCATCTTCGAGGTGAGCTCGATCGCGGGGACGTAGAAGCGCGTGGCGTACTCCTTCACCATGCGCGCGGTGTTGAACATGGGCACACAGTGCGAGATGGCGCCCTTCATCCGGCGGATCCACTGGCGCGGCAACTTGTCGCGGCCGTCGCGATCGTAATAGAGCGGCACGACCTCGCGCTCGAGCACGTCGTACAGCTCCTCGGCCTCCACGTCGTCGCCTGCGCCGTCGGCGTACTCCTCGCCGCGGCCGATGGCCCACCCCACCTCGCGCCCGTGCGACGCCCAGGCCTCGGCCCACCAGCCGTCGAGCACGGAGAGATTGAGCGCGCCGTTCGCAGCGGCCTTCATGCCGGAGGTGCCGCTCGCCTCGTGCGGACGTCGCGGTGTGTTGAGCCACACGTCGACGCCGGAGACGATCGCGCGCGCGATGCGCATGTCGTAGTCCTCGATGAAGACGACCTTGCCGCGCAGCCCGAGGTCACGACTGGAGTGGACGATCTGGCGAATGAGCTCCTTGCCGCCCTTGTCCTGCGGGTGCGCCTTGCCCGCAAAGACGAGCTGCACGGGCCGCTCGGGATCGCCGAGCAGGCGCTTCACGCGCTCGAGGTCGGAGAAGAGCAGGGCGGCGCGCTTGTACGTCGCGAAGCGGCGCGCGAAGCCGATGGTGAGCGCGCGCGGGTCGAGAGCCTCGTCCGAGAACGCGATCTCTTGCGCGCCCTCGCTGCGCTTCTCTGCGGCTGCATGGAGCCACTTGCGCGCGAGCGTGACGAGGCGTTGCTTGCGGTGCTCGTGCGTCTGCCACAGCTCACCGTCGGGGATCGTGGACGCGCGCGCCCAGAGCGTGGGATCGTCCGCGGACTCTAGCCAGCGCGGGCCCAGGTAGCGGGAGAAGAGGGCAGCCATCTCGTCGGAGAGCCACGACGGGATGTGGACGCCGTTCGTGACGCTGGAGATCGGCACCTCGTGCTCGGGCAGCTCGGGCCAGAGCGGGTGGTACATCTTGCGCGACACCTCGCCGTGGAGCTTGCTCACGCCGTTGTAGCGATCGGCCGTGCGGATCGCGAGGACGGGCATCGAGAAGCGCGCCTCCTTTCCCGTGGCGGGCGCACCGTTGGCGCGACCCAGGTCAAGGAGCTCGTCTTCGGTGAGGCCGATCGCGCGGCGATACGGCTCCAGATAACGACGCACGAGCGCGGGATCGAACGCGTCGTTGCCGGCGGGCACTGGCGTGTGCGTCGTGAAGATGTTGCCTGCGGACATCGCCTCGCTCGCGACGGCGAACGATGCGCCAGTGTCGCTCATCACGCGGCGAATGCGCTCGAGCGCGAGGAATGCCGAGTGACCTTCGTTCATGTGGCAGACCGTCGGCGTGAGGCCCACGGCGGCGAGCGCATGAACGCCGCCGATGCCGAGCATGATTTCCTGACGGACGCGGAACTCCTGATCGCCCCCGTAGAGCGGGCCGGTGATCGCGCGGTCCGCGGGCGCGTTCTCCTCCAGGTTTGCGTCCAGCAGGTAGAGAGGCACGCGGCCGACGGCCACCTTCCACAGCTGCGCGACCACGATGCGATCCGGGTACTCTACACGGATCTTGAGGCGCTCTTCCTTCTTGCCGCCCTGGACGAACACGGGCTGCACGGGGAGCCTTCGCCAGTCGTTCAGCGGGTAGCGTTCGCCCTGCCAGCCATCCTCGTTCAGCACCTGGCGGAAGTAGCCCTCCGCATACGCCAGACCGATCGCGACCAGGGGTAGCCCGAGATCGCTCGCGGTCTTCAGGTGATCACCTGCGAGCACACCCAGACCGCCGGAGTAGATCGGGAGCGACTCGTGCAGTCCGTACTCCATGGAGAAGTACGCGATGACCGCGTCCTTCGCGGCGGGGAACGTGCGGTTCCACCAGCCCTCGCGCGCAAGGTACTTGTGGAAGAGGCCCGTGCACTCCTCGAGATGACTCGTGAAGGCGTCGTCCTCCGCGAGCTCGTCGAGGCGCTTCTGCCCCACGCGTGAGAGGAGCTCGATCGGATTGCCGTGCACGATCTCGAACAGGTCGGGGTCGATCCGTGCGAAGAGCTCGCGCCCCTCCGGGTTCCAGGTCCACCAGAGGTTCTGCGCGAGGTCACGCAGGCGCTCGAGCGTCTGGGGGAGCTTGGGGACGACGTGATAGCGGTGCAGCGTGGGCATGGGGGGCTCGCAGGATAGGCGGCGCGCGGTGTAATTTCACGCGCGGACGACGAGGAAGGGTCGACTTTCGACACCCCGCCTCACCGCGTAAACGTAACTCAGGACAGAGTTACGGTCCACTCGATTTGCGCCAAAAATGGCTGCACAAGATTCCCGAACGGTTTGGCAGCTTCTGTAAGCAATGCTTACAAGAAGCACGTCGAAGTCGAGGTCGTCGTCGAGGTCGCCTCTCAGGGCTCCGCTCGGACCACCGTGTTCTCGAGCCGCCCGAGCCCGTCGATCTCCAGTGCGACCTTGTCCCCCGGCTTCAACCACTGGTTGTCGGTGACCTTCGATCCATTGAGCTCGAGCAGACACCCCGTGCCGACCGTGCCCGAGCCGATCACGTCGCCCGGGTGCAGCGTCACCCCGTAGCTCGCGCGCGCCATGATCTCGGCGAACGTCCAGTTCATGTCCTTCACGTTGCCGGTCGAGAGCTGCTTGTCGTTCACGAACGCACGCATGCCAAGGTGATAGACGTCGCCGCGAGGCGTGTGGACGATCTGCTTCTCGAGCTCGTCTTTCGTGACCAGCCACGGACCAAGGCCGGTCGCAAAGTCCTTGCCCTTGGCGGGTCCGAGCGAAAGCTTCATCTCCTCCATCTGGAGCGCGCGGGCAGACCAGTCGTTCATGATCATCAGACCGAACACGTGCGCGTCCGCCTCCTGGGCACCAAGGTCGCGCCCCTCGCGTCCGATGACGATCGCGGCCTCGAGCTCGAAGTCCAGCCGGTCCAGATGACCGTCGCGCACGCGAAGCTCGCCGCCGCCGATCACGGCCTGATGGTTCGTGAAGTAGAACACCGGGAAGAGGTCGAACTCGGGGATCATCTCGAGGCCACGGTTCTTGCGCGCTGTCTCCACGTGCTGTCGGAATGCATAGCCATCACGCATGGACGGCGGGCGCGGGATCGGCGCGAGCAGCTTCTTGCCCGCAAGCGGGCTCGCGATGCCTTCGGGAAGCTCGCTCTTCTCGAACGCCAGCACGAGCGCATCGGCTGCGGGCCGCGCGACCGTCTCGTGCTCGACGAAGCCGAGTATGCCGCGTCCGTATTTTGCTTCCGCTTCGCGGATGCGCGCGTCCTGCGTGTGGTCCGCGGAGCGCCCAGATTCCAGCCACGCGAACCCGCGCAGGAGATCAAGGAGGAACGCGCCTCCCGCGTTGTCGTTGGTGGGGATGGCCCCG
>JBBRNJ010000081.1:0-39090 GCA_038230375.1 Polyangiales bacterium | reverse complement strand
TCTGGCCGTCCTTGTCGAATTCGGTCCAGTCCAGCGCGACGAGCGCCTCCTTCCGAGCGCCGACGATGTAGAGGATCCACTGGGAAAACCAGGCCCATACGTCGATGCCCTGGTTACTCAGGAGTCGGTCGACCTGCTTTAGCGCGTGCTTCGGATCCAGCTCGAGCGCCTCCGCAAGCCCGCGCCTGCCCGCCGGCGCGGAGTCTCTAAAATTGAGGACAACGGCTGCTGACGCGACTGGCGTGCTAACCACCATCGAATAGCGTTCCCGATCGGGAACATTCGGGGCCTTCTGGCCCTTTGAGGCTCCTATTTTCGTGTTGTTTACCCGATCGGGAACAATATTCCCGAACGGGAACATTTGGCGGGTGAACGTGCTACGCTCCGAGAAATGAGCGCGAATATTCCCGATCGGGAATCATCCATCGCTGGATTCGTGCGCGCGCGGCGCAAGTCGAACGGGCTCACCCAGCGAAAGCTTGCGGAGCTCGCTGGCGTTGGCGTGCGGTTCATCGTCGACCTCGAGGCAGACAAGCCGAGTCTGCGCATGGACTCCGTCAACAGCGTGCTCGCCATCTTCGGCAAGACGCTCGGCGTGACCAACGCGCCCAGGGACGTGGAGTGAGCGCGCCGCCGACCAGGGTGCGGACGGGCGTCGTTCGCATCGACGGCCAGAGGGTCGGGCAGATCGAGGAGATCGAGGGCCGCACGATTCGATTCACCTACGACACGTCGTGGGTCGCGGCGAAGGACGCGGTGCCCGTCTCGCTCACGCTTCCCGTTCGCGCGGAGCCGTATGAATGGACGACGTTGCACCCGTTCTTCGGCAACCTGTTGCCGGAGGGATGGCTCTACGAGATCGCTCGCGCGAAGTTGAAGATCGCCCCCGACGATTGGTTTGGGTTGCTCCTCGCGACGTGCGCCGACTGTATCGGCGCCGTCGAGGTAATCCCGCTCTCATGAGTGCGTGTCAGGCATGTCTGCAACCGATCGCTCCGCCGGAGCGGTACCACGTCGCGTGCCTCATGCAGCTCTTCGGGACGCCGACGCTGCCGCTGATCGCCGTCGAGCTGGCGCAGCTCCACACGCTCGGGCTCGCCATGGCAGGTCACACGTCGATCTCCGGAGTCCAGCGCAAGATCTCACTCGGCCTCTCCGGCGATCGCGCGACCCTTCGGCTCGAGGTCGACAAGGGCCGCTACATTCTCAAGCCCACTGGTCGAGAGTTCCCGTCATTGCCAGAGAACGAGATCACGACGATGCGGCTCGCGGCGCTCGCAGGTGTCGAGATCCCTCCATGCGCGCTGGTTCCGTTGAAAGATGGATCGCCCGCGTACGTGGTCTCGCGCTTCGATCGACCTCCGAGCGGGAGAAAGCTTCGTCAGGAGGATTTCTGTCAGCTCGGCGAGCTCCTTCCCGCTGCGAAGTACGACGGTTCGGTCGAGCTGTGCGTTCGCTTGCTGCGAAGGTTCGCGAGCGAGCCGCTCATCGAGGTAACGAAGCTGTACAGGCGCGTCGTGTTTTGCTGGCTGACCGGCAACGGCGACATGCACTTGAAGAACTTCTCGTTGCTCGCCGGCGAGGATGGTCTGCAGCGCCTTTCTCCGGCGTACGATCTGGTGTGTACCCGTCTCGTCATCGCCGATGATCAGCTGGCGCTCCCCGTCGGCGGGAAGAAGGACAACCTCACGCGCCGCCATTGGCTCGAGCTCGCCAGCTACTGCAAGCTGCCCGAACGCGCAGCGACGCGCGTCCTCCGCGAGCTGCGCGACGTCCTCCCTGAGTGCGTCAAGCTCGTGGAGCGCTCGCCGTTGCCCGATGAAATGAAGGCGACCTACACGCACCTGCTCAACACCCGAGCCATCGGACTCGAGTAGGCCGGCACCACCCATGGGCGCGTCACTGCGGTCGTAGTAAGCTTTACTGCGATGGCCAGAACGCCGATTGCGCGCGCCCTCCAGCGTCTGTTCCGATCGTTCGCGGAGAGCGAGCGAACCGGCATTCCGCTCGACGAGCTGCGCGAGATCACGCACGAGCGCGCGGTGTCGCGTCGTCGGGCGCTCGCGCTGGTCGCTGGCGCGCCGGTCGCGCTCTGGGCGTGTGGCAGCAGCAGCGGCGGTGGTGGCGGGCCGTTGCCGGGCACGGGCAGTGACGGCGGGGGTGGTGGCGGCGGTGGTGGCGGAGTGGAAGCCAAGGTCCTCATCGTCGGCGCCGGCCTCTCGGGCCTCCATTGCGCATACCGGCTCACGCAGCTCGGCCTGTCACCCGCGATCTACGAGGCGCAGAAGAGCGCGGGTGGGCGCGTCGTGACGGATCGCACCACCTTTCCCGAAGGCATGCACTGCGAGGTGGGCGCCGAGCTGATCGACAGCGTGCACAAGACGATGCTCGCGCTTGCGACCGAGCTTGGGATCGATCTCTACGACTACAACACGCTCGTCGCGCCCAGCGGCAAGCCGTACATCGCCGAACTCGACTACTTCGGCGGGAAGACGCTCACGAACGCGGAGCTCGCGACCGCGTGGAAGCCCGTCGCGCAGAAGGTGAAAGACGCGCTCGCGATGCTCACCAATCCAGATGCAAGCTGCACGTATCTGAATCCGAACGGCGGGCAGGCGCTGGATGCGATGTCCATCTCGCAGTTCCTGGATCAGTCGGGACTTTCGGGGACCATCCGCACCATCCTGGAGGTCGCCTACACCACGGAGTACGGCCTGGAGGTCGACGTATCCAGCGCGCTCAACCTGGTGCAGTTCATCGACGCGCCGAACTACGACACCAACCCTGGCTCCGACGAGCGCTTCACCACGAAGAACGGCAACGCGTCGTTCATCGAGAAGCTCGTGGAGAAGGTCGGCTCCGCAAACATCACGTACAGCGCGAAGCTCGTTCGCATCATCCGGAATTCCGACGGACGGTACACGGCGTCGTTCGACATGGGCGGCGGGACCACACGAGATGTGCTCGCAGAGCATGTCGTGATCTCGCTTCCATTCTCGGTGCTCCGTGACGTGGACCTGGGCGGCGTGAGCCTGCCGACGCTGAAGCTCCGCGCGATCAGCGAGGTGGGCTACGGGCAGAACTCCAAGCTGATGGCGGGCTTCTCCACGCGCTTCTGGAACGCCGCCGGCTACGACGGCACCACCATCACCGACGTGGGCTTCCAGGAAGCGTGGGACACGAGCCGCCTGCAGCCCGGCGCGTCCGGCATCCTCACGAACTACACCGGCGGGCAGACGGGCCTCGCGATCGGCAACGGTACGCCGGAGTCACAGCTTGCAACGTTCCTTGCGAACCTGGACAAGGTGTACCCGGGCGCGAAGGCAGCGGCGAACGGCAAGGTCGTGCGCGGGGCATGGCCCACCAACCCGTACGCGAAGGGCAGCTACTCCGGATACAAGGTCGCGCAGGCGACGGCGTTCGGCGGCATCGAGCGCGAGCGATGGCAGAACCTGCACTTCTGCGGCGAGCACACGAACAAGACGTACCAGGGGTTCATGGAGGGGGCTGTTGTGTCGGGTGGTCGCGTGGCGAACGAGATCGCGAAGGATCTTGGGCTTGCCATGAGGGGCGTTGTGGTCTCGCGTTCACGTGCCCTGGCGTTCACGTGAATGGACTGGTGAGGCAACCTTGGCACAGTGTTTTGGGCCGGGGTTTTGCAGGGTTTGGTGCGTCGCCAGCTGCTTTCGGCGATCCTTAACTGAAGGTCGTTCCCATGTACAACAACGTTCCTCCGCACTACTCGCCCAAGGGTCCTCGTTCGCCGTGGAAATACATCGCGATGGGCGGCGCGGCTTGCGCGGTATGCGCCTTGATCGGTGGCGTGACGGCTGTCGCGCTGGTGCGCACGCGAAGCGACGTTCGCGCGAAGGCCACCGGCGCCGCAAGCGTCGACCCCATTCGTGGCTCTGGCACCACGACGTTGCCTGCGCCGCTCACCGACGTGGTCGATCCGGCGCTGCCCGAGGAGCCCGCCGCACCTGGAGGCACACCCACCGCGAGCCTCCGCAAGCGGCCCGCCTGGGGCAAGCTCGATCATGTGCGCTCTGGCAACGAGCCGGTCACCGAGTACGCGCCGCAGCTCGATCGACCGGAGGCGGCGTTCATGGCAGGCGCACCGCTCCCGGCCGACGGCGTGGACCGCGCGCTGCTCGTGTGTAGAGTACAGACATTCGCGAAGGCGGATGCGTTCGCAGGTGACGACCTCCAGGTGCGCGTTGCATTCGGGCACACGCCGCTGGTCGTGGATGACGGACCTGAAGACAAGAACCTGGGCTACGTGTCCGCGCCGCTCGCATCACTGAAGAAGGGCGAGACCGTGCGGTTCGAGGTCTTCGATCGCGACGTGTGGGACCTGGAGGTCATCGCCTTGCCGCAGCTGACCTGGAATGGCGGGCCGCTCACGGTGCTCGACCCGGGCGCGACGATCGAGTGCCGCAGCGTGTCTGGCGAGCCGCTCCAGAAGCTCGTCTCCGTGAACAGCGCAGATGCGGACCGCGCCATCCGTGGCCTCCAGGCGAAGAAGCTCGATCCGGCGTCCTCGAACTGGGGTTGGCCCGACCTCGAGATCACGGGTAGCCAGCGCGGCGTCGGCAATGTCGCGGGCCTCGTCGGCTGGGACGACCCGCACGCGGTGAGGCGCGTAGCGGCGCTCGACGCTGCGACGGCAGCCCTTCTTGCGCAGAAGCCCGGCGTGTTCGACGGACTGCATGGCGGCGCGTCGGGCTCCGCCACGGTGGGAAAGCTCACCGCCACGAACCTGCGAATGGAGTGCGGCCCCAGCGGCGCGAACTGCACTGTGCACGTGACGATCGAAAACCACGCGGAGAAGCAGCTCTCCTTCACCAGCTACGATGGCCTGGGCTTCTACGTGGCGACGCGCGACAACGGTCCCCACGGCGCCGCCTTTGCGCACCCGAACAAGACGGAGCTAGGCGCCGGAGAGAGCATCGATCTCACGATCGAGCCCGACCAGTCGCTTGCGCTGGGCACCACGCCGTCGATCCTGGGCGTGTGCCTCGCCAACCGCTGCCAGCCCCTGAAGTTGCATTAGGTCGAAGTCGAAGTCGAGGTCGAGGTCGAGGTCGAGGTCGAGGTCGAGGTCGAAGTCGAAGTCTACGGCGCCAGGTAGCGCACGATCATGTCCGTCACCTCGTCGATGAACTCTTCCTCGTGGAGCAGCTCTGGTGAGCGCAGCACGCAGTACAGCGTGGTTCCTCGCACCGCCAGCACGGCGACCTTCGCGGCTAGCTTCAGGTTCGAGCGCCGAAGCTCGCTCGCGTGCAGCGACAGGAAGGCCTCCACGAGCGCGAGCGTGCGCTCCTCGAACATGTCGATGCTACCCATGGTGCCGATGCGCGGCACCTGCTCGAGCAGGACACGGTGAAGCCTTGGGTTCACCCGATGCGCCGCGTAGCTCGCCGCGATGATCTGGCGCGTCGCTTCCCTCACGGTCCCGCCCAGCGGTAACGCAGCGCCTGCATCCGTGAGCACCTGCAGCATGCGCGACATGTGCCGCTCGATCAGCGCGGACACGAGCGCCTCCTTGCTCGGGAAGTACTGGTACAGCGAACCAATGCTGACCCCCGCGGCCTCCGCGACCTTGTTCGTGCTCGCGCGATCGTAGCCATCCTTCGCCAGGACGCGCGCGGTCGCCGCCAGGATGGTCTCCACGGTCTCCTGCGCACGGGCTTGCGTGGGGGCCTTTCGGGCGGTCGTCCGGGGCGCTCGTGCCATCTCCAGAATGTGAGCGACCGCTCGTGTTCTGTCAATGATCGGCCACGAAACAGGCCAAATCACGCTCGCTCACGCATTCGTACAACGCGAGTAGAAAAAGTGAGTGGTCGCTCACATATTGAGTGGTGGGAGGCCGCTCCACCGAGCGAGTCATCGACCATGAAAATGAAGAACCCCATCAAGACCCTGCGCATCCTCAAAGGCTTCTGGACCCTCTCGCAGAACCCGAACCGGCTCGATCAGGTGTTCGAGATCGCCGACAGCGGGGAGAACGAGGAAGTGCTGCAAGAGGTCGCGAGCTGGGTCGCAAAAGATCCCGAAGGGGCGCGCGCGCTGCGCGAGATGCCGCGTATCGGCTCGCTCAGCCTCAAGGACCTCCTGAAGAACCCGGAGGGCTCGCTCGGGCGTGAGTTCGCGCTGCACATGGAGCGCAACGGGCTCGACCCCGCTGCGATCCCGGTCCCCGAGATCGGCGAGCATCGCCTCCGTTACGTGAAGGCGCACCTGCGCGAGACACACGACGTCTGGCACGTGGTCACGGGCATGGGCACCGACGTCGCAGGCGAGATCGGCCTCCAGGCGTTCTACCTTGCGCAGCTGCCGTCGCGGCTCTCGGCGATGCTGGTTGCGATGGGCTTCCTGCACGTCGCCAGCGTGAACCCGTCGGCACGCGACGCGATGATGTCGGAGGTGCTGCGCGGATGGACGCTCGGCAAGCGCGCGAAGCTGTTCTTCGGCGTGGACTGGAAGGCGCACTGGGCGCGGCCGCTCGCGGAAGTGCGCGCGATGCTTGGCGTCGACACGGACGTGCGCACGGTCACCCTCCCAGAGCAGCAATCCTACGCCTTCATGGAGAAGGGAGCGGGGAGGGGATCGGAAGCGTCCAAGTCCGCGTACGCAGCCTAAGGAAAATCGTCTGTGGGGCGAAAATGACCGGCTCAGCGGTGTTGCTGTTAAGCCCGTTTCACGGCATCATTCCGAGTCATGCGAAAGTATTCTCTTGCCCTTCTCCTTGTTCCGGCCTGCCTCGTCTATGCGTGTGGCGGGGGCGACGACTCCGCGGGTACTGATGATGGCGGCGGCGCCGAGGGAGGCGGAGAGCTCGACGGAACCGTAGCGAACAACCCCGACGGCACCGTGTTCGGCGTTGACGGCTCCACGTTTGGCAAGGACTCCGGCTCCGCCGACGGCGGCGCCAAGGACGGCTCTGTCGACGGCAGCAAGGACGCGAACGACGGCGCTGTCGTGTTCGACGGCAACTATCCCTATCCGCTTCCGGACGGCGCGGTCGCGGTCATCCAGTGGGGCGGCACCGGCAAGACCAACAACCCCATCACAGACGTCGAGTTCATCGATGGTCTGCAGTGGGTGCCGCAGTTCGGCGCTCTCCTCGTGTCCGACGCGGAGCTCGTCGGAACGGGCACGCTCTACAAGTACACGATCGACGCGGCGGCCCCCGTGCAGCTCCCGGGCTACGGCATCAACCCCATCGGCACTGGGCTCCTCGCCGACGCGGGCTTCTTCACCGGCTCGGAGACGGGCAAGCTCTACTTCTCGCCGATCGACGGCGGCCCGCCCGTGGTCTTCTCCGCCACGTTCGGCGGCACGCGCTACAACCAGCCGAACGATGTCGTCGTCCGCAACGACGGCTTCATCTACATGACGGATCCGAAATACTCGGGCGACCAGCAAGGCGGAACCTCCGTGTTCCTCATACGGCCGGACGGCGGCACCACAACGGTGGTGGGCCCTGCCGCCGCCAAGACCGAATTCAACGGCATCGCGTTCTCGCCCGATCAGAAGACGCTCTACGTGAGCATCACGAACGACACGTTCGGGCTGCCGAGCAACATCATGAAATACCCGGTCAACGCAGACGGGACGCTCGGAGCGGGCGTGAATTTCATCACGGCTGACGGCGGCACTGCGACGCGTAACGGCGGCGTGGACGGCATCACCGTCGACGACGCAGGCAACGTCTATGTCGCCGTCGTTGGCGGCGTCGAGATCTACAACCCGGCTGGCGCGTTCATCGGCTTCATCACGCTGACGAACCGCAACGTCTCATCGCTCGCGTTCGGTGGTGCTGACCGCCGCACGCTGTTCATCGCAGCAAACGATACGGTGGCGAACGACGGCAAGTCGGCGCTCTACCGCATCTACATGAACGTGCCCGGCGGCCCGACCAGGTAGTCGCGCAGCTCTTCCGCACGCACTGATCAGCCGGGACAGGGGTGCGCGGTGTGCCGCGTGCCCCTTCTTCGTTTCTCCGTTTTTCAACTAGCCTTGCTTCAACGTCAGAGGGGTCTTCATCATGAAAAAAACCTGGTTTGTGGTTCTTGCCATCCCGTTTGCTTGCTACGCGTGGGCCTGCTCGTCGAGCTCCAGCGGCGACAACACCGCCACCGATGGCGGTCCCGGCGGCAGTGATGGCGGCGGTCCCGGTGGCGGTGACGGCGGCGGCCCCGGTAGCGACAGTGGGAATCCCGGAACCGACGGCGGTGGCGGAATGGATGCAGGTCCCATCGGCAACAGCCCGATCAACGGCATCGCGGCCCCGACCCAGCTCACGATGGATGTCGGCGGCGGTGGTGGCTACCTTGACGCTCCCCGCTTCTGGGGCGGCAAGCTCTACGTCGCAGACCCGCTCATCAACACTGGCAACGGTGTGCAGTACACGATCGACACCGGCACGGGCGCACCTACGATCTTCCGTGACCCATCGAACACCACGACCGGCACCGCGATCGACAGCAAGACCTCGACCCTCATCGCGACCGAGGCGAAGGCCGGCGTTGCCGATGTCGTTCGTCTCCTCGCCGACGGCGGCACCACGCCCCTCGCAAGCGCGTGGGACGCCGGCGCTGGCCCGCTCACCAACTTCGATTCGCCCAACGATCTGACCATGCGCAAGTCGGACGGGACCATCTACTTCACGGATCCTGGGTTCCAGAACAACGCGGCGGTAAACCACGTCTTCCGCATCGGGCCCACGGGCGCAGTGCGCGCGGTCGACACCTGCGCTGACGCCTGCCAGCCCAACGGCCTTGCGATCTCGCCGAAGGAGGACTTCCTCTACGTGAGCTACTCCTATTCGGCCGGCACGCCGACGATCAAGAAGTTCCCGATCAACGCAGACGGGACGCTCGGCGCTGCGTCCACCTTCGTCGCCACGCCCGGCGCGCAGGTCGACGGCATGGCGATCGACGACAGCGGCAACGTCTACGCGGCCTACCTGTCGGCCGTGGCGGTGTTCGCACCGAGCGGCGCCAAGTGGGGCGAGATCAAGCTACCGAACAACGTCCAGCCGGTGCACGTCGCGTTTGGCGGCGCAGACCGCAAGACGCTCTTCATCGCCGGAGGCGCAAACATCTTCCAGGTCACCGTCAAGGTCGCCGGCCGGCTCGAGTAAACAGCATCGGCTTGGGGGCGATACGTCCCGCCAGGCGAACCTTCGGGCTGCGCGCGGTGCTCACGACCAAGAGGTCGCTCCGCTCCGTGCTCGACCGAAGCTTCGCCTGACGGGCGTCTCGCGCCCAATCCGACGCTGTTTCCCAGGGGGCTCGCGTGGGCCGCGCTCGTGGACTCGCGCTTGTGGACTCGCGCTTGTGGGACTTGCGCTTGTGGGACTCGCGCTTGTGGGACTCGCGCTTGTGGGACTCGCGCTTGGGGTTTCGAGTGTTGGTCCGCGAGTGAGCGGCCCAACGCTGCCACGATGGAGGTTCGTGACGATCTCGCTGTCGAGGTGTCGCCCGTTATGCGTGTATAATGCATGCGACGCCCGTGAGTCGCTCACGCCCCGGCCCGACCAGGACGACGCTCCGCACGGCAACTCCTCCGAGCGGTTCCCCTCATGCCGACCCAGGCCTGCGCTGAGCCCCGTCAGGTCGGCGGCGCTCTTTTTTTCGCATGGGCTTCAGGTTCGGGTGTCGGAAATCCGCCCGTAGTAACCCAACACGAAAAAGAACCGGCAAGGCCCATGCGACAAAAAAGGGCGACCGGCGCCAGGGGCGGTTGTCCCGCTGGCGCAGACCGCAGCCGCTACGTTGTTGTTACGTTACTCGACCACCACAACGTCACCTGGACGCAGAACGAAGCCGATCGCGTGGGCTTCTGCGCCGCGGAGGTCGTTGAACTTGAAGCGGACTCGCTGGGGTAGGCCTTTGCGGATGACGAAGATCTTTTCGTTGTCGGCGTAGTCGGTGAGCCCGCCGGCTGCTGCGAGGGCATTGAGTACGTTGGCGGTGGGCTCTAGCTGGAAGATGCCCGAGTTCTTCACCTCGCCGACCACCGAGACGTTCATCTGCGTGTTTTGTTCGACGCTGATGGTGACGCTCGGCGCCTGGAGGATCGCCTTGAGCTTGTCCTCGATTTCTTTGCCGAGCACGGCGGGGCGCTTGCCACGCACCATGATCTCGCCAACGGCCGGGATGACGATCTTTCCGTCGGGCCGGACCTTCTCCTTCGTGGAGAGCGGGTCCTGGTTGAAGACGCGAACGGTGACCGTGTCGCCATCGTGGATGACGACGTCCCCCCCCGTGTCTGCCGATGCGGGGACCTCGCTGACCCAGACGGACGCGCCCGTGCTGCCACCACACGCAGCGGTTGCGCTGGCGAAGCTGGCGATGATGACGCTCGCCGTGGCGAGACGAGTGAACGTGGACGTGAACCCAGAAATCCGTGCGCGCATGCCGACCATGGTGAGCAGATCATACAGGAAAAGTCACCGCGGGTGCGCGTTTGCGATGGGCGAAAATCAGCGATTCAGCACGAAATCGCGGACGAACGAGCGCGGATGCTTCGCGAAGTGCTTCACCCATGTGGCGGCGTCGACGAGTCCCGGCTTCCTGTCATCGCTGTCGCGTACCGCGTCCGTGAGCTTGCCGCGGCGGTCCGCAACCCACGTACGCCACTTGCTGGTCTCTGCGCGGGACATGCGACCCGATGCGCCCTGCAGCGTGAGCACGAGGTCGAGCATGGTCTTGTGGCAGTAGCCGTGGTCCGTGTGCTCGGTCTCGCGACGAGCGGCCGCGAGCGCCGCGTCCAGCGCCGCCTTGTCGCCGCGCGCCGCGTGGTACATGAGCAGCGGGATGGGCACGCCGCGCGCCACGTCGAACGCCATCTGGCTGAAGAAGCGCGGGTTGAAGTCGATGAGGAGGCGGCGGTCCCCGTCCGCGATGAACTCCACCTCGAACGCGCCGTGATAGCCAACGTGCTTGCAGAGCGCAGTGAGCTTCTCCTGTAGCGCGGGCTCGATGGCGCGTCCCTCGAAGCAGAGGCCGATGCCGACCTTGCGCGGGCGCTGAAGCACCTTCATGGACGCGCGCGCAAAGAGCTCACCGTCCTTCGTGACGAAGCCCGACATGCTGAAGATGCTGGTCTCCGCCGCCGTCAGGTACTCCTGGAAGAGCGGGCGCACGATGTCCGGATGTTTGTCCGTGAGGACCTCGTTGAAGTGCACCAGCTGCATGTAGCGCGCGAGCTCGCCGTCCAGGTCCGCCTCTGTCTGCACCATGGAGCCCTTGATGCCGCCGTCGAGGAAGATCTGCGTGCGCGGCTTGATGAGGAGCGGGTAGCTCGTCTCTCTCTTGACGCGCGCGAGGTCTGCGTCGTCCTCCGCGTAGAGCGTGCGCGGCGTGTCGATGCCCACGGTCGCACAGGCCTCGGAGAGCCGCTTTTTATCGAGCAACGTGAGGATCACGCTCTCGTTCGGCTGGTAGGTGAAGAAGACCTTGGAGAGCTCTGCGTCGTGCGCGGCGAGCAGCCAGGCCAGGTGATCGTTCGTGGGGTAGAGCACCGTGTCCGGGTGCTTCTTGCCGAAGTCGAGCAGCCACTCGATGAAGCGCGCGGGCTCCGTGATCGGCGGATGCAGCAGGCGCTCCCGCACGAAGCGTGAGTGCAGGGCGGCGCCCTTGTCGTTCTCGTCCCCGGCGTAGACCGCAATGCCGGCCCTACCAAGACACCGTACCGCGGCAAGCGTGCCGTAGTAGCTCGCGGCCAGAAGCAGCACACTCATGGCTGGTTCATCCGTGGAACTTTCCTTTGAGCTTCAGGAAGGGCGACTCGAAGAAGCGATAGGAGATCGCCGCGGCCACGTACATGAGCGCCGTCGGGATCACGATCGCAGCAAAGCCGAGGCCGATCTTCGTGACCGTATCCATGGGCGCCTGGAACTTCTCGAGGCGCGGCACCATCCAGATGACCAGCACCCAGTGGAAGATGTACATGCCGTAGCTGACCTTGCCGCACGCCACGAGCGGCCGCAAGGTGAGGAACTTTCGCACGCGCTCGCTGATGATGCCGTCGCCACACAGCGACACGGCGGTGGCGAAGAACACCGCGAGGACGAAATAGCCCACGACCATCACGCGGCGGTCGTAGTCGTTCAGGCCGTGCGCGACCGCGTAGAGGCCAAGGAGCGCGACGCCGGTGGCAATGAAGATGGGCTTGCGCATGCGACGCCACGCGTATGCGAGCGGGTGGTCTACCTCGCGCTGGAGCACGGCGGCAAGCGCGCCCATGAGCAGGCCGTCGCAGCGCGTGATCGTGGCTCGATAGACGAACTTCTTGATCGTCAGATCGTCCCAGAAGTGCGCCTTCATGGTGATCCCGGCACGCAGCATCACGCAAGCGAGGATCACGAGCAGGATGATCGGCACGAGGCGCTTGCGCGGCGTCACGAGCGCCACGATCGGCCAAACGAAGTAGAACTGCTCCTCGATCGCGAGCGACCAGAAGTGCGCGGTCCAGCGCATGACCTCGTCGTCGAAGGCGAGGACGTAGTTCTGCATGTACGTCCAGTACGCGATGCCCGGGATCCAGTGCCCCGTGGCCAGGCAGATGATGGTGCCAACGATCACCACGGCGTAATAGAGCGGGAAGATGCGGAGCACACGGCGCATCCAGAACATCTTCATGCGCGTGCCGAGCGGCTTCTTCGACGGCGCGACAAGACCGCGCGTGATCAGGAAGCCAGACAGCACGAAGAACAGATCGACCCCTGTCCATCCCGTCCAGAGGAAGTCGTGGATGCGCACCGCCACCTTGTCCATCGTGGTCACGGCAGCGGCAGGATCCTCGCCCGGGAAGGTCCACGCGAAGTGGAACGCGAGCACCGCCAGCACGGCGAGCCCGCGCATGCCGTCCAGCGTGGGGATCTGGTGCGCATCCACGCCAGCGTCGTCGCGCTTGGGCAGCGGCGTCTCCGGCTCCATGTCCGTGTCCGGGGGCGTGTCCGCCAGCTTGTCGTAGTCCTGCGTGTCCTTGATGCCTCCGCGGAGCAGCAGCAGGATCATGAGCGAGAACCCCAGGACCATGCCGATGTCGCGGCCGGTGTACGCGGGAGGAAGCGTGTATCCTGCACGTGTCAGGACGTCGCCCAGCGCGGCGGCGTCGGGCAACTCGGCGCCGAGGAGCTCGCGGTTCTTGACCCAGACATCGTCGCGGAGGCGCATCTCGTTCGGCAGCTGCCGGAAGCCGAGCGAGTCCATGTACGCCATGTCGTCCGGGTTCGTGTCCACCGCCTCCACGATGAGGTCGGATCGCCGCTCTCCAAGGCTGTAGTGGTAGTCCCACTTGTCGTGGCCGGGCGAGAACACGCCACGCGGCGCGAGGTGCGAGATGACGCGGTCGTTCTTGCCGAGCAGGTCCTCTGTGGGACGGTTGCAGAAGTACGGCGTGGCCCCCGCGGCTGCGACGGCGATGCGGAAATCGTCCGGCGTGGTGGCGCGCAGCACGAGCCCCAGGCGGGTGTAGCGCGCCTCATCCGCATACTGCGCCGCGTTCTGTCCCGCCCAGCGCGCAAGCGGCAGCGCGTGCGAAGGGAACCACACGACGGCCATCAGGATGACGGCCATGCGCGACGCCGTGGTCTTCGTGGCAAGGCGCTGGCCCGCGGCAGCGATGCCCTCGGACAGGCCGCGCACGGAGTCCTTGAGCTTCAGCAGAAGCCCGAGCCCAACGAAGAGACCGCCGAACGCGAACGCCATCTTGGAGAAGACAATGGTGGCTGCGATGCCCTGCTCCGGACGGAGCTTCGCGTAGACGTTGAGCAGCAGCACGAGCCCGCCGAGCAGCAAGAGCCACGTGGAGAAGCGCTTCACGTAGGCGTTGCGCTCGTCGCGCTTCCACGTGACGACCTCTGCGACGACGGCCGTGACCAGCAGGATGAGCGCTGGCATGCCGATGCACATGTAGCGGTTCGCGTAGAGCATCCACTCCCACGCGTCACCGCCGACATAGGTGGCGTAGCCGATCTGCGCGAAGAACAGCGCGGCAAGGAGGACCTTGCGCCGGAACGTCTGGTCCGCGCGGAGCTTCTTCACGAGCCCCTTCAGCATGTCAACGTTCACGCCGGTGATGGTCGCGAACACGACCGCCAGCGGCACCGCAAGGTGCATCGCGAGTACGTCGAGCGCCACGAACGCGCCGCGCTTGATGCGCTCACCGAACGGGATCTTGTAGAGCTTCAGGTAGTAGGTGTTTGGCAGCCTGTCGTGGAAGTACTTCTCGCGCGAGTAGAGCTGCGCGCCGAGCGCGAGCGCCGGGCCCATGCCCATGATCACCAGGAACGGGATGCGCTTCTTCGCGGTGAAAAGGCCGTAGAGCCCGATGAGCCCGAGCGGGACCACCGAGTCCGAGCGCAGGAGCAGCGCGCCGCCCATGAGCACGCTCATGAGGCCGGTGCGGCCCAGACTGAACTTGTCCTCGTTCTCGAGCGTGAGCCAGAGCAGCGTGTAGACGATGAGTGACAGCGCGCCCACTTCCATCCCGCGCAGCGTCCAGAAGACAAGCGGGTAGTCGAAGAGCACCGCCACGAGCGCGGCAAGCGGCACCCACGGCGAGTCCGAGAGCTTGCGCGCGATCTTCGACACGATCACGCCGTTCGCGAGCAGGATCGCGACCCCCGTGAGCATGATGAAGAGAGACACCTTGGACTCGGACAGGCCGAGCATGTGCCCCACGCTCATCCAGAGCACCCACAGCAGGTTTGTGAAGCCCTCGATGGGAGGCTCGCCGACGTTCCAGGTGAGCCCGTTGCCCTCCGCCAGGTGCTTGGCGTAGCGCATCGAGATCATGCCGTCCTCGAAGAGCACGAAGTACCGCGTGCCGAGCACAGTGAAGCTCGTACGGAGGATGAAGACGACGTAGAACACGAGGGCCGCGACGAGCGCGATCACCCTGCTTTTGCGGTTGTTCAGCACGATTTGCCGCCCATCATCTCACGACCCATGCGGCGGCTGGTCCACAAAATGGAGCGCGGGCGGCTCTCGCTCCATGCGGCGCTGTTTCGCGGATGGAGAAGCGTGCAGACTACAACTTGTAGACGAAGCCGATGACGCCGAGGCACATCTCGTCGAGCGTGGTCTCCCCGAGGACCACGTCCTTCGGGCCCGTCATGCCTTGCTCCAGGATGGAGGAGGCGAGCGCCTGGTTCTTCATCGTGTTGTCGTAGCGACACGTCACGGTGAGGACGTCGTTGGCGTTGTAGTACGGGAGCTTCGAGATGTCGGTGTCGTACTGGTACGAGCGCTGCCAGTTGAAGTCCCACGCGGGCACGTTGAGGAGGCATTCCTCCGCGGGGTCACCGTTCATCGGCACCGCGTGCTTGACCGTGACCTCCTCGGAGACGCCGACCAGATGCATGTGCGCGCCGACCGCGAGGATCTGCGGCGTGATCAACGCGCCACCGCCGACGGGGGTCACGAGGTTCGCCGGAAGCGTGAAGACCTGGGTCTCGGTGTGCGTGCTGGAGTTCGCGGGGATGCGGAACTCCGGCGTGCCGTTGCGGTCATCGGGGTCGGCGGCGAGTCCGATGCCGTTCTTGATGGCCCCAGAGAAGTTGCCGATGAGCTCGGGATCGAACGTGTACTCGGGCCGCGTGGCGGTGAGGCGCATCGTGAACTTCGTGGAGTCGGGCGCCATGTCCGCGTTCGCGTGCGGGTGGTAGTGCACTTGCATGACGAACTTCGTGCCCGCCGTGAGCGGAAGCCCGACATTCGCCGGAAGCTCGACCGCGCCTGTTCCCGGCGCCCACGCGGCGATCAGCTTGGGCGTTGCGAGGCCCGGACCGCCGAAGCAGTCGTAGCTTCCGCTTGCGTCGAGCGTCTGCGTGATGTCCTTCGCCGCAGCCGAGAAGACGAGCGCGTGGTGCACGACGGTCTTGTTGCCCGGCGTGATGTCATAGCCGGTGAGGTAGGCGTCTCCCGTGATCATCGGATCGATGACGAAGCAGCGGAACTGATCGCCCTTGCCCTTCAGCGCGTACGGCGCAATGGGTGCATTGGACTGCGTCGGCTTCTTGAGCCCGAGGTCAGGCGGCAGCTTCGCGGCTGGCGCGTCGTTCGGATCGCCCTCGAGGGAACCGCCCGCGACCCAGTCGGCGATGAGCTTGATCTGCGCGTCCGTGAGGCTGGGATCCGACTTGAAGGCGTAGCGCGGCTTGCATGACGCTGACGAGCGCGCGCCCCACGGCGGCATCGCGCGCGTGGCGGTCTTCACCTGGATCGAGCCCGCGAACGTCTGCGCGTCCTGATACGTGAGCAACGGCATCGGCGCGATGCCCCCTGCCGAGTGACACGTCTGACAGTGGTCCTGGATGATGGGCTCGATGTCCTTGTGGAAGGTCACGCCAGTCGCAGTGATCCCACCACCACCAGCATCCGAGGTGTCGCCCCCGCCAACCCCGCCACCAGAGCTCCCGCTGCCACCGCAGGCAACGACCAGAGCGGAGACACCAACGAAGACGCCGACCAGCGACAGGATGGACTTCACGTATGCAGTATCCGCGGAAAGCCCCCGCGGGGCAATGTAGGCAAACGGCGAGGGCTATTGCTGAGGTCGGAGTCGAAGTCTCACTCCCTCACGGTGCCTTGTAGATGAAATTCACGTTCGCGAGGCACATCTCGTCCAGCGTGCTCTCCCCCAGCGTCACGTCGCTCGGTGCTTTCATTCCTTGCGCCAGGATCGACGTCGCCAGCGCCTGGTTCTGCATCGTGTTGTTGTAGTTGCACGCCACTGTCATGACGTCGCCGCCGACCACCAGTGGCAGCGTGGAGATATCCGTCGCGTAGTCGTAGCGCCGCTGCCAGTTGAAGTCCCACGAGGGCACGGAGAGCAAACACTCGTTCGCGGGATCCAGCGCGTCGGGTGCGCCGCGCTTCAGCGTGACCTGCTCGTTCACGCCGACCAGGTGCATGTGCGCGCCGATGCCATAGATGCGCGGCGAGACGGCCGCGAGCGCCGCGGGCAACGTGAACTGCATGGTCTCCGTGTGGCTCTTCGCGTTCGCGGGGATGCGGAACTCCGGCGTACTGGTGCGGTCGTCGCTGTCGTGAAGGAGGCCGGTGCCGTTGACCACGGCCTTGTTCGAGTTGCCGATCAGCTTCGGCGCGATGAAGTACGTCGGCTTGGTCGTGGTCAGGCGCATCTCGAACGTCGTCGCATCGGGTGCCGCGCTTGCGCCGGCATGCGGGTGATAGTGGATCTGCATGACGAGCGCCGTGCCCGCCGTCAGTGGGATGCCCACGTCGGGCGGGAAGTCGGACGGCAGCGAGCCGGGCGCCCATGCAGCGACCAGATCCGTCTGCGCGATGCCGGCGCCGCCGAAGCAGTCGTAGCTGCCGCTCGCATCCAGCGGCTGCGTGATCGCCGCCGTGCCGCCGGGGACCGCGAAGAGGAGCACGTGGTGGACGGTGGTCGCGTTGCCCGGGACCACGTGCGAGCCGTTCAGGTACGTCGTCTGCGTGATCTTCGGATCGAGCACGAAGCAGCGGAACTGGTCCGTGGTCCCCCCCAGCGTGTACGCCGCCTTCGGCGTGAGCTTGTCCGTGACGTTGGCAAGGTCCACGGGCTTCGGCGGTGAGCCCGCCTTCTTGTCCGCAGCCGCGCCCTCGGGAGCACCGCCATCCACCCACGAAGAGATCATCGCGATCTGCGCGTCCGTGAGGGTGGGGTCTTCCTTCCAGCCGAAGCGCGGCTTGCACGAGTCCGTCGCCTGCGCGCCCCACGGCGGCATGTTCTTCGACACGGTATTCGACTTGATGGACGCGGCGAACGTGGATGCATCGTCGAACGTGACGAGCGGCATGGGCGCGATGCCGCCGGCGACGTGGCAACCCTGGCAGTGCGTCTCCAGGAGCGGCTGGATGTCCTTGTTGAACGTGAAGCTGGTCGTGACGACACCGCCTTCACCACCTGCGCCGCCCTCGGACCCAGGCGCGCCGCCCCCATCGTCCGCGCCGTCGCTGATACCGCCGCCGCTGTAGGTTCCGTAACAAGCCGCCGAGGTCGCGATCGCAAAGAGGGCCAGACCGGCCGCGAAGAGCTTCTGCATGGGAGGAAGCGGTGCACGCTGCGTTCCAGCGGAGAGAGGCACGGACTGTGGGGCAAATGGGCTGATTTCGTGTTGAAGGGGTGGACGTTCGGGGGTCCACCGCCCGACGTGGGGTCCGGGCAACGACGACATCGACGAGGACATCGACCTCGACGAGGACCTCGACATCGACGAGGACATCGACATCGACGAGGACATCGACATCGACGAGGACATCGACATCGACGAGGACATCGACCTCGACCTCGACCTCGACCTCGGCCTACACCCCCAGTACCCGCCTCATAATTTTTTGGGCCTTCGCCGGCGCGTGTTCCTTCTCCAGGAACTCGTAGCCTCCTTCTCTCAGCGTTCGCTGGAGGGGCTCCGACGCGCAGACCTTCACCACCGCGTCTGCGAAGGACTCCGCGTCTCTTGCCACCATCGCGTGCTTCTCGTGGACGACGGGAAGACCCAGTGCGCCTTCGACGGTGGTGATGAGCGGCATGCCTCCGCGGAAGGCCTCGAGCACCTTGATGCGCACGCCCGAGCCGCCGAGGATGGGCGCGAGGAACGCGCACGCATCCGTGTAGAATGCATTCAAGTCCTCGACGAAGCCGATGCACTCGATGCCCTCGCGCTTCCAGGCTGCGGGCACCACGGGCTTGCCATCAGCGCCCTTGGGAAGGCCAGAGCCGCCGATGCGGAGCGTGATGCGCGGGTCCTTCGCGCGGACGAGCGGCCACACCTTGTCTGCGAACCAGTCGAGCCCCTCCACGTTGGGGTGCCAGCCCAGGTTGCCGATGTACACGAGGCGCGGCGGCCTGCCAGACGTCCATTCGGTGCGCTTGAACGTGACGACCTGCGGGACCACGCTGCACTCGCAGTGCGGCGCCATGTGCATGAAGGCGTCCTGGTCCGTGTCCGAGATGGCGACCACCGCGTTCACGGACGAGAGCATCTGCGCCTCGTAGCGGGCAGACGCCTTCCACTCGCGGGTCGCGGCGGCGTTGAGCAGGCCCTTCTTCTTCTCGGCGAACTGCTTGAAGAAGTCGCTCTCGACGTTGTGCTGCTCCAGCACCACGCGCGCGCCCCTGGCCAGGCGCCGCACCAGCGGAAGGTATGCGCACATGCCGAGGTGATCAATGTAAACTACATCGAACTTGTTCTTGCGGAGCACGTTGCTGATCGCCAGCGCCACGCGCGGCGAGATCCACTTCGCGGCCAGGTAGGGGAGCCCGGCGCTCACGCGAACGGCGCCCACGACCGGGATCCAGCGCTTGTGCTGCTTCAGGTGGATCGGATGGAAGACCGGCGCGAGCACGCGCGCCTTGGGCACCTTGGCGCCCAGGTCCGTCAGCATCTTCGGATCGGTGGGCTCCTCGCTGAGCGTGAGGACCGTGATGTCACGGACCTCGTCGAGAGATGAGAGCAGGGCGAGCTCGGCAAGGCTCCGCACGCGCCCTCCGCTCACCGGCGGGTAGGGGAGCTCGGAGGTCATGTAGAAGATGCTGACGCGCCGTTCCGACATGGGGTCCTCGGGGAGCGGGGGGGAGCGAGGGCTCAGAAGGTGGGGCGGCTCATTCGCGCGATCACGCCTTCCAGCGCGCCCGCCATCTCATCCGGGTTCGTGAACCGATCCTGCGGGCGGCGCTTGATGGCGCGCATCACGACGCGCTCGAAGCCGACGGCGATCGGATCGGTGCGACCGAGCTCCATGGCCGGCGCCTCTTTCAGGAGCTTCTCGCGCATGCCGTTTGCGCCCTCGAACGGGGGCTTTCCGGCCGCAGCGTTGTAGAGGATCGCGCCGACGGAGTAGAGGTCCGCGGGCTCGCCCACGCGGCGCGCATCAAGCAGCTGCTCCGGCGCCATGTACGGCACGGTGCCGATCGCCGAACCCATCGCGGTGAGGCTGCCGCCGGGCTGTCCGCCGGGCTTCGCGATCTGGTTCTTCAGGCGGCTGAGGTTGAAGTCGAAGATGACCGCGCGGAGCCGCCCGTCCGGTGACGGCCGCATGATCACGTTCTCGGGCTTGAGGTCGCGGTGGATGATGCCGTGCTTGTGCATCTCGGTCAGGCCGCGCAAGAGATCGACGCCCAGGTAGACCGTGTGCTCGATGCTGAAGCGCACGCTCTTGAGCTTGTCGGAGAGCAGCTCGCCCTCGATGTACTCCATCACGAGCACCAGACCGTAGCCGGGCAGGTTCAGGAACTCGTACATCTGCGCGATGTGCGGGCTCTTCATCTGCGAGAGCACGTAGGCCTCGCGACGGAAGCGCTCCACGCTCTCGTGCGAGCTCGCAGCCGCCGGGTGAAGGACCTTGATGGCCACCTGCCGCCCGCCATGATGACGAGCAAGCCAGACCACGCCGAACGCTCCCACCCCTAGCTTTCGTTCGAGGACATACGAACCGAGCGTAGCGCCCACAGCCAGCTGCACCCGCGGGATGCTACATGGACAGGTCGTAACCTTGATAGAGTAAATCGACGATGACGACCCCGACTCCGCCCGAGGCGCCCGACCCGCCCGCCGCGCCCGCCGCATCAGAGCCTGTCGGAACCGGAGACAGGGCCAGCCACGTGCACCGCGAGGGCGCTCTGGCATTTCGCAACGCCATCAAGCTCACGCTCTCGCTCATCGCGACGTGGTCGGTCGCGCTCGTGGTCACGTTCAAGTTGCCGGTCTATCTCGACAAGGCGCTCTACGGCGACTACCAGAACGCGCTCGCCCTCGCGACGACCGCCTTCGTGTTCGTCGAGCTGGGCGTGGATACGTACATCCAGCGTGAAGTGCCGGTCCGGCCCAAGCACGCGAGCCAGTTCTTCCTTGGCCTCGCTCTTGCGCGCCTCGCGGTGTCGCTTCCGCTGTTCCTGGCGTGCGCGTTCGAAGCGAACCGTCGCGGCTGGGCCACGAATGTGGTCGCGGCCACGATGGTCTTTGCGGTCTCGCAGTTCTTCACTGCGTTCAACACCACGTTCCAGAAGACGCTGCAAGCGGCCACGAAGGTGGATGCCCTGGCCGTGGTCAATGTCGCGTGCAAGCTCCTGTTCGGCATCGGCACGTTCGTTGTCATCGCGCTCAGGGTGCCGTTCGTCCTCTTGCTCATGCCCATGCTCGTCTCCGAGATCATCAAGGCGATCTTTCTCTTCCGTGCCACGCGCAAGGCCGTCGACCTGGAGCTCAACCTTGATCTCAAGGAGACGTACGCCGTGATGAAGGAGAGCCTCCCGTTCTTCGTCAACTCGGTCGCCGTCACGCTGGGCACGTCGCTCGACGTCCTCGTCCTCGGGGTGCTCGTTGACGACCCGTTGCACAAGGAGGTCGCCAGGCAGGAGGTCGGCGTCTACGCCGCTGCGAAGCAGATCGCGGGCCTCTCCGCGCTCCTCTCGCCCATCATGGGTGGCGTCATGATCCCGCTCATGCGGCGCGCGCATGCCCGCAGCGAAGCCGAGTTCTTCGCCATCCTGCGTCGCGTGATCGAGGGCGTCGTGGTCGTCGCGCTTCCGCTCACCTTGATCCTGGCGCTCAGCGCCGACGTGGCGCTCCACTATGCGCTGCGCGACAAGTACACGGAGGCCGCGGGCAGCTTGCAGGCGCTCGCGCCCACGTTCGTGTTCGCCTACGGCAACGTGCTGCTGTGGCTCGCGCTCATGATCATGGGTCGCAGCTGGCAGATCACGATCGTCTCCATCCTGGGGCTCGGGCTGCTCGTGGTCCTCACGCTCGTCATAGTCCCGCTCACGCGCCCGCTCGGTCTGGGCGGCGCCGGCATGGGCGCGGGCATAGCGCTGTCCACGCGCGAGCTGATCATCATCATCACGTTCCTCATCCTGATCGGCAAGCGCGCGCTCGACACCCGCAACATCGGCGCCGTGTTGAAGTCGCTGCTCATCGGCGTGATCGTCACCGCATCCCACGTTGCACTCGGCCGCGTCCTCCACGGCTGGCCGCAGCTCGTCCTGCGGGTAGCCCTTGACTGCGCCCTCTACGGAGCCCTGCTCCTTGGCCTACGCGTGGTCCGGATCGGCGACGCAAAATCAGTCCTGAAGCTGATCAAGAACCGCCGAAACGCCTGAGGTCGAAGTCGAAGTCGATGTCGGTGTCGGTGTCGAAGTCGAAGTCGCCGTCAGACTCTCTCCACACGCGCCGCCACGTGCTTGTGCCACGGCGTCCCCACGAACGGATCGCGATCCTCGGCGCTCGTCAGCTCGTTCGGCGCGATCCCGGTGGTCTTCCTTCCGTTCTCGTCCGGGTAGCCCAGTCCCAACCCGTTCGGCAGTGACACGTGCCCCCGCTGCATCGTGTCGGAGAGCTCCACCGTCACGGTGGCAGCACCTCGCTTGGTGGTGAGCCGCACCGAGTCCCCCGTGTTCACCGCGAGCACAGCCGCGTCGGCTGGATGGATGCGCAGCGCGCCGTCGCCGTCCTTCTTGCGCCACGTCGGATCGCGGATGATCGTGTTGGCTGTGAACGCGCGACGCTCACCGGCCGACAGCACGAACGGGAACGCAGGGTCCACCACCTCCGCTGCCTCTATTGGCAACCTTGCCAATACGTCCAGGAGGTCGGGCAAATGCAGGGCGATCCTGTTGTCAGGCTTGCGAACACGTGGCATGACGTCGCTCCATTCGTCCTTCGCGAACACCACTCCCCACGGGCGCTCCAGCATGGCGGTGAAGAGCGCATCGCCCGCCTCGAGCGGGTTACCGGTGAAGCCCGCGCGTGCGAGCGAGGGCCCGTGCTCCATCGCGAACTTCACGCACAGGCCGAAGAGCACCGCGCCCTCTCGCGCGTCGTCCGGGAGCGACATGGTCCGGTAGAGGATGATGGGCGCGAGCGGCGCAAGGCGAGGATCCGGAAGCACCGTCGTCATGAGCGCCTGCGCGTAGGCCGAGCGGCCGAGCTTCGCCGCGTCACGCAGCGGGGCCAGGTCAAGGTCCGTGAGGGCGCCCATCTCCATGCAGAGGCGCGCGTGGATCTCCGCCTCCGGTAGGGGACCGTCCGGCGCGGGCAAGAGGCGCGGCCGCAGCTGGAACATGTTCTCCGGGAAGTCGAAGTTGAAGAACGTGGCCTCTGCCTTCTCGTACTGCGTGGACGCGGGCAGCACGTAGTCAGCGAGCGCCGCCGTCTCCGTCATCGCCACGTCGATCACGACCAGCGTGTCCAGCGAGCGCAGCGCCTCTCGCGTGTGCGCGGAGTCCGCGAGCGAGTGTGCCGGATTGGCGGCCTCCACAAGCATCGCGCGGTATCGCTTCGGGTGGTCGGTCAGGATCTCGTCCGCGATCCGGTTGCAGGGAATGAGGCCGCTGATGATCGGCGCGCCCACGACTGGGCTCTTCCTCCCGGAGGCGCCGCTCGCGAACTCGACGAGGCCAGTAGGAACGTAGTGCGTTCCGGGCTTGCCAAAGCTACCGGTCGCGAAGACCAGCAGCTTGTGCAGGTAGCTCACGAGCGTGGAGTGATGGTTCATCTGCACGCCCAGGTCCTCGAAGCTCGCGAACGCGCGCGCGCGCCCGATGAGCCTGGCCACGCGACGCACCTCCGCCTCTGCGATGCCCGCACGCGCGGCGTAGTCGGCGATCTTCACCTGCCGCAGCACGGCGGCCACCGCGTCCCAGCCCTCCGTGTGTGCGGCGACGAATGCATGATCGGTGAGGTCCTCTTCCACGAGGACAGCGAGGATCGCGGCCAGCAGGAATGCGTCCATCCCCGGCTTCACCGCCAGGTGCACGTCTGCCAGGTCCGCGGTCTCCGTTCGCCGCGGATCGATGACGATCAACGTGCGCGCCGGATCCGCGGAGATCTCCTTCAGCGTGACACGTGCGCGCGGGATCGAGTGCGAGTGCCACGGGTTCTTGCCCAGGAAGAGCGCCACATCACAGTGCTCGAAATCCGCGCGCGTCATGCTGCCCATCATCCGGTCGTTCACCCAGAACTCACCGGTCTTCTCCTGCGCAAGGGCGCTCGAGCGATACCGCGAGCCGAGCACACGCCGTGTGGCGGTCGCATACGCGCCGGGCAGGTGATTCCCCTGACCGCCACCGCCGTAGTAGAAGATGGTGTCGCCGCCGTGCGTGTCCCGCACCTTGGCGAAGCGCGCGGACACCTCGCGGATCGCCGTGTCCCAGTCGATCGACTCGAACGTCCCGTCGGGCCGCCTTCGCTGCGGCATGAGCAAGCGATCGCGTCCGTTCTGATAGTGGTCCAGGCGGTGCGCCTTCTCGCACGCGTACCCGCGCGACACCGGGTGACGCTTGTCGCCGCGCAGCTTCACGAGGTGGCGGTTGCCCTCGCCGCCGAGCTCGACCTCGAGACCGCAGTTGCATTCGCAGAGCACGCACGCCGTGGGGAGCAGCATGCCCCCATTCTGTCAGACCTTGAGGCGGACTGTCTCGGCCACCACGGTGCCCGTGTGGATCGTCAGAATTCCGCTGGCGTCTGCCGTCACGGACAGGTGCGATAGGCCGCTGGTCGCCGGGCCGTGCGTCACGTTGCCCTGCGGGTCGAAGTGGCTGCCGTGGCACGCGCAGCTGATGCCCGAGCTGGCCACGGAGCCTTGCGTCGCAATGTTGCACGACAGATGGGTGCACGTGAGCGTCAGCGCATACACCCCGTCCGCGTCGCGTCCGATCGCCGCGGGCTGCGAGCCGATGCCCTTCAGCGTACCGACGGCCAGGTCCGCGACGTTGCCGGCAGCGATGTCACCGACGTTCGCGGGGCCCTCGCTGCTTGGACCACAGGCAGCCGCGAACGGCAACGTGCCCGCGCCGAGCGCCATCTCGAGGAAGCGCCTTCGCGCTCCATCAACCACGGCGACGCCTCCTGCGTTCGACCATACGAAAAATCATCATCGAGAACGTCACGAGTCCGAGAGCCACGGGCGCATCCGTGGAAGTGTCGCGACTGCGCTCACGGCTACCGCGCCCTTGTCCAACGAGCGTGACCGCGCAGCCGTATTGTGGAGGCGGCGCGGCATCACTTCCGCCGCCGCCCGTGCCGCCCTCGCCGACCACGGTCTGACCTGCGTCGTTCGTGGTGACGGTGACGTCGTTCACGTTCGGGTTGGTGCCGTTCGTGAGCTCCGTGACGTCGGGCACTTTGTCGCCGTCGCTGTCGGTGCCGTCCTTGCCCATCGCGTCGAGCGCAGAGTCCAGCGCGGCGGGGTCGTTGGCGACCGCGCCGTGGCCGCGCACGGAGACACCGAACGGCGTGTTGACGGTGCCCTTGCCGCCCGCGCTGCCGGTCGTATGGCAGAGGCTGCAGGACGCAGGCGGCTGCGCGGCAAGGCCAAGGTGCGTCTGGATCTCACCGGGAAAATTGGCGGTCGCAAGCGCAGGACGGGGCAACATGATCGACGCGAGCGCGGCGGTGAAAAGGGCGGCAGTGATGCGGGCTCGCTTCCTCATTCGCTCCTCACAAGAATACCTGGGCCTGCGCCAGGAACGTAGTGATGCCGGTGTGCGTGGAGCCGTTGGTGGTGACGTCCTGGTAGATGACGTCCGCGCGAACGTCCGCGTGCGGAAGGAAGAACCAGACTGCGCCGGCCCACGCGGCCCACGAGAATCCGCCGCGCGAGAAGTCGTTCTGCTGGTCCTCGAGCGTGGCCATGAGGTGAACGCCCTGGAGCGGCTCGAAGTCCGCGTTGAGGTAGCCCACGGTGCCAGCGATGTTGTTGTGTGGCTGCGCGGCGCTCCCGGGCTGCGAGTTGATGACCAGATCCTGCTCGAGCCCGAGCACGACCCACCGCGCCGGCGCATAGCGACCGAAGAAGCCATGAGCCTGCCGCCACATGGGCGTCTGCGTCTGGATGTCCAGGTCCGCGTGCGTGACCAGGCTGGAGACGCCCACGGCCAGCTTCGGTTTAGGTGTATACTCCACGTATCCGGAGTAGCCGTACTCATGGTACTGGTACGGACGCAGCTGCAAGTTGCCGAGCACCGCCATCACCTCGGTCCGCAGCTTGCCGCCGTTGTAGGAGAAGGCCAGGCCGTCCTGCTGCGCCGAGTTGGTGTCCGTGCGCGTGACCGACCGCGCCCAGAGCGTGTGCTCTATGGAGCGAATGCCGAACGGGAGGTTCAGCCGGCCCGCGCGGATCATCATCTTCTTGTCCTCGTCGAGCTCCACGCCGAGCCAGTGCGTGCGCGAGACCAGGTTCTTGTCGGGGTTGCGGGTGAGCGACGCGGGCAACGCGCCTTGCTCCGCGTAGCCAAGGCTGGCGTTCGCGCGGAAGCGATCGACGTGAAGCTGCGCCTGCGCGTCCGCCTGCATCAGGATGAACTTGGAGACGTTCGGCGCGTTCTTCGTTGACTGCGCGTAGTAGAGCTCGCGCACGTCGGCGCCGAACAGCAGCATGTCCTTCGGGTCGCCCTTCCACAGCCCCCAGGCGAAGTTGCCGTAGGTCGACTCCTCTTCGTCTTCCTCCGGCGGCTTGCCGTAGTGGGTACGGAGGAGCGTCTCGCTCTGCGCACGCCCGTAGCTGGTGAGTAGCCCGCCGCCCGATGGATCGGCGTGGCACTGGACGCAGGCGCTGTATTCGTGTCGCACCATCCACGCGTACGCGTGCGCATCCTTCGGCCATAGCAACACGACGCCCATCGCCATGAACGTGAGCGTGACCAGGAAGGCGGAGATGCCGCGACGGGAGCGGCGGCAGAAAGATGTAGAGTTCACGTTATTCGAGAAGCGCCCGAGCTGCGGGCGTCGCAAGCGGTGGGCATCTCACGGCTTACACCGATCATGCCTATGGCGCCATGATCCGTCCTGGGCCACCAGCGGGCCTCAGACGGGCCTGCCTGGTGTTCGCCGCACGGCTCAGGCGTCAACTGCTGTGAAGGAGACATCGACGTCCACGTCGTTCTTCACTGTGACCCCTACGTACGAAGGAATCTCGATGCCGAAGTCGGTGAGCTTGATGTGCGTGGAGCCCTTGACGGTGAAGCTCGTGCCGTTCTTCGTGGCGGTGTAGTGGAAGGGCGTCTGCCTGGTGGTGCCGTGGATGGTGAGCGCGCCGTTCGCGTCGCCGGTGCCGCCGTTGAAGTTGAGCTGAGCGCGCGGGACCTGCAGCGAAGCACTGCCGAACTTGGTGACCTCGAGGTATTTCTTGGTGTGGCGGTCGCGCAGGCCGATACCGGTGGTGACGTTGCCGAGCTGGACCGTCACGGTGACGTTCGTCCCATCATCCGCGACAGCCACTTCGTTCGTGGTGCCATCGATCGCAAGATCGCCTGGCGTTGCCTTCGCATGGAACGTGGCGGTGCCGGCGCTGCCACCGAGCTTGGCGTCTGCATCGCCTGGCGCCATGAGGCAGAGCGCGGCAAGGCCGAGCGCAATAGCCGGGGCAAGAAAGGCGCGTCTCGTAGCTCGCATGTTCCAGATCCCTTCAAGTGGGTCGTCGCGGACCCTAAGCTGACGCTTGAACGCGTCGGTCAGGGTCTAGTGCCTGGTCATGGACGTTACCAGGCAGCGAGCAGTCAGGAAAACGCCACGGGCCACCCAGATGCCCAATTGCGAGACAGCCGGGTGACCTCGACCTCACCGTCGAAGCCGAATCCGAGGGCGTTGTCGCTCGCGCAGGTCCCTACAGCTTCAGATCATGCGGCGCGTACGTGATCCCCAGGATCACAAGCAGCTGGTTCGTCACGCCGTCCTTCTGCGCGTTCGCGAACTCCTGATGCGAGAACCGCCCCGACACATCCGCCGACCACGCGCGCGTGAACTTGTAGACCGCCCCACCCTCGCCGTACACGATCGAGTACTGCGGCGGCACCTCGACAGTCGAGTCCTTCAACACGCGCGCGTACGCGCCCTGCGCGCGAAGCGTGAGCGCGTTCATGAACGTCACGTTGACGGCCCCGATGACCTCGGCGCGCTGCTCCGGGTTGCCGGCGAAGATGTCGAGCCACCGCCCGACGCGCACGACGCCCGCGAACTTCGTCTCCAGCTGACGCGTGTGCATACCCACCACGGAGTTCGCCTCCGCCTGCGGGAAGAGTCGCGTGCCGGTGAACTGGTCGCTTGCGACGGATGCGCCCATCGCCACCTCACTCTGCGAGCGCTCCGAGTACTTGTGCGTGTAGCGCTCTTCGACCTCGGCCAGGTAGAAGCCGGGGCCAGCACGGTCGCCGTCGAAGAAGGCCTGCGCCTGCCCACCGCCGACCTTCGACTTGAAGACGTCCTGCCGCGTGGCCTTCACGTCGAGCGAGAGGCTGGCGCCTGGGCCGCGCACCATTGGCAGAGGCAAGCGAGAGGCAGAGTCCGCTCCGCCGAACGCGCTGTACGTCACCAGCGGGGTGAGCGTGAGCCGGTGCGACAGGTAGATCGGCACTGCGAGCTGCACCTGCGCAAAGAGCAGCGTGAAGATGGTGGTGCTGATGTGCCCGTCTGCGCCGACGCTCCCGAACTTGGCGGGAATGATCACGTTCGGCGACGGGGGCAACCCCTCGCCCAGCCACGGCTTGGTGAACGCGGCCAGCAGCGCGGTGCTGCTCACAGGGCCGTACGCGAAGTTGCCGTACGACGTGATGTGGTAGCGCTGCCGCTCGACCTCCAGTCCCGTGCTCACGCTGTGGAGCTGGAGGAAGGACGATTTGCCGTCGATCGTCTGCGACGGGTCGGAGTCCGCGGTGGCGTAGATGAGGTGCGGATTGTAGAGCGCGACGAAGTGGCCGTTCGCGTGGTTCCAGATGGCGTCGTAACGAACGAGCGGCGCGACCTCGACCTCGAGATCGTTCGGGTCTGTCCCGTGCGTATCCCGCGCCTCCGTCCTTGCTTGGACGGTCACCGTTTGAAGCGGCGCCATGGGCACGTGGATGAACGGGAGCATCGGCCTGGAAGCTCCCGTTCTATCAGCTTCTGATGGGCGTCGTCACCACTTCATCGTGGCGAACACCGGCAGCCCGAGGCGATCGCGTACGTCGCGGGGCTCGAAGAAGATGCCGGACAGGCGGTCTGCAAGAGAGGCCACCGCGAGCGCGAGCAGGATGGTGGCGATGGCGCCTATGAGCGACGCGATCGCGCCGACCGGTCGCTTCGGTTTTGCCGACGCCTCCGGAGGGTGGGTCACGGAGTACTTGTGCTTGAACGCCGCCTCCGCGAGCTGCTGCTCGTTCCGGGCGGCCTCGAGCTGCACCATCATCGCTTCGTACTTGCGCTGGGCCGCATCGAACTGCGCGCGCACGTCGTCGGAGGACTTGGGCAACGCATTGGCGGGATCCGGACCCACCGCGACCTGGACAGCCATCCGCTGGCCTGGGGTCTCTGCTCCCCCGCCGGGCGCCGGCGTGGCTGCGGCGACCTGCGCGCGCAGGTCCTTCTGTTGCTGCCGAAGCGCCGTGAGCTCCAGGCTGTCCTGCTGCGTGTTCGCGATGTTCTGCTTCAACGCGATGATGTCGGGGTGCCCGGCCGCGTAGGTCTGCGACATCTCGGACAGCTTCTGGTTCAGGTCGTTGACGCGCTGGCGCTTCTGCTCCTCGGCTGCCTGGATCTTTGCGTCCACGTCCGCGAGCTGACGGGCGGCGGGTGAGTCACCAGCGGCAACGGCGACAGGCGGCTGCCCTGGGCGCTGCACGTAGATGGTCTTCCTCTGCGTCGTGCCCGTGGTGGGCGCGAGCCGGTTCTGCAGCTCCTGGAACGCCTTGTCGAAGTCACCACGCGCGCGTTGCATGTTCGAGTCGAGGATCTTCACCTTCTCGGGGAACACGCCGACCTCGATGCCGTAGCGCGAGTCCTGGAAGTTCTTCAACGCGGCCTGGATGATGTCGCGCGCCGCTTCGGGCTCGGACCACTCGATCGACAGGTGCACGGTGGTCGTGTCGATGTTGACCTTGAGCTTCGCCTCGATGGTCTGGATGAGCGTGTTTGTCTTCTGCTCGTCCGTGAACTTGGGCTGCCCCATGATCGTGTTGAGCTTGTCGAGCATGCGACGGTGCGGCTGGCGCATCGCATCCCAGCGCTCCACGAGCTCCGCCTGCTTCACGATCGAGGCGAGATTGTCGCGCGAATAGATCTGCGCCTCGAACTCCTTGGCGATGTCCTTGCGCTCGTCACCCGTGGGCGAGAACGCGTTGCCGCCCTGGATGATCTGCGTACGCGCCACCAGGACCTCGGCTTCGCTCTCGTACGAACGCGGCGCCAGGATGGCGGCGATGATCGTGGCCGCCATGCCGATGAGCAGGAGCACCACGGTCAGCCCCATGCGTCGTCGCGCGGAGCGCGTGGCCTCGAAGAAGCGATCCTTGAGGGTGACTTGAATCTCGTCGTCGTCGCTGTTGGTCGGCCCGCGCCCACCACCACCACCGCGCCGGCCGCCGCCACCGCCACCGCCGCGCGCGCCACCACCCGCACCCTGGTCCGGGCGAAACAGCGTCCCGTCGTTCATCGCTCACCTCTCACGGAGTCGACCATCGTGGAAGAACCCTCAGCGTTCTACGCTACCACAGCTCGATCGTGCCCGCGTCTTCTCCGCCATTACCGCCGCCCGCGCGACCTGGGTCGCGGGCTCCTGCGTCCACGCTGGAGCCAGGAGCGCTTGCGTCGCTTCGTGCCGGGGGCATGCCCCACCCATTGGGATTGGGGTTGGGGCTGGTGACGCCAATCTGCGGTGTCTCGTTCGTGTTGCTTGGCTGGACGACGAGGCCCGGCGGCTTGTAGCTGGAGATGCGTCCGCCATCCGCCCACGTAGGGATGTAGTTGGGTGAGCCCGGGTCGTCCGTGCCCCCGAGGCGCATGCCCGAGCTGCCGCTCGCGGCTGCGCTGTTGCTCGGAGGCACATTCCTCTGGTCGGAGCTGCGCTTGATGACGGCGACGGCGGCGAACGCAATGAGCGCGGCCACGATCATCGCAGCCACCGAGATCGCGATCTTCACACCGCGCTTCCGCGCAGCCTCCGCTTCTTCGTCCGGTGGCACCTGCGCCCACACGGCGTTCGTGTTGCCGAACGCCGCCGGCACGCCCGCGGACTCCTGCGCCGAGATGAGCGACTCATAGGGAGCGCGCCGCGGATCCACCGGCTCGCTGCCAACGGGAGGTCGTTGCGGCGGTGCCACGGGTCTGCCGTACGCGTCGCCGAGCCCACGCGCAGTGGTCGGGCCGTTCGGCGCGGAAGGAACCGCTTGCGGCACGCCGTTCTGCGGTTGCGGCACCACCTGGCTCGGCTGCGCCGGTTGCGGGCTGGGCTGCGCGAAGCCGGGGGGAATCGGGACGCCGGGCGGCAGCTTGTTCTGCATGCCCTGCGGCATGGGGCCCATGCCCATGACTGTCTGCAGGCGCTTGTCGGGTGTGTGCACGGGCACGGTGGACGGCGCCGTGACTGCGTGGATGGGAGGAGCGGACGTGACCGTCTCGCTGCCTCTGTTGGCGGCGATGACGGTGCTCGCGTCCGTCATCGGAGGCGGACCTTCGCTCCGCGGGCGCGTGCTCATGTGCGGCTGCGGGAGCGCGAACTGTCCTGCGGTGGGAGGCCGCAAGCTGGGGCCACCCTTGCGCATGGAGTCCATCGCGTCGTCGAGCATGTTCGGCGGCGGAAGCGACTGCTTCACGTTGCGCAGCGCGCTGCGCATGGCCGTCACGGTCTGCCAGCGCTCGTCCTTCTTGAACTGAAGCGCCGTGTCGATCACCAGCGCGATGTCCTGCGGCAGCTGCGGCGCTACCGTGAGCACGGAGCGCGCGCGCACGCTGGCCGCCGCGAGCAAGCGCGCCTGGATGTGGGCCGCGATGTGGACGGTCTCACCCGTGAGCAACGTGAACATGATCGCGCCCAGCGCCCAGATGTCGGAGCGCGCGTCCACGTCCTTGCCGCCAAGCGCCTGCTCCGGCGACATGAACGATGGCGTGCCGAGCACCATGCCCACCACGCTGTGGGAGTTCATCCGTTCCTGGAGCCGTGCAACGCCGAAGTCGAGCACCTTCACGCCGCCGTCGTTCTCGCAGAACACGTTCTGGGGCTTGAGATCGCGATGGATGATGCCCGCCTGGTGCACGGCCGCCAGCGTGTCCATCACCTTGTCCGCGATCTCGATGACCTCGAACATGGGCAGCTTGCCGCCCGCCTTGGTGCGGTGGACATCCAGGGTCTCGCCCTCGAGCAGGTCCATCGCAAGGAACGGGCAGCCGTCGTCGGTCATGCCGTCGTCGAACACACGGACGATGCCGTCGTGCTTGATGGAGTTGGTGAGGTAGCCCTCGCCCAGGAAGCGCTCGCAGACCGACACGTCCGACGCGAGGGACTCGTGGAGGATCTTCAGCGCGGCGCGCGAGCCGTTGCGGTGGGTGACCGCATACACGGACGCCATGGAGCCCGACCCGAGCAGCGAGTCCACGCGCCACTTGGCCCCGATGACGGAGCCGCTTCTCTGATCGTCTTGCTCTTGCGGAGGCGCCATAGTGACCGATCGATGGTAGCAGGGCGCCCAGGAATGGACCGAAAAACTCGCCTTTCAGCGGCCTTTGAGGCCCTCAGGGCCCGCTTCCGTCCCCATCTGCAAGGGCGTTCAGGCGGGCGGAGACGCCCAGCGTCAGCGAGAAGATCACGAGCGTCATGTAGGAGTGGAAACCCTGGTCGCCCCAGCACTGGGTGACGGTGGCGATCGACACGCCCAGGCATCCCAGGCCTGCCGCGCGCTCCATGGGCGTTCTTCCTCTGCGCATCACGCGCACCGCGAGCGTCGCTGCTACGGGGTAGATGAACCAGATCGCCGCGAAGCCCACGACGCCGCCCACGCTCCACAGCCAGAGCACGCCGTTGTGTGGAATATACAAGTAAAGCGCGAAGAGGTCCGAGATGTCCGTGACCTTCAGCTTCTCGATGTACTCGTGGCCGAACCCGTGACCCAGGATGGGCGCGTCCTTCAAGGTGAGGATGAGGTTGAAGTTCTCGACGTCGCGCGACTCGCTGGACGTGTCGTTCTGGTTGAGGACGCTCATCGCCTGCCGCGCGGGGGCGAAGATGGCGCCCTCCTTGATCTGGCTTCCCACCATGAAATACGCGGTGCCCAGGATGCCGACGATCACGAGCGCGCGCGTGAGGCGGCGCTTGATGGAGCTTGGCTTGAGCGAGAGGAACACCATCACCGGCAGGAAGCCCAGGCTGACGAACGCGAGGCGGCGGTTGTTGAGCGCGACGCCCACCAGGATCGCCAGGATGAGGCCAATGCCCTTGAGCAGCGTCTTCTTGTTCCGGTGCTCCAGCAGGAACGCCAGGATGAAGGTGATCCCGGCGACGAAGAGCATGGAGTCGGAGTGGGTTGTGACGAAGAAGCCCTCCTCGTTGCGGAAGGCCGCCGCCCAGAACACGTAGACGACCAGCACGTATGCGCTGCGCACGACCGCCGCCGCGACGACGATGCAGCCGATGGCGGCGAGATCCTCGGTGCCGCGGAACGAGTAGAGGAACGCCAGGCCGCAGATGGGCATGGTGAGCAGCTGCAGGATCTGGAAGAAGCTGGGCTGGACGGCGCCGCCGCGTGCGATGCCCCATACCTCGAGCAGCGCGAGCGAGATCAGGAAGCCCGTGAAGAGCTGTACCGCGATGCGCGGAGGCTTCAGCGCGATGTCCTTCTTCACCGCCTTGCGGCCGCGCCAGAACAGACCGAGCATCGCGAAGAAGAAGAAGGGCAGGGACATTCCCGGCACGCCCATGAACTCCTTCAAGCTCGCGTAGAGCGCCACGTCAGCCAGGCGCAGCGGGCTCTGCCAGAGCGTGGCTGTCTCCTGCGGCGCCTCGATGAAGAGGCACAGGGCGAGCATGATGCGCGCGGACTGCCACGCCGGCTTGCGACCGATGGTGTTGTAGAGGAAGACCGCGAACGCGAGCCCCGCGACGATGTTGACGAGGATGTTCTGCGCGCCGAGCACCAGCGTGACGGGCGCGGAGATCGCCGCGATGATCCCGAACAGCTTCAGCGTGGGCTTCAGATGGTTGTCGAGCAGCGGGTTCTGGTCCGCGACGGCGGGACCGACCTGCTTGCCGCCGAACGCGCCATACATCGCGCCCACGCGCGCCTGCATGGACTCGAACTCGCTCTGCGACGTCATCTGCGGCCGCATGGGCATGGACCGCATGGGTGGGCGGAACGGCGGCTTCGGTGGCTGGTTGGGCGGCGGTGCCATGTTCGTCAGGCGCTACCAGCAGGTCTTTTCGCGGATGGCGTTGGTGAGGATGCCAGCCATGATCTGGTGGGTCTTCGTGCTGGGGTTCTCCTCGCAGGCGAGGCCGTTCTCCGTGCCCTGGTCCGGGAAGTCCAGCGCGTAGATCTTCGGGTCGCCAAGGCCAAGGACGACCGCGTGGATGGCGTCCTTCACGCTCGTGCGCAGGCTCTTGGTGTTGACGTCCGTGAGCAACGGCGAAAGCGTGCAGAATACATGCGCCTTCGGATAGGTCGCGCGCACGCTCTTCACGAAGGCGTCATATGCGGCCTGGAAGTCCGAGGCGCTGGCGTTGGCGCGCACGATGTCGCTGGTGCCCAGCATGAGCACGATGACCTGCGGCGGCGCCGGGTCCTTCGTGAGGTCGCCTGCGCTGATGCACGGCGCGACGCTGGGGTCGGCGCAGGCATAGATGGCGGAGATGGTGTTGGTGTCGGTGCCATCAGCGTTCACGAAGACGCCGACGGTGGGCGTTGCGATCGTCGTGAGCTCTGCGTCCAGGGTTCTTGCGGCGAGCGCGCCGAACGTGTCGCTCGCGCGCTCGGTGTCGTAGCTGAACGCGCACGCCGCCTCCGGTCCCAGCACGCCCGCGCCACAGGCCGGCGAGTCGCCGATGAGCTGGATGCGTCGCGGCCGTGCGGTGGAGGAGATGTACGCGGGCGGCGCCTTCCCAGCCTCGTCCGTGAAGAGGCCGTAGAACAGGTGCGCTCCTGCGCGTGCGTCGGACTCGCGCACCAGCGTCACCTCGTGATCGCCAGACGCCGCGGGCGTGCCGAGCGGGATCAGCTGCTCGCCGCTCCGGGTCGCGTCGACGGTGACCACCGTCGCGGGCTGGCCGTCGATGGAGGCGGAGTAGAACGCGGATGCCGGGGCGCTGATGGGGTCGTTCTGGGTGTCGCTGCGTACGTGCTCGCCCGTGACCGCGAGCTTCGCAAATATCGGGCCCGCGCCGTTCCAGCGCGCGGAGATCGTGGTCCCCGACCAGACCAGCCGCGTGGTCCCGGCGGGATCGTCCTTGATGGTCGAGACTCGACCGATGACATGAGGCGCCTTGGGGCCCGTCGGTGTGGCCGTGCCTTCTGCGGGGGCGCCGGAGCAGGTCGCGGGGGCGCCCGTGACGTCGCCGTCCGCGGAGTAGTCCTTGTAGGGATCGCTGATCCGGACCATGCACGCCGACGTCGCGAGGCCCAGGCCGAGGAGGAGCAGCATGGCAGTCGCACGCATCGAAGCCACGATGCTACCAGGGATTTTCCAGCGGGGGCGCGGCGAAACTTCCCTCCCCATCAAAACCCTGACTATACTGCCAGCCGGTTATGAACACGCAGGCGAACCCCCCGGGTGAGGCTCTTGTGCACGCCCACCGACCGCAGGGAGGGCAGGCGTGAACGTTCGCGGTCCCCTCGAGGTGTCGGCTGGCGCGTTTGCTGCGGCAAACACCGGTGATCCCGTCTGGCAGCGCCTCTGGCTGCGATGCCAGCAGCACGACTGGAACTCGCTCGCGCTCGTGGGCTCCAGCAAGCGCGATCCGGACGGGATGCTCGAGATAGCGAACGGTATGGCGCGCCTTGCGGCCGAGCTCGGACAAGAGCTCATCGTGATCGACGCACGCGACATGGGCCTCAAGGATCTCCCGCGCGTGCAGGAGCAGGTCCGCAACCTCACGAACCGCAGCAAGCGCTGCGTCGTGGTCCTCCGGCTCGTGAGCGAGAACGCGACCACCGTGCCGCTCGCGCAAGGCCTTGACGCCGCGCTGCTCGGTGTCTTCATCGGCGAGACGACCAGCGTTGGCGCCACGCGCTCGATCGAAGAGGTCGGCCGCGCGAAGTTCCTTGGCTCCATCGTCATCGCCGCCAAGAGGTGACGCACATGGAGGACCAGCGTCGCATCTTCATCGGCCGCGTGCCCGTGGACGTGCTCACATTCCAGGGGGCGCTGGAGCGCATCGATGCGCTCGTGGCCAAGGGGGAAGGTGGCTATGTCGTCACCCCCAACGTCGATCACGTCGTCCTCGCGGAGGAGAACCCGCGCTTCCTCAAGGCCTACCAGGAGGCGAGCCTCAGCCTGGTGGACGGCTTCCCGTTGCTCGTCACCGCGAAGATGATGAAGACACCGTTGCCGGAGAAGATCTCCGGGTCGGACCTGAGCGTGCCGCTCATGGAGCTCGCGGCGGAGCGCGGTCGCACCGTCTACCTCTTCGGCGCGGGCCCCGGGGTCGCAGAGAAGGCCGCGGACAAACTGCGCGCGCGCATCCCGAAGCTCCAGATAGTGGGGACCGATTCGCCCATGATCGACATCAACGCTCCGGCGGAGGCGCGCAAGGAAGCGATCGATCGCCTCAAGTCGAAGAAGCCGGACCTGGTGCTCATGGCGCTGGGCGCGCCGAAGCAAGAGATCCTGATGAACCTCATTCGCGACGAGGTCCGTCCGAGCGTGATGCTTGGCATCGGCGCCACGCTCGACTTCATCGCGGGCACCATGAAGCGCGCACCGTCGTGGATGAGCAAGGTCGGCCTGGAGTGGGCGTTCCGCCTCACGCAGGAGCCAAAGCGAATGTTCGAGCGCTATGTCATTCGCGACTCGAAATACCCGGGCATCGTCATTCGTCACCACAGAAGTCGCCGTACCTCATGAAGACCCCGAAGCGGTTCCTGGCCTCGCTCTTTCCGCTCCTGCTCGCGCTCGGCGCATGTGGGGGCACGTGCAGTCGCGCCAAGCAGACGCTTGTGGAAGAGCCGCCGCCTCCCACCGGTGTGGCGCCGCTGGGCACTCCGCCGCCACCGCCAACGACGTCACCCGTGGGCTGGCTGAAGACGGACGGCAACAAGATCCTCACCGCGGAGGGCACTCCGTTCCACGGCCGCGGCGCGAACATCCAGGACACGCGCGGCTGCAACGCGTGCACGTGGGAGGACCCGGACCCCGGCGAGGTCATCCGTCGCATCGACGTGCTGGTGAATGACTGGCATGCGAACTTCCTCCGGCTCGACATGGAGAGCTACGAGAAGTCCGAGGCGCGCCAGCACTACAAGAACATCCTGGACGACGAGAACTACCTCAAGGACCTTCAAAAGATCGTCGCGCACGTGGGCTCGAAGAAGGGCGTCTACATGATGCTCTCGCTCTGGCACGACCCGTTTCACTCGCCCATGGGCTGGCCCACGAAGGACACCATCCGCGAGTGGGAGAAGCTCGCGGCCGTCTTCAAGGACTCGCCGCACGTGCTCTTCGGCATCATCAACGAGCCGGAGCGCAACGAAGCCGGCCTCCTGGATGACAAGGTCTGGAAGGCCATGAACGACACCGTGGAGGCGATCCGCAAGGTGGAAGGGCAGGGCCCGCATCACCTGATCGCCGTGCAAGGCACGCGTCAGTACGCGCGCGTGCTCGACTACTACACGACGCATCCCATCACCGCAGGCGGCGGCGTGAACGTGGTCTACGAGACGCACGTGTACGATCCTGCCGCTGCCTTCCAGGCGCGCTTCATCGATCCGAAGAAGAAGATCCCGGTCATCATCGGTGAGTTCGGGCCCGTCACGGACGTCGCCCAGATGAGCCTGGAGGACTGCAAGAAGATGATGGAGGCCGCGGAGGCGAACGAGGTGCCGTACATGGCCTACACGTTCCATTTCCGCTGCCCGCCGAACCTGCTGAAGGACCTGTCGAAGCAGGGTTGCGGCATCGGCATGACCCTCGAGCCCACGGATTGGGGTCAGGCACTGAAGGACAGGCTCGCGAAGCCCTGGTAGCGTGAGAGGCGTACCGTGCAGAAGCTCCTCGTCTTCAGCATCTTGCTAGCGTCGTTCGTGATCCCGCTCGTGGCCTCGCGCGCGAGCACCACGAAGGTCGCCGTGCGCAACGCGATCATCGCGAGCTCCGCGGTGTGCGTGCTCTACCTCCTGGGCCTGATGTTCCTCTACGAAGGCGTCAAACTGAAATAGCGCCGGCTTGGACGCGGGACATCCCGCCAGACGAACCTTCGGTCTGCGCGCGATGCTCACGGACAGAAGTCCGTTCCGCTCCGTGCTCGCCCGAAGCTCCGCCTGCCGGGCGTCTCGCGCCCAATCCGACGCTATTTCTCCGCTTGCTCGCGCCTTCAGGCAGCGCGGCTGGGCTGACCATGGACACCTGGAACTGACGGTGGACAGGCTCGCGGTTGAAATGGGCGCGGCTCTCAGGTGGGGTGCGTGAGGCACGCTCGTTGCTCGGTGCTATTCTTTGGAGGAGATGCATGACAGAGCTGACGACTGAGATCCTGATCGAGATCCGTGACGAGATTCGCGGCACGAACGAGCGACTCGACGGGACGAACGCGCGACTCGATCGCACGAACGACAGACTCGATCGCGTCGTTGCGGAGCAGATCCGGCACGCTACTGTAGTCGTCGCCGTAGAAGCCGGTCAGCGCCACATGGAAGAACATCTCACCCAGACCATCAACGGCGTCACACACGCCGTCGAGAGCCTCAAACGACGAATCGACAACGTCCTTGTCGGTGGTGTGGGCCAGACGGTCAGGGAGCACGAGTCGCGCATCCAGCGTGTCGAGGAGCACCTCGGGCTCACACCATCGGGGAAGTGAGCGAGATCGCGTCACGAACGCGCAGGCTCGCGTCAGAGCGGGCGCGTAGACACGTAGATGTCGGTGGTGCTGCCGAGCTTGGGGATGTACTCGATGTAGAGATGGCAGCCGTCCGGCGAGAGCCACGACGGGCTCTCATCGCCGTCCGTATTGACGCTGGTGAGCTCCGTGGGGTTCAGATAGGGACTCCCTGTTGTCGCGCGTGTGAACGTCCAGATGTTGGCGCCGGCATGGGCGGACGCACGCGAGCCTCCGTTCACGTAGAGCGTGAGATCATCGCGGCTGACGGGAGACGACTCGCTGAAGGAGCCCACGTTGG
>JBBRNJ010000080.1:0-39612 GCA_038230375.1 Polyangiales bacterium | reverse complement strand
CGACGCATGTGACTTCACGGACTGCGGGATGGAGCAGCCCGTGCACGCGATGCGCCCCACGTTGCCCAGCGAGACGATCTCGTGGACCGTGGAGCTGAAGCGGATCTGCAGCATGCCCACAACCGGATCATTCGCCTTCATGCCACCGACTTTGCGGGTGCCGTAGCCGTCGAGCACGCTCGCGGTGGGCGTGTAGCCGGACTCCTTCGAGATCGCCGCGGTCAGGTGGGCCCAGCAGTACTCGGGCTTCCATCCGGAGGCGGTGGGCCCGAGCGCGGCGCAGGTCTTCGCGATCGCGTCGATCGCGGCGGTGCGCGTGGCCCCTTTGGCGACCTGGTTCGGGAGCTTGTCCATGTAGCCCGAGATCGTCGCCGCCGCGGAGGCATCGACGGTGCCACACCCCGTCCCGCCACCACCACCGCCACCGCCACCGCCCGCGCCGCCGCCACCGGCACCGCTTCCCCCAGACGAGCCATCGCCGCCACACGCGACGCAGACCAGGCCGAGCACACCGAGCGTGGCAAGAAGGTATGGGCGCATCACTCCATCATCGCCAGATTAAATGGAAAGAGCCACGGGGTTGTCGAGGCACGCTCGACGCCCGTGGCTCCTGGTTTTCATCCGACAGGCAAGCGCCAGCCGCGATGCGGGTGAAGGACAGCAAGCATCAAGCGTGCCCCTACCTGGGTCACGCCGTCCGAGCGCCGCCTTCATCCCTCTCACTCTGCGTGATGCGGGTCTGCCCGCGCTCTCGCATCAAACGACATCGAAACTCCTTGGTTCGCGATGCGTAGCCCGTCCGCTGCGCGTCCGAAGATCGCGCTCACGTCCGTCTCTTCACAACTGACATGCGTGATGCGCTCGCGCCACGTCTCTCTCACGTTCACGAAACGTTTTGTGTGAGGTGGTGCTACCTGCCGAAACCAAGCGCGCGCGGACCAAAGTCCAGGCCCATTGCTTGCTTGGCGGCGTAGAGAGTCTCCTCTGCCACGGCGTTCGCTTTGGTCGTGTGGGCGCGCAGGATCTCGAGGACCCGATCGTCGCCCGGTTTTCCTTCGAGCGCGGCGCGGCGCTCACGCATGGGAGCGAGCAGTGCGTCGATCGCAGCGGCGACCTCGACCTTCACGTGGCCGTCGCCGATGTTGTCGCCGCGCTTGTAGCGATCCGTGAGCTCGGCGACGCGCGCCGGGTCCTTGATGAATGCGCGCACGTACTGGAAGAGCGCGTTGTCCGTGTCGCCGGGCTCCGTCATGGTCTGGCGACCCGTGTAGAGTGCACCCATCTTCGTCTTGATCTCCTTCGCGGTGTCCGTGAGGAGGATCGCGTTGCCGAGGCTCTTTGACATCTTGTTCTTGCCGTCGGTGCCGGTGAGGCGCCCGATGCGGCCGATCAGCGCGCTTGGGATCGGGAACAGGCCGCCTGCCTTCACGTGCTCGGGGTCCTCGGTCTTTGGATCCACGCCGCAGTACGTCGCGTTGAAGCGGCGCGCCACCTCGCGGCACAGCTCTATGTGGGCGACCTGATCTTCGCCCACCGGCACGAGCGCGGCGCGAAAGGCCAGGATGTCCGCGCATTGCCCGACCGTGTAGAGCGGGAAGCCAAAGCTGTAGTGCTCGCCCAGGTCCTTGAGCTCGATCTCCGTCTTGAGCGTGGGATTGCGCATCACGCGATTGAACGGCGTGAGCATCGCAAAGAACCACGAGAGCTCCGCGATGGCTGGAACCTCCGTCTGCAGCACCAGCGTCGAGCGCTCCGGATCGATGCCTGCGGCGAGCCAGTCCTTGACGATGTCGAGCGTGTCGCGCCGGATGTCCTCCGGCTTGTCCGCGCGCGTGGTGAACGCGTGCATGTTCGCCAGCAGGAAGAAGCAGTCGTAGTCGTCCTGGAGGCGAACGCGGTTTTCCAGCGACCCGACCCAGTGGCCAAGGTGAAGCCGACCGGAAGGAGTGTCACCAGTGAGGATGCGGGAACGGGTTGTCACGGTGAGCGAGCTTACCAGGTGATCTTCACGGTGCCGGTCTCCGTGCATGGCTGCCAGCACGTGGCGTGGCCCCGCTTGTCGATCACCTTCTCGCTGTAGGAGTAGGAGAGGCCGCCGCTCGCGAGCACCCCGGAGATCACGTGCGTGTCCTGCCACAGGCAGTCGTCCGGGCCGATCACGGTGGAGACGCCGGTCAGCGTGACCGAGCCATTCTTCGCCGTGCCCGTGAACAGCACCGCGCCGATGTTCGCGGAGACAGGACCGCCCCCGCATGGGTACTCGATGGTGCCGGTGGCGCCCTTGGTGACGGGAAAGTCGATGCAGGCCTGGTTGGAAGGCGTGGAGCCGGTGACGGTCAGCTTCGGCTTGCAGTCGCCAAAGTCGCAGTCCGCGTCGATGGTGCCGTTGCAGTTGTCGTCGACTCCGTTGCACACCTCCACGTTGTTCGGTCCCGTGGAGCAGCCCGCGCAGCTCTGCGTGTCGTCGAGGCACAGGTCGGTGTCGGGGCCATCGCACGCGCCTCCGACATTGAAGCCGTCATCGATGGTGCCGTTGCAGTCGTCGTCGATCCCGTTGCAGGTCTCGGTGGTCGGACCGATGGATCCCATGCACTCAGCCTGGCCCGCGTCCGACTGACAGAACGCGAGCCCAGGCTTGCACGCGCCGACACTACTGCCGCACGGCACCGTGGTCCCGGGCTCGCACGGCGGCGGCGGCGGCGTCGCGTCGATGATGGGCGCACCGTCGGGGAGCGTCGTGCCGCCGTCGGAGCCGACGCTGCTGTCGCCGCCGCTCACCACGGCCTCCTCGTCGATGCCGAGACCGGTGCGTGAGCCGCACGCGAGCAGGAGGCCAAACGGGAGCGCCGCGAGCAGCCCGAAGCGGAGAAAGGACGCACGCATGGCCGCGAACGCTACCAGCGCAACGGAGTCCGGGCCACGCTTCGGCATAGATACGTCATCGTTTTAGTGTTCAAGATCGAGATCTACGGTCAAATTCACATGGAACATCCTGGATTGCAACATAGGTACGTCTGTGTTTTAGTGCGCCGATTCGATGTTCCGACACACTCGCAGACTGACGCGCGCGTCCTTGGCCCGCCTTGGTGCGGCCGGTGTCGTCGCGGCTGCCGCGCTGTCGGCGGCCGTTGCCGTGAGCTGTGGCAGTGAGCCGCTCGCTCACGTCGAGAGCTCGCCGTCGCTTCCCGTGGACGACGGCGCTGCGCCCACGATGAGCGACGCGAGCTCGCCGCCACCAGCGACGGAGTCCGGCGCGCCCGCATGTATCGCGACGCTCCCCACGCCGGGGTGGCAGCTCGTGACCCATGGTCCAAGGCTCCTGGATTCACTCGGGCGCATCGTGTCGCTGCGCGGCGTGAACGCGGGTGGCCACAGCAAGCAGGGGCCGGAGCATCTGCCGTTCGACTTCACTGCAGGTGGGTTCGACGCCGCGCTGGCGCTCTACCTTGACCGCGCGGTCTCGTGGGGCGTTGACGTGCTCCGCGTTCCGTTCACGTGGGCAGCGGTGGAGCCCACGAAGGGCGCTGACGACGAGATCTATCTGAAGCGCTTCGACGCTCTCCTTGACGCAGCATGGGCGCGGCACATCTGGGTGATCGTGGACTTCCATCAGGACGTGTACGGCGAGCAGCTCTGCGGGGATGGCTTCCCGTCATGGACGCTCGCCAATCCGGGGATGAGCTCGAAGACGAACTGCAGTCTCTGGTTCTCCGAGTACGTCCTCGACGCCGACGTGAAGAGCTCCTTCGATCGCTTCTGGAACGACAGCGACGGCATACAGACCGCGTACCGCTCCCTCTGGGATCGCATGATCGCGCGGCACAAGGATCGTCCCGGCGTGATCGGCTTCGAGGTCCTGAACGAGCCCGGGTGGGGCAACGCCGTCCAGAGCGTGTTCGAAGCAACCACGCTGCGAGACTTCTTCGGCACCATGGCTGCGCGCGTGAACGCGGCCGCCCCAGCATCGCTCGTATTCTTCGATCTGCCCGGGATCGACGCGCTCAACGGGACCACGTCGATGCAGAAGCCGAGCGGAAAAAACCTGGTGTTTGCGCCCCACTACTATCAATAGGCATCGCTGACCGGAGCCGGCAGTGGCGACCCGACGAAGGTGATGTCAGGCCTGAAGAAGTGGGCAGACATGGGCAAGGCGTGGGGGGTGCCCACGTTCGTCGGTGAGTTCGGTGCATCCCACTCCGCCGCGTCGCAGGGACCGTACGTCGCGGCGCACTGGGCAGCGCTCGATGCTCTCTTCGCTCATGGCGCGCAGTGGGAGTACAGCGAAAGTCCGGTCACGTGGAACGACGAGCCGCTCGGGCTCCTTCGCGCGGACGGAACGGAGTACGCAGCGATCACGGACCAGATCGCACGCGTCTATCCGCGCGCCATCGCCGGAGCTGATCCCACCTTCTCCTTCGACGCCGCGACACGGACCTTCACGCTCGACTACATCGCGACCGCTGGCGGCGTGACCGAGCTCATGGTCCCGACCCGCGTGTACAGGGACGCGAAGCGAAAGATCACCGTGGTCGGGGGCTGCGCCGACGAGACACGCACGGACGGCGTCGTCCCGATCGTCGCGTCCAGCGCGGGCAAGGTCCATGTGGGGATCGTGCCGAACTGAGCATGGTCAACCCGTGGTTGGGTGCGCGGGCACGATCACGTAAGCTCGGCTCACCATGGTGGCCATCCTCCTCATTGGCGTGCTCGTCGCCGTGCTCGTCGTCGTCCTCTTTCTGACGTTCGGGCGTGGTCGCGGCGGCACCCGTGTCAGCGCGGACGGGTTCTACATCTCCACGCGTGGCTACAGGATCGGCCGCCGCGTCGAGTACCGCTGCCTCGTGGGCGGGGAAGGGCGCGTGGGCACAGTGCTCATCGAGCCAGGACCCGACGAGATCTTCGTCTACACGGGCGGCACCCCCATGAACATCCGCATCGACAGCGCGGACCAGGATGACACCTCCGATGGCGACGACGTCCCCATGTCATCGCCCTCGTTCGACTCCACGTACTCCTCCACCGACGACGGTGGGAGCTACGGCGGGTCCGCCGGCGGCGACACGGGCGCGCGCGGCGGCGAGTCCAGCGCGGGTGATGCCGGCGACGCAGGTGGCGGCTTCCCGCCCGCGTACTGACGGCGCGCGTGCTCCCGACCTACATCTTCGGTGAGCGGCCCGAGCACCCGCGGCTCTTCGCGCGAACGATGCGCGCCCTCCTCCAGTGCGAGGCCACTGCCCTCACAACGGCGAACGCGGAGCTCCTCGCCGCGGCGGATGGGCCCGTGCGGCTCTTGCGTGCGGGCGCGTGGCCACGGCGCGCCGTGATCGAGCCGCCGCCCAGGAGCGCGACAGGCCGTCCGCTCTGCGCGGTGGGTGCGATCGTCACAGGCGCTCCGTCCCTGCGGGCTCCGTGGGACGCCGCGCTCAGCAAGTGCGGTGGTGAGCTCTCCGCGCTCTCCGCGGATCGGTTGCCCGTGGTCTCGAGCGTGGTGCTCGAAGCGGCTGCTGCACGGGCGCTCGCGCGTGAGATCGCGGTCGGCGCGCGGATCGAGGTCGCGCTCCATCGCGTCGTGTCGTCACCGCAGCATCGCGCCGTGCGCCTGCCCGCGCTGGATGTAGGGGACGATCCCGGGCTGCGCGTCATGCTCGCGGTCACGTCGCTCCAGCAAGGCGGCGCGGAGCGTGTTGCGCTGGAGCTCCTGCGTGGGCTGCCCTTGCGTGGCGTGACGACAGAGCTCCTCGCGCTTGGCCGCACGGCACGGAAGGAGCTGCAGGTGCCGCCCGATGTGATCGCGCGCGTGTGCACGAAGGCGTCGCGCGAAGACCGTCTTGCCGAGATCGGACAGCGGGCGCTCTCTTTCGGTGCCGACGTCCTCCATGCGCACCTGTTCTCAGGCGGGGACCTCCGCGCGCTCGTTGCATCCTGCGTACCGATCGCCGCGACGATCCACAACGCGAGGAACGGCTGGCAGCCAGGCGTGACAGAGCTCTCTCGCGCGGAGATTGCGCTGCTCATCGCATGCGCATTGTCGGTGGAGGACGAGCTCGCGGCGGAGCTCGTTGCGCGCAACGACGGCCCGCGAACCCGTACCATCTGGAACGGCGTAGCCGCACCGGAGCCCGCCACGGAGAGTGCACGCGAGAAGGCGCGGCGAGCCTTCGAGGTGCCTGCCGGAGCACTGGTCATCGTCGCGATCGCCAATCCTCGCGCGCAGAAGCGCCTGGAGCTATTGCCCGAGATCGCACAGGCCGCGGAGGCGGTCCTGTCGCGCAAGGTGATCACGCTCGTCGCAGGCTCTCCGGGAGGAGACGCGGATTCCATCTCTGCCGAGCGTGCGCTCCGCGAGGCGATCGCCGCGCACGGGGCAGGGGAGCGCGTTCGTTGCCTCGGTGCCGTGAGCGACGTGCCGACGCTGCTAGCGGCCGCGGACGTGCTGGTCGCACCCAGCGCGTGGGAGGGCCTCAGTCTGTCCCAGCTGGAAGCGCTCGCGGCTGGTGTTGCTGTCGTCACCACGTCCGTGGGCGGCGCGTCGGAGGTGGCGGCCCGCGCGCCTGGCATGCATCTGGTCGCAGTCGACGCCAGCCCCGCCGTGTACGCCGACGCGATCGCCCGCGCCCTCGCGCATGGGGTTCGCCCATCAGCGCCGCCCGATTTCTTGCGCGCGAAGATGCTCGACCGTCACGCAGAGCTGCTGCGTCGCGTCGCCTGCACCGCGTCGAAGCCCGCGCACGCGCCCGACGGCGGCGTCTACTTCGTCATGAACAACGTCTCCACGGGCGGCGCGCAGTCCAGCGCGCGGCGTCTTGCGCTGGGCCTTGCAGAGGCAGGGGTTCGCGCGCGCTTCGGGGTGCTGCAGGAGCGCGAGGAAAACCCGACGCCGGGTCTGCTCTCGCTCCGCGCGGCTGGGATCCCCGTGTTCGTTCCACCGCCCGATGAGGACGCTGCGATCACGGTGGGTCGCCTTCTTTCGGACATGGACCAAGAGGCAACGCGCGCGGTGCTGTTCTGGAACGTGATGCCGCAGCACCAGCTCCTCTTCGCCGACGGGTGTCTGGACGTACCGATGATCTGCGTCAGCCCAGGCGAGATGCTGTTCACGTCGCTCGCCGCCTACTTCGAGAAGCCGCGCGCGGGCCTGCCGTATCGCGACGGACGCGATCTAGGACGCAGGCTCGCGGCGTGCGTGGTGAAGTACCGTGCCGAGGAGGCGCGCGCGGCCGCATTCTTCGGCACCCAGGTGAGGGTGATACCGAACGGCGTGCCACTCATGCCCAGGCGCGAGCAACGCGCCCGCCGCGAGGGCCCTCTCGTGCTCGGGACCGCCGCGCGCATCTCGCCGCAGAAGAAGCTCGGCGAGCTCATCGACGCAGTGCACATCGCGCACGATCGCATGCCGCCCTACGTGCTCCGCATCGCTGGCGCCCCGGAGCGCGGAGCCCACGAGCACGCACGTCAGCTGCGTGACCGCGCAGAGGGCTTGCCCATTGAATGGGTGGGCGAGCGCGCGCCTGTGCAGCCATTCCTCGCGGAGCTCGATCTGTTCGTCATGATCTCCGAGCCTGCCGGCTGCCCCAATGCGTCGCTCGAGGCGATGTCGGCGGGCCTGCCCATGGTCGCCACGGCCGTGGGTGGAGCGATCGATCAGATCGTTCACGGCGAGACCGGCCTGCTCACGCCACCGGCCAATGCCGCCGCGCTTGCCGACGCGCTGATCGAGGCCACGCGTGACCCGGAGCGGCTCCTCGCGTGGGGACGAGGAGGGCGCGATCGCGCGGAGTCGCTCTTCGACGTGGACCGGATGGTGCGTGATTACGTGGCCCTTGTGCGCGAGGTCTCCTGACTAGAGTTCTTCCGGGAAACTCGTAGCATCTGGTCGATGTTCATCGCCGCCATTGCGCTCGCCGTTGTCGTTGCCGTGTTCCTGGTGCTGCGCGGCCGCGGGAGTACGAAGGTCAACGCTGACGTGGACGCGAGCGCGGCGCTCGACGCGCTGGTCGCGGATGCGGTGGAGCGTGAGCTCGCCCAGACCGTGCTCGCGATGAAGACGGACGACGAGCGCGCCCGCCTGCGCAAGGCGCTGCGCGGCACGGATGCCGACATCGATGTGGTCACCCGGCTCGAGCGCGCAGTGCGTGGCATCGACCTCGAGTTCATCCGCTTCGCGCACGAGGCAGACACGGAGGTCAACGTGACCCTCACCTACGAAGACGGCAAGACCGTCAAGACCACCCGTCGCCTCGCGAACGCCGACCTCCCCCGCTCCGTGCGCGAAGGCTTCGAGCGGAACTCGACGACGCGCGCGTTCCTCGCCTGGCAGCTCCCGTGGCGCCGATGACGGCCAGGCTGTCTTCACTCGCTCGCTGCCTTGTCCTCTGCCTCACGGTCGTTCTCGTCGCTTGCGGCGGTGGGCAGCCCGCAACAAAGGGCGTCACCCCCGCGGAGATCGGCAGCGCTTCGTCGACGCCGCTCACGGCGATCGGCGTTGCGACCTCGCCGGTCGAGGACCCGCGCGAGGAGGACCTGAAGGTCCCCATCGGGCCGAGCGATCCGCAGCGCGGAAGTCGCACGGCCCTCGTCACGCTCGTCGTCTTCTCGGATTTCCAGTGCCCATTCTGCGGTCGCCTGGAGCCGACGCTCGAGCAGATCCGCGAGACGTACGGGGACGACGTCCGCATCGTCTGGAAGAACGAGCCGCTCCCGTTCCACCCGCACGCAAAGCTCGCTGCGCAGGTCGGCGCGGCAGTCCTTGCGCTCAGGGGGCAGGACGCGTTCTGGCAATTTCACGACATGGCGTTCCGGCGGCAGGCGCATCTCGGCCCCGATGCGGTCCGTGCGTGGGCCGTCTCCGTGGGCGTGGATGCGAAGGAGCTCGACGCCGGGCTCGAGCGCGGGGCGTGGCTCGCGAAGGTCGACGCCGACCACGAGCTCGCGCAGCGCGTCGGCGTGAGCGGGACGCCAGCGTCGTACGTCAACGGGATCGAGGTGAGCGGCGCGCAGCCGTTCGAGAAGTTCAAAGCCGTCATCGATGGCGAGCTCACAGAGGCGAGGAGCCTGGTGGCGCAGGGCGCTTCGAAGGCTTCCATCTACAGGGTGCGTGTCGCCGAGAACCTCCAGGCGAAGCCCGCGCACAAGCCGGACGACGACGAGCGGGAGGACACCAAGACCGTGTGGGCCGTCCCGGTCGGACGATCGCCAGTGCGCGGCAGCGCCGACGCGCCCGTGACGATCGTGGAGTTCGCGGACTTCCAGTGTCCATATTGCAAGCGCGTGGAGTCGACGCTCGAGCAGATCCGCACGAAGTACGGCGCGAAGGTTCGCTTCGTGTGGAAGGACGAGCCGTTGCCATTCCATCCGCGCGCGCTCCCCGCCGCGGAGCTCGCGAGATTCGCGCGCTCGAAGAAGGGCGACACCGGCTTCTGGGACATGCACGACCGCCTCTTTGGTTCACAGCCAAAGCTGGAGGACGCAGACCTCGAGGCTCAGGCGCGCGCCGCGAATCTCGATGCGCGGGCGGCCATGGCGGCCGTGACCGCCAAGTCCTTCTCCGCCGCGATCGACGACGACCTGGAGCTGGGGGAGGACATCCAGGCGAGCGGCACGCCCCACTTCTTCATCAACGGTCGCCGCCTGGTCGGTGCGCAACCGCTCGATAAATTCCAGCCGATCATCGACGAGGAGATCGCAAAGGCCGAAGCCCTCGTGCGCTCCGGCACGCTGCCCGCGGCCGTCTACGCGACGATCATGAAGAGCGCCCAGGGTGCTCCGGAGCCGGAGACCAAGACTGTCACCCCGTCGCCGGGCGCGCCGTTCCGCGGCCCCGCGAATGCGCGCGTCGTCATCCAGGAGTTCGGCGACTTCCAGTGTCCGTTCTGCGGTCGGGTGGAGCCCACGGTCCTCGAGCTCCTCAAGGCGTACCCGACGCAGGTGAAGGTCGTCTGGCGCGATCACCCGCTCCCGATGCACCCGCTCGCGCCGCTCGCCGCGGAGGCCGCACGCGAGGTCTTCGCGCAGAAGGGCAACGACGGCTTCGCGAAGATGCGAAAGCTCCTGTTCGAAAACCAGAGCCGCGGTGCCGATGGCCTCGACCGACCTGCACTCGAGGGCTATGCGCAGTCGCTTGGGCTCGACATGAAGCGGTTCAACGGCGCGCTCGACAATCATATCCACAAGCCCGCGATCGATGCCGACGACAAGGCCGCGACCGACGCGGGCATCACCGGGACACCGGCGTTCACCGTCGGGCCTTACTTCGTGAACGGGGCGCAGCCGCTCGCGAAGTTCAAGAAGCTGGTGAACCGGACCATGAACGGGCCTCCGCCCGCTACAGGGCCCAGGGTCGCAACCGCGCGCGCGCCCACCGCCACGAGCCTCGGCATCGTGGATGTCACCGTGGGCACCGGCCGTGTCGCGAAGGCGGGCGACACGGCCGTCGTTCACTACACGGGGTCGCTCACGGACGGCACCGTGTTCGACAGCTCGAGGCCTCGTGGGCAGACCTTCGAGTTCGAACTCGGCTCGGGGCGCGTGATCAAGGGATGGGACCAGGGGATCCCCGGGATGAAGATCGGAGGCCGCCGCAAGCTCACGATTCCGGCGGACCTCGCGTATGGAGATCGCGGGGCGCCGCCAAAAATTCCCCCGAGCGCCACGCTCGTGTTCGACGTCGAGCTGATCAACCTTCGCTGACGCGCGGCTTGCGGCTTGCGGGCGCCGCCGCCGGCGGTTTTTTTTGCGGCGTTGTCTTGGTCGTGGCTGCGACGGTCGATGCGACGGGGAGGCGTACTGCTGCGCCAAAGCGCTTTCGCAGTGCGCGCTGTCCTTCGTCACCGAGACGAGGATTCTCGAGCGCGTCGAGCTCCTCCACTGCGCGGAGGCCTTTCGCCTGCGCGAGCACCTTGGCGGCCTCGGGCGTGAGGTCATTCGCGGAGAGATCCAGCGAGCGCAGGGCGGGGAAACCGGTGGTGTGTGCGAGCGCGGTGAGCGCGTCGAGCACGGGAGTAGCGTCCGGCCCGAGCCCGCCTTGCAGGCCCGTCGCGCGCAGGCTGAGGCGCTCGAGTACCGGCCATGGCGCTGCGATCAGCCTTGCTGTCACGTGAGGCGGCAGGTCGTTGTGGCTCACGTCGAGCCCGGTCAAGCGCTGCCGCGCCGGCCAGGCCAAGAGGCGCTCGATCGCGCCTTCGTCGAGACCGACCATCATGAGGCGGAGCTCACGGAGCCGTGGGACGTTCGCCTCGAAGAGCGCGTCGAGCCCCGCGCGCGTAGGTCGCGTCATGGCCAGGTCGAGCGCCTCGAGTCGCGCAATGAGCGGCGACGTGAAGAGCGTCTTCCATCCGGTGGCACCGAGATCGTTGCTCGGTATGCGGAGGTCCTCGAGGGCAAGGAGCGCGGACGTGTGCGTGAGGGCCTTCCAGCCACGCGCGCCGAATTCGTTCCGATCGAGGTCGAGCGTGCGAAGCGACACAAGCGTGCCCGGCTGCGCCAGCGCGATGAGAACGCCATCCTTGGCGTGGCACTGCGAGAGCGAGAGCGAGCGAAGGCCGCGGACGTGAGGCGACTCGGCGAGCGCCGCCGCTCCCTTGTCACCGATGCGCCCACCCGTGAGGTCGAGCGCGGTCACGGTCGCGAGGTGTGCGCACGCCCCGAGCTTTCGCGCGATCGTGTCCGTGACACCCTCGAGGTGAACCTCACGTGGACCCCCATCGCGGAGGAACGCCGAGGCATCCATGTTCTGCATCAACGTCGAGACTACTCCGAGAACCGACGGCCGAGTTCGCTATCGACGGCGTCTTGCCGGCTTCGGGGGAACATCGGGCAGCGCGGGCGGAGAGGAACGCAGATCTTCGAGCAGGTCGGGCTGCGGGTTGGCGAGGTTCCACATTCGGTCCCCCGACACTCGCCCCTCGGATACCCCCGCGTCGAGGTAGTAGTCGAGCCTGCGAAGATCACGCCGCACTTCGATGGGCGCGTCCTTGGCCGCCTCCCGTAAACCGATGATGGCCGCGCGCAGTGCAGCGCGCGTGGCATCGTCATCCGGCGACAGTCCAACGCGCAACGCGAGGTCCTCGACGTCCCACAGGCGGAGCCCCAGGTTCACGCGCCACACGATCTCGACCTTGCCGTACTGCGCCTCGTGCAGCTTGGCACGCGCGCGGATCTCCTCGCGGAGCTCTGGCAGCGCCTCGCGCGTGACCGCTGCGACTGCGTCCGTGCGCGCGACGAGGAGCGGTTCGAGCGATTTCCACATGGGCGCCGCCGCCGCGAATCCGTCCTCCTTCCAGTCGTCGTGCATGAAGTAGTCGTCGAACGCTTTTGCCGGCTTCTTCAGCGCCGCCTCCGAGGTGATCCACGCGCCGAGCCCACGCTTCACTGCGGGCGAGCTCGCCGCGTCCGCAGCAAGTGCGCTGACGTCGCCCAGGCAGTTCCTCTGGAGCCGCTGCCGGACGATCGCAGGGTCCTTCTTGTATGCGCCCGAGGTCATCGCCGCGCGCGCGTAGGCCTCGTCGACAACGCCGTTTCGCGTACATGGCTCCGTGTGCACGAGCTGGGCCCATCGCTTGCGCACCGTCTCGCGCTGGGCGAACGCAGCGTCGTACGTCGCCTGTTCGCGATCGGCAATACTGCCCGCCCGGATGCCAATGCCCACCGGGATGCCCACGGCGACCACGCAGATCGCGCCCACGATCATCGCGCGTCGACGACCTTCCCGTTTCTTACGCGCCTCGTCCTCCGTGTCATCACGCAGGTCCGCAGCCTTGTTCTCGCGCTGCTCCTCTCTCGCCGCTCTCTTCTCTTCGTCACGCTTCTTCTTCTCGGCGCGCCTCTTCTCGCGCGAGGTCTTGGGCGCTGGCGCCGGCGCGATCCCTGCCTCCTTCGCTTCTTTCTGCGCGCGCAGGTCGTCCCGCTCCTTCCTGAGGAGCTCGACCTCCTCTGCGAGCGCCTCTGCACGCTCGCGGGTGGCCTCGTCGCTGTCGCGAAACGGCATGCATGCACGGTATCAGGTCGCCAGAAGAGCTCGTTCCGCCGCTGGGCACACGCACGCCTTGTCGTGTCCGCAACGGCCCACGGGCCGACAACATGTCGGATCGCAACACCCCCAGGCACGGGTCAGTTCGGAGACCACCCGAACGCGTACTGATAGAAACTACTGATGTTTTCGCCAGCCCACACGGTGGTACAAGGTGGCATCTTTCGTGCATCGAGCTGGGACATGAAGCTTCGTCGTCTCGCCCTCGGTCTTGTCGTTCCCTTCGCGGTGCTCGCCACTGCGTGTGCTTCGGCGGATGACAGCTCGGTCGATCAGAGCGCTGACGATCTGAACTACCGCAGCACCGCGGGCCAGGAGTACTCGCTCACCACGCCCGTCACGTTCGAGGTCCCTGCCGACATCCGCGCGATGACCGGCGAGGCGAAGAGCGCGGCCCTGCTCGCGCACGCGGAGCAGCTTCGCGGCACGGTGACAACGGCGATCACGTCGAGCCTCGACACGCTCTGGCCGGAGGAGATGCGGACGACCAGCGCGGGCGTTGCGATCGAGTTCCGCCAGAAGACCGCCACCGAGAAGGACCTCGTGGCCGTTGACGACACGCACATGAGCATGCAGGTCAGCGCCGAGTTCTCCGGCGTGAAGGATCTCCTCACGAAGCTGCCAATGAAGACGGACAACGGCGTCTCGTATCTCCCCATCAGCGCGGACCTTGGAGCCGGCGCTGCCGAGCTGCACATCACCGTCGCGCCGATCGAGCGCAGCCTGAACGCATATCCGAAGTACCTCGACATGTTCGCGGACGGGCTCGACATCGCCGTGCACGTCGGCGGCGACCACGACGATCCCCCGCAGGACATCGACCACGCGCGCTCCGTCTACGACGATCTGCTCGCATCTGGCTTCAAGTCACCGGTCACCAAGTTCGAGGACCTGAAGATCGACTCGGGCCCGCTCACCAGCAAGATCTCCGTGAAGGGCGCCGACGTCCTGGTTCGCGTCCGCATCGTCCACGTGGACATGAGCACGCCCGAGACGCGCAACATCCTCATCGACGCCTACAAGAGCAGCGTGAAGACCGCAGACGTCATCATCTACGACGGCCATGCCGGCAGGCAGCTGGACTACTCGGGCGTGGTGGTCGCATACAAGCCGGCGCGCGTAGCGCTGCCCGCCAGCGAGTTCAAGAACATCGAGGCGACCGACAAGCAGCAGGTCTATCTCTTCAACGGCTGCGAGACGTACACGGGCTACGCCGACAGCCTGTACGAGAATCCGAAGAAGAACACGACGAACACCGACATCATCACGACAGGCAATTTCTCGGCGATCCAGCCGAAGGCGAGCCAGGTCATCGCGTTCATCCACTCGTTCATCGATCAGAAGTCCGGCGCCTGGATGCCGCGCTCGTGGGACAGCGTGCTCGGGCGCATGAACGCCGTGGGCGAGCGCTCGTGGGTCCACGTCTACGGCGTGCACGGCCTGGACGACAATCCCAAGGTCAGCCCGCTCGCAGACGTCTCGAAGGTCGGAGCTGCATGCAACAAGGACGCGGACTGCGGTGGCGCGGACAGCCGCTGCCTCTCGGTCTCTTCGTCGAAGAAGGTGTGCGGCGCGGCCTGCGCTGACACCACGGGCTGCCCGAGCGGCACCAAGTGCGTCCTGCCGAAGGGCAAGACGTCCACCGACGACCTGCAGTGCTCGTCACACTGAGTAGGCGCTGACGAAGGAGAACGGGTGGCGACGACACTCTCGGTCGCGGTCGTCTCGATCACGGGCACCAAGCGTCGCCGCTTTCTGTGGGCGGCGTGGTGGACGGGGGCTCCTGCACGCCATCCGTTTCGCAAGCCGGATGCATCGAACGGCGGCGCCGCCACCGCGGAGCAGGCGCAGCTGGAGGCGGAGAAGATCGCTGGTCGCACGCTGACCGTCATCGAGCCGAAGTGGGCTCGTGCTTGGAACCGCACGCTGCGCGGCATGCCGCCATGGACCGGCCGCGATTTTCCGGTGGATGCCAAGGTCCGGGCGTCGCCATCTGCCCCAGCGAAGATCGCGGAGCCCGCGTCGCTCTGGGCCGTGCTCGGCGTCACGCCGGACGCTGGCGTCGCGGACATCAAGCTTGCGTTCCGCAAGCGAGCACTCGTGGCGCATCCCGATCACGGTGGAGACCCCGCTGGATTTCGCGCGCTGCTGAAGGCCTACCGCGAGGCGCTCCGCAGGCGCGAGAAGGCGGAGCAGCGACCTAAGAAGCGCTGAACGACGCGCGCCAAAGTGCAGCGGTGCGGTGGGGCGTTCGGCCGCGATCGTGGCGAAAGAGTAGCCGGAGTCGAGATGCGAGCCCGCGATTCTCGGGGATTCGTGACGGCGTGGGTCGTGCTTGCCCGCACTGGAGCATGCGGCGCCTCACTCTCCCAAGGCTCGGGCTGCTCTTGTTGCCGTCGATCGCGGCTGCGTGCGGCCTGTCGCGCACGGGCACGTTCGTCATGGACGACAACGCAGTGCTGCCGTCCGAGGCCGCCGAGGCAAACCCAGTGGATGATGCGCGGACGAGCGGCAACGACGCATCCGACGCGCCGCCCCCAGTCGACGCGGGCGTGGACGCACATGACGCGCGGACCATAGATGCCGCCGAAGTGTGTCCATCCCTCTGCGTCGAAGCGGGCCTGGGCACCTGTGATCCGGCGGGCACCTGCATGGTGGCATGTGTGGCCGCGGGCACGTGCACAGGACCTCTCGCCTGTCCCGCGGGCATTCCTTGCGCTGTGACCTGCACGGGCGCGGGGGCCTGCACGGCGGCGATCGATTGCACGCGCGCCAGCTCCTGCGTCATCGACTGTGTGGGCGCGGGCGCATGCACCGGACCCATCGCGTGTAGCGGTAGCTCCTGCAACGTCGGCTGCAATGCAGCTGGCACCTGCACTGGCACGGTCGATTGCGACGCCGCCTCGTGTGACATTCGCTGCGAGCAGCCGGACACGTGCGCTGAGCGCATCGCCTGCTTCGGGAAGACCTGCGCGGTCGACTGCTCTGGAGCGCGCTCCTGTGCGGGCGGCGTTTGCTGCGATGCCGGGACCTGCGTCGGCGCCGTACCAGCGTGCAAGTGAGAGACGCGTCATCGAGCCAAATACGCGTAGAATGCGCTCATGCGTGCATCCACTTCGGTCGTGAGCTTGCTCTCATTCGCGTGTGCTCTCTTTTCGTGCGGCGCCTCTCCCGCGCCCGTTCCGCCCGCGCCCATGGCGACCACGCGCGCAGCAGTAGGTGACGGGACGCAGCAGTTTGCGGAGCTCGGAACCTGCCCGCTCGAGAGCGGCGAGCGAATCGAGGACTGTCGCGTGGGGTATCGGACCTTTGGAAAGCTCGATGCGTCCAGGTCCAATGCGATCCTGTTCCCCACGTACTTCACCGGCACCACGGGCGACATCGTGGACGTGGTGCCGAACAAGCTCGTCGACACGAGCCGCTTCTATCTCATCCTTGTCGACGCGCTCGGGGATGGGGTGTCCACCTCTCCGTCGAACAGCAAGACCCAGCCACGTCTCCGGTTCCCAAGGTTCACCACCGGGGACATGGTGGAGAGTCAGAAGCGCGTCATGGACATGCTCGGCATCCAGACCCTCCATGCTGTCATGGGCATCTCCATGGGCGGAATGCAGGCGCTCGCATGGGGGATGCGTCATCCCGAGCGCACCGCGCGCGTCGTGTCGATCGTCGGCACTCCGCAGCTCACGTCTCAAGATCTGCTGCTCTGGAACGCGGAGCTTCACGCCCTCGACTCCGACGTGGCGTACAAGAACGGCGACTACGAAGGTCATCCGCAGCTCCGCACCGTGAACGACCTTCACGTCCTCATGCTCTCCACGCCGGCGTACCGCGCGCAGGAGACCAGCCGAGAAGCGTTCCCTGCGTGGATGGCGGACGTCGAGAAGAATACCAAGTTCGACTGGAACGACTGGCATCGCCAGCTCGAGGCGATGATCGCGCATGATCTCACGAAGCCGTTCGGTGGCTCGCTCGGGGCGGCCGGAAGGAGCCTCAAGCCAAAGGCGCTGGTCGTCGTGGCGGAGCAAGATCACATGGTGAGCCCGCTCCCGAGCAAGGCGTTCTCTGCGGCTGCGAACGCGCAGCTGCTCGTGCTCGAGGGCCCATGCGGGCATCTCTCTCCCAACTGCGAGACAGCGAAGCTCACGGGCGCGGTCTCTGCGTTCCTCGCGAAATGAACGTGGACCTTGCAACACGCACCATGAGAAAAGGATGGACCTGACATGGGGACGTTCAAACGACGCATTTCCTGGGCACTTCCTGGCGTCATGGTGCTCGCCGCATGCGCGGACCCCGCACCGCCTATCCCCGCTGTGCCCGCGCCACCGCTTGCCTCTGCGCCGCCGACATCCGTCGCGCCCGCTTCATCCTTTGCTGCGAACGACGGAGGCACTGCCGTGACCGCGCCCACCGGATCCACCGCACCCACCGCGGCGACCGCGCCGGCGACTGCTCCGACCTTCGCGGAGGACGTTGCGTTCCTGGAGAAGCATGGGGCCGTGCAGATCCTGGAGAGCGATCTTGGCGCGCGCGTCGCAGTCTCGGCGAAGTACCAGGGTCGCGTCATGACCAGCTCCGTCTCCACGACGGGCCGCAGCTTCGGCTGGATTCATCGCGCATTCATCGCCGCAGAGAAGACGGGGACCGCATTCGACAACTACGGCGGGGAAGATCGCTTCTGGCTCGGACCCGAGGGCGGGCAGTTCGGACTCTACTTTCCGAAGGGCTCCGCGTTCGCATTCGACGCGTGGCAGGTGCCGCATGCGCTTCAAGAAGGTGCGTGGGACGTCGTCACGCAATCGAAGTCGAAGATCTCCTTCCACCACGCGATGGACGTGGCGAACTGGACGGGCACACCTTTCTCGGTCGACGTGAAGCGCAGCGTGTCCCTCATCGATCGCGACACGGCAAGGCGTCTGCTCGGGCTAGACGCGGTGGGATCGTCGCTCGAGATGGTCGGCTTCGAGACCGTGAACGAGCTCAGGAACGTCGGCAAGGCGCCGTGGAAGAAGGACAGCGGCCTCCTCTCCATGTGGATCCTCGCGATGTTCTCACCCGCGGCAGACGGTCGCGTCGTGATCCCGTTTTCGCCTGGAAAACAAGCCGATCTGGGGCCCATCGTGAACGACGCATACTTCGGAAGAGTGCCCGCCGACCGGCTCTCCGTTCATGAGGACAAGAGCTTCCTCGTCTTCAAGGTGGATGGCCTTTCGCGTGGAAAGATCGGGCTCGGTCCCATGCGCGCGCGTGGGCTTGCAGGGAGCTACAGCGCCGCAGCGAAGCTCCTCACGATCGTCCAGTATCCCATGCCCGCGAAGAAGAAGACCCCGCGGCCTTATGTGAACAGCATGTGGGAGCAGCAGAAGGAGCCGTACGGCGGCGACGTCGTGAACAGCTACAACGACGGCCCCACCGGTCCGGGAAAGCCGGCGCTGGGTGGCTTCTACGAGATCGAGACGAGCTCACCGGGTGAGGAGCTCGCGCCCAACCAGAGCGCGACCCACACGCACCGTACGTTTCACATCGTGGGAGAGCCGGCCGCGCTGGAGCCGGTCGTGCGTGCAACGTTCGGCGCGTCGCTCGCGGAGCTCACGCTCCCTTGAACGGCAGCTGTGCACGGTGTGGAGCGCAGATGAACTTGCGACCGCTGGGCGCAGGCTCTGCGTACCAGTGCCAGCAGTGCGCCGCCGTGCTGCTGTCGCCCGAGCATGCAGCCATGGTGCGGCGCGGAGCTGACAAGGTCGCAGCGCGGTTGGCGGAGCAGGGAACGGAGAAGCTCGGGTACGTGCGTCAGGAGCTCGACAAGGCGCCGCTTCACTGCCCGCTCTGTGGCGTCGTGATGCAGGCGGAGTGGACCCCGAAGCGCATCCGGCTCGACCACTGCCAGACGCACGGCACGTTCTTCGACGTCCACGAGCTCATGGCCATGACGCACGACAGCTCCTCCGAGACGTGGGGCATGCGGCCCGGCAAATACGAAGGCAACGCGGGCGATGCGGTGCTCACGGTGATCGCCACATTGCTCGGCGGGGGAGACTGATCAATGAACACCCAGGCGATTCTCTGTCTCCAGTGCGGTGGTCCGCTCGGCGCGGTGAAGGCGATCCCCGCCGTTGTCGAGTGCGGTTTTTGTGGCGCGGTCATCAGCGTCGGCGAACGGCCCGTCGTGACTCGCGCTGGCACGCCCGATGAGCTGCGCACGAACAGGATGCGCGATGGCCGCGTGAAGTTCATCGAGGAGCTGAATCGCCTGCTCGCGCAGAAGACCGCGCCGTTCGAGGCCGTGCGCACCGCCGCCGCACACCACCTGGGAACGGGCGGCGAAACCGACGCGCTCGCTCGCGTGACGATCGCGCTCGCGCGTGACTTCGAGGCCGAGCATCGCGGGCTCGACGCGGTCGGCGACGCGAACGTGCTGTGTCGCGTGGCGGAGGCGTATCTAAGATGCATCCACGATCTCCAGGGAAGCGCAGAGGTAGAGATGAGCATGCCGTTCATCGCGGTGACGAGCGCCGGCCCCGTCCACTTCCTACGTCGATTGACGGCGCAAGATCTCGCGACCCTCGCCGCACGCGATCCCCACGCGCCACCGACCGCGCAGCCGCGCGAAGCTCCTGTCGCCAGTGCGCCCACTGCGGACGCACCGAAGAAGAAGTGGTGGCAGTTCGGGGGCTGAGGTCACTTCACGTCGACGGTCGTGGTCGCAGTGAGGTCGAGCTGCTTGCCCCCCGCCACGACGACCGTGGACACCGTCACGCGATAGCTGCCCAGCGGTAGCGGCCCTCTCACGTCCGGCGTGGTTCCCATGGACCCGCAGCACAGCTCGCGCTGGGGCGGCGGCCATGCAACGCGGCTCGCCTTCCATTCGATCGTCCCTTCTAGAACACCATGCGGCGCGAGCGACACCGGCACCACGCTCCGTGGCTCGTCGCTCGGCGGAGCACAATCCACCGCAGCGCATGTGGGGTTCGGAAGGATCGTCGGCGAACCAGCTGGTGGCGCGATGCGGCCCCGCTCGTTCGCAACTACGAGCTGTGCCCCGACCGGGAGACGCGCGGCGCGGAAGGCCAGAGCGGTGCTGGTCACGTTCTCGATACGTAGCGTGAGCTTGACCGTCGCGCCGCCGCGGACCTCGCGTGGAGCCGCGTCGATCGACACGCGGAAATCGGAGCTCGCTGCTGGAGCCGTTCCGTCCACGCAGGCGTCGATGCCTGCCGTGTTGTACGTCGCGTTCATGGTGGCGCAGGACTTCACGGCGGCCGAAGCGCCCCCGTCCGCAGTCGCAGCGGGCTGGGTCACCGCCGAACCATCGCGGATGACGCCCGCATCGGTCTCGGGAAGTTCGTGTGTCGCACGCTCGTGCGGGGGCCCGGGCTCCCGGGCTGCCGGAGCTCCGCAAGCGAGAAGGAAGAGCGCGAGCCAGCGAGTCTTCACTGGACGACACTCTCTGAAAAGGGGCGCCATCGCAAGCGCAACCGCAGCGCGGCGCCGTGGTAGGTTGCGCGCGATGCTCGGGAGATCGTTGAACGCACGCTACGCACTGTCGGCCCTTGCGGCTGCGCGCGCGGTGTCGCTTCTCACGCAGGCCATGAGCACGCATGCCCAGGACATCGTCGCGGTACGCACGCAGGACGCGAGCATGGTGGCGTGCGTGGTGGTCCGCGCCGACCGCCTCACGGTGCGTACGTGTCGTGCCTTGGGCCTTGCGATCAAGGAGGGCGCGAGCGCCGTGTTCGGCCTCTTGGGCACGGATGCGGCGCGCCTCTTTCAGGGCCTCAAGCCGCACCAGATCGCATGGCTCGAGGACCCCGCGAAGGCGCGCGAGACGAAGGTGCTGCTGCTGTCGGGCGCCTACGCGCTCGTGTCCGTGGTGGCGGACGGCGGCAAGGTCACGCTGGACGTACTGCCGGATGCACCAGACGCGGTATCCATCGCGCGGCGCTGAGCGCGCAGCTTCTCTACTGCTTGCTCTCGAACACCACGAAGCGATGCTCCAGCTCCCACTGCATGGTGGCGCGCTCGCTCGTGTCGAGGAACGCCTTGCACGCGACGCTCGGGGGGTCGCCCAGTCCCATGCCGGCGGCGGGCGTGCAGTCCACGACGGGGACGGGCCCCATGGCGGAGAGCGATTGCCAGAGGCTTGGCCCGGGCAGGAACGCGTGCTCGAGGCTGTTTCGCGCGAGCGACTTCAGGTCGCGGTAACCCAGCTTCTGATCGGTGACGGCGCGCGCGTACTCGCCGGCCATGCTGGAGCGCGACACGCCCTGATCGTCGGTCGCGAGTGCGACGGGAACACCATGCTTCAGGTACTCGCCGAGCGGATGGGCGGCGCCACCCACCTCGAGGATCTGGATGTTGCTCGACAGGCAGACCTCCACCATCACGTTCGCGTTCTTCATCTCGTCGAGCAGGCCTTGCGGGTCTGTCTCCGACAGGACGTCCAGGCCATGACCGATGCGCTCGGCGTGTCCGATCTCGACAGCCTTGCGGATGTGGAACGTGTTGGCGTCCGGGTACGCGGGGGGCAGGAACTTGGGCACGAGTTCACCTGCGTGCAACGTGATGTGCAGGGGACTGAGGCCGGTGACGGTGTACTTCTGGTAGAGGAAATCCAGCATCGCCATGTGGAGGTCGTAGTTCTTGAGCGACGTGGTGTCGTCCTCGGGCGAGGACAGGTTCAACGCCACGATGCCGGGCGTTTTCGCGGCCATTTCGAACGCGCTCACGAGCTGCCCGAAGAGCTGATCGAGCGCACCGGTCCGCGCCACCTGCGAGACGAAGCGCACGCCGACGTCGCACGCGGCGGGCTGGCCCGCGCCGCCGCAGCCCAACGTTGTTCGATAGCGCGTGGATGCGTCGTTCACCACGGCGACGTCGTTTGCAAGGGCGCCGGCGAACCCGGCATCGGCGAGGAGGGCGTCGTAGAACGTCTGCAGGATGTCGGCGGTCACCGTTGTGCTCCACACCGCGGCGGCGCGCGCGCCAACGTTCTTTCCCAGGTTGAACATGGTCTCGACGTAGAGCTGGTTCTCGTCCGCTGCGCGCTTGGCGACGTCCGCGATGGTGTCGTCGCGGTGCCCGCCGGCGACCGCGCCGTATTTTCCGAACGTGGCGAAGAAGTGATCGTGCCCGCTCTGCGCGCCACCGGGGACGAAGCCCTGCATCGACCATGCGGAGACGATCTGATCGAAGAACGCTCCCGCGGCCGGAACGGGCTGGTTCGTTGCTCCGCACTGGTTCGCGAAGACGGCGCTGTAGCTGGTGGTGTTGATGCAGTCGCCGTCCTTCTTCGCGAGACCCAGATAGGTCTCCGCGTACACGGCGCCAGTCAGGTGGTTGTGCAGGTCACCGCCCTTGGGCATGCCCTTCACGAATGCGGCAAGGTCCGCGGGACTACCGCTCACGGCCTTGAGGTTGTCGTCGGCGGCCTGCTCGCACGCGGCGGCGTTCGCGCACGGGACCTTCGCGTCGAAACCTGCGTCCGTCGCGTCGCCGCCTGCGTCCTTCGAGGACGGGCCTGCGTCCTTCGAGGACGGGCCCCCGTCGCTCGTGGGGTTGTGACCAGCATCGGCAGTGGCGGCGGCGTCGGGAGAGGCATCCGGGTCACCGGCTCCCTCCGATGGCGAGGAGGAGTCAGTGGAGCTACAGCCGACGACGATCAGGGCAGAGGCAAAGGCCGCGAGGGTGACGGCAAGGAGCGAAGCGCGCATGCCGGCAACCAAGCATGGATCGCCGGAAATGCAACGAAACGGGGCAACTATCGGCGTGCTGCGTCGCTCGGACGGCTGGTCTGATCGGGCTCGTGGTCGAGATGCTGGTCGAGATGCTGGTCGAGATGCTGGTCGAGATGCTGGTCGACGTCTCCCTCGTCATGCACGTTCTGGTCGGCAGAGGCGGGCGCCACGCGCATTGCGGCGTGCAGCGTGGGGGTCACGGAGGATGCGGGGACCGGCTTCAGCCAGCGCGCTGCAGCCACGCCCGCCCCGAGGACCACGAGCGCCGCGATGAGCCCACCGCTCGAAGCTTGCCAGGCAGGCCGAAGCGACGGAAATTCGGAGAAGAGCCACGGCGCAGCCGCACGGAATGTGACGGCGCAAAGCGTTCCGACCGTCACCGCGAGCGCCGCTCCAACCGCCGTTGCGGCGGCGTCGAACCGAGCGATGGCCCGCGATGTCAACGCGAACGGCAGCGCCCCGACCATGCCCACGAGACAGAACCACATGGGCGCGATCCCGATGGCCCAGGCAGCCGGGAACGCAGCCGCAGCGCCGAACGCGACACCGATGCCCCAGGTCTTCCCGCGCTGCGCGACGTACGCCCCCGCCATGAGAACCAGCGCCGCGATGACCGTGATCCACCGCTCGTAGGCGAGGCTCCGCGCGAGGGTCAACACCGCGACGGCGTGGACGGCGAGCAGCGAGAGGCGAACGCGAGAGTTCAGGACCGGCACCGCAAGATCATCGCGCTCGAGCCACGGCAACGCAAGGCGGGGTGAGAGCCCTTTGCGGCTTTCAAGCCACGGCCTGGCTCCGTGCAACGCGGCGCGGGTGCCACACGCCGTCGCTGCGTCGCGAACGTTGGGTGCTGAATTTCCCTTCATTTCGGTGCGGGGCCGTCGCGTACTGGGCGCGTGCTCGGCGGCACTGCAATTGCTCAGGGCGCAGTCGTGGGTTCCACCGGAGGACATATGTGGTTGCAGAAGGTCTTGACGCTGGCGGCGGTTGGCGTGGTCGTCTCGCTCGGTACGGGCTGCGGTGCGTTGTCGGCTGCTGCGAATCCGAAGATCGCATGGGCGATCAACGATCCGGCGCCGATGACCGTGGTCGTTCGACGCGCGGACGCCGCCGAGGCGACCTCGAAGGAGGTTGATCGCCTGCTGACGCAGACGCCCGTGACCGACGCTGCAACATGGCCGGCCGAGACCGCCCCGTCCCCTGACGACGCGCAGAAGCAGATGAAGGAGCTCGCGGAGTTCACGCTCTACAAGGACACGCACGCGCGCGTGGTCCCCGCCGAGGTCTGGGCAAGGTCGCTCGCGCAGGTCAAGGCGGAGGCCCCCGCGACCAAGACGGCAGCGGCGCCAGCGAAGGGCGCGAAGGGCGCGAAGCCGGCCGATGCGAAGAGCGGCAAGAAGTCTTCGGCGAAGACCGCAGCGACACCGACCGCGACTCCCACGGCTGCGAGCGTCGCGACAGGCCGTAAATCAAGCCTGATCGCGACGATCGACGACGGCCTTGGCGACAAGTACGCAGCGGTCATGGGCAAGCGCCGCGAGATCGGCGGGATCAAGAAGCAGGTCGCGACCGAGGAGGCAGCGCTCGACGCAAAGGGCCTCGGCGACGCCGACAAGAAGACCCACAAGGACAAGATCGCTTCGCTCGGAAAAGACCGCGACGCGCTCGAGGGCGAGGTCAAGACGATGTCGAAGGAGTTCCTCGCGGCAGTGAAGACGTCCGCCGGCAACGTCCCCACCGACGTGAAGGATCGCGTCGCGCCGGCGCTCGTGAACCTTCGCCAGGCGGTGGAGGATGCGAGCATCTCGAACGGCGCGGCGGCGGTGAAGTATCCGCTCGCAGTGCGAGGCATCCCCGACTCACTGAAGACGATGGCTGGCGTCTACGCGTGCGACATCATCCAGGAGCAGACGGGGCATCGCCCGATCATCGACGCCCTCAAGCCCGACGTCTCCTTCGACGACGGCACCGTGAGCCTGACGCTCAACGGGATCTCTCCGTCCGACCTGGGCAAGATCTCGATCGGCGATCTCACGACGCAGACCACGGTTCGCCTGCAGAACTGGTCCGTACACACGGTCGGCCTGCTCGGCAGCATCGCCGCAACGCAAGACGTCCTCGGCTTCGAGGGCGACGTCCTTGACGCGTTCATCAACGGCTTCGCGACAGGCGGCTGGAAAGCGCCGGCCGCTGCGAACCTCGACGGCGCCGGCGGGGGAGCCGGAGCCTCTGGTGGAATCAGCAGTGGCAGCCTGAAGCCTGGAGGCCTGGTTCCCGGCCTCAAGATGTAGTGGCGGCGTGGCGCAGCTTGATTGACGACGGCGCGCGGGCGACACTGCCGCGGTCCATGCGCTACATCATCTTCTTGCTCGCGTTCACGCTGGTCTCTGCCTGCAGCAAACACGACGCGTCGCTGTCGCGGTCTTCGTCCGAGCCCGTCGCTGCTGCGCCCGCGGCGCAGGAGCCGTCAATGGGCCCCGGCGCGACCATGGGGCCGAGCGGCGACGTCGACCGGGTGATCGCCACGCTGCGACCCAAGTTCAAGGCGTGCTACCAGACCGCGCTCAACACCGACCCCGCGGCGGAGGGCTCGGTCTCGCTCGTGACGCGCATCTCGGCCGACGGACATGTCGTCGACGTGAGCGCGCCGGACAAGACCTCCATGTCACCCGCCCTGGTCGAATGCCTCTCGAGCGTCGTGCGCGCCGCGACGTTCCCAGCGCCTGGAGGCACAGGCAGCATGCTCCGGGTGCCGGTGACGTTCAGCAACCAGTCGTCGCCCACTCGCTGAGACACCAGGCACTGCGCGTGGGTCAGCGTGGCTTCGTGGCGCGTCGCTCGTGTCGTGCGAGCGCGGCCCGCACGAGGAGGCTCGTGAATCCCACGTGGCCCTCGGGGTCGTGCGCAAGGCAGAGATCGGCGCTGCCTGGATCGGTCGGCGGATAGAACACGCCGCAGTTCGGGTTGATCTCGAGCATGTACGGCGTGCCGCTGCCATCCACGCGGATGTCGCAGCGGCCGAAGCTTGCGCCGTGCAGCGCCACGAAGAAGCGCGCGGAGACATCGCGTAGGCGTGCGTCGAGCGCTGGCTCGTTCACCTCACGCGCCGACATCTGGTCGTAGTCGACCCACTTCACGCGTGCGTGCTTGAAGGTCTCTCCCTCCGGGAAGCGGTAGCGCAATGGAACGTACGTGCGTGGATGGGCTGGGTCGTCGGGGTTCTCCGCGACCAGGACCGTGCACTCGTCGCCCTCGATGAACTCCTCGATCAGGGCGGCGCCGTGGCGTCGCATGATCTTTCGTGCCTGCTGCGCGAGGCCGGCGGGTGAGAGCACGCGCGAGCGGCGCGACAGGTCCACGCTCGAGTAGCTGCTGTGGTGCTTGACGATGAGCGGGAAGCGCAGCTCGCGGCCCGCGCGCTCGACGTCCGCGGTGTCGCGCGCGAAGACATATGCCGGCGTCGCGATCCCCTCCGCGCGGCACGCTGCCTTCATCTGTTCGCGCGTGGGCTCGTAGAACTCGCTTGTGCCGCCTGTGAAGGCAACGCCGTGCGCCTCGAGCGTCTGCACGACCTCGATCCCGGGCGTGTCTTGATCGGCAGCGCCATCGCAGAGATTGAAGAACACGTCGAAGCCCTGCGCGATGCGCCGAGTGACCTGTTCCACCGACGTGGGCTTCTCCAGGCACTCCACCTCCCAGTGCGCATCAGGCAAGAACGGGCGCGGGTCGCACGGCCAGTCGTCCTCGGGGAATGGGACCGCGAGCAGATCCTGGTTGGTCAGGAGGCAGATGCGCAATCAGGTCACTGGTGCCTTGGGTGCGAGCGGCACGCCGCGGCGCTTGCCGGTCGCAAAGAACTCCGTCGCGGGCTTGAGGGCGTCGGCCAGCTCCGCATCGGCGGCGGACATGCGGTTCAGCGCCGTGTAGTAGGCAGTGGCGGCCCACCAGCACTCGGTCTGAGCCTCGACGACGGTGTCCTCGATTCGCTGCGTGAGCGACTGGAGCTCGGCGAGGAGCGGCGTGAGAATCGCCTGCAGATCAAGGTCGTCCTTCATTCCCTGCAGGCTGATCTTCGGGAGCTTCAGCTCCTGCTTCGCGGCGAGCGTGCCGAGCGCCGCGACGATCGCCTCCGCGCCCGGACGAAGGCGGCCCATCGAGCGACGGTCATCGGTGGTGAGTGAGACCGTGTACTTCTCCGTCTTCTTCCGCAGCGCGCGGAGCTCGTCGATGAGTGCCTGGACGTCCTTGGACGTCGGGTTGTTCTGGCCGACTCGATCTTCCATCTGCCCTCCTTGTGGTTTCTCGAACCCGCAGAGCGTACCCGACTGGAGGGGCGTGCGAAACTGCGCTCTGCCATTGTCACTTCGCGTGGTCCACAATGGTGGGATGCGAACCCTCGGCACCCTGATCGTGACGACAGTCGTGCTGGCCGCGTGCTCGCGTCAACCGGGCGCGTCGGGGACGTCTGCGACCGCGACGCTTTCGACCTCGAGCGCGGCGAGGACCGCCGCCGTGGTCGACGCGAGCACTGACCCAGGCGCCGCATCGAAGCACACCTCGGACTTCCCGATTGAATCGTTCGACCTTGGCGCTGGCAGCATGGCCATCCTGAATCTCGCCAAGCATCCTGTGCGCGTGTCGTCGGCGGTGGCGATGGAGCGACGTCAGCCAGATGGAACCTGGAAGGCGGAACCGGGCGTCGACAGGGATCTCGGATACCGCATGGTGGAGACGTGCTCGGCGGAGGCCGCGCCCACGGACGGCTGCGTGGAGCTCGCGGGAGGCCAGGCCTTCTTTCCCGCTCCGTTTTCCGGCCTCCGGTGCGCGTCGCAATGCAACAAGGCATGCAAGGACGATGGGCCAGCGGGCCCCGGTGAGTTTCGTTTCGTCGTGACGGAGTGCGGCGCCAGTGACGTCTCGCTCGTGGGGCCCGTGTTCTCGTTGGCAAGGCTGACGGCGTCGCGGCTCGCTCGGTCGCGGTTGGTGCAGGGGCTGACGAAGGCGGTCGCGGTGCGTCTCTCGCAGCCGCTGAAGCTGGACATGGCGGCGGAGCCAATCGAGGGGAGGTTGCTCGGCTTCACGAAGCAGGGCACCGCGCGTGACGTATCCCCGGCCGCGCTCGACACGCTGCGCGCTGCGCTCACGAAGGAGGACGGCTTCGACGATGCCATCATGAACCGTTGCGTCATGGAGCAGCTCGTGGGCTTGCAGCTCACGCGCGCGCTGCCGGTCACGATCTATGGAGAGGGGGAGGCGGGCACGAGCGAGGTCGTGACGGACCTTGTGCTCGACCTCCATTGCCAGCGCATCTTCTTCCGAACGCGGGCGCTTATGACACGCCTGGGTCCACGCCCTGCAACGAAGGCCAGCGTGGAGTGGACGAACTTCGGGCCTTCGCACGCCGCGATCGTGGCGCTGGCGAGGTCGCTGCTGCCCGACGACCGAGAGATCAACGCGCTCCAGTAGTCGATCAATGCCGCACTGCCGCGACGAGGGCAGCCAGGATCGCGAGCACCACCACACCGATGAGCACGATGCGGTTCACCGCGGGCGCCGCCACCGCGGTCTCCACGCGCGTGCAGCCAGCGGTCGCGACCTCGCTGGTGCCGATCTCGACGACGAGCTGTTCGAGCCCTCCCTTGTCGTCCAGCGGTCGGACAAGCCTCACCACGAACGTGCCCGGGTCCGTGCGCTTCGGCAACACGAGCCGTACACGTCGCGCCGTCTCGTCCCCGTCGAGCCGCAGTCCGCCGCTCCGGTCGCAGCGGTCACAGCCCCCACCCTCGCAGCGCGCGCATGAGAGGAGAGCGGGAACGACGAAGTCGATGGTGTCGCCTTGCGCGAGCCATGCCGCTGGGACACGAATGGTCGCGCGGCCAGCCTTCCCCGTGGCGCTGTCGAGCGCCTCCTTGTCGAGCAACTGAACGAGTTCCGTCATGCAACCGCGTCAGTTCCGATCGTGGGGCGCGGCGAGCTGCGCGGTCAGACAATCGCGGGTGATCGTCTCCACGGTCAGCGCCCGAGCAGCGGTCTCGTCGTTGGTCTCGTCGGGGCGCTTCTGTCGAGCTTCGGCAAGGGCGGTCCACACGGCAGCCTCCACCTCCGGGCCACCGGCGGTCACTGCCCACGCCACGATCCGGAACGCGAGGAGCGCGTGTCGCTCTTCGTCTTCGGCCATCTGGGTGCATAGTGCACGTATGTGGATGTCCTGTGCGTCTCTTGCGCGCGCGTGCAATGACCACGCTGCTGTCGTCTCGCCGACGCATCCCTCGAGCACGGCCTCCCGGACGAGAGTGACGAGCGAGGCGGGGCGTGGTGCGTCCTCGCGTGCGAGCGGCCGTGGGCCCGGTCCCAGCGCGGTCCCCGCGTAGGCGGACGCGAGCGCAAAGGCGATGCGCGCGTGCTCGATCTCGTCCCCAAGAGCCCGCTGCGCCTCCATCACGAGGGCCGCGGGAGCTCCGAGCGCAAGGAGCTCGAGCACCAGCGTCGCGAAGGCCGCGATCGACGCGTGCTCGGCGCGTGCGTCGCGCGCCCACACCTCCGCGAGCTCCTTGCGAAGCACGAAGGGAAGCTCGGACGGGCGCGAGGATGCCGCGAGCGTGACGTCCGCGCGCCAGTCGTTGCGGGACACCACGTCGGCCAGTAGCGCATGTCCGGTGTCGTCGCGGAGCGGGCGACCGCCAGGGCACGGCGTCACCTTGTCGTAGCAACACGCGGTGGGGTCGGACTTGCGCGCGGCCTGCGTGCTCACCTGGTTGAAGGTCATGAAGTGCGCGTTGTCCGTCTGCGGCGTGGCCTCGCATGCGGCGTAGGGCGCGGGCGCACCGGCCTCCACGCTCGTGGGCGCGGGCATGCACACGGCTTCGGAAGCGCAGGTCGGATAGTGGGGCCTGCTGTCACAGGCGACCAGGCCCAGCGCGAAGAGGAAGCGTGCACGGAGCATGCGGTGGAGCATGTGCCGATCCTATCAGCGGGGAGGGAAATTTAATTTCCCTGACTCCGCGATGATCCGAAAGCGTCTCCTTCGTGAGACCGAACCAGCGTGGCGTCTGCGAGGTGCGCGCCGCTCGCCAGGGCCATTTTCCCGCACGATCGTGACTCGCCAGCCCTGGCCTCTGCATTGCACTCCTGTACGACGCGAGGTGGAGGTTCAACATGGAAGTGTTCACCGCAGTGCCGAAGGATTCACGCGCGGAGGTGCGCCGCGAGTACCGGAGCTTCCTCCGCGCCCGCGACGGCGAGGTGGATCTCACTAGACGTACCCTGTCGCGCCGGGAGGCGGACATGGACCGCTTCCTCGTCCCCGGGGATCGTGCGATCGATCGCGCCGTGTTCGCGAGCCAGTATGCGCGCTTCGATCGACGGAAGCCGACGTCCCCAGAGGAGCTCCTTCTCCTCAGCCTGGTCAAGGTGAACGCGGCGGAGTCCTACGGCGTCGAGCAGACGATCGAACCCGCGCTCGCAGCAGCCGTGGGCAGCGATGACGATACGGAGCTCGTCCTGCTGGTCGAGGAGTTCTACCACACGAAGATCCTGCTCAGCGCGGCGTGCCTCTACGGCATCGACGTTGGCGCGCCTGCGAGACCTGACCTTGGGCTCCGTGCGCTGATCGCGAGCATCGCGAACCTCCCGCAGGCGCTCGCGCGACCGCTCACACTTGCCGGCGAGATCATGGGCGTGCTCACGTTCCTCGAGCTGCTGGAGGTCGCGCGGCGCGTTCTTGCGCACGCTCCAGAGGTGCGCGACGCGGTGGAAGAGCGGCTCATCGAGATCCTGATCGACGAGCTGGGTCACGTGAGCTTCCAGCGCCTGTGCATGGGCAGCGTGGGTCTCGCGCAGGCCAAGGCGCTGCTCCCGATCATCGCGTTCGGGCTCTCCGGCTCGATCCCCGAGGTATCCGCAGTGGGCGCGCGCTTCTCCGCGCCGCTCGCGCGCATCGAGGCGCTCCGACCCGAGCATCTACCAGAGACCGTGCGCCGGAGAGCCTTCCTGGCCTGACTATCCGCGCGAGCCGTCTTCCCCCGACCAGGTGAAGATCGTGACCGATGCCGCCACGCCCCCCAGCGCCCGATAGAAGTCGAGTGCATGCACGTCTTCGTCGTCGGCCGGTACGAACAGGTCTCGTATGCCCATGGCCGCTGCCTCCATCCGGAGCTGGCGTATGAGGAGCCGTCCTACGCCCCGACGCTGATGGTCCTCGCGGACGGCGACGTCGTAGATGAAAATTTCCGGAGCCTCCGACCTGGTCATCGCCAGCGTGTGCGCAGTGAGCCCGCCGATGACCTCGTCGTCGCCCGAGAACGCCGCGATCGCCCAGAATTCTGGGCGCGCGAGAAGGCGTTCGACATATGCGTTGCTCAGCTCTTCGTTCGGCTCCTCGAAGACGGTTGCCATCACCGCGAAGAGCCGTCGTGCCTGCATCGTGTCTGACGGGCCCAACCTGGCCGCTCGAAATGTCATCGGTGTTCCAGTGCCTTCCGCTTTCGCCATGACGCGGCCGATTGTGTCACTTCCTGGGCGGCGTCGCGCGATCAATGGCCGATAGCTCCGGCAGCGGTCTGAAGCTCCTGAGCATGCTTGCAGATCGCTGATGGGGGCCCGTTCGAACAGGGCGATTCGCGCGAACGGCGCGCGGACTGGCGGCGCTTCAAGCCGATTTCGCGCCAGCATATCGCTTGCTGCTTCGTGGGCATGGCGCGAGGGACGGCATCCACGGGCGCGACGAGGACTGGTGTCGTGTTCGGCTGCATCGCTCTCGCATTCGCCGCTCACGGCGCGCTCGCGGTCCAGCTCCTTGCGGCGCCTCGAGGCCAGAGCGTTGCAGCGCCCGATCTGCACACGCCGCTCCTCCTCGGCGCGCCCGAAGCGCGAGCCGCGAAGACTCCGCGCGGCGCGCCTGCCCACGCGACGACTCCGGCACCAACCCACGCCAAGGGCAACGTCGCTCCCGACCGAGGGTGGGAGTTCGACACGACCTCCGGTGCAGGCCACGAAACGGCGATGGAGCTCACCACGCGGATCCTGAGCGCCAACGCCACGAACGCCGCGAGACGGACGCCCATCGAGGCCGGGAACGCGATCAGCCCGAATGCCGCGCGCACGAACGGTGGAGCGGCGTGCTCGCCAGGCGCGCAACTCGTCGTTGACCTTGATCACGTTGACGCCGCGCGCGGTCTTGGTCACGGCGGTGAGATCGCCCCAGAGGTCCTTGCGGCCATGGAGCGATCGACCGTAGTGCCCGCAGAGGGCATCTTCGACGTTCGCGTCTTCGTGAAGCGCGGCGGACGGTCGCGCGTCGAAGTGCAGGGTGATTCCGAGGCCGCGTGGCGTGAGGTCACTCGCGACATAGAGCGGCGGGTCGACGGGCGCAACGTCGCGATTCCGGAACACGCCGGCGGACTGCTCGCGATCGTTCGCTTGAGCGTTGCGCGCGTGTGTCGCCACACGTCCTTCCACGTTCCCGTCGTCGTCGTCACCGGGTGCGGCCCTCGCCCACTTGCGTCGCCCAACTGGGAAGACAGCTGTGCGCCCGACTCGGGAGTCCACGCGCGACTCCTCAGTGTATCCAGAGTCGCGATCGCCGCTCAGCTCGCGAAGCAGTAGCAATAGAAGCCATCGTCGCTGTCGGGGACACCTGCATGCGTGATCTTGCCGACCTTGTGCGCCTCGCAGAAGGCACCGATCTTCTGGGCCCGATCCGGCGCGTTGGCGTCGGTGCGCGCGCACGCAAAATCCAGGAGACCCGTGAAGTAGCTACCGGACCCTGCGCCAACGCAGTATCGCTCGATCGATCCGAGCATGCCTGCGGTACACGTGCCGGGAGCGCTCGTTCCAGCGTCCCACTTGCGGGGTTGGCAGCAGGTCATGCTGCAGCATTCATCCTCGTCAAGGCAGACCATCTCGCCGCACGCCTTGGTTCTTGCGAACGTCGCGTCAGCCGTGGCTGCGTCGTCCCCCGACGCACCGCTGTCCTGGCGGTCGGTGGGAGGAACCTGCGGCCCCGTCTCGACGCCGGCCACACAGGCTGCCGAAACAACGGGAAGCGCGAGGAGCGACAGAGCGACGATAGGCAAGAGCTTCATGTAGACCTCGGACAAGTACGGGCGGACGTCGCCAGCGTGCCCTCACTTGTGTGGATGGCGCACCTTCGTCACCAGAATCGTTGCCTCCAACGAGTCATCTCGTTCCGGGTGCGCAACCTTGTCACCTCCGCCGTGGTGTCAGTCTGTCCTTCCCTAAGCGACCTACCGGCTGCTTCCGCGCGCCGGGCTTGGGTAGCGGGATCAGGTCGTGGAGATTCCCACGCGCTGGAACCGCGCAACGACAAACTTGGAAAGCGCAAGCTCGGCACGGCGCCGGTACGTCTCGCGGTCCCCCACGCCGAGTGGGCTCACGCAACTGAAGGCCTCAGGCGCGAGCGTCGCCGTGCTTTGCCAACTCCCAACCATGGTGGCAACGCTGGCGCGTACTCCAGATTGCACCTCGGACCACTCGTCTGCAGTGAGCTCGGCGCGGGCCCACGAGAGAAACATCCAGGCGAACCGTGCGTGCATCGCCTCGTCACGTAGCAGCGCTCGCCATACCGCGCGCAGCAGTGGGACGCGTGCCTCGGCGAGCAGCCCGTGAATGAAGCCGTATGACCAACCCTCTGCCACGCCAAACAGTCTTGCAACCAAGATAGTCGCTTCCAGAAGCGGCCTACGCTTGGTCGGCGGAGGGGCTCGAAAGACCTGTTCGGCGTCGTACGAAACAGGCGTGCCGCCGCCGAGCTCATTGGCCATGCGCGCGCAGACCTCTGCGTGAGTGAGTTCGTCGATCGGAAAACGGGCCGCCATCGCGCTCAGGTCGAGCGGAACGCGTGCGCGCACCAGCGCAGCCAGAACCGCGGCCTGCGCCGAGGCGCTCTGGTACTCTTGAAGAGCGGCGATCGTCCACTGCTGGCGCGCAGCCATTCGCTGCGCCGACGTCACACGCACACCGAGCGCTTTTCCCCATGGCAGCCGTTCGACCTCAGGGCGGGCTCTCCGGTAGAGCGCCTCGGCCGGGCCCCCCGTGAGCGTGAGCTCGAAGAGTTCCCGCGGTGCGCCAGCTTCCATGGGGCCCGCAAGTGCAACTGTCACGCCAAGAAACTTCCAAGCTACCTTGCGCCGGAATTCCCGCTGCAATCACTCGCTACGAACGATCTCCCTGGCAACCGTGTCATGGACATCGCGCACGCCCCTTGGTGCGATCTTCAAGAAATCGCATGGCGGATGTCCTCCGATGGGCGGGTCGTTCGTCTGCTTCATGAACCGGGCGGAATCGCCCACCATCAAGGAAGAAAATCATGAAGACCATCGAACACGTCGTCACCTTCAAGGCCTCCCCCTCACGCGTCTACGCGGCGCTCATGGACTCGAAGAAGCATGCTGCATTCACGGGCGCCCCCGCCGAGGTCGACGCACGCGTGGGCGGCACCACCAGCGCATACGGCGGCATGGTGACGGGGATCAATCTGGACCTCGCGAAGGACGCGCGCATCGTGCAGGCGTGGCGGCCCAAGAATCTGCCCGATGGCGTCTTCACGATCGCCACGTACGCGCTTGCGGCAGACGGCGCGGGCACCAAGGTCACGTTCACGCAGACGTCCGTCCCCGACGAGGCGTACGAGCACTTGAACAAGGGCTGGGAGGAGCGATACTGGACGCCGCTTCGCGCATACCTGGACGAGAAGAAGGATCTGGCCTGAGCGCCAGTCGGCAATCGACGAGCTCCGAAAGAACCCACCATGGCCAAATATCTCCTGCTGCTCCGCGGCGACACCGTCGACCTCCGGACCCTCGGCGACACACAGAAGAAGGAGCTCTTCGAGCGCTTCGTCACGTGGACCGAGGAGATCAAGTCGCGGAAGGAGCTTCTTGCTGTGGAGAGCCTGATGGACGACGGCGGCAAGATCGTGCGTAGAAAGCACGACACCGTCGTTGTCGACGGACCCTACGCGGAGATGAAGGAGATGGTGTCTGGTCTCTTCGTGGTCGAGATGAAGGACATGGATGCCGCTGTGGCGCTGGCCGCCGACTGCCCTCTGGTGGCGATCGGCGGCTCCGTGGAGGTACGAGAGATCGCGCCGTTCCCGGTCACGCCGTGAGCTTCATGGGGTGAAGGCGGCGATGCGACCGCTGATCCAGCGTCGCTCGTGCGGATTCACGGATAGCGAAAAGGCGCGCTCATACGCCGCGCGCGCGCTCGGAAGGTCTGCACCGCGCACGAGCGCCTCTGCCCGCGCGGCGTGGAATGAGGAGAGCTCCTGGCACAGAGGCTCGTCTCTGAGCGCCTCGAGCTCCTCGATCGCGCGCGCAGGACCGTCGCGGAATCCAGCCGCTATCGCACGGCTCAACCGCGCACCCGGCGAGGATGCAAGCGCGAGCAGCGCGTCGTAGAAGTTTACGACGCGGGCCCAGTCGGTGGTTTCGTGCGACGCGGCGGTGACGTGAAGCGCGGCGATCGCAGCCTCGTAGTGGTACGTGCTGTCCTCTGCGCCCTCCGCCGAGTCCGCCAGGCAGCGGAGTCCGAGGGCAATCTGCGCCTGATCCCACTTCGAACGATCTTGCTCGCGCAGCGTCACGAGGTCTCCGGACTCGCTCACCCGCGCGGGGAAACGCGCAGCGTGAAAGTGCATCAACGCAAGGAGCGCCAGGACGCGCGGGCGGCGTGTCGCTTCGTGGTCGGCCAGCACCGTTGCGAGACGCACGGCGTCTGCTGCGATGTCCTCTTGCACGATGTCCGGGCCGCTGGTTCCCCAGTAGGCCTCGTTGAAGAGCAGGTACAGAACCACGAGCACCGCGTCCAGGCGCGCGGCCAGATCTTCGGCTTTTGGAAGCTCGAACGCGATGTCGGCATCACGAAGCCGCTTGCGCGCGAGCACCAGGCGCTTGTCGATCGCCTCCTCGGTCGAGAACAGCGCACGCGCGATCGCAGGCACGTCGAAGCCGCACAGCGTACGTAGCGCCAGCGCCACCTGCGATGCCGCGCTGTTCACCGGATGACACGCCACGAAGATCATCGTGAGCTCTTCGTCCAGCTCGCCGCGAAGAAGCGTGCCTTCGCTGCCGGCGCCAAACTGCGCGCTGCTGTCGCTCTCCACGTGGCGCGCGACGTCGTCTTCGCGATCGCGAAACGAGCGCTCACGTCGCATGTGATCGAGCGCCAGATTCTTCGCGACGGCGTGAAGCCAGCCCGCAGGGTTCTGCGGCACGCCGGTCTTCCAATCGGTCACGGCGCGCGCAAACGCTTCCTGAACGACCGCCTCCACCAGATCCAGGCGCGCCGGCCCAAGCAGGTGCGTGATGGACGCGACGAGCCCGGCGCTGGACTTACGAAACGCTTCTTCGACCGGCGACACCGTGACCCACCGGCAAAGCATAGCTCTTCGCGTGATTGATGACACCACCCATGCCTTCGGCTGCGCAGCTTGCCGCGAAGGCCCACCTTTGAGAGGATGCGCCCATGAAGCGCTTGGTGCTCGTCTGTGGTTTGGTGATGGCGTTCGGGTTCCTCGCGGCGGCCTGCTCGCTCAGCTCGATCAGCGGCAGTGACGCGGGCGCGGATGGCGTGGTCACACCCAGTTGCTACCTGGACGTCGGCGCCAACTCCTGCATCTGCTACGCCGAGAACAAGGACAGCCAGATGTCCGCGGCGAGCGTGAAGAAGGTGTCGGGCTGCAACGAAGCATCCGCGGGACCGCTCGCGTGCAACACCAACCAGACGCTCGACGGCACCACTGACCAGTGCTTCTGCACGATCTTCAAGGTGACGTGCAACGATCAGTCGGCTCCTTGCTACTGCCAGGTCAACCAGAGCTCGGCGACGGACTCTCAGTGCACCAAATCCAAGTACGAGTGGTGCTGTGCTGCAACGGACCACTCGCACTGCTACTGCGGTAAGGGCGCGTTCGGCTCTGCCTGCGCCAACGGTGAGGCCAGCGTGTCCACGTGCGCGGCCACCGACGTGAAGCCGGCGAGCGACACGCAGCCGAGCTGCGACGGGCTCAAGTTCAAGAAGAAGTGAGGACAGCGCGGGGTGTGCCGGTGACAGACGAGTATGTAGGCGACGTTCCGTACTTGCGTCAGTTCGTGAGCGAACTTTCTCCGGGGCGCCTTCGAATGATCGCTGCGTTGAATGGTGTCACACCGCCTTCGTCGCTCGATTTCGACTATTGCGAGCTTGGCTGTGGGCATGGCGATACGGTGGCAGCGCTCGCCGCGGCGCATCCGGAGGGGCGCTTTCTGGGCGTCGACATCAACGCCGATCACATCGCATCCGCCCGACGGCTCTCCCGCGGTGGTGGGCTCACGAACATCGGATTTCTCCAGCGCGACTTTGCGGAGTTGATGGACGAGGACACTGGCGAGTTCGACTTCATAGCAGCGCACGGGGTGCTGAGCTGGGTCGGTCCCGAAAAGCGCCGCGCGCTCATGCAATTCGCACAGCGGAAGTTGAAGCCCGGCGGGTTGCTCTACGTGAGCTACAACGCCATGCCGGGGTGGGCTGCGGTGGAGCCACTCAGACAGCTTCTCTTGTCGCCGATCGACGAGGGGGGAGCGATCACCACGCCAACCTCCTCGAGCACACTGGATCGCGCGGCGCGGGGGCTCACCTTCGCGGCCGCCATGTCGGGGGCGGGGGCCGAGTACTTTCGAAAGAACCCCGTGGCGTCCGAGATGATAGGCACCATGGAGCGCACGGGTCTTCCCTACGTGGTTCATGAGTACATGCATGAACATTGGGCGCCCATGTACTTTGCCCATGTCGCCTGGCAGATGAAGTCTCATGATCTGCACTTCGTGGGCGTACTGCCTACCTATCTCAACTACCGTGAGCTTGCGGTCCCCGCGGCCGTGGAGAGCTTGCTTTCCAGCGTGACGGATCGCATCGCGTTCGAAAGCCTCAAGGACTACGCGGTCAACGAATTCTTCCGAAACGACGTCTACGTCAAAGGTGTGGTTCCGCGTAGCGCCGAGGTAACGAACGAGTACCTGGACTCCACGCCATGGTACGCGCCTCACCATGCTGCAAGGGAGCTGCGAAGCGTGGAGCTCAGGCACCGAACCGTGTCACTGGATGCTCCTTTGATCGACGGATTGAACTCCGCGCTCGAGGACGGGCCGGTCGTCCTGCGGCACATCTCACATCTCGAAGCGTTTGCGGGCATCCCCATGGAGAAGCTTCGCGCCGCGATCATGAAGCTCATCGTCGTCGAGCGTGTGATTCCACTCGCGGCAGCCGCTCGTCCACGCGTCACGGCCGAGCGCTACGTGCTTCCGTCGACCTACAACCAGATGATCATCAAGCGCGTTTCCACGGAGATGCCGCTGGTGATGGTCTCGACCACGGCGGGAACGGCGTTTCCGATCTCCGCGCTGGAGGCTCTCGCGATCCGTGTGATCACGGAGGTCAGCGTTCAAGCCCGCCCCTCGTGGGTTCACGACTTCGCTGCACGGAATGTGCTGCGTCTCAGGATCGGCGACCGCATCGTCGACAACGCTGAAGAACAAGTGGCCGCGATTCTTCGAGCGATCGATGAATTGCTTCTGGATCGCCTCGGCAAATACCTCGAGCTCGGAATTCTGGAGGCACCGAATCAGACGCCCGAGAGCGCCTCGAGCACGCCGGGTGCATCCGAGTTGCTATGATCAGGGAATGACGTCGGTCGCGCCCTTCGCTGCAACAGCGCTCGCCCTTGTCGTACTCGGCGCGGCCGCGTGCAGCTCTTCGTATTCGACAGATTCGGGCGGAGCCGCGGATGCCGCGCCCGGCGATGGAAGCGTCTTCACGATCCCTGACGCGGGCGACATGGACGCGACGAGCGACGACGCAGGCCTCCTCCAGGTGGACGCCGCGGTTGCCGACGCGGGACCCTGCAACCTGCAGCAGCCGGGGCTCGTTGCGTACTACCCGTTCGATGACAATACAGGAGCTCGCGACTGCTCCGGTAACGGCCACGATGGCGTCGTCACGAACGGCGGGTTTGGCAATGGAAAGATCGGCGGCGCGCTGCAGCTCAAAGGCAACGGCTGCGTGGACCTGGGCGCCGACGCCTCGTTTGTGCAGAACGGGGACTTCACAGTGGCGCTCTGGGTCAATATCGCGATGACCACTGGAACCGCTGAGTACCTGGTGGGCAAGGCAAACGGAGCACCCACGAATCACGGTTGGCGGGTTGCCTGGGAGGCGCAGAACCCCACCGTGTCCTTCAAGATTGGAACGCCCGCAGGCGCCGTCGCTCCTGCGTCGGGGAATCAACCACTTGGCACATGGATGCACGTCGCGGCCGTCTTCGCTGCGTCCAGCCGCACCGAGGTCTGGATCAACGGAGTCCTTTCGGGCTCCGCAGGAGCACCGCCATCTGCGATCCTGGACGATCCGACAGCCCGATTCCGCATTGGATGCGGCGAAAGCAACGACTACGTGGTCGGCTCGATCGACGAAGTGAGGATGTACAACCGAGCCCTCTCCGCCCCGGAGATCGCGGCCCTCGCGAAGTGAAGTTGCCTGGTCACGACATCACGCCGCCGCCAGCGGTGGAGAGAGGCATTGCCATCAGTCGCGCTCGACGCCGATCCGCACACGTTGTGGAGTCCCCATCGGCGCGCAGCCACTGGTCCTCTTCGACTCCGGGCCAAGCCCGCTCAGGGAGGGGTGCAGAAACCCTTCGGTCAGATGAGAGTGGGCCCCCTGCCGCGCGCGCCGTGCCACACCGCAAGCACCTCGACGACGTCGCCTGTGCGGTCATGCCAGAAGAACACGTGGTAGCGAGAGCGCGGGAGCAACATGCGTCGGACCATCACGCCGCGAACGATGCGGTGGCGAGCTCCT
>JBBRNJ010000079.1:0-39878 GCA_038230375.1 Polyangiales bacterium | reverse complement strand
TTTGAACACGAAGTAGAGACGACGACGACTTCGACGACGACTTCGACGACGACTTCGACGACGACTTCGACGACGACTTCGACGACGACTTCGACGTCGACTTCGACGACGACTTCGACTTCGACCCCGACCCCGACGGGGCAGGTTCGCGGCGGACGGGAGTTGACGGCGACCTTCGACCTTCGGAGTTGATTTGGTACTGTCGATCGATGGAGGAGCGGATTCGGCATCGCAGGCTGACTTTCGTTCCCGCGGCGGGTTGGGCGGTTGGGGAGAGGTTTGTCCTGGGGCGCGATTCGATCCGCACGACTGGCGAGGGCTTCTGGATGGGACTCAAGTCCCCGCGGTCCACCGGCCGCTTTCAGCTCGACACCCTGAAGATGCCACGCGATATGCCCCTCGATCTCGCGTGGCTCCACCGGCACGTCGACGCCCGGCGCACAGTACACACCCGGCATGTGTTCGGGGCCGTTCGCGACTTCGACGTTTTGGAGTGGGCCGAGCGCGACGTGAGCTGCGTGGCTTTTTCGAGCGTCCAGAAATCCGGCGGCAGTCTGCGCGCATGGGCCGGTCTGGACCCATCCGACCCAGATTCTCAGCCCGTCCAGGAAGTCGCGAGGCGACTGAAGGCGCGACCTGAGCGAGGCCGTCGCGACTGGTACCTCGGGCGCGGGACCACGCTCGCGAACATCTGGTTCGACAGCATCGAGCTCGACACGTTCGCGCCCGACATCATCGATTGCGAGGCGATGGTTCGTTCGGTCGAGATCGATGAGGGCGCGGGGCTGTGAGTTCGGCGCTGTTTCTCGGCGGCGGCCATGCGCTCTATTTCGCGGGGGGGTGGTTCAGGTACTTCTCGATCCACGCGCTCTCCTGGCGTGCCTTCGTCGCGATCTCCATCTTGGGATCGGAGCGAAGGGCGAGGTCGAGCTCGCGGTTCGAGAGTGCGAGCGCCTTCTTGTCCCGGTTCTCGATCGCGACCATGCGGTAGTAGGCGGCAAGCCCGTAGTGCGCGCGCGCGTTCGTGGGCTCATCTACAACTGCCGCGTCGAAGTTGGACTTGGCGATGGCCATCGCGCCGTCGTTCCAGAGCGCCGCGGCGCCCTTCTCCGCGTATGCGTCGGCGATGGCCCGGTGGACCATGCCGTAGTTTCGCTGCGCGACCGCCTGTTTTCCGATCTCGATGGCCTTGTCGAAGTCGCCGAGCTCGACCAGGTCGGCTGCGTAGTTGCCTCTGGCCCACGCCGACCAGGGCGAGGCCACGATCTCGACGTCGAACGCGCGACGAAATGCTGCCATGTCGCCCTGGCGCCAGTAGACCTTGCGTGCCGTCCGATACAGGGTGAACGCCTGCGACCTCGAGCATGACGGCGCCGCCTTGAGCACGTGCGCTTCCGCCTCTTCGTCCTTTCCGTCGGCGAGGCTCAGCTCGGCGAGGAGGATCTCTGCGTCGCACGAGATGCCACCAAGCGCCACTGCCTGCTGGGCGTCAGCCCTGGCAGGAACGAAGTCAGTTTGCATCTGTTCGACCCACCCGCGCTCGATGAGTGCCTCCGGGAGCTTGGGCGAGAGCGCAAATGCCTTCTCCAGCTCCGGACCTCCGGGCCCGAGCGGGTGCGTGCTCTTGTCGTGGCCCCCTTCCGTCGTCCGGTTGCGCTTTCGTTCCACGCGCGCCATGGCGACGTGATTGAGCGCATTTTTCGGATCCGTCGCGATCGCTGCAACGAGAAGCGCGACGACCTTGTCGTAGGCGGCCTGGTCCCCCTCGATCTTCTCCGCCATGGAGATGGCCTCTGCGTAGACCTTGTGCGCTGGCGTCTTCGCTACGCGATCTTCAGGGGCGTTCGCCAACGGGACCGGCACTCGCTCGGGTCGTGACTTCACGTCCAGCGTCAGGAACGAGATCATGCCCTGCGCGCTGCCTGTGACGAGCCTGATGCCATCGGGGGCAAACGCCACGGCAGGAACCGGCGGCAGCACGGGGCCATTCGCGGCCCCAAGGCTGACGTCGGCGCGGCCCTTGATCTCGAGACTGAGTGCATCATACACGCGCAGGTAGCCATCCTTGCTGACCGTGGCCACGTGCTTTCCACGCGGCTCCGTGGCGACACCCCACACCTCATCGGTCGCTTCGGCTGCAGTGGCCACTGCGTTCTTCGTGCCCATGGGCCACATCTTCACGGTGCGATCGTCGGCAACGCTGAAGAGCACACGCCCGTCGGGAGCCCATGCGATCGCGTCCACGGGGCCCATGTGCCCGCTCCTCGTTTCGCTGAGCTTGCCGCTCGAGGTGCTCCACAGGCCGATGCTGCCGTCGTTCTGCGCCGTCGCGAACGCAATGCCATCGGGCGAGATGGCGACCTGCAACAGGCGCGTCGGCTGCCGCCCGTCGAACGACGTTGCGCCGGTATCAGCGTTGAAGCCGCGCACTGCACCGTCGTTGTTGATCGCAACGATCAGCTTTCCGTCTGGAGAGACCGCAATGCCATCCGCTGCCTTGCCCGCTGCCATCTCGAGAGAGCGGCGTATGGCGCCCGTCTTGGCGTCCTGAACGAGAACGCCTCTGCCCCCTCCGCTGATCACGGCGGAGCCATCCGGCATCCATGCCACGGACCGCACCTTTCCGGTCTGTCCAGGAAACACACGCACGGCTTCGCCGGTCTCCATGTCCCACAGCTTCACGGAGCCCTCGTTGCCGCCGCTGACGACTTGCTTGCCGTCGGGAGAGACCGCGACGGAGAAGATCGCACTCAGATGGGCCGGAATGCTGCGGATCATCTTCACGTTCTGAGGATGGCTCAGCGTCGCCCAGCGTGCAGGCAGCAGCGGCGGTGGCTTCATGGCCGAGGTCATGGCGCGGTTGGACTGCGCCAGCTGCCGCTCTCGCATGTAGAGCACGCCGCCAAAGGCTGTGCCGCCCAGGAGGGTCGCGCCCAGTACGCCTGCGAGGACCCACGTGTGCGCGCGCGTCTTCTTCTTTGGCGCCGCGGCGCCGCCGATGTGGCCCGTACGCAGCGCGGCGAGCGCGATCTCCGCAGACGGAAACCGATCCTCTGGTGCTGGTGCGAGCGCCTTCTCGAGCCACGCTGCGAGCGATGGCGTGGTGCGCATGGAAGGCCGGAAGTCGATCGCTAGCTTCTGTCTTGGCAGGTCCGCGGGCGAGCGGCCTGAGAGAAGGAACAGCATCGTGCACGCGAGCCCGTAGATGTCCGTCGCGGGGAGCGCCACACCATGCAGCTGCTCCGGCGCCATGTATCCGTACGTGCCGACAGTGGTGCTGCCACCCGCGGGCTTTGCGTGGTCCGCGCGCGCCGCACCAAAGTCCACCAGCGCGATCGGACCGTCCGTGCGGCGCATCACGTTCTCTGGTTTGATATCGCGGTGCACGATCGGCGGGCTGCGCTGCCCCAGGTACGCCAGCACCATGAGCAGCTCGCCTGCGATCTGACGGACGGCGTTCTCGTCGAGCGGGCCGCGGGACGCAACGAGCTCCGCCAGCGATTGCCCACGCACGATCGCCTGCACCACGTAGAGCGTGGGACCGCGCGGCCCCTCCACCATGAAGTGATCGAGGTAGCGCGGGATCGCCTGATGCTCCAGCGACGCGAGCACGCGCGCCTCCCGCTCGAAGAGCTCAAAGCGCTTCCAGTCCGCGACATCGGCGACGGCAAGCTGCTTGAGAGCCACGTGCTCGCCAGTCGCGTTCTTCACCGCCTCGAACGTGGTCCCGAGACCGCCACGGCCCAGCGAACCAACGATACGATAGCCGTTTATCAGCTCACCTGCAGCGTGCTCCCCCATGACTCGAAGCTAGCAGCATGTACCGATCGCCGGATATCACCCCTGCGGGATGATGATCACGCGAACAGTGGACGTGTGTAGGTGGGTATCGACCTGGACGACTCAACCCGCTGCGAAATCACCCGCGGGCCACGGGAATAGCGCGCATGCTCACACGTCTGTATCGACGCGTGAAGGCGCCCGAGAGGAGACCAGCGATGCAAGACGTACGTCCCGAAAACAGTGACCAGATCGCGGTCCGCGTGGTGAAGTCGCCGCCGCGCGTGCGGGAGTGGCCCTTCCTTGGCAGCGCGATCGATCTGGCGCGCGATCCGCTGCGTTTTCTGGACCGCGTGTCCGCCGAGTATGGCGATGCGATGCGCTTCCCGCGACGAGGCGATGACGTTGCTCGCCGCAGGTCACGAGACCACGGCGTTGACCCTGGGCTACGCGCTGCACCTCCTTGCGGGCCACCCGGAGTTCGCGGTGAAGCTCGCGTGCGAGATCGATCAGGTCCTGGGCGATCGCCCCGCGACGGCCGCGGACCTGCCGAAGCTCCCGTACGCGGATGCCGTCATCCGCGAGTCCATGCGCCTCTATCCTGCCGCGTGGGCGATCGGGCGCGAGGCGACAACGCCGTGCGAGATCGGCGGGTATCCGATCCCGGTGGGCACGCAGCTCTGGGTGGCCCAGTGGGTGGTGCATCGCGACGCGCGCTGGTTCCCGGAGCCGCTGGCATTCAAGCCAGAGCGATGGGCGAACGGTTTTGCGAAGACACTCCCGAAGCACGCACCTCGACCCGAACATCGACCTGAACTTCGACCTCGACCTCGACCTCGACCTCGACCTCGACCGGGCTATACTGTGGTGAATGCCCGACTCCAAGGCCCCGAAGGACGTAGTCCTCCCGTTCGCGCCAACGGACGACGGCAAGGGCCTTCGCGTGCTTCGGGCCCGCGAGGATCGCGTGGAGGCGGGTGAGGTGCGACCCGTTGCGGACGGTCAGCCGCTTCACGGCGAGCTCGTTCGCCTCACGCCGCGCGAAGACTCGCCCGCGCTCTGCGACGTGGAGGTCCTGCATGATCCACGAGAGCATCCAAAGCAAGGGCACGCGCGGCCGGCGCAGGTCGCAACGGACAGATATCGCGAGCACTGGACCCAGATCTTTGGCGACAAGTCCGCCCCCGCGTCGAGCTCCAAGCCGAACTAGGCCGCAAAAGCCTGACCCACCCGACTACGGCGGCAGGGTGTCGTGCGGCTCTCGCCTGGAGGGTGGTCTCTCTGTCAACGTGGCCGCGCGCAGCGCAGCGCCGAGATGCACGCGGAACGACGGACGTGTGCCGTCGCCCGGGATCAGGCTGATCGTCAGCTTCTGCCGCAGCTCCGCGCGCACGCGTGGCGAGAGCGGGTGAGGTGCAACGCCGACGACGGGTATATCCGTGCGCTCGATCTCGCGACCGGAGGAGAGCAGCGTCATCCAGTTCACGAGGACCAGATCGGGCTCCGTGTTCTCGACGACCGCTTCCATGCGCTTCGCGGAGGAGCAGCGCACCACGTGATAGCCCTGAGGGGCGAGCATGCGCTCGTACATGTCGAGCGTCTTCGGGTCCTCGTCCACCGCAACCACGAACCGGTGGTTGCACGCGCCCACGCGCTTCAGCGCGCCCGCGAGCTCGTCATCGGGCACTGGCTTCGAGAGCACTGCCTGCGCGCCTGCGGCCAGGATGTCCATCACCTCTGGCAACGCGGTCGTGACGATCACCGGGATCGTGTGCGTGAGCGGGTCAGCGCTGAGGACGCGAAGGAGCATCCATCCTTCGTTGCCCATCATCGCGACGTCCGTGATGATAGCTGCGGGACGGAGCGTCTTTGCGGAGAGGATCGCCTCGTCCACCGTCTCTGCCTCGACCGCGGTACAGCCGAGGCGCTTCAGCGTGAGGGCAACGGACTCCCTCCACTTCACGTCGTCATCGACGACGAGAACGAGCCCTTCCTGGTAGTCCGACGGTCTCTGCGAAGCCATTGCTCACACCTCTCGTACCTCTGGACGGCACGAGCCGCGCGAGCTTGAGGCGCGAGCAGCGAAATCCCTGCGTACGACGAGCTAGCGCGAGGCCACTTCCGCCGTGCCGGGCGGGTCCGCAGGAGCGATGCGATCGCGGATGGAGGAGGCCGAGAAGTCCAGCGCCGTGGCCGGGAAGACGCCGAGCAAGACACTCGACGCCACGAGACCGAACATGGCCCACGACTGCATGCTGCCGACCGCACGCCCTGGTCCCGCCTTGCCGAGCACCTGCGGAACGACCTTGGCCACGGCGCCCAGGGAAAACGCCGCGCCCACGACGAGAAGCAGCACCGCCCCGGGGTGCCGCGCAGAGGCGCCGAGCGTGGCCGAGAACATGCCGAAGAAGCCCGGTGTGAGCGGCAGACCCGCCGCCACCGCGAGCGACAGCAGGAGCGCGCCGCGTCCGCGTGCATCGAGTTCCGTGATGCCGCCCTCCCCTTCCAGCGCAAGGCCGAACCCGGGCAGCGAGGCCGCGCAGAGCGAGCCCACGAGGAGCGCGATCGACACGAACAGGATCGCAACGATCCCCTGTGGCGTCACGGAAGCGAAGCCAAGCAGCGCGAACGCGGACAATGCAGACAGCAGGTACGCGAGCCTGCGCCCGTGACGGCGCTCCGCGAACGCGCAGATGGCCGCGTATCCGTAGGCGAGCACGGCCCAGAGCGCGACGCCGCCGCTTGCCCAGCGACACGACTCCGGGAGCACAGGAAGCACCACGTGACAGAGACCGTAGAGACCCACCACGCGCGTGAGCGCCACGGCGAACGAACCTGCGGGCCGGTGCGACTCGCCGAGCACGTCAATGGTGAAGGAGTGGAACGGTGGAATACCAGCCAGCGCCGCAAAGGCGAGCACGAGCACCACGTATGCGGACTTCACGAGCGGCGCGCCCAGGAACGTGTCCTTGCTCTGCGCGAAGGCCACACGAGAAAGCTCCGGGATGGAGAACGTGTGCGCGACGCGGTCACCGACCATGTTGAAGCTGGGCTCCGACGCGCCGGCGAGCGCGAATGTGCCAAGCAGCAGCGCCACCGACGCGACCAGCGTGAGCGCACGCATCTTGCCGAACGCGAGGCCCGTACCGGCGACGCGCGCAGAGGCACGGACCGCAAGGGACGACAGCACGCATGACATGATGGCGAGCACGGTGAACACGAACAGGTCGTGCGAGAAGAACGCGCCCAGCGCCGCAGCAGTGGCCAGGAGGTAGAGCGGCCGCTCCAACGGCGGCGCCTTCTCCGCGTCGCCCAGCAGCGACACGAGCACCGCGCCTGCGAGCACGCCGATCGCAAGCACCAGCGAGAGGCCGTCCGCGCCCAGGTAGAGCTCCGCCCCGAGTGAAGGCAGGAGCGGCACGCGCTCTATGAAGGAGAGCCCCTCGTTTCCATCCAGGCGTGAGATCGCGGGCTCGAAGCGGGAGACGATCAGACCCACGAGCACCAGCGCGAACAGCGCCACAGCCGCAGCCGCGCGCCCCGACCAATCCACCCCGATGAACGAGAGCAGAAGGACCAGCACGGCACCGCCCGCGAGTGCGGCGAGCACCATGCGGAGGCCGTTTTCGCCGAGCGGCGCGATCGCACGCGACTGCGTGTGGCCGATGATGCCCATGGCCACCTCGCCCGCGGACTCGTCCGAGGTGGTGACGACGACGTGTGCGAAGACCTCTTCCACGTGGGTGTTGTGGGAGAGCGTGACGTTCATCTTCAGCTTGCCGCCGGGCTTGAGCGCCGTGGGAAGCGGAGACTCCGTGCGGGCGTTGAGGGCCGGAGGCGCCCGCACGTCGTGCACGTCCGTGCGGATCGCGACGCGAAGGATGGAGAGCGTGGCGTCGCCGCGGTTCTCGATCAGGATCTCGCCCTGGAGCTCGCTGCCCTTCTGCGTGAGGACCAGTGGACCAGCTGCGCCATTGACCGTGAGCGAGACGCGACCCGCGGGGCCGGCGGACGGCGCGGCATCTGCACCGGCGGCCAGCGCGCGCGACGAGAAGAACGTCACGAAGAGCACGGCGATGACGACGGAGGCGCGGCGCGCGAACGAAGCCAGACGGAACGGTGTGTCGAGCACGCGCGCGTCGAATGTGTGGACCATGTCCGCGACGCGAGACATCTGCGCGGCGACCGGCGCGAGCGGATCTCTGGCTGCGCGCGACGCGAAGAAGCCGAGTGCAGCGGCCGCGGCGAGCACGAAGAGCCAGACGGCCGTGGGGATCGCGCCCAGGAAATCCACGCGATAGGAGAGCGAGGCCGCGACGGCCAGCGCGAGCAGCGCCTGCGCGCGATCCTGCGGCGTGGGCACGCGACGGCCCCACGCGAGCGAGCCGAATGCGAGCGCAGCAGCGCCGAGGAGGATAGCGAGCTCACCAAGGGTGACCGCGCGCATGGAGAGCACCTTCGTGGCGCCGAGCGTGTCGGGCGTGGGGAGCGGCAGATCTTCGGTGGGCGCGGCGAGGACGCTCAGCTGGTCCCGGAGCTCACGCGGGCTGAGCGACGGACCTACGGGAACGATGGTGAGGTTCTGTCCGGGCTCCACGTTGATGTGCGCGAGGACGTGGTCGTCCGTGCCAGCTGCACCGTGGATGCGGAACGAGTGCATGCCCGATGCGATCGGCTGCTCGAAGAACGGCGGATGGATGATGCGCTTGTCCACCTCCCACGGCGTGCGGGAGTCATCCAGGTAGAGGAACGCGCCACCCATGGTGGCCATGGAGACCGCAGCCATGCGCTTTGGGTCGGCGCCCTTCTCGCGCTTCTGCAAGCCCTCTTCGGTGATGGGCGCCGTCTTCTTCGCAGTGGAGAAGCGCGGATAGAGCTCTGGCGTGTAGTCACCGTCGAGCCAGGTGCCGCCCGCGCCCCACGACAGGTACGCATGGCCCAGGAGCACGAAGACAGCGCACGCCGATGCAAGCATGAGCAAGCGAACCGGCCGCGCTGTCACGGCAAGCGCGCCACCCACGCCGAGCACCAGGACACCTACGACCGTGCCGAGCGCGGAGTCGGAGAGGAGCGCGAGCTCCGCGCCGAAGAGCGAGACCAGGAGCGCGACGTGCGACCGCGCGTCCGTGCGCCGCGCAAGGAGCACCGCGGCCCACGTTGCGATGCCGGCGGCGACGGTGGCGAGGATGCCGCGCATCACGTCGATGGAGAGGACGAGCGAGACGTCCGTCATGCCAACGCGCACGCAGCGAAGCAGCTGGACGATGCCGAGGCTCTTGCCCTCTGCGACGAGGCGAAACGTGGCGAAGAGCGCGGCCACGGCGGAGCCGCCCGTACCCACGACAACTGCGCGCTCGCTGAGAGTTGCCGTCTTCGCGGCTGCCTGCGGCTTCGGCTTGGCGCCGGATGTGGCGGCGTTCTGCGCGGCGCTGGCGCGCGACAGAGCGTCGAACGCGAGGACCACAACCGAAGCGAGTGGGACGAGCACGACCAGCGCGACGACGTAGGAGACGTAGAAGGACATGCGCGCCCGCCCTTCTAGCACGTAACCCTAGATGAATGGGTCCGCGTGCGGCTCCGGTGCGCGCCAGACCCACGCCCTTCGGATGCAGACACGCGCCGCGAGCGCGGAAAGGCCGAGAAGAAGGCCGAGGGCAGTACGCTCACGAAGGCCAACGGCGACGCCGAAGCGCACCGACATGGCGGCGCAGCCGAGCAGCAGCGCTGCCATGCAGAGCGGCGCCTTCCAGGCGAAGAGCGCGTGGAAACGCGTGGAGAGCACCGCACCGGCGCGAGGGAGGAGAAGGAAGGACGTGGCGAGGACCCAGGTCTTCGATGCGGCGACGAGGCCAGTGGTGAGCGTGCCGGACGCCTCGATGCGGGAGATGGCTCCGCCGCCGAGCGCCAGGAACACCACCACCACTGCCGACAGGCTGACCGAGAGCGCGCCGAACGCAGTGACCTTTCGCACCGGATGCGCGAGACGTGCAACGACGATGAGCGCGACCGACAGCAACGCAAACGGCGCCTTCATGGCGACCCAGTGCCACGGCAAGCCACCTTGCGCGCGCGACGCATCCAGGAGACCCATGCCGCTCGACGCGAAGCCAAGACCCACGAGCGCGAGCGTGGGTCCGAGCGCGTGCAAGAGCGCGCTTCCCGTGACGCGCAAGAGCGAGCCAGCTGCGGCGCCGCGCTCCACGCCATCCAGCAGCGCAAGCGCGAAGATCGCGGACACCACGAGCGGCACGTCCAGCTCCTCCGACAGCGCGACACGCGAACCGGCGAAGAGCAAGACCATCGCGCCGACGATCAGCGGCACCCACAGAGTGGTGCTGCGCGGAACCAGCGCGCGGATGACTTCGCGCGACACACGCGCCTCTGCTGCGACGAGCGTCGGGCGCAGCGGAAGGAAGAAGAGGGCGACGACGCATACGAGCGCGAAGAGCAGCGTGAGCGACAGCGACAGTGCGGGAGGCGCCGCGGACGAGAGGCCCACGACAGACAGCTCGCGCGTCTCTTCGCGGCCAGACACGCGCAGGAACGACATGGGGAGGAGCGGGCTCACGGAGCTGGCAGACAGATCGCGCAGGTCGCGCGCGCGCAGGCCTCCAAACGACGTGATGACGTCGCCCTCGGACACACCGAGCGAGTCCCCGCGCGAGCCCTCGTGCACGCCCTTCACGACCAGGCCCGACGCTGTCGCGTTGACGGCGTCGATCCCAAGGAATGCGAGCGTGCGCTTGCCGCTCTCCATCTCTGCGGAGCGACGGCGCTCATCCATGACCGCCGGATGCATGTCCAGCGTGACGCCAAAGAGGACCGCGCCGATGGGCGGCGCCGTGGGCGAGCGCGGCGCGAAGGCCACCTCGAGCTCGCCCGTGAACGTCGTGTGGTCCGCGTCCGCGCCGCTGCCGCAGAAGAGGGCCTCGAAGCGCTCGTCGACGACGACCTCGATGCGCTCGGGCGCAACGACCAGGCCTTCGGACACGATGGCCGTGGACTCCGGCGGCACGCCGGGGCGATGCAGCGTGCCGCGAAGGGCAACGCGCGCGGTACGACCCTGGGGGAACCCGCTGCCCTCGATCTCCAGGCGGTCACCGCGCTCGACGGCGCGAGGCATGACGGACACGACCTTCACGAGCTCGATGGGAAGCTCGCGCGCGCAGCCGACCGCGCACAGAAGCACCGACAGAACAAGCGCAAGACGGAGGAATGGGCGCCACATGGAGACGACCACAAGGCATAGCCAAGAGGAGCCCGAACGGCCAAAAACGTGGCGAGAACTTCCTGAAGGGCAACGTGGGGTTGCGCCGCATCATTACCCTGGTAATGTGAAGCCATGAAGATCGCTCATTCCAGGGTCACCGCGCAGGGACAGATCTCCGTCCCCGCGGAGGTACGCAGGCGCCTGGAGCTCACAGCGGGCTCGGTGCTGGAGTGGGACGCCCGCGGCGACGACATCACCATCCGCCGCGCCGGCGAGCACAGCTCGGAGGACGTGCATCAAACGCTGTTCGCCAAGGCGCCGCACGGGCGCACTCTAGAAGAGCTCAAACAGGGGGTTCACGAGAGCGTGAGGAAGCGCCATGCGCGCGGTTGACACGAACGTGCTCGTCCGGCTCCTGGTTCGAGACGAGCCAGCGCAGGTCGCCGCAGCGGAGGCATTCGTGGCGCACGGCGCGTGGGTCTCGCATCTGGTCTTGATGGAAGCGAGCTGGGTACTGGACACCATCTACGGCGTATCACCGGCCAAGCTGGCCGCGGGTCTGGAGCTCCTGCTCGATCACGATCGACTCGCGGTGCAGGGAGCGGAAGTCGTGAGGGCGGCGCTAGCGCACTACCGCAAGCACACGAAGCTCGGCTTCTCGGACTGCCTCATCCTCGAGGTGGCGAGGCACGCAGGCCACGGCCCACTCGGCACGTTTGATCGCCAGCTAGGAAAGCTGCCCGGAGCGCAGAGGCTCTGACGGCTGCTGGGGAACGGCCATCACTGGCGGGGCGAACACCGCCCACGAGCGACCCGGGGCTTCGACCTCGACCTCGACCTCGACGTCGACGTCGACCTCGACCTCGACCTCGACTTCGACTTCGACCTCGACGTCGACCTCGACCTCGACCTCGACCTCGACCTCGACCTCGACCTCGACCTCGACCTCGACCTCGACGTCAGTGCAGCGTTCGTAGGTAGGCGATCACGGACGCTTGCTCTGTGTCCGTGATCTGTAGCGGCAGCATCCTTCCGCGGCCCTTCGCGACTGTGCGCGCGAAGTCTGGTGCCCTGTAGAGGATGGGGCGGTCTACCAGGTTCACGCCTATCAGGCCTTTTGCGTTCGCGCCGTGGCACGTGCCGCATTTCTCTTCGAATAGCAGCTTGCCCTTCACGGGATCGCCGCCTGCGTACGGACCATCGGGCAGCGGGTCCAGCGCGACGGCCATCTCGCTTGCGGGCGTGCTTGGCGGTATGAATGGGCCTGCGTCGGGGCCGTAGTTCGCGGAGAGATACGCGACCAGCTTCGTGTCGTCGCCCGGGTCGAGCGGCGCTCCCCACGTGGTCATCTTCTTCACGACCGCGGTCCACTGCGCCTCCGTCAGCCGCTGCTGCATCAGCATCTCGTCCGTGTGGCAGGACAGGCAGTCCTTCGCGACCAGCTCTTTTGGATCAATCCCCGACGTGCCTGCATTCGCGCTTTGCGCACCGGCCTCCGACACTGCGGCAACACCCGCGTCCTGCGAGGGCGCGACGTCCGTCTTCGGACAACCCACGAGCGAAGCGTCGAGCGCGGCGACCAGCACCAGCGACGACAGCGACCTAAGAAGACGCGCGCTCATGCGACCTCCCACGAGACGCGGTGCCACGCGTTCCAGTGGTAGCCGCTTGGGTTCCACACGGCCTTCTCTGGCTGCGCGTTGTTCTTCCTGTCCGTCGCGCGCGCGAGCGCTGTCACGCGGGCCGCGGCCTTCTGCTCGAAGCGGTAGCGGAACACCTGCCAGCGTCCGACGCCGCCCTCTCCCTCCAGCGCCGCGGGCTTCCAGGTCTTGCCATCGTCGAGCGAGACCTCCACCTTCGCGATCGCGGCGTCACCCGAGAACGCGATGCCGACGATCTCCTGCGCGCCGACCGCTGCACGTCCCCCGTCCGCGGGCCTTCCGATGATCGACTTCACCGGGAACGTCGTCAGCGACTTCATCTTCTCGGGTGGCACTGGCTGCCCGGGCGGCACGGGCTCCGTCGGGAACTTATATGCAGTTTGCATATAAAATCCGTCGGCCTCGTCCTTCTGCACGTTGACGGTGGTGAGCCACTTGATCCAGTGATCCCCTGCCCATCCCGGGACGATCAAGCGCAGCGGCGCGCCGTGCGCGAGCGTGAGCGGCTCGCCGTTCATGCGGGTTGCGACGAGCGTGGTCGGGTCCATCGCGCGTGCGAGCGGAATGGAGCGGATGAACGCCGGCACCGTAGGCTTCGGCGGCAGGTCGCCGCCCGACACGCGCACGAAGCCCGCCTTCGTGTCCACGCCAGCCTTCTCCAGAAGATCCTTCAGGCGCACGCCGGTGAACGTGGCCTGGCCCATCGCGCCGTGGCTCCATTGCACGCCCGGCACGCGCGGCTCGATGAACGAGCGGCTGTTGCCGGCGCACTGTAGCACTGCCGTGATCGTCACTTCGGGCAGGCCCTTGAGATCCGCGACGGACAGCGTGAGGGGTGACTTGACCATGCCGGTGATCGCCACCTTGCGCGCGGGGTCCAGCGCGGGCGGGCCGAAGTGACTGCGCACGAAGAACACCCGCGTAGGCGTGATCGGCCGCTCCATGAACGACAGCGGCGTGGCAAGCTGCTGCGGCGCGGAGCCAAAACGAACGAACGCGTCCTCCGCCCCCGAGAGCGCGCCGCCGTCACCCGCAGTGGTGGTTGGTGTGCCGCCGTCGGCCCAGGCGCGACGCGCGAGCGACGCGATGAAGGCGAGCGACGCGGTCTGCAGGAACGCCCGCCGGTCCAGACGCGAGATCATGAGCGCATCTCTTTCACATCGACGGATCGGCAACAAGAGGCTTCTTTTTCTTCTTCGTCTTCTTCCCCGCCAGCTGGACCGCCTCCGTGATCGCGGCCGGCGCGACGCCACGGAGCACGATGTGCGCCTCCTCGATGCGCTCGGCGTGCACGTAGCGCGTGGGCACGACGAGGCGCGCGACGACCAGGATCGCACCGAGCGAGCCAAAGAGGAGAACGAGCAGCGCGATCGGCCCCATCAGCCGCTCCGACTGCGCGAAGATGATGAACACGAACGTCGCGAGGAAGAGCACGAGCGTGGCCACCGCAAGCTTCTTCCCCTGCGCCCACCGCAGGTCGCACGCCTCGCAGAGCGGTAGCGAGAGCGTCGCATTGCGCCGGTGCTTCGCGTTTGCCGCCTCCATCAAGGCACCGCCGAGCGCGCCGAACATGAGCCGCATCGCCATCGTGTTGCGCCGCTTCTCCGGTGGCATCCACGTGAACGCGTGCTCGCGTCGGTAGATCTCGCCCGTCGCGCCGCACTTCAAGCACACGCTCGGGATCTTTGCGCCCAGACGCACGCAGAGGTGCGACCCCTCCGCCCAGACACGCGGGAGTTTCGCTTCTCCGATCGCGGTGTCGTCCACCCGCGCCGCATCGGGCTTCACATCCGTCTTCGGGGGCGCGTACACATCCACGACAGAAGAGGTACCAGCGGCGCCCAACGTTGACTATGCTCGCCCGACCATGCCGAACACGTACGCCGTCATCATGGCCGGTGGCTCTGGAACCCGCTTCTGGCCCGCGTCGCGCGAGATGCGTCCGAAGCAGCTCCTGTCTCTTGGCGGCGGCGAAGAGACGCTGCTCGGCGCCACGGTACGACGCCTCAGCCCGCTTGTTCCGCCGCAGAACGTGTTCGTGGTCACCGCCAAGCGCCTTGCCGAGAAGACCGCTGAGGCGCTGCCCGGCGTTCCCGAGAGCCAGATCCTGCGCGAGCCCATGGGTCGCAACACCGCGCCGTGCATCGCGTGGGCTGCGCGCGTGATCCGCGACAAGGATCCGGACGCTCTCGTGGCGGTGCTCCCGAGCGATCACTTCATCACGGACGAGCCTGGCTTCCGCAGCGTGCTGGAGAAGGCGCTCGCGTCGGCCGCGTCCGGCGTGGTCACCACCGTGGGCATCGTCCCCACGCGGCCCGAGACGGGCTACGGCTACCTGGAGCTCGGCGAGTCCATGGGCGGCGGCGTGTCGCGGGTCGCTCGCTTCGTCGAGAAGCCGGACCGCGCGCGCGCAGAGACGTTCGTTGCGGGGAAGAAGCACCTCTGGAACGCAGGCATGTTCTTCTTCCGCGTGAAGGACATGCTTGCCCTGGTGGAGCAGCACCTCCCGGACATGGCGAAGGGCGTCGACGAGATCGTCCGCGCCGGCACGCCCGAGGTCCTGGAGGCGAAGTTCCCCACGCTCCAGTCCATCTCGATCGATCACGGTGTCATGGAGAAGGCCGAGAAGCTCGCCGTGGTCGCTGGCGACTTCGGCTGGAACGACGTGGGCAGCTGGCTCTCCTCCTGGGAGCTCGCGGAGAAGGACGCGAACGGCAACGCGCTCACCGAAGGCGCGGTCGCCGTGGACGCAAAGGGCAACCTTGTCCGCGATCTCGGAACGAACAAGAAGAAGGTCATCGCGCTGGTCGGCGTGTCCGACCTTGTCATCGTGGAGACGGACGACGCGCTGCTGGTCATCCCGCGCGAGCGCGCCCAGGACGTCCGCGCCATCGTCGACGCATTGAAGGCCGCAAAGCGAACCGAGCTCCTCTAGGAGCGCGTCGGGCGTGTGCCCGCACGCCCACCCAGCCTATCGTCGCTTGCTCTTCTTCTTTGCAGAAGTCGCGGACAGCGCAGGAGCCGCTGCGGCGCTCTTGCCAGAGGCCTTGCCGCGCGCGCCCTTCTTCGCCTTCTGGCCATAGGGCGCGAACGTGTCGGACGCGGGCGGTGTGTCGCTGCTACCTCCTGCCATGGCTTCGAGCTTCTTCAGGTCGTCGCGGAGGCGCGCGGCCTTCTCGAACTCCAGGTTCTCGGCGGCCTGGAACATCTCGGACCGCATCGCAGACAGGCGCTCGTTCAGGTCTATGTCGGCGGCGCCCGTTCCGGTGGACCCGCCACGCGGGATCTTCGGGATGTCGAGGTAGTCGATGATCCCCGCCGCCGGGTTGATGTTCATGACCGCGCGGATGATGGTGGTCGGTGTGATTCCGTTCGCTTCGTTGAAGGCGTGCTGGATCTTGCGGCGTCGGTCCGTCTCGCTCATGGCGTGCTTCATGGCGGCGGTGATGTTGTCCGCATACATGATCACGCGGCCGTTCTGGTTTCGCGCCGCGCGGCCCATGGTCTGGATGAGCGAGCGCGGGCTGCGCAGGAAGCCTTCCTTGTCGGCGTCGAAGATGGCCACGAGCGAGACCTCGGGCAGGTCAAGACCCTCGCGCAGCAGGTTGATGCCCACGAGCACGTCGAACTCGCCAAGGCGGAGGTCGCGCAAGATGTCGGTGCGCTCCAGCGTGTCAATGTCGGAGTGCAGGTAGCGAATGCGCACGCCGAGCTCGCGGTAGTAGTCCGTGAGATCCTCCGACATGCGCTTGGTCAGCGTGGTGCAGAGCACGCGCTCGTTCTTCTTGGCGCGCTCGCGGATCTCGATCAGCAGATCGTCCACCTGGCCGGCGACCGGACGCACCTCCACGACGGGGTCGAGCAGGCCGGTGGGGCGAATGAGCTGCTCCACGAACACACCGCCGGACTTCTCCATCTCGTAGTCGCCCGGCGTCGCCGACACGTAGATCGCGCGCCGGACCATGCCCTCGAACTCCTCGAACTTGAGCGGGCGGTTGTCCAGCGCGCTGGGCAGGCGAAAGCCGTACTCGACAAGGGTCTCCTTGCGCGCGCGATCGCCGCGGTACATGGCGCCCACCTGCGGCACGGTCTGGTGCGACTCATCCAAGACGAGCAGAAAATCAGCAGGAAAGTAGTCGATCAGCGTGGGCGGCGGCTCGCCCGCCTTGCGACCCGACAGATGGCGCGAGTAGTTCTCGATGCCGTTGCAGAACCCCATCTGCTCCATCATCTCGATGTCGTACATGGTCCGCTGCTCGATGCGCTGCTTCTCCAGGAAGCGGCCGGCCTTGTCGTAGAAGTCGAGTCGCTCGCGGAGCTCCTCGCGGATGGCGCCAATGGCCTTTCGCATCTGCTCTTGCGGCGTGACGTAGTGCGAGCCCGGGTAGATCGCATACGCGTCGAGCGAGTCCTTCACCTTGCCGCGCAACGGGTCGACCACCTTGATCGCCTCCACCACGTCGCCGAAGAACTCGATGCGAACAGCGGACTCCTGCTCGTACGCGGGGAACACCTCCACCACGTCGCCGCGCACGCGGAAGGTGCCGCGGTGGAAGTCCACGTCGTTGCGCTCGTACTGCACGTCCACCAGCATGCGCAGCAAGGTGTCGCGGCGGAACTCCTCGCCCACCTTCAGACGGATGAGAAGGCCGTGGTAGCTCTCCGCGCTGCCGATGCCATAGATGCAGCTGACGCTGGCCACGATGATGACGTCGCGGCGCGAGAGGAGCGAGTGCGTGGCCGAGTGGCGCATGCGATCGATCTGATCGTTGATGATCGCGTCCTTGTCGATGTACGTGTCGCTCGCGGGGACGTACGCCTCTGGCTGGTAGTAGTCGTAGTAGCTGACGAAGTACTCGACCGCGTTCTCGGGGAACAGCTCCCTCATCTCGCCATAGAGCTGCGCGGCGAGCGTCTTGTTCGGCGCCAGGATGAGCGTGGGCGCCTGCGCGCGGTCGATGATGTTCGCGATGGTGAACGTCTTGCCGGACCCCGTGATGCCGAGCAGCACCTGGTGCTTGTCCCCGCGCGTGAGCCCCGTCCAGAGCGCCTCGATCGCGCGTGGCTGGTCGCCTTTGGGGTCGAAATGGGAGACGAGCTTGAGGGGGCGCGACATGGGAGAAACGGCAAGCTTGCCGCCAATCGCACCCTCATTGCAAGCCCAGCGTCCGGATGCGCTGCGTTACCTGTCAGTACGTTGTCAGTTAAAGGCGGGGCAGGTTGAGGCGGGGCAGGTTGAGGCGGGGCAGTTGAGGCGGGGCAGTTGAGGCGGGGCAGTTGAGGCGGGGGTCGCTTGGCAGGTCAGAGGGAACGCAGGTACGCGATGAGGGCGCCGGTGTCTGCTTCCGAGAGCTGCTTCGTGCTCCCCATTTTTCCGTCGGTTGCGAGGAGGGCCTCGCGGAGGGTCGTGTAGCGGCCGTCGTGCATGTAGGGGCTGGTGGTGCCGACATGGCGGAGCGAGGGCGTGTTGTAGTTCCCTCCCGTGCCCACGTCGTGGCGCGCGCTATCACTCCGGGTGCCGCCTTCTCGGTGACACTGCGAGCAGCGCGTCTCGATCGATTGAAAGATCGCGCGGCCCCGCGCTTCCAGTTCGGTGGGCGGCAAGACGGCGCGATACGTTCTTGCGAGTGAGATGTACCAGTCGAGCGCCGAGATCTCCTTGTCGTCCAACGTCCGCACGGCAGAGAGCCGCGTGAGGGTCTGGCGGAGATGTGCAGGAAGCGTCGCGCTTTCACCGAGCCAACCAAACGACTCCGCGTGGGCGAGCCGCCCCGCTAGCACGGGGGTCTGGAGCGGGCCGCTCGGTGAGGTCCACGTGAGGGAGTCCGCGCGAGCGTCCGCGTGGCAGCTCGCGCACGCGCGACCATCGAACGCGATCGGAGCGTGAAAAAGCACGCGTCCAGCGCTCCATCGGGGGTCGAGCGCGCTCTGCGCGGCGATCGCGATCGTTGTTGCAGGCGCCGGTCCGGAGAGCGGAAGACGCGTGAGCTTGCGATCGAACATCGACCACACCCATGCCTCGTGGGCCTCCGCGTCGACCGCGATCGCCGCGGGACCGGCGGCCACCGGAAAGCGCGCGATCACGGACTCGAGCAGTGGCTTCTCTGCGGCGGCGATCTCGAGCACCTGATCGATCCCCATGCATGCGACAAGGACCGAGTGACCTCCGGGAGCCGGAGCTGCTGCGCGCGGCAACAGGCACGGCGGTGTTTCCTTGGGCCACGCGACGCGACCGCTGCTCACGCGATTGCTGTCCGATGCGACCACTGTCGCGCGCACGCGCAGCCTGGGGGCCCCAGCTCCCCCATCGTCGGCGCCGGCCGCATACGAGTCAGCGTTGAACGAGAGCATGGCGGTCTCGTGCGGGAAATATCCCTCCGTTGACGGTCCATAGCCGGGCGTGGGGTTCGGGTCCCCTGGGTAGACGACGGCCATGGGCGCGAGCACGTGTCCGTCCACGCGGGCGAGCGCGAACCCTTGCCCGGCGAAGCGAGGCTCATCACTCACTGGCCGAGCATGCGCGATGCCCTCGTCGAAGACGTGGTCGCGGTAGTCGAGCCGGGCCTCCCGCGTGGGCATGGTCTCGTCCGCAACGGTGAACGCCGTTGTCAGCGCCGAGCCAGAGCCGTGAGCAATGAACGCGACGTCCGAGCGCGCCCCGATCAGGATCGCGCGAGGATCGCGAGGAAGCGCGGCCCTTGCCACCTGCTGCCGACCGGGCAACGCGAACCGTGTGAGCGCTTGACCGAGCGTCGACACGACGAACAGCGACTTCTGATCCGGACTCACCGCGAGCGCGGTCGGCTCGCCAGCCACGGGCAAGGCGCTACCGGCTGAAAACGCGCAACGCTGCAGCTCTGCGCTCGTGCACGCGAACAAGAACGACTGCACGACATCCGCGTCGCGGAGCGAAACCCAGATCGACCCCGCACCATCCACGACGACATGTCCGGGAATTCCTGGAAGGCTGTAGGTCCCGAGCGTGGCGCCCTCCGGAAGCGACACGGCGCGTAGCAGCGAGTCATCCTCGTCGGCCAGCAACGCCACGAGGTGTCCGCTGATGCGACCAAGTGCAAGCGCAGACGAAGAGCGATCGGGCTCCGCGACGGGAACCAGCGGAATCCTCGCCTGCGGGGGCCCGAGCGTACCGAGAGGCGTCGGAACCGCGCCAGCGTCCGGACGAGGAGCCTCCCCACGCGAACAAGCCGCAAGCAAGACCACCGACAAAACCGGCCCGATTGCTCGCATCAAGAGGCCTAGGCTACGCTCAGCAACGGAATGAGGCGAACGAGAATCATCGCGCTGGCAGCGCTCCTTGGCTGCGACAGCCACCCATCGTCGACCCCCATCCCCGTCCCCATCCCAATCCTCAACCCAAACGCCGACCTCCACCCAAACCCCGACCCAAACGTCAATCCCGCTCCTCCACCAGTCCTTCTCGATTCCACGATCGCGGCGCTCCGCAACGGCGCTGTCACCGACACAACGTACGCACGCCGCGTCCTCTTCTCATGGACCACGCCAGAGCAGATCGCCCTGCTCCGTCGCGATCAAAAGCTCCTCCTGGACACGGAGCTCCCGAGCGGACCCACCCCCTACGTGGAGCGACTCACCGCCACGGCGAATACCACTGGCCCTTATGCCGACGTCGCGCGACTGCTCCTCCTTCACCCCAGTCTTCGCCTCCGCCGCTACGCCTGGACTCGACCATGGCCGACGCGCCTTGGTGCCACCGAGCGCGCGTACGGCACCCAGCTCATTCGCGTCGCGCTCCGGCCAGTCGCGATCATCGCGCGCTACGATCCTTCACGCGCCGACGCATTCACGTTTCATGACCTGGATGATCGCTCCATCTCGGTCGCGGAAGCGCTCGCGGAGCCATCACGCATCGCCGCGGTGTTTCACGTGCGCACGGATTCGCCCACTGCGCATCGTGAGTACGTGCTGTGCAACGAGTCGATGGTGAGCGAATGGTCCATCGCCACCGCCGATGCTGCGGAGGCCATTCGCGCGGACATTTCCATGCTCTCCGAGCTGGGTCCGGCGTCCATTCCGCCGGAGCCGGCGGCGCGCTTCTGGACGGGCGCGACTGGCGACGCGGGGAATGCGCTCTTTGCGGCGTCGCTCGCGTTCGACATGGACCGCTATCGCTCCACACCTGCCGCGCTCGATGCGATCGCCAGTGCGCTGCGCGACGCAACACCGGCCGGTGCGCCGCTCTCAGTCACGCCGAAGGCCCAGTTCGCTGCCGAAGCGGTGGTGCCGCGCGTTGCGATCCGTAGACTGCCTGTACGGGTCGCCAGGGTCGTCTGAGATGCCGCAGCTCATCACACGCGCCGACGCGCTGGAGCGCATAAGGGCGGAGCGCGGGGATGCAGCTTGTTTGATGTGCGCGATTCGCGACAGAGCCGCGGGCCCCACGTACGTGGTCCACGAAGACGCGGACCAGCTCGTGATCCTTCCGCGCTACGTTCGACGCTGGGGGCAGCTCATGGTGCTCCCCAGGGCGCACGTCACCACCTTCGCCGACGTGCCGGATGCGACGTGGGCGCGGTCGAACGCGCTCGCACTTCGCGCGGCACGCGTCGCGGAGCGCATTTTCAAGCCTCGTCGCTGCTATCTCGCCTCCACCGGTTCATCCGCCGGAGAGCTCACGCAGAGCTCGACGCACCTCCACATTCACGTGATTCCGCTGCACGACCCCGACGATCGCCCGGCGGACATCTTCAGCTGGACCGAAGGCGTCTACGTGGCGGAGCACGAAGAGTGGCAAGATCTGAAACGACGTGTGACGGAGATCTGGGATTAGGTAATCTACCCGTGCCATGAGCGAGAAGCGGAAGTCGAGAACACCTCAAGAGCCCAAGACTCCGCGGTCGCGAGGCGCCGTCAGCCTTCGCCTTGCGTTTCCGGTGCGCGCGCCGCTCGAGAGCGCGCCGTTCGTTCCTGATGCGGTGCTCGCCCCCGCTGCGTTCCTCGGGATCGGCGCCATGGGTCACCCGATGGCGATGCGCCTGACCCAGGCGGGAGTCCCGCTCACCGTATGGTCGCGCACCAAGTCCTCGTGCGCGGGCGTGGCCAAGGCAGGGGCGCTGGTGGCGCGGACGCCGGCGGATTGCGTGCAGAATGCACGTATTGTGTTCTTGATGCTCACCGACGCACAGGCTCTGCGTGAGGTGCTCCTGGGCAAGGACGGCGTGATCGCAGGCCTTGCGCGCGGCGCAGCCACCCGCAAGAGCCGCACCGTGGTGGTGGACATGTCCACATCCGGAAGACTCGCTGCGGTCGAGGCGGCCGCGCTGGTAGAGGCGCAACGCGCGCAGTTCCTGGATGCACCGGTGTCCGGCTCCGTGGTGCCGGCCGCCAAGGGCGAGCTCGTGGCGCTGGTCGGCGGTTCACCACGCGCGCTCACCAAGGCGGAGGAGCACCTCCGCGCGATGTGCAAGAAGGTCATCCATGCCGGTCCCATTGGCGCGGGGCAGTCGCTGAAGACGGTCCTCAACGGGCTGGGCGCGCACCACTTCGTCGCGTTCGCGAGCATGCTCGCCCTGGGCGAGCGCGTGGGCCTCTCGCGCGAGGTCGTGGTGGACGCGTTCACGAGCGGCGCGTTCGCAACGCCCAGCTACCAGGGAAAGAAGGCCAAGGTGCTCACGCGCGACTGGACGCCAGAGTTCCCTCTGTCGCTTGCCATGAAGGACGCTGCGCTGGTCGTGGAGCTTGCGCACGGAGCGGGGCTCAAGCTGCCGGCGCTTCGCGCGATCATGGGGGAGATCGAGGCAGGCGTGCGCGAGGGTCTGGGAGACGGCGACCTCTTCGGCATCGAGCGTCACTACGCGGTGCCGAAGAAGTGACTCACCCGAACGCGAGCGGATCGCTTCGACCCGCAGAGCGAAACAGCTGCACCGTGGTGTCATCCACCGGGGCGTCGTTCCTGAACACGCCCACGTAGGGCGCGTCGTCGAGCCATGCGGCGAGCGACACCAGGTCCTTGGTGGTCGCAGTGCCGGACAGCCACATCACATGCTTGCACTCTGCAACGGTCTCGCGGAACAGCCGCGTGGCGACGGCGAGCGACTCCTCGCGTAGCGCTGCATCCGGGTCGGCTCTGGAGGCGTGAGCGGCGGATTCTTTCGAGAGCTCGATGGCAAGAAGCTCGGGGCTGGCTACCACGAAGCCGAGCGCGTTGAACGCTGCGCGCACGCCGAGCAGCCGGTCCATCGGCATGTCGTTGTCGACCAGGTACGCGACGCTCATCTTCCGCTGCTTCGTCACCACGCCGAAGACCGCGCCCACCGCGCGCAGGAACGAGAAGGACGCGGCGTCGAGCAGCTCGACCTGGTTCGTGAGGCGATAGAGCCTGTCCGTGTGCCAGACGCAGAGCTTTTCCATCTTGGCGGGCGTGTCCGCCGTGCGAAGCAGGACGTCGAGCGCTTGCTCCATCAGCGCCTGCGACGCCTTGGTCGCGTCGGCCTCGGGCATGGCTCGGAGCGCGGCGGTGGTCTCCTCGAAGCTGTCGATCAACGTAAACCAGTCGCTCGGCGCCTGCATGCCGCGAAGCATATCACCGCATCACATGCCGCGCGTGACCACCACGTTCACGGCACCGCTCGACGCGGGCACCTGCACCACGATCACATGCGCGGCCGCGTCGTACGTGAAATCACCCGCTCCGCCGTTAACGGTCACCGCGGTGGGGGCACGCAGATCGTGCAGGCGAAGGACGATCGGCGCGGGAGCTGCGCTCGCGGTCGCATGAAGCTCCGTGCTCGTTGCGCTGGTGCCGAGCGTGGTCACGGCGTCCTTCTCGTCGTGCAATGCGAACGTGCTCGCGGTGGGCCCCGGCCACATCAGCACGGTGAGCGCGCCTGCGTAAGGTCCAAACCCCAGCGCGTCGCCGTCCACGTTCATGGGAATGATCGCGCCCGTCCTGGCGAAGAGCGGGATGTGCTTCCGGTCCGCCGAGTAGTCGCGCGTGACCATGGTGCCGCCCGTGGCCTCTTCGCCGGTGAAGAAGTCCACGTAGGAAGCGCCGCCTGGCAGCGCGACGTCCGCCTTGCCGGTGGCGTCCAGGATGGGCGCGACCAGCAGCGCCTCGCCGAGCATGTAACGGAAGTCGGTGGTGGAGGACGCATCTGCCACGGGCCTCAGGATGGATGTGCCGTGCCCCGCGTATGTCTCCTCCGCGAGCGAGTACATGAACGGCACCAGCGCGTGGTGCAGCTGCGCCCAATACTTGTAGTTTACAACTGTCTCGTCCACGTGGTCCGGCACCGTCCACGGCGTGATGTTGGCGCGGCCATGCAGCTGCATGAGCGGGGAGAGCGCGCTCACTGCGGTCCATCGCGCGAAGACCATCGTGTCGAACGGGATCTGCGGGCCCGTGAGGTTCAGGTCATCGCGGTCCAGATAGCCGCCCAGGTCCGAGCCCACCGCCACGTAGCCCGCCCGCGCCGAGATGAACGACTCCGTGAGCGCGTCCTTCAGCCCGAACCAGTCGCGACGGTTGTCACCCATCCACGAGATGGGCGAGTGCTCCTTCTTCGCGAAGAAGCGCCCCGCGAAGCCGTACGACTCGTCCCACGCGCGCGTCATGGTGAGAAACTCGCGGCCGCGCGAGGAGCGGCCGTATTCCAGGAAGTCCTGGTAGTAGCGCTCGCCGTACTCCTGCCGCGTCTTGTCACCGTCCGCGGTGGCGATGTTGCTGTGCATGCCCCCCACGTAGTTCTCACCGAAGTCGAGCTTCCATCCGTCGATGCCGGCGTTCAGCACGACATCTTGCTGCGCATGCGACCACGCGCGCGCGCTCCCGTTGAAGAAGTCCAGGGCCGCGCCCTTCCCCTTCCACCACGGATACGTGGCGCCATCGTCCACGAAGTAGCTGCAGTCCTCGCCGTGCGCGAGCGTGTCCGCGGCGCCGGGGTATGTGTCTCCACCGGGCTCCAGGTCGAAGCTGGTGCTATTCACGAACATGGTCGTCCAGAGCACCACGCGCACGCCGCGCGCGTGCATGTCGGAGACCAGGCCGGGGAAGTCCCCGTAGCGCGTGGGGCTCGGGACGAACGTGTTGTAGTTCGTCTCCCACGGGCTATCGAGCACCACCGTGCCCACAGGGATGCCGCGTGACTGGAAGCCGGACACGAATGCATAGGTGTCGTCGCGCGTGGAGATGTCCTTGCTGATCCACGGCTCGAACGCCCAGCGCGGTGTGCGCGGCGGAACGGACGTGAGCGGCGCCTCCGACAGCGCGCAAAGATCCGCGGCAGCGCTCGGACCTCCGCTGTCCTTCTGACAGGCGACGTTGATGGTGAGCGCGATGAGCGCCCCGGCCATGGACACTCTTCCGGTGATGCGGTGCACGACGGCACCCTGCCGCGAACCCGCCCGACATGCACGAACTACTCGCGCCAAATGAGCCGCCGAAGGCGACAAGCCATGTCGGGATTGCGGCAGGTACGGGCCTTGCTTCCGCGTGCAACCATGTTCACCCGTCGCGTCGCCATTGCATGCATCCTCTCCGCATCGGTCGGAATTCTAGGCATTTCAGCGTGCAGCAGCACGGAAGACAGCGGGTCAAACCGTGCCAATCCTGACGGTGGGAGTGACGCCGCGATCGGTACGGACGGCGCGGCAGGAGACGCCGACACGGATGCCACGGCGAAGGCGCCGCCGCCGCCTCCACTCGAGCTGATTCCGAACAACGGCGGACCGATCATCAAGTCGCCGGAGCTGGTGTCAGTCACGTGGAAGGGGGACACCATTGCTGCGGACCTGGTCGCGTTCGACACGTGGCTCCCTACCTCCTCTCTGTTCACGACCATGATGGCGGAGTGGGGCGTGGGCGCGGGCTCGCACGGCGGCGCGTATTCGATCGACACGGCAGCCCCCGTGATGATGGACGACGCTGCCATCCAGGCGCTGCTCACCGACGCGATCACGCAGGGCAAGGTGCCCGCGCCCAACGGCAGCCGCATCTACATGGTCTATCCGCCGAAGGGCACGATCGTCACGAGCTTCGGCACCACCGGGTGCACGGACTTCCAGGCGTACCACAGCTCATTCCAGTACGCGGGCGAGGGCGGCATGGCGCTGGCCGTCTATTCCGTCACGCCGCGATGCACGGACACGTTCGGCATGACGCCCACTGACTTCACCACGTGGGGCGCGAGTCACGAGGTCATGGAGGCATCCAGCGATCCGGACGCGCAGAACCCCACGTGGGTGATCACGAGCCAGACGCCGAGCACGCCGCAGCCAGGCGAGAACGCGGATCTTTGCGGGGGCCATCCCATGAAGGTCGAGGGCCACATGGTGACGCTCAACTACTCCAACGCGGCAGCGAAGGCGGGCGCGCGCCCGTGCGTTCCTGCACCTGCGGGGCCGATGTTCGGGATCTACGCGAGCCCCACCGAGGTGACGGTCCCGCCGGGGACCTCGATCGAGATCCCGGTGTACGTGTACGCGGACGGGCCACTCGCGCCGTTCTCCGTCACTGCGTACGCGTCGACCACGGCGCTCACGGTGACGCTGGGCGGGAAGACCGCGAAGGCCGGCGACACGTTGACGCTCAAGATCGCTGCATCCGCCGCGTTCACGGGCGCGCCGGGCGAGAACATCGTCTCGCTGTATGCGAATTCGGCCAACTACGGCGTCACGAGGCAGCTCATCGTCTCGCGCAAGTGACCGCGTTTCTGGCTATGATCGCGGTCGTCGATGCCGAAGAAGGAGCCGCTCTTTTCCTTCCGTCTGACGGGGCTGGTCCTCGCGCGGCTCGGGCTGCGTGGCAAGGAGGCGGACGCGCTGCTCGTGTCGGTGGGCCTACCGCAGTCCGCGGCGAGCGCGCCGTGCACCGTGCCGCTGTCGCGCGTGCGTGCGCTCTTCGAGGAGGCAGCGCGGCTCGCGCATGATCCGCTGCTCGGGCTGCACCTTGCCGACACTGTGCCCGAGGGCACCTACGACGCAGCCGAGCTCCTGGTCCGCACGGCGCCGACGGTGAGCGCGGGGCTCGCGGCCCTGGCGGAGCACGCGTCGCTGGTGAATCCCATAGGCCAGTTCCGCTACGAGGAGACCAAGCGAGGCGCGGAGATCCACTACATGGTGCCCGGGCAACGCGATGCGCTGGGCCCGCACATGAACGAGCTGACCGTCGCCTACCTGCTGCGCGGCCTGCGCCTGGTCGCGGCGCGCGAGCTACCGCTCGTGTGCGCATGGTTTGGTCATGGGCGTGGCGGTGAGCGCGACCGCGCGCGGGTCTCGGAGCACTTCGGCTGTCCCGTGACCTTTGGTGCGGCGAGCTCTGGTTTTGCGATCCCCACGGAAGCCGCGCGAAGCCCGCTGCGCTCCGCCGATGGCGTGGTGTTCGACTACCTCTCACGGCAGGCGACGAAGGCGAAGCAAACGGGCGCAGACGCGCCGTTCTCGCAGTCGATTGCGCGCGCGATAGAAGGCGAGGTGGGCTTTGCGCACGCGGACCTCACGACGGTCGCGAAGCACCTCGGGGTGACGGTGCGCACGGCCCAGCGACGGCTGCGCGACGAGGGCACGCAGTTCCGCGATGTGGTCGAGCAGGCGCGACGGCGCTGCTCCGAGGGCATGGTGCAGCGCGGAGTCGCCGACGAAAAGATCGCGGAGCTCCTGGGCTTCGCAGACGTGGGCACCTACCGCCGCGCCGCAAAGCGCTGGCAGAGCACTGGCAAAAGCGGCTGACCGCGTGCGTGCGCTTAGCCTATGACCACGGCGGAGCTCGCTCCGAAGACGATCGCGTCCAGCTCGAAGCCCGGCTCCACGAGCGCGAGCTGGGGGTGGTCGAGGTCGATCTCGATCTGGCCGCCCACGTCGGCGAAGCCCACGGCGAGCGCGCCGTTTTGCGAGCCCTCCTTCCAGAGCTGCTCCGCGGGCGTGCTTCCTTCGGGCGCGAACGTCACGCGTGATCTTCGGCGCAGGCGCTCGTGGGTCTCGAGCGAGCGGAGCTCCTCGATGGGGTCGGTGATCGTGTGGCTATCGATGCCCGTGCAGAGGCGGACGCCCGAGGAGCGCAGGTGCTCGAAGTCGGCAAGGCCGTCGCCCAGATCGCGCTCCGTGGTGGGGCAGATGCACGCGAAGCCCTGCGCGTCGCCCAGCAGCTTGGCTTCGTGCGGGAGCAGGTGCGTTGCATGCACCGCGACGAAGCGAGGACCGAGCATGCCGCGCTCCTCGCACAGCTCCATGGGCCGCTTGCCCGTCTCCGCCAGGCATTCGTCGATCTCGCGCGGCTGCTCCGCCACGTGCATGTGCAGCGGCATGTCCGCGCGCCTTGCGTACTCCGCGAACACCGGCAGCCACGCGGGCGGCACCGCACGAACCGAGTGGGGCGCAAGGCCGATCGTGACGTTGGCCTGGCCTGCATACTTCTTGCGGAGCGCGTCCACGTCGGCGAGGACCGCGTCTGGCGTGGGATCGCAGAAGCGCCGCTGCCCCGGCTCGGCCTCGCGATCCTGCCCCGCGCGTGCGTATGCACAGCGAAGAAGCGCGATGCGAAGGCCGGCGTCGCGCGCGGCTTCGATGACGACGTCGCTCATGAGCGTGCGGTCGTCGTATGGCGTGCCGTCTGCCTGGTGGTGGATGTAGTGGAACTCCCCCACCGTGCGGACGCCGGCGGCGCGGAGCTCGCGGAAGGCCACGCGCGCGATCTTCGCGTACGACTCCGGCGTGAGCTCCGATGCGGTGCGATACATCTGCCCGCGCCACGTCCAGAAGTCGTCCGCGTTCTTCTCCTTGGGACGCTGTCCTCTGCCGCGCATCGCGCGCTGGAACGCATGCGAGTGCGCGGTGCTGAGCGCCGGGAGCAAGAGGCGCCGCTTCGTGCCGGCACCTTCGGTCATTGCCGCATCACCTCGGAGGCGCGCGACGTGACGTAGAATCCGCGGGGAAAATGCCGGTAGTACGTGGCGCGCAGAAGCGGAGAGCCGTCTTGCGGATCCACCTCTTGACCGAACGTGCCCGTCACGCGCAGGAGCGAGCCGCCGCCCACGGACTTGTCGCCCACGTCGTCCTCACCCTTGAGCGACAGCGCCGCGGTCACCACGCCGTAGTCCTTGTCACTGACGGTCACGCGGCACGAGTCCTCATCGTTGGAGTTCGCGCAGAGGTTCCGCGGCTCCAGGCGACGCACGGAGAGCTTCACCTGCGCCATGCCGGAAGGACCGGCCGAGCGCGCGGTCACGATGCCGAAGAAGAAGCTGGGCTTCTGTCGCCACTCCTCGGGCTGCCGCTGGAACATGACCGGGTCATACTCGCGCGCGCCCGAGACCGCGGTCTCCTCGTCGGAGAGGGGCGCGTAGTTGGGCGCATGTCCGTAGGGACCGGGGTTGTGACACCCGACCATTGCGGCAAGGGCGAGCACAAAGACCGAGACCGCAGCGAGGTTCCGCATTGAACGCGTCATACCACCAAACCTCTACGAGGTCGCCGGGTCGGTGCGGACGAAGACACGCATGACGATCTCTGCGGCGAACAGCAAGAGGAGCCCCAGCGCGATCACCCAGGAGATATCCAGCTTGGCGCCCGGCGCGGCGCCCACCTTCGCGTGCCCACCCTGCGGCGCTGCGCGTGGACGCAGGTATAGCTCGCGAGGAATCGGCGCCACCACCCGTACCTCCGTGCGGTCCTGCACGTTGATCACGTAGCGGCCGATCTCCGGAAGTACGGCACGCGAGACGCCGGCCTCGCGCGCGTGACTGATGCTGCCGCTCGGCCCCTTGATGACGGCTGCGTCCGCGACCGTGATGCTCGCGCCAGCGTCACTGCGCCGGGGAGAGAGCCGTGCACGCGCACGCGCCACGAATGAATCCAGGATCGCCAGGAAGCCTGGGCGCAGCGGCAGATCGCTCTGGTCCAGCGCGAACGGGAGCGTGATGACCATCGCCTCGCCCTTGCCGAGCTCGCGCTGTCCAAGGAACAGAGGCCCGTCGCTCCACGACAGCCAGCGCGAGAAGCCGCGCGCGTCGTCATCCGCGAGCTCGGCGCGGCCCTTTGGATCCAGGCCGACCAGGCTCTGCGCGGAATCACCCAGCGGTCCTTCGCCCGCCTTCACGCTCTTGTCGCGCACGGACGCCGCCGTCTCCCACGTGGGCACCGTGCCAAGGAGCGGCGTGAAGGCCGCGCCCAGCGGCGCACGGCTCGCGCGCGGACCAAGCGCAAGAAGCACGACGCCTCCGCGCGCAAGGTAGTCCTCGATCACGCGTCGCGCCTCCGGTGTGAAGCCCGGCGGATCGTCGAAGACCAGGCCCGCATAGGGCCGGAGGTCCGCGACCTTGTCCGGCAGATCGGCGAGCGGCCTCACGTCTAGATCGGTGCGCAACGCGGCGAGTGCTTGCTCCACCACGGGCGCGCCACCGGTCGCGGTCACCTCCTCCACAGTGTCGCCGACGACGCCGATGGAGGTCGCGCTGCCTTCGAGCACCACTGCGGCGCGATCATCCTCGGCGATGGCATCGACGCCGGTCATGACCACGTCCAGATCTTCCGTGGAGCGTGGATCGATCGGCAGCACGACGCTCGCGTGCGGACCGCCAGGCGCCTTCACCTTCGCGAGCACGCGCTCGCCGCCGCGGAGCTCGATGTCGCGGCCCTCCGCGGTCGCCTTTGGAGAGCAGGCGATCTCGACGCGCACCTCCTTGGGGCTGCGGTCGGCGGAGAGCACGGCGCAGTCGCCGACCTCCTTCGGGAGCTCCGGCATGGGCACCCACAAGGCGGGGTCGTCCGGGAGCGGCGTGTCCGTGCCATCGGCCAGGTCGGACAAAAGGACGATGCGCTTGTCCGCCTGCGGGAGCGACGCGACCAGCGAGCGCGCCATGGCCAGCGCGCCGTCGATGTCGGTCGCGCGATCGGACGGTGTGAGCGTGTCCAGCGTGGAGCGCGCGGCGTTGATATCCGTGGATGCGGCCAGCGCCACGCGCGGGGGCGAGCCGGCAAGGACCACTGCGACAGCGTCACCTTCGCGCGTGGAAGAGAGCAGCTGACGTGCGCCTGCGATCGCGCGCGTGAAGCGCGAGGACTCGCCGCCGTCCTTCGCTCGCATGCTCATGGAGTCGTCCACGACCAGCACGAGCGCAACGGACGCGCCGCCGCGATCGAGCGAGAGGCGTGAGCAGCGCACGAACGGCGTCGCGCCCAGAAGCGCGAGCAGCAGGACGGAGAGAGCGCGAAGACCGAACAGCGATTTGTCCGTGAGCTCGGAGCGGCGCCGCGCCTGCGGCTCCGTGGCGGGGACCAGGCGGGCGAACGCGAAGGGCTTGTCGTCGCTCTTCCTGCGCCGAAGGCGGTGCGCCAGGTAGGGGACGACGGCGAGCAACGCCACGCCGAGCGCGAACCATGAGAGAAAGCTCACGCGCGCACCCTGGAAGCGCGGTCGATGATCTCGCGCACGCTGTGGCTCAGATCGCCGTCGGTGCGGAGCGTGACGACCTCTGCCCCGCGCGAGGTGATCGCTCGCTTCCATTTGTCGCGGTGCTCGGCGAGCGCAGCCAGATAGCGCTCGCGCACCTGTCCGTCCGTCTCCACGACCAGCTCACCTTCCATGGCCTTCAGTCGTACGGCCTCGTCGAAGGGAAAATCAAGCTCGTCGGGGTCCAGCACCTCACCGACGACCAGCACGCGTCCGCGCGACGACACGGCGGCGAGCGCGTCCAGGGCGCGGGATGGGAGATCGCACAGGTCCGACAGGACGACGACAATGGACCCACGGCGCGCGGCGCGGACGATGCCGCCGAGCGCGCGCTCCACGAGATCGGGATCGAGCTTGGGATCGCCGACGGCGTCGATCTGCTCCAGGGAGGATGCGACGCGCTCGAACGCCTCGCGTCCGCTGCCCACCGGCACGGGTCGCGCGGTCTTGCCGCCGCCGATGAACGTGAGGCCGATGGGGTCGCCGCTGGAGGTGGCGACCTTCGCGAGCGCGGCGGCGATCAGCGCGGCCCATGCGAGCTTCGCCGCTTTTCCGCGCGTGCCGCGATAGCCCATGGATGCGGTGGCGTCGACCACTACGCGGAGCGCGCGATCGGTCTCGGTCTCGAACTGTCGGATGAGCAGCCGATCGTGGAGCATCATGGAGCGGCGATCGAGCCAGCGCAGATCGTCGCCGGGCGTGTACTCACGGTGACCGCCGAACTCCACGCCTGCGCCCTTGCGCGCGCTGCGGTGCGCACCGGCGTAGACGCCCTCGGCAACCATCTTGGCGCGGAGCCGGAGCGGCGCGAGCTGGCCCCAGTCGAGGGTGCGATGAATCTCCTTCGTCATGAGCCCGCGTCCACCAAAACCTACGGCACTCCGTCCGGCACCGGACCACCCAGGGTGGCGTGCGGCCCCGCCAGCATGTCGCGCGCAAGGCTCACCTCGACCAGGTCGAGCCCGCCGCCAGCAATCACCTGTTTCAGCGTGTCGTTCGCGCGCGCGTCGCCCTGGCTGCGCTGCGAGACGGCAGCGTAGAAGAGCGCCTCGGTCTGCTGCGCGGGCGTCCGGGCTGCGGCGCGCAGATCGTCCGCGGAGAGCGTGCCCAGGCCGAAGCTTGCGATCTTTCCGACCCAGCGCTGGTCCGTCTTCGCGGCGATCACGAGGATGCGCTCCGCGGCCGGATCCACCGGGGTGACCTTCTGCTGACGCTCGAGCAGGCGGACCCACACGGCCTCGTACACCAGGCCGTCGGGCTCGATGTCGAGCGCGAGCCCGCGACCGAGCCCTTCGCGCGCCCCCTTGAGATCCTGACGAAGGAATGCGCGCGACACGAGCTGCCCGATCGTCGCCGCGGCCTGCCTGCGATCGCGCGGCGCAGCGTCCAGTGCGCGCTCCAGCGCCCTGCCCGCGTTCTTCTCAGCGCCGAAACGATCCAGCACGCGGGCCAGCGTGCGCTCGATGCGTGCGCGTTCGTCCGGCTCGGCGGCGCCGCGTGCGCGGGTGAGCTCGGAGACGGCGGTGGACAGGTGGCTGCGTGCCTTCTCGACCTCGCCAGCGTCGCGCGAGAGGTCGGACAGGAAGAGCCAGGTCTCACCGCGGAGCGCGGCGTCCTTCTGGGCGTCGTCGGTGGAGAGCGCGGCCTTCGCCTTCTGCGCGGCGGCGTCTGCGTGCTGCTCCCAGCGATCGATGCGTGCAAGCTGCAACAACACGAGGCCGCTCTTCTCGTGCGCGGACGCGCGCGAAAGCATGATCTTGGCCGCAGCCACGTTGCCTTCACGGAGCTCGACCTCACCCATGAGCGCGAACACGCGCGAGGGCGTGGGTGACAGCTTTCCCGCGAGCTCCGGCTTGTCAGTAGACGAAAGGACGATCTGCGCAGCGTTGAACGCGCGGCGTGCGGCCGAAAGATCGTCCGCGGCGACCTCCTCGCTCATGGCGCGCAAGGTGACGGCAAGCGCGGCGGAGAGCAGCCGCGGGTCCTCGTGCGCGCGGATGGAATCGGACAGGACCAGCGGCGCGGCCTCTGCCATGCCCAGCTCCAGGAGGGTGACGGCCACGGCGAGCGCGGCCTCGGGCTCGGTGGAGTCCAGGCGATAGGCCTCGAATGCGGCGCCGAGCGTGGCGGCGCGGAGGAGCTCGAGGTCCGGAATGGCCTCGCGCTCTTCGTGCTCTTCTCCGTTCGTGTCGTCCTCGCGCACCAGGTTGCGGAGCGAGCGCGTGAGCTCGAGGAAGTGCGTGGGCGTGGGCTCGTTGGCGGAGCGCTCCAGTGCGCCGCCGAACTCCTTGGGGAGCAGCTCACGCGCGTGTGCGCGATCCACCGCGACGACCGCGTTGACGGCGTCGCCGTCGCGCAGGTGCACGAGAGCAAGCGTGGTACCGCCGATGGCAAGGCCGCGCACGGCCTCACGCAGCTCGTCACGATCCGGCGTGCCCTTGCGGGCGCGGTATGCGTCGCGCACGTCGACCGAGAGCTTCACCCACACGGCGGTGCGCGCGACGGCGTCTTCCTGCGCCTCGCGACTGGGCTCGGTCACGGCGCGGCGAACGGCGAATGCGGACGCGGCCGATGCACGCATGAGCGGGCCTGCGCCGAGCGGCTGACCGGTGTCGCGCTCCCAGCTCTCGATCGCGCTGATGTGCGTGCGGAGCTCGGGGCGCCGGCTCTCGGGTGCGACGCGCGCGAGGATCTCGTAGATGGCGCGGGCGCGGGACTCGTCGCCGCGCCGCGAGAGCTCACGGGCGGCGCTATCGAGCGCGTACACGCCGTCGGAGCCGATCATCTTCTCGTCGAGCTCCCCGTGGTGCACCAGCGCGACGGCGCCGGACAGGGCGGAGAGGCCGCGATCGGGGCTCTCCGGGAAGCGCGCGCGTGCGCGGGACATCTGCTTCTCGCACACGCGCGTGAGGCGGGTCTGGCGGTCCGCGGTGCCGGGGTCGGCGGCGAGCAGATCCTTCACGGCGCGCGCGAACTGGTCATCGGAGACGGTGGCGTGAGCCTCCGTGCCGCGTTCGGGCTGGAACACCGGCTTGCCGACCTTCACAGCCGAGCCACCGCAGGCGGTCAGCACGAGAAAGAACGCAGCCGCAAACATCCGCCTCATCGGAGAAAAGGCTACACCCTCTGAGGGGTTGGAGGAAGCTGCAGCTACGGCACGCCGATGACCTTGGCGAGCCCATCCTTGGCGACCTTGCCCTTGATCGTGGCGCCGGTCACGGTGATCTGGGAGAGGCCGTCCGCCTTGATGGAGTTGGTGCTGCCGGTCACGCTGCCGCCGGTCACTGTGACGCGCGCGTTGCCGTCGCTGCTGATGCCGATGGGCGCAGTGATGTTGCAGTTGTCGAGCGTGAGGTGACAGTTGCCACCCACGACCACGCCGGCTGTGGCCTTCACGCCCTTCAAGCTGACGTTCTCGTTGCCGTCGCACGTGTACGTGGACTTGCCGTCCCACGTGGCGGCCTCTGCGGGCTTCGGCGCGACCGGATCGCTGCTGTGCTTCGCCGAGTAGTAGATGTACACGCCGAAGATGCCGCCGCCGATGACGAGCACCCCGATGATGATGGCGCCGATGACCCAGCCCCAGATCATGGAGCTGACCTTGTCCTTCGCGTAGTTCTCCGGCGTCATGCCGTTGATCTTCACGCGCACGTTCATGTCGCCCACGCGCATGTCGGGGATGTTGTGCTTGCCGGCGCCAGCGGGGGGAGGGCCGAACCCGAGGTTCTGCGCCATCATGTTCTCGAACTCCTGGTTCTGTCCGCCGCCGGGGGCCTGGACCTGGACCTGGGTGGGTCCTTGCGGACCCATCGTGAACAGCGTGAGGCACCGCATGCAGCGCGCGTGCTGACCGCCGCCTGCCATCTCGAACCCACCACCACACTTCGGACACTGCATGCGCGACTCCCCTTCGTTGTCCCCGCAGCATACTCAAAAAACACCACGCTGGGTGTCCCCCCGAACGACTCGCGCTAGGGCCGACGGGTGATCGCCGTCGCGAGATCGTCGCTTCCGTTGAAGAGGGTGCCGTCGATGAAAAGGGTGGGTGTGCCTTCCAGGTGCAGCTTCTCCGTCAGCGCAAGGTCGCGGTCGACGGTGCTGGCCCAGCGGCCGTCCGTGAGGCCAGTGCGGTAGTCGGAGAGGTCTCGCACGCCCGCTTCGCCGGCCCAGCGCGCGAAGTCGTCGGGCGTCAGTCCTTTTCCTTTGCTGTTCGCCTCGAAGACCCGCTCGACGAAGCGGGTGAAGGCATCGCCACCGGCCATCATGAAGACACCTTGCGCGGCCTCCGCTGCTGGGCGCGCTGCCGGATGCGAGCGCAGGGGGAAGTGCTTCCACACGACGCGCACGGAACGGGGTCGCGCGGCGTCGACGAGCATCTTGTGGAACACCGCGCAATGCGGGCACTGGAGATCCACGAACACCACGAGCGCAGGTGACGTGCGATCTCCCCAGTGCGGATCGTCCGAATAGATGGGGACGTCGCCGCTCGTCTCGACAAGGGTGGCTGGGCCGGTGCCGGTGACAGCCGCGAGCTCCGGCGTGGGAGCGCCCGGAGACACAGCGAGCGGCCGCCCGCCCGCAGGTGGCGGTGCGACGGTCGCGATCGTCGCAGGAGTCATGACCGGAGGATCGGTCGTGCACGCGCTCGCCGCCATCAACGACGTGGCAACGAGGAAGAGCGCGGTGGCGGGACGAACCATGAGGCCCGAGCATACCTGAATCGGCGCTGATGCTAGGCTCGTCGTCATGGCGCGCGCCCACATCCTCATCGTCGACGACGAACCCGGAATCCTCACCACGCTGCAGAAGGCACTGAGCCTGGAGGGCTACGGCGTGGAGGTCGCGGGCGGCGTGAAGATCGCGGAGGAGAAGCTGAAGAAGCGCTCTTTCGATCTCTGCCTCTTCGACGTGCAGCTTCCCGACGGCGACGGCATCCAGCTGCTCGCGAAGGTGCGCGAGGCGAAGCTCGACATGCCCGTGATCATGATGAGCGGCCACGCGACCATCGACACGGCGGTGCAGGCCACGCGGCTCGGCGCGCTGAACTTCATGGAGAAGCCGATCAACACGGACGCGCTCCTCATCACCGTGGAGACGGCGCTGCGCTTGTTGCGCGCGGAGTCCGAGGCGCGCGATCTGCGCGCAGCGAGCGGCGCGGGCGCGGAGCTCGTGGGCCAGAGCCCCGCCATCAAGCACCTGCTCGAGCAGATCACGCGCGCAGCGAAGAGCAACGCGAGCGTCCTCATCACGGGCGAGCGCGGCACCGGCAAGGAGCTCGTGGCGCGGGCGATCCACACGCTGTCACCGCGCGCGAAGGGGCCGCTCGAGAAGCTGAACTGCGCGGCGCTGCCGAGCGAGCTGATCGAGAGCGAGCTCTTTGGTCACGAGGCCGGCGCGTTCACGGGCGCAACGAAGCAGCGGCGCGGAAAGTTCGAGCGCGCGAGCGGCGGCACGCTGTTCCTGGACGAGGTGGGCGACATGCCGCTGGCGATGCAGGCGAAGCTCCTGCGCGTGCTGCAGGAGCGCGAGATCGAGCGCGTGGGCGGCAACGAGACCATCAAGGTGGACACGCGCGTGGTCGCCGCGACGAACCGCGATCTGGTCGCCGCGACCGAGAAGGACGCGTTCCGCGCGGACCTCTACGATCGCCTGAACGTGGTGCCGCTTGCGATCCCGCCGCTGCGCGCGCGACGCGAAGACATCCGCGAGCTGGCCACGCATTTTCTCTCCATCGCATCGAAGAACAACGACCGCCCGCACATCAAGTTCGCGGAGCCGGCGCTGGCGATGCTGAGCCAGTACAGCTTCCCGGGCAACGTGCGCGAGCTGCGCAACCTGGTGGAGCGGCTGGTCATCCTCACGCCAGACGATGTGATCGACGAAGCGGACGTGTCGAGCGCGCTACCAGGAGGAGGCGCACCCAAGGCGAATGGTCTGTATCGCCCAGGCTCACCCTTCCGCGTGCTGGTCGAAGAAGCAGAGCGAGCGATCCTGCAAGAGGCGCTGGCCTTCCACGGCGGCCAGATGGCAAAGACCGCGCGCGCGCTGGATCTGGAGCGGAGCCACCTCTACAAGAAGGCGCGCGCCCTGGGCCTCAGGGGCAAGGGCGACGAAGCAGAGGGAGAAGACGACTAGGGCGGCGGCGGGAGGGTTGTACGCGCTTCGCTGGCGGAAGCTGCGTAGGCCACGTCGTCCGGAAACAAGCTTCGCGCGACCCGGAAGCTGGCAAAGAAGCTCTCGTCGTCGACGGGCTCACGCTCTGCGCTCAGCATCGAGAGCCATTCGCCGCATGCCTGCCACGGGAACAGATTCTCCGCGCCGCCACGCGACACGTGCGGTCCATCGCCCAGCCAGGGCCGTGCGTCGCTCGGCGCCCCGGAATAGTCCTCGTGCCAGGCGTCCGCGCAGACCTCCGCGTACGAGCCAAGAAGCGTGAGCCCGAGCGCGCTCGTCGCGATGTCGGCCATGGCGTGATGCGCGTCCCCATCGGGGAACAGCGTCCGGCCGCCGCCGCGCGCCGCGTATTCCCACTCGGCTTCAGCGGGCAGGCGCAGCCCGTGCCTTGCAAGCGCCGCCATGACGGCGGCAAGATGTCGCGGATGCACGGCGCCGTCGACGTCGTCGTCCGTGGGCACATCGTCGCCGACGGGCGAGCTGCTCACTGGTGAGCGGTGACTCGCCAATGAGGAAGGGCGCGACGTTCACGGTCCGAAGCGGACGCACGTGACCGACGTCGGCCAGGAACCGCTCGACGAACGGCGCGTCTCCGCTCTCGTCCACGCCATCGGCCAGGTCGAACACGCGTGGCGGGAAGCGCGCGCGAAGGACGCTCTCTTCTTCCGCCGAGAACCCCATCTCGAAGCAGCCGCCCGGGATGAGATGCAGAACGCTACCCGAGTATACGTGCACCACCCGTCCCACGGATCGCCCCGCAAAGATGGCAACACCTTGCGCTTTGAAGTCGCCACCGAGCAGCTCACAGACCCGCTCGAGGAGTCGCTCCTGTTCGGCCGCGCTCCCACCGAACCAGCGCTCGTGGCGCAGCTCGTCGACGAGATCCCCGAACTCGCGCTTGGCTGTACTCATGAACACTTTCCAGTCGATGTCATGTAGCGCGGCGGCACGCCCGTGTGCGCGTCATGGCCGCTTGGTTGGGTCGAGCATGGCCGCGTGTCGGGCCTCTTGTGCCGCGTGCTGGTGCTGTTCGCCAGCCTTCTCGCGCTGGTGGATTAGGCCCCAGTCAATCATGATGCGAGAGGGGCTCGCAGGGTCGAATCTGACTGGAACGTTCTTGCCGGTGGCGACGAGCATCTGGTCTGAGAAGGTGAGCTTGTAGCGTAGCGAGGTTCGCCACGGAGCCATGCCTGGGGCCTGGACCTCGAGGGCCAGGTCCATCAGCCGCAAGATCAACCGACCAGAACCCGACCAGGAGATCTCCAGCGCGTCCAGCACCACGGCGGAACCCTGTCGGCCATTTCTGGCAAGGGCCGATCGCTGCCAGAAGTACAGGCCGCCGGTGATGTTCTTCTCGTAGCGCGCGACCAGAAAGGCGATGACGAACACGACAAGGACAGCGAACAAGAACAGGCCGACCGCGAAGATCATGCTGCCAGCGACGAGGCCTGCGTCGTCCGGCGGCGGCGCAGCGGGCGGTGCATGAGGACGAAACGATAGAAGCATGGGGCCTGAAGAATCTAGCATGCGCAACGGATCGCCGGAGGCGACGTACGGAGACAAGCCCGATCCGTCGACCGATCACCGAATGATCACGTCGCGAACGCGAATCCGATGTCAACCGTCCCCTCGGTCTGGATGCCCGTAAGGCCGTGCCCGTACAACCGAACGCCAATGGAAGTTGTGAAACCTCAGGTGCCCCGAGAGGTCTGACTTTGCGCGACCAGTATTGAACGCCGATTCGTCTTCGTGCGAAGTTCATCCTCGGAAGGAATCGCCATGAAGAAGTCTGCAACGAAGTCCCCTGCTCTCGCGGTCGTCAAGGTTGATGCGGGGCTCAAGAAGAAGTGGGACTCCCTCTCCAAGGTCGTCGATCGCGCGCGGCACGCAGGCGCTGTGGACTGGGACGTCCTGTGGGAAGCGGTTGGTGTGATCGTCGAGCACGAGCCGCCGCTGTACGAGCTGGGCGGGTACAAGAACGCCGCTGACTACTTCCAGCGCGCGCTCGGTGAAAACGCACGGAATGCGTCGCGCTACATCCGCGTCGCGAAGCTCGCCTCGCCCACCGAAGAGGAGACGTACGGCGTCACCAAGCTCGACGCGGGGCTCTCGTTCATCGAAGCCAAGCTCGGCTTCGAACCAAAACACCCTCCGCTGCCCATCGCGTTCAACAAGCTGCGCATCCCGCTCGCTGGCGGTGACTCCGTGGCATTCAAGCACGCGCGCATCGAGGACGTGGTCGCGGCCACGCGCGCGCTGTCGAAGCTGCCCGCCGCACCGACCAGCAGCGCCGAGCGCGCACTCATGGAGACGTTCGCGAAGCACCCCTCATTCAAGGGCGTCCGCGTCCGCGTCCGAAACGGGCTCGCGACGATCTTCGGCGTTCCCGTGGCGGCGCTCGACGTATTCGGCACGCTGCTCCACCGCACGAAGTGGCCAACGAAGGCGAAGAAGCGCGCGGCCCCGCGCTCGAAGAAGAAGTAGGTCTGCCATCGCGACGCCATGCGTGGCGGCCAGTGACGCCATGCGTGGCGGCCAGTGACGCCATGCGTGGCGGCCAGTGACGCCATGCGTGGCGGCCAGTGACGCCATGCGTGGCGGCCAGTGACGCCATGCGTGGCGGCCAGTGACG
>JBBRNJ010000078.1:0-40659 GCA_038230375.1 Polyangiales bacterium | reverse complement strand
GTCATCATCGGTCACAGCGAGCGGCGTCACCTCTTCGGAGAGACGGACCCCTCCGTCGCCGAGAAGACGCGGGCCGCCGTGGCCGCGGGGCTGAAGCCGATCGTGTGCGTGGGCGAGACGCTCGCGGAGCGCGAGGGCGGCAGGACCATCGAGGTCGTGGAGCGACAGGTGCGCGCGGTGCTCACCACGCTCGCGGACGCGACCATCCCCGTCACGGTGGCCTACGAGCCCGTCTGGGCCATTGGCACCGGCAAGGTTGCAACCCCCACGGACGCCGAAGAGGTGCACGCCAGCATCCGCGCGTGGCTCGCCGCGGAGAGCAAGGCCCTGGCCGAGCGCTGCCGCATCCTCTACGGCGGCTCGGTGAAGCCCGACAATGCGAAGAGCTTGTTTGCCTGCCCGAACATCGACGGGGCGCTCATCGGCGGAGCGAGCTTGGAGATCGCATCTTTCGGTGCTATCGCCCGTTGTGCGGAGCCGGCTTGATTCGCCAACACTCCCAATCCTAGAGCCCACATGCTGCAGACCTTCATCGACATCATCCACATCGGCGCATGCCTCATCCTCATGTTCGTTGTCCTTCTCCAGCAGGGCAAAGGCGGCGGAATGGGCGCCGCATTCGGTGGCGGCGGCGCGGCTCAGGTGTTCGGCGGACGTGGCGCGGGCAACATCCTCACGCGCGCCACCGCTGTGTGCGCGGCCACGTTCATGCTCACCAGCGTGACCCTCGCGTACCTCTCGTCCTCGCGTGACCGTGGCCTGGAGAAGGCGGCGGAGCAGCAGAAGGCGCAGAAGATGAGCACGCAGGGAACGCCCCGCGCTCCCGACGCCAAGGACAAGCCCGCCGACAAGCCGGCCGACAAGGGCATGAGCTCGCCGCAAGACAAGCCGGCCGACAAGCCCGCCGACGCTCCCAAGTAGAGAAGCGGGAGAGCAAAGGCTCGTGTCTGCGGAGAAGGCCGACGCGAGCGCATCCAGAGCCGCGTGGCTCGAGCCCGTCGCGCTCGTGCTCGCGAAGTGCGCATTGTCGTACCTCGTTCTGCGGGCCGGGTTCGCGCAGATCTCGGATGACGACTACTCGCGGACGGTGATCGCGGAGCAGTTCGCGCACGCGCCGCGCCTGGATCCGAGCGGAACCAGCTGGCTCCCCTTCCCGTTCTGGGTGTACGGCACGAGCATGCTCGCGTTCGGACGCTCGCTCGCCACGGCGCGCGCGACTGCGTTCGTGCTGGGCGTGTCTGCCACCATGCTCTTCTGGTGGGCATTGCGCGCGCGTCGCGTCCCCGGAGCTGCGGTGATCGCGTTCGCTGCATTCGCGCTGCCGTGGATGGCGTGGCTGTCCGTCGCCACGGTTCCGGAGGCGCTCACAGCGGGCCTCGCGAGCGCCGCGATTCTGGGCCTCTCCGCGCGTGGAGCGCTCGGACGCCGCGATCTCGCCTTTGCCGCGTGCATCCTCGCCGCATGTCTCTGCCGGTACGAGGCGTGGGCCGTGGCGCTCTGGGCAATCTCGGTCGTTGCTCGGCGCGCAAGGGACGCGCATCAGAGCCGCCTCGGAGCCGCGATCGTCGCGACGCTCGTGCTCGGGCCGCTGGGGTGGCTCGCGTGGAACGCGCATGCGCACGGTGATGCACTTCATTTCCTCGCGCGTGTCGCGCGCTTTCGGCAACGGTCAGGACAGGCGGGTGGCTCGACGCTGACCCAGGTGTGGTTCTACCCGGGCGCGGTGCTGCGGGATCAGAAGGAGATCGCGGTGCTGGCCGTGCTCGCGGTTCTTGGCGTCACGCTCAGGAAGGACGTGCGCGACGCGTTCGCAAGGCCGCTCTCGGCGTGCCTCATGGTGCTGCTCTTCCTGATGTACGGCGCCGTGAACGACGGCGCGCCGACGCACCATCCGGCGCGTGCGCTGTGCATCGTGTATCCGGTGCTGGTCGCGGCTACGTTCGCGTCGGTGCGCGCCTGGACGGCCGAGCGGTTCTCCGTTCGCGCGTCGTGGGCGGCGTGGCTCGCGCTGGCCTTCACGTCGCTGGGGATGCCGTGGCTGTCCGCAGAGCGCCCCGGGAGCTCCCCCAGCGAAGATCGCGCCCCCGAGATCGCGCGAGGACTCTCGCTGCGGGCGAGCGATGAGCAACACGTGTCGGTCAAGCCCTGTGCGTACGAGCACCTCGCGCTGATCGCGGCGTATGGTGCGCCGGAACGGGTCACCGTCGAACCCGCCCAGATTCCCGCCGCGGGCGAGCCCTGCTCCCTGCAGGTTCGCGAGCCTGCCGCACCCTGATAGGCTCGTGCGCGTGTACGGAATCCTGGACTACTGCACGATGGTTGCGCGAGACGAGATCCGCAAGGAGAGCTACCTTCGCGCGCTCCGCACGGTGGTCACCAAGGAGTCCGTGGTCGTCGATCTGGGCGCCGGTATTGGCCTGTTCGCGCTCGCAGCCGCGAAGATGGGCGCCCGGCACGTCTACGCGGTCGACGACAATCCGTGCATCGAGCTCGGTCGCGAGCTCGCGAAGGCGGCGGGCGTTGGCGACCGTGTGACGTTTCTGAACGCGTCTGCATGGGACGTGCACCTGCCCGACACGGCCTCCGTTCTCTTCTACGATCTGCGTGGAACGCTGCCGCTCTTCCAGGACAACTTCGCGCTTGTCGCGCACGCGAAGCGGTCGTGGCTCTCGCCGGACGGCGTGCATTTCCCCCGTCGCGATGTCCTGCACGCGGCCGTCGTGCACGCTCCGGGCTGCTACGCCAAGCTCGACACCGCTGCCGCTGCCGTGCGCGCGCTGGGCCTTCCCGACGAATCCGTGAAGCGTTGCCTCACGAACATGCGCATGAACGATCGCGACACGCCCATTGCGGCGGACGGCGTCCTCACCGAGTCGATGGCGTGGGCCACTCTCGAGTATGGCGCGCCACCGCCGAAGTCCGTCTCCGGACAGAGCGACCTCACGGTCACGAGGCCCGGCCTTGCGCACGGGATCGGCGTCTGGTTTGCGACCGAGCTCTTGCCGGGCATCGAATACGACACGAGCCCCGGCCGCGAGCCGACCTACAGTCGAGCGTTCCTGCCGTTCTCCGAGCCCTTTCCGCTCACCATCGGCGATCGGGTGAGCGTGGAGCTGCGCGCGATGATCGATGGCGTGCAGTGGGGCTGGAGCGTCGGTGTCACGCGCGCCGACGGGACGACGATGCGCCGTGCAAAGCAGACCACCATGCTGGCGGAGCTGCGCCCGATGGACGCCCTCTTGCGGGACGCGCCATCGGCGATGCCATCACGGAGTGAGCAAGGCGAGCGCGCCCTCCGCGTACTTGCAGCCATGGATGGCAAGACGTCCAACCAGACGCTGCGAGACATGATCGGCGCGGCCGACGAGAGCGGGACCTCGAGCGGGCGCGCCATCGCCGAGGTCGCATCCCTCGTGAGTCGCTACGGTCGGTGAGCGACAAAACGACACGAACCAGCGACGTCCTCCATGCTCACAGCCCTGGCACCTTGGTCGTCCGGGCGACGTGGAGCGCTTCGTCGATCATGCCGCGCTCCGCCGCCGTAGCCAGCCGACCGCGGCGCCCGACCAGGGCTTCGAGGACGCCGAGAGTCCCTGCCGCCCGATAGATCCCGTCTCGGAGATAGGAGCCGAGCATCGCGCGCGCAGTCTGCGGCAGACCGACGAGCTGCGGACCGTGCTGGAGGAAGATCGCCCGGTTCTGTCGCGCGCTCTCGAGGTACCCATGCAAGAAGGCAGGGTCGTCCACCTCCGCCTCGACGACGTACAGCGGCTCCTTCACGATCGAGAGCCGGGCAACGCCCCATGATCGACAGAAGAGCTCGCGGTCCTCGGCGCGTGTGAAGGTGTGATCGTAGGGAAAACGCTGGAAGAAGCGGCGCTTGGCGAGCATTGTCGCGTGAGGGACGCCTCCCCTGGTGAGCACCTCTGCGCCGCTGGTTGGAGGCACGATGTCGGCGACAATGGGTGGATGCGACGGCAGGACGTACGCCACCTGCGTTCCGATGCAGTCGAGCGATGGATCCTCCGCCAGGCGGGCGAGCTGGCGTTCGATCCTCCTGGGGTGCATCACGTCGTCGGCGTCCATGCGCGCGATGAGCTCGGACCTCGCGACGGCGACCACATGATTCAGCCGTGCGGCCAGCCCTGACTGCTTCCCGTCCGACAGCACGCGAACGCGCGGATCGTCCACGCTCCGCGCGATTCGAAGGGACGCGTCGCTGGAGCCATCGTCCACGAGCACGAGCTCCCAATCCGTGACGCTCTGGGCAAAGACGGAGCGGATCGCCGCAGGAAGGCGGCGCTCCTCGTTGTGAAACGGAAGTCCGATGGTGACCTTGGGCATCATTCGCTTGGAAACATGAACTTGTCGAAGATGGCCCGGGCGGCATACCGGCCCTGCTCCCGGACACCGTCGCAAAGTAGCGCGGCATAGAGGAAGCGCGTCGCCGAGCGCAGGATGGGACCCTGCGGCTCATCGGCGATGGACTCTGCGAGAAAGATGCGGGCGTCGGCTTCACCGGGGATCGTCAGGCCGAATCTGGAGCGCAGAAGCGAGAGCGCGAGCTCGAATGCCCCCGCAAACCGCACACTGGCCGCGAAGGCGCGCGCCTCGGCGAGGAGCGTCGGTTCCGCATGCCTCAGGATCAGCAGCAGATCGGCCAGCCACCCGATGCGCGCGAAGCGGTGGGCTGCTGCATGCACGGCGAGGTATACGAGCTCGCGCGCGGGCGCCGGAACGAACAAGGTCGGGAGGCGTGCAAGAGGGACGCGGCCCGCGAAGAGGTCGGCTGCTGTGATCTCGCTCCCGAAGCCTCGATACGCGATGAAATGAATCTCCGCGAGGGTGCCAACGGGCGACGTGGCCATGACGTGAAAGTGACGCTCGCGAAAGAAGCGTGCACGCGCTCCCTGCTCGACCTCGTAACCGAGGCGCGCGATGGCATCGAGCGCAACGTCGAGCTTGTCTGGCATGACGAGCAGATCGATGTCGCTCGAGCCGCGCATCCACGGCCGCTCGTAGAACCGCTCCGCGACCCCCACGCCCTTGAGGAGCACGCAGTCGACGCGCGCGTGCGCGAGTTCCGCACCGATCGCGCCGACCTCGCGCAGACGCGTGTCATGCTGCATCCTGAGCGCAAGCTCACGTGCTGCTCCCGGGGCGGTTTCCGGTGCGGCGGATGGCACGAAGCCTTCCACGCCATGCTCACGTGCGAGCTGCGTCACCCTCCGAAGGCGGGGCGCGTCGACCGCGATCGCCGACACGCCGCGGCCACGCACGAGGTCGAGCAGGTCGCGTTCGGTGTCGGTCGCGAAGATCGGCATCAGCGGGGGCTCCGCTCGGCTTCGATGCCGGACGCCTCGCCGAGAACGCACCCATCACCATAGCCCTTTGCATGCGTGGCCACGATGACGAGTCGGGTCTTTGCCATGTCGAGGAGGTACGCGCGTAGGCGCTGCTCGGTGGCTGCGTCGAGGCCCGCCTCCGGCTCGTCCAGGATCATGACTGACCGCTCCGCGGCGATCGCCCTCGCGAGGTGGACGCGGCGGCGCTGCCCCGACGAGAGCGCACCGAGCGGGCGCGCGAGTAACTTCGTGGTCTCCTCGAAACCAACGTGCGACAGCGCGCGCACGACCTGCTCGTCGGACCCGTCGGGGACCATCGCCGAAATGGCCTCGCGCACGGTGCTGGTGGGATCGAACGTTGGAGACTGCGAGAGGTAGACGACCTGTCGCCTCCACGCGTCCATGTCGAGCTCCGCGAAGGGCGTCCCATCGACGGTGAGCTCACCTTCGGTTGGGAGCGCGAGGCCAGCGAGCAGGCGGAGGATCGTGCTCTTACCGCTGCCGTTCACACCGCGGAGCACGAGGGGCACACCACGGCGCGCGACGAACGACGGCAGGCCGACCGCGGGTTCGCCCGCATACGAGTAGCCAACACGACGAGCTTCGATCGTCTTCGGCTCGGAAACCAGACGCGTGCCCGTGAACGTCTGCCGCGCGAGTGAAGCGACGCTCGCGAACGGCTCCGCCTCGCGACTCAACCTGATGTTGTCGGCCACGGCGACGAGTAACACACCTGCACCTTGGGCCCACGTGGTGATGGCGAGCACCGTGGCGGCAGACGTGCTGCGAAGGCCAATCGCATAGCCCACGAGCAGCGTCACTCCGAGCCCCGCCACGATGGGCAGGCGGCGCAGCAGCGCGCGTCCCAGCGTCGCGGAGAGTTCGGCGCGCGAGCTTGCGGCGAGGAGCGGCTCGAGCGCCGCGAGGAAGCTCGCGCGAAGCCCGTACGCGATGCGTTCCTCGCGTTCGCTCAGGAAGCCGACGATGTGGCGAAAGACCCGCATCCCGGCGGCGTCCAGCGTCACCTCGAGGCGCGCGGTCGTCTTCCGCAAGGCAAGGTACACCAGTGCGGACGCGACGACGCCGCATCCAAGCGGGATGGCGAGCACGCGATCAGCAAACACTGCGGCGAGAAGCGCGAGTACCAGAAGTGCCGCACCCTCTCCAACGATGGCGGGACGTGCGCCACCGATGGCGCGCGCCGCGCCGTAGATCCCCCGGGCGAGCGCGATCTCCGGCTCGGCCTCGGGTAGCGGCAGCGCGACCATGCCACTCGCACCGGAGAGCGCGTCACCTACGATCCAGTACAGACGAGCCCGCACGCGCCGCTCCGCGAGCGTGCCGAGCAGCGAGCTCGCGAGTTGGCCGATGCCGAGCGCAGACGCCGCGCCGACATAGGCCAGGCGACCATCAAGGTACTGAAGCGCTGCGAGAGGCGCGATGACGAACCAGATGCGGCACGCCACGCGCCCAGCGGCCACGTTCCGTACGAGCTTTGCGAAGCCCAGTTCGGCCACGTGCAACATGTTCAGTCGTTCATCCTCACCACCATTGGCCCCCGGATCGAGAGCCTCTGGTGGTGGGAACGGGTCACTGCAAGCTGGCGCAGACCGCGGCGTTCGCGAAGATCAGCGGGTCGTCGCAGAGGTGAGTGCTCGAATTGCAGATGCCCGACTTGCATGCTGCGTTGAACAGGCATGCGGACCCAATGCTCTTGGAGACCTGGCAGGTCCACTGGTCGAGTGTCTTGATGCTGAGGTCGGGGTTGATATTGTCGCAGAAGAGCGGTGTTGCCTGACCCGTGCCGGTGGCGCGGCGGGAGCATGCCTGGTTACCATTCCCCGCCTGGGTGTAGCCCGTGCCGGTCACGCTGGCGCAACCGCCAGTGACCGCGACCAGCGGCTGGCAAGTGCCCGCTGCTCCGCCATCGGTGGTGTATGCGCAGTATGCCGGCTGCACGCACTCGGCGGAGTACCTACAGACCTGGCCGGTCGTCAGCTTGCCATGCACCGAATCGATGTAGCAGGCCTGGACCGCCTGGAGGTCGAGGGTTGAGCCGACCGAACAGGGGATCAGCTTGACCGTGTTCAAGCACTCCTGGATGCCGTTGAGGTCGAACGTGACGGTGGTGAGGCTCAGGCCAGAATCCGGTCCGGCGTCCTGATCGGCGATGAGGCCCGCGATGTCCGTGCTCGAGCCTTGCCAGCCGTAGCCGCGGATGCCCTTGAGGCACTCTGAATTGATGATCGCGCCGGCGTCGATCGCCTGGCAGCACGCGTTCGCGCGCGTGCAGAGGGTCTGCGCGACCTCGTCGATGAACTGCTCGGGCGTGACGAAGGGCGCCGTGCCGTCAACGCTGCTATCAACGCCGCCGCCGTCGGAGCCACCGCTGTCAATGCCCATGCTGCCGTCGATCTTGTTCTGGTTCGCGTCGACGCTGGCATCCGTTGACGCGTCTGTCGTGGACACGATCGTGTCGTCACCACCGCAACCGCTCAAGCTCCCAGCCACAACGAGCGCACCCGAGACAACTCCAAGGACAAGTCTGAAAGATTTCATGAAGACCTCGCTACTTTTCTTTAGCACAAAAGACCGCATGGATCACTCGTTACGGCTCTACAAATCGGCGTCAGCCACGCTCCAGCAACCCATGATCGAGGAGGTCCGTGGCCAGCACGAGCAGGTCGGTGGTGACCTGCTCCTGACCCGCCCCGTCAAACTCCGCAATGACGCGCGACACCGCGTCCCCCACACATCCCCCCTGCTCCGCGGTGCTCCACAGCACCGCACCTACCTCGTCTAACCCATAATAGTCCCCCTGGCCGAAATCGAGGAGAACGACCTGCTCTCCGAATGGGCGGGAGTAGACATGCCCCGGAACCGCCAGACGTTGATCGGCGGTGAGCGGAGGTTGTCCGGCGGAATTCGAGCCGGTCATATGAGGAGTCCTTCCATGAGCATCCCAGCGTCCCGAATCCTGCCCAGATCGCGTGGGCGTCGAAGCAGATAGAAAGGAACGCTGTCAATGAGCTCCACCAGCTGATGCAGCTCTTGTCGCGAGCGTTCCGGATCGTCGAGTGCGAAGCGCACGACAGAGGGTACCAGCCGCCCCATCGCCTCGATACCCGCCATTCGCGTTAGGTGCGGCGCGACGTCGGCGAATTCAAGCGCGACGATCGCCCGCAACCTCGCCGGAGAATCGCGTACGTCGCGTGCGAGGAGCGGGTGCTTGTCGTCCTCGCCGCCGCCTGGGCCGCCCAACCCGAGCGCCGCCCGCGAGGCCGCGCCGAGCCAGTGATGACGCTCCGTCGCTTCCACGAATCGCTCGGCGCCGGTGCCGGTGAGCACGGCGATATCGTCGGCCAGAAGCTGCGCGCCGTGCTCGCAGAGATCGGCCACGGCCGAAGACTTCCCGACATGGTTGCGCCCGCACACGACGATGGCGTTCTCGCCCCTCGCGACAGCCCCTGCATGCAACGAGACCTTGCCGCGAAGCGACTCGATGAGAGCGTATGCGACTCCTCGCCGGACCTTCTCGATCGTGATCTCGGGCGCGCCCTCCGCCGTGACGAGCTCGACGTCGGAGCCGTCGGGACGCGCGGTCAGCGTGCAGAGGCCCGGCCACTCCGCGATCAGACGATCGCCGAGGCGGCCGATGCGGAACCAGATTTCCTCCGCCTCGACGCGTTCAGCGATCCAGCGCGGAGCGCTCATGCAGACGCCCCTCCGGGAAAGCGGCCAGGCAGGTCGGCAACGCCACGCACGAAGGCCTCGCAGGCCAGCACAGGCCATAGTCGGATCCAGCCGAACGGATGCCCTTCGAGGTCCTCCTCGAACTCATCGAACTCCGCGCGGAACACGCGCGGCTCGACGAGCCCGAGGTCTGCGAGCGCGGTCGGCGTGGCGAGCGAGCGCCAGTGCTCGATGGGCACGGCACGAAACGTCTCGCAACATGCCTCGACGAAGGAGGCCTTGTCGGTTCGCTGGCGGACCTGCTCCGGCATGCGTCCCTCGACCAGCTTGCGGAGCTGAGCGCGGGCGACGCCGCCCTCGATGAGCGCGTACTCGGGGAGCGAGCACACCGCACGGACAATCTCGGGGTCGGTGTAAGGGTCCAGCCGCATGATGCCGCCCCCATGCTCGAGTAGATGCCGGTCGAATGCGAAGAGGTCGTAGAGGTTCCACTGGAAATACCGCGCGACCTTGTCGTCGCGTGAGATCTCCCACTCGGGCCGCTCCATGCGCTCGCGAGAGATGCGCTCGTCGTCCAGAGCTCGCAGCTTCTCCCGCGCCCAACGGCGCACCGGCAGCTTCGCCCGCGGGGACAGCGCGTAGGAAAGTGCGAACGGAACGTGCGAGCGGAGCCCCGCCCAGATCACGTTGCGGAGCACGGCTCGGGTTCGCGAGGCTGGGGCGCCGCGGGACGCAAGCTCGATGGCGTCCCGAACGCGGCCCTCGTGAGCAAGGACGGATGCGCCGCGAGGCGTGCCTTCAAACAGCTCGTCGCCACCGAGCCCCGACCACACCACGCGGATGCCGCGCTCCCGCGCGACGCGCACGCACGCTTGGACGTGCGCCGAGGTCGGCCAGAGCATGGGCGCGCCGTGAATGGTGAGGTCCGGCGCCAGATCGCGCGCACCGTCACGAGGGGAGACGAGGACGCGCTCCACGCCGAGATACTCGGACAGTGACTCGACGTAGGGGCGGTCTGCGCTCTGCCCGTTCAAGTCCAGGGTGATCGGCAAGACCCGCGTCACGCCCGCGGCAAGCGCGACGAGTGACGACGAGTCGAGCCCCCCGGCCAGGACGGCGTGCTCGGGAGCAAGCGCGCCGTAGCGACGCACCACGCGCTCCACCGTGTCCCGAAGATCCAAGTCCGGCGCTGCGAGTGGGAGCGTGGCCACCTCGAAGCGGGCCGCTAGCCCCGGAGCGAGCGTCGTTGAGGTGGCGCTCGGCAGCGCGAGCACCCCTCGGTACGGGCTCGTGGTCTTGATGAACGGCGGAGCGATGAGCATGCGCGCCCCGAGCCAGCTCTCCTCGACAGCGACGCGCCCTTCTCCATCGGCGGCGGCCGCGCTCGCCAGCCATGGCAAGTGATCGGAGACGACCCAGCCAGACGCGGACGAGATCGCGAAGAGGGCACGCCCTCCGCAGGGACCCATGTCGACGCGCAGCTGCGCGGTCGTCGCTGTCAGCGTGCATCTACCGTCGCGCGACCGCAGCACGATCGGCTTGCTCGCATCACCTGCCTCGAGCTCGTAGACCGGGTCGTCCGTCTGCACCGACGCGAGGAGCCCTTCGTTCTGGCGGAGCTGCCCCGTCGCTGCGCGAGCTTCCCAGCGTCGGAGGAGGTCGACCGCGCCGATCACGACCAGCAACGATGTCGCTCACATGGCCTGGGTGAAACCCCCGTCGGGAAGGGGATTGCCCTTCGAGGCGAAGGTGAGCTCACGTACGGAGCCGAGGTGCCGGAGCTTCGGCGCGGCGTAGCTCCGACGCGGGGGCTGCGCGGGCGACGGTTGCGGCACCACGACCTGGCACGAATTCTCGTCTTTCATCTCAACTCCTGGGGCAGCCACACTGAGTCGCTACGGTGCACAAACCTTGGGGCGCATTCAAACTACACCATCCTCCCTCCTTGGGCAAGGCAGCCCGCCCGCAGCGACGCTCGCTTGGCATGGTATTGTTTTTCTCGTGCACGCGTCTGCCGAGACCCTCCGTCTGCTGAAGCGCCTCGACCAGCCCGACACCTATGCGGCAATCGCTCCGGAGCTAACCGTTGCAGGTCGGACAGACTTCTGCACCGACGCGCTGACCGGCCCCGCCGGTGCGCTAGGCGCTCAGGGCTTCGGGACCCTTCCCGGGATCATCGCTGCTGAGAAGCTCGCGCCCATGCGCCAGGCCGTGGCGGCTCTGGCGCAAGCTGGCCTGCCCCCGGTGTTCGCGCATGTCTACGACGAGCTGTGGGAGCCCGTCACCGCCCTGCGGCGGATCGCGCACGACGAGCTGGGTGCGTTCGACGTCCTGGCCGACGCGTGGGTGTTCAACGTGCCCCAGGGCAGAAGCGGATGGACACCACACCGCGGGTGCCACGCGTTCGAGGGAGGCCGCACCATGCTCAACGTGTGGATCGCGCTGACGCCAGCCACGCGGACGCGATCGTGCATGTTCGTCGTCCCTCTCGATCGCGATCCTGCGTATCCAGACCACCTGGAGTCCAGTGCTGTTCCGGGAGGCGCAGAGATCGCACTCGAGGTCGAGCCAGGGACGGCCTGCGTGTGGGACGCGAACGTGCTCCACTGGGGCGGAGAGATCGTCCTCGGCGCTCCGACCCCGCGTATGAGCGTCACGTACTCGCTGCGACGATCGGACGCGCGAAGCACCAACTACGGCGTGCTCGACCTGTCACGGCTGGACCTGCGCGCGCGCCTGGACCTGATCGCCGAGCAGCTGCTGAAATACGCGCACATGGAACGAGTGGACGAGCCCCTCATGGAGTGGGCGAAGCTCACGCTGACGGCACGCCATTTCGCCACGCGACCCGCGCCGTGACGTGGACGCACGTCGCTACGGACGGCCACGACGGCGAAGGATCACGGCCATGAGGAACGCGAGCACGGAGACCGCAGCCGCATGGCTAGCCTGCAGGCGATCGCGGGCGCTCGCCGGAACTGAGGGCGTTCCGCGCAAACCAGACGCCGTTCCGCACGAAGCCTCCGGATTGGACGTCGGCACGTCACCGGTGGGGGTCGCGAGCGCCTGATGATATTGCGACACCCGTACGGGACCGTCGCCCTCTAGCCACGGGCGCAGCGTGAGGTCCGCTTGCGCGATCTGCGCAACCGGGATGCGCGCACGCAAACGTGTAATATACAGCTGTTCCAACGGCGTTCGCTCGGTTGCGCGCGTGAGATCGGAGGGCTCCGTGCACGCATGCGGGGCGCCGGCGTTGTCCAGGTGCAGCAGCCCGGCCCTCCACATCGCGGGCCCGCCTTCCCCGCCGTCACCTCCAGCATCGTCGCCTGAGTCGGCCGGGTTGCCTGAGCCTCCCTCGCGTGCCGCCCCGTGGTCGCTCGCGTCCATGGCGGCCGCATCGAAGAATGGGTCCGCGGCAGCGTCCACGGAGTCGCCCGTGCACGTTGCGCCGGAAGGCCCGGGGGGGACCTGTGCGCAGAACGACGCGACCGTGGTGCGCAGGTCGGTCTGGTTGATGGAGACGTCACTGGCCGGGGCCGCGAGCTCGGTGATGAACGTGCGGCCCTGCCCTGCCGCGAACACGCCGCTCGCGAGCTCCTCGTAGTTGTTGGTCACGGAGTCAGCGCGCAGCGCGGAGAAGTCCAGGGTGCCTTGTGGATACGACTGCGGCGCCCAGCGCTGTTCGCCGAGCACGAAGATCTCCACGTCCACCGCGCCCGACGAGCCGATGCTCGCGAGACGCAGCGGCACCGTGGGATGGGAGCCTGGCATGACGATGCGCACGGGCACGATCGAGCGTTCACCGCAGCCTGGTCGCAGATGCATCACCACGAAGCTCATGCCTGCTGCGAGGTAGCTCGACACGATCGCGTCTGCTCCGGAGGGCACCGTGAGCCCGGCCTGCGTGAAGGCGCCCAGCAGCTCCGCGGAGGTCTTCGGCGTGACGATGGCGACCTCATACGGCCCGATGGAGAGCGCCGCGTTGGGCCCGTTGCCGTGTGCGGAGGCGTTCCCCGCCGTGGTGTTCTCCGTGGCCGCGCACCCCATGAGCGCGCATCCGCCGTGCGAGGAGTCGCGCGGCGCGTAGATCACGGGTGAGGTGTACGCGTCGAGCGCCGTCAACCACGCGTCGTCTCCGAGCTCCACCGAGGAGCCGGGCGGTACGGGAAACACGAACGCGAAGTCCTTGGGGTCGCCCTGGTACTGGATCTGATCCCAGATGATCGTTCGATCCGTCGCGATCGAGATCGCCATCCGATGCGCGGTGACGTGCACGGTGGTCGGGTCTTCGAAGAACGCGGCGCCACAGGCACGCGCGCTTCGCTCTGCCAGCAGCGGCAAGAGCAGGAACGTCGTCGCGAGTGCGGCGCGTTTCAAACCTTCCCTCATCGCCTGGGAGGGTAGCTGACTTTCGCGGACCTTGGCGGGTCCTCTGCGGTAGTCTGGCGACGATGCCGAGGGCCACCTCCGTCGCCGTGATCGTGTTGCTCGTGCTCGCGGCGTATGCGTGCGGCGAGATCCGGCCCGACGAGATCGAGTGCGAGGAGGCAGTCGCGCATCTCTCGCACTGCTGCCCCACCGTGGACGCCCGCGGCTGGAACTGCGAATACCAGACAACGTGCGGCGAGACGCTTCGCCCGAGCTTCTCGATCAAGACCTCCCAGTGCATCCGCAAGGACTCGTGCATCGAGCTCGTGGCATCCGGAACCTGCGCGCGCGCACTTTCGGGAAACTTCCTGGCCGACAGCGAGCGCGGACCAGGCTCCGCGTTCGACGTGGAGCTGTGCAAGTGAGGCGCGCGCTGGGGAGCGTGGTCGTGGCGTGCGCGCTGGCAGGGCCCGCGATCGCGAGAGCGGAGTTGCCACCGCTGCCGCCACCGGAAGAGCCGGCGACGACACCGACTTCGACCTCGACTTCGACTTCGACTTCGACTTCGACCTCGACACCGACCTCGACCTCGACTTCGCCTTCGACACCGACCTTCACTTCGACTTTGCCCTGGACCTCCTCCCCCTCCTCTCGTCGTGCTGCTCGCTTCTCTCTTTACGGCTCCGGGGCGATCGGCTTGTCCGTGGGTCGCGTGTTCGACATTGCGGAGCGGCTGGGGGACTTCCGGCTTGCTCTTGGGGTGCACAACGACAAGCTCGCGATCTATGGCTTTGGCGATCTGCTCTACGGCGACAGCACCGCGGGACTTCGTGTGATCGACGGGTCGGTTGGGCTCGGCATGGACGGGCGCTCGTCGCGTTTTCGCTTCGGTGGTGGCGCGTTCATCGGTTCGTTGCGCATCCAGCGGGCGACGTTCGATGGGCACGCGCAGGCGTACACGGCGGGTGCGTTCATCCACACCAGCGCGGACGTCTACCGCTTCGGCTTCCGTGGGGACCACGCCGCGTTCGCCGACGTGGCCGCGCGCGGCGAAGGGTTCATCGGCGGCACCACCGGCCAGCTCGTGCTGTCAGTGGGCTTCCGTTACTAGGCTTCAGCGAACCACCTTGAGGCGCGTCTTGAGCTCCTTCTTCGAGCCCTCGATGTTCGGCGTCTTCACGTAGTCGAGCGACGGCACCGCAGTGTCCGGGGTCGTCCACGTCACGAAGTCCGGCGGCAGCGGCCCCGGCAGCGTTGGCTGCATGGTGCGCTCGAGGAGCTGGAAATCGTGGCGGACCACGAGCTCGAGCGGCAGCTTCTTTGCGGGTCCTTCCGCCTTGAACCATGCCCGCGCGCGGTTCACGTTCTGGATGAGCACGTAGTGCTGCGGGTCCTTCTTCGCCGCCTCACTGAAGCGTTCCATCATGCCGTCCAGATCGCCGCGCGCCTTCGCGATGCACGCCAGGTGGTTCAGCGCGAGCCCAGGGCACGGGTAGCCAAGGTCGAGCGCGCGACGCACTTCGCGCTCCGCGCCGTCCAGATCTCCGTCGTGGAAGAGCGCGGCGCCCAGGTCCATGTGCGCTGCATGGTGCGGTGTGCCCAGCGCCTCCGCCACGGCGCGGAAGTCCGCGGTGGACTCCTTCCAGCCCTCGCGCAGGCCGTTGTGATCCCGGAACCAGGCGTTGAAGTAGGCGGTGTCCTCGTCGGAGGCGTCGAACGGGGTCTTCAGCTCCTGGAACTTACCTGTAAAGTACACGTTCCTGTCGAGCCACGTCTTCTCGGCGGCGTCGAAGTCACGCGTGCCTGGGTAGATCGACAGGCACGAGAACACGTACTCGTGCGGGGCCGCCTTCTCCAGGAAAGCGAGCGTCTCGTCGAAGGTCTGCCGCGTCTCGCCGCGGTTGCCCAGCATCATGTAGTAGCGGACCTTGATGCCGAACTTCTTCGCCAGCAGCGTGCTGGCAAGGATCTCCTCCGGCGTGATCTTCTTGTCGATGCGCTTGAGGATGTCGGGAGATCCTGACTCCACGCCGAGCGAGAGGCGCTGACAACCTGCCAGGCGCATGGCCCGCAAGAGCTCCTCGGACAGGAGGTCCACGCGCGTGTCGCAGCTCCAGAGAACGTTCGGACCCTCGCGGCGCATCGTCTCGCAGAGCTCGAGGACGCGCTTCTTGTGCGTGGTGAACGTGTCGTCCTTGATCTGGAGCATCTTCACGGGCAGCCGGTCCGCAGCGCGCCGCAGCGCGTGCAGCGTGTAGGCCACCGACTGACTGCGGAAGCCGCGACCCCACGTGGTCTCCGCGCCGCAGAACGTGCAGGCCCACGGGCACCCGCGCGAGGTCATGACGATGTGCGTGTCGAAGTACTCGTGTGGAGACGCGAGCGTGTCGAGGTCCTCGATGTTGGCGCGCTCCGGGCCGTGCACTGCCCGCCCGGAGTCGTCGCGATACACGCTACCTGCGATTCCGCGCGTGCTCGTGCCGGCCGCGAGCCGCGAGATGATCTCGAGGAACGTGGTGTCCCCCTCGCCGGTGACCACGGTGTCGACCGCCGTGTACTGCGCGAGCACCTCGTTTGCGAGCGGCGTCGCATGCGGACCGCCCACCACGACGTGCGCGTTCGGGCGGCGCGCCTTGATCGCGCGCGATATGTAGTCGACGCCGCGGCGGTTCGCCGTCCAGCACGAGAGGCCATAGACGTCCGCGTCGAGCTCATCGACGAGCTTCTCCACTGCGCGCCACGGAAAGGAGGACAGGTTCGCGATCTTGACGGAGTGCCCCGCCCGCATGGCCTGGGCGCCGAGCGCGAAGAGGCCCCACGGCGTCTGGTAGAAATCCGCGTCGAGGTCGCCCGCGGAATAGTCGTCGGGCGGGCCCTCATCCGCGCCGTAGGCGGGCGCGTCTGGCTCTGCGATCTTCCAGGGAGGGGGGTAGAGCAGCGCGATGCGCACGACAGCATTGTATCATGGCGCGACGGCGTTGACGCCGACGTTGCCATGCCCCGACGGTGCGGATAGCGTGGGGTCGTGACGCCCTCGAAAGACGCGGCCATCCCCGTGCCGGAGGCGCCGCAGCCGCGGAGACCGTACGAGGCCCCCCGCCTTGTCCGTCTCGGTTCGGTGCGCGAGCTCACGCTCGGCGGATCGTCCGGCATCGCCGAAGGCGCTGGCACCTTCGTGATGGCAATGTGAACGAGTCGTGATCCTCGCGTACGTGGGAAGCGCGCGCGACGCATCCAGACTCATCGCGCACGAGGGCGATGCACCAGGTCGCAGGCCTCTCGTCACGCGAGCGTACGAAGACGGTCAGCACGCGCTCGTCCTGGCGTGCGCACCGAGCGTTGCGATTGCGAGCGGCGCGCGCCTCGGGCATTCGCCGCTGCCGTTTGCGGAGCTCGTGGCGATGGACGGCTCGCCAGAGCTGTCCGTCACGCGAAGCGGCTTTGGTGGCCGCCCCACGTATCTGCGCGCCTGCGCGGATGGCGTCCTTGCATCGACGGACCTCGGCTGGATGGTCCGTGCGTCGCGCGTGCTCGACCTGCCGGTGACGCTCGACGCGGACGTGCTCGCCTCACGTTGTGCGCATCTACCCGCCCTGGGCGAGCGTTCCATCTACCGTGAAGTCCTGGAGCTTGCGACAGGCATGCACGCGGCCGTCACGAGAAGCGGATGGTCGCTCACGCGCCTCTCGCCGCCTCGGCCCGCCGCGGACCGGGCGCGCTCCCATGAGCTGCTGGAAGTGCTGACGCGCGCGGTGGCGAACGCCGTGGGTGCCGGACCTGGCCGTGTCGGCGTGCTCACGGGCGGAGGCCTCGACTCGGCTGCGTTGCTCGCGATCGCGCACGGCCTGCACCACGAGGTGAACGCGTTCGCGATCGACTTCGCCGGCGAAGACACCGACCGTCCGTACCTCACCGACCTTGCTCGCGCCCATCGCGTGACGCCATGCCGCGTGTCCGTTGGCGATCAGGCCTTCGACCTTGGCGCCGAGGCGGCCGGGCTGCCGCTGATATGGCCAAGCGGCGCGCTGGAGGCGACGTTGCTCGCGCGCGCAAGGGAGTGGGGAGCCACCGTCGTGCTGTCCGGCGCGTTCGCGGACGCGTGCCTGGACGGCGATCCGGAGGCGGCGTCGCGCCTTGTCCTGCGCGGCGGCCTGGCGCGCGCCATCGGCGTCGGGCGTGCGTACGATGATGCGTCGTTCGCGGTAGGAGCGAGACGAGCGCTGGTTCCACTCGTGCGGCGCTTCCTGCCGGCGACCGTTCGGCGATCCGTCCGAGCCATCCGGGGTCGACCCGACAGGCCTGCGGTTCGCGCGTTCGACGGCCCACGCCTGCGACGGGCGCGCGAAGATGAGTGGGCACGCACGCGCGACATCCCGCCACCGATCGAGCAAGGCGCCGAGACGCGACTATCGCGTGCTTTCTTCTCGAGCGAGCTTGCGCGGCTCTCGGAGCTGCGCGCACAAGAGGAGGCGCTGTCCGGGATTCTTCGCGCCGACCCGTACCTCTGCCACGAGCTCGTGACGTTCGCCCTCTCGCTCCGACCGGAGTTTCTCCTTGCGAAGGGCCGGCGCCGCGGCCTCTTCCGCGATGCCCTGGCGGAGCTCTTGCCGCCAACGCTGATCGCACGCCCGGGGAAGGCGTCCTTTCGCCCTCTGCACGCGGCGTTGATCGCAGCCGACAGGAGCCGCAGCGCGGACCGCTTCGCCGCGCTCGCCGCGCTCGAGGTCGTGGATGGGGCTGCTGCGAACGCCGCGCTCTCGACCGCACACCTGAGCGGCTCCGACCATGACGGCGAGCTGCTCTCGCTCCTTGCCACCGAGTCATGGCTCGCACGGGCCCGCGCATGAGCGGGAACACGCGCTGGCTGGCCGTGCACGACGAACCTTTCGGGTCCTTCCGCATAGGCAAGGACGGGGATGACCACGTCGCGGAATGGACCGGCGTGGCGACCCTGCGCGCGAAGGCCCGCGGCGAGGCACCCCGGCTGACGTTCGAGCCGAGCTGTCCGGAGGAGGCGCGCAAGAAGATCGAAGGCGGCAGCGCCATGCTCCTCCTGCGTCATCTTCGCGGTGAGATCGCCCTCCACGGTGCCGCCATCGCAAAGAATGGGCGCGCGCTGCTGCTGCTCGGACGCAGTGGGGACGGCAAGTCCACGCTCGCCCACGCGCTGGTGCATGACCACGGCTGGGAGCTCCTCGCGGACGACGCGATCGCGCTGGCTGACGCAGCCGGCGGGTACGACGTCCTCCCGACCGAGTCGGTCCTCTGGCTCTCACCCGGCGGTGCGGGCCCGAAGCTCGTGCGGCATGCTCGTTCGCTTGCTCGCGGCCCCACCAGGCTGGCCGCGGTGATCACGCTCGCGTTCGCGGAGCGCGAGACGCCCGTGCTGGCTCCGCTTGCGCCGATGCTGCGCGCGCGCGCGTGGGTACAGAGCTTCGTTCGCTTTGCGATCGACGACCGCGAGCTCCTGGCGCTGGAGGCCCGCCGAGTCGCCGAGCTGTCCTTGTCGGTCGTCGCCGTGCAGCTCTCGCGACCGAAGGATCTCGCGCGGGTGGGAGAGGTTGCTGCGCTCCTCACCTCTGTGCTCCGGGCCTGATATACTGCATTGGATGGACCGACGACGCGCATTCGGAGGGCCTGCGGCACCGCTCCTCGTCGCGCTCGCCCTTGGCGCATGCGGCACGTCGGGGAATAGCGACCACGGTGGCGGAGGCACAACGAAGGACGGGGGCCTTGGCACGTTGCTGCCCGACGCCGCAGCCGACATGCCTGGCCCGCCGAAGAACCAGGACCTGGCCCCGCTGCTGGAGACCATTCGCGCGAAGTACGATCTACCTGCGCTCTCGGCGCTCGTGCTGGGCGGCAGCGACGTCCTTGGGGTCGGAGCGGTAGGCGTGCGCGAGCTCGGCGATCCGACGAAGGTCACCACCGATGATCTCTTCCACATCGGCGGTGCGGCGCAGACGCTCACGGCGACCATCGCGGCAACGCTGGTGCAGGACGGCCTTCTGGGATGGAAGACCAAGCTCGCCGCCGCGATGCCCGACGTTCCGATGCATGCAGCCTACACGGATGTGACACTCGCGGATCTGCTTGCGCAGCTGGGAGGCGCGCCAAGAGTCATTCCCGCCGCAGTGGTGAGCGACGCGCGAAGATCGGGCGAGCCACGCGCACTGCGCGACCAGGCAGCGCGCTCGCTCCTTGCCGCTCCGCCCGAGGTTGCGCACGGCAGCTTCGCCGAATCGGATGCGAGCTTCCTGCTCGCGGCGGTGATGATGGAGCACGTCACGGGCACGTCGTGGGAAGTGCTGGCACAGGCGCGCGTGTTCGCGCCGCTCGAGATGAAGACGTGCACGGTGGTGCAAAGCGACCTGGGCGTCCACCCGGCCGTTCCCTGGGGCCACGTGGTGATGTCGGACGTGGCGGCGCCCATCTGGCCGGGTTTCGTGGACGAGCCGCCCACGGCGTTCGCGCCTGCGCAAGGGCTCCGGTGCGCACTCCGCGACTGGGCGAAGTTGATCGACCTGCATCTGGGAGGTGCGCGTGGTGCAACCACCGTTGTCCTCAAGCCGCCCTCATTCGACGAGCTCCAGCTCCCGGTCGATGCGACACACGCGCGCGGCTGGTATGCGGTCTCTCGATCGTGGGCCGGCGCGGGTCTAGCGCTCAACTACGGATCGCGTGATCCCGCGATCCGCGCGCTCACCTGGGTGCTGCCCGCGAAGAACCTGGCCCTGCTCGTGGCCGTGAACCAGGGCGGAAAAGCGGCCGAGAACGCGGCGGATGAGACCATAGGTGCGCTCGTAGGCATCTTCGCGCCCCCGAACTGAGGGCGAACTGCACCGAGCCGACGCCGCTGCGCACATCTGCCCCCGCGTTTCCTCTGGCGGAGGGGCGCAATATCCGTACGATGAAGCGATGATGCGGGGACTTCGTGGCGGAGCAGCCACCATGATCTTGTGTGCCCTTGGGGTGCTCGCGGTGGGCTGCGCGGCAGGCGCGCCGGCACCCGAGGACACGGCCGCGATCTCCTCGGACATCCTGAATCCGCAGCGCTCCGCGGCCGCATACACGGAGGCCGTGCAGGTCAGCGTCCACAACAACGCGAACGACTTCTGCTCCGGCGTCGTCATCGCACCGCGCGTGGTGCTCACCGCATCGCACTGTGTCTCGTTCAACCCCGACGACGACGGAGCTGGCCCTCACGGCACCTGGACGGTGACCGCGCCGTTCGCGGCCGGCGGTGCGCAGACCCGCACGGCGTCCTCCGGGGAGCCCTACGATCCCGCGTTCTATACGCTGAGCGTCGTCAACTACGACTCGACCGACGCCGCGCTCCACGACATTGGCCTCATCTATCTGGACACGGCGATCAGCGGCGTCACGCTGCCCACGTGGGACGCCACGGTGTACCCGATTGGCCCCACGCACCCCACGGTCTCCGCGGTCGGACGGGCGTTCATCTCCTCTGCAGCGGGCCTGGTCCTCAGTGCGCCCGTCACGCTGTCCGGGCCCGCGAACGGCTACACGCACGACAACAACACGTCGCGCATCACGGACGGCGGTGACTCTGGCGGGCCTCTCTTCCTCGAAGGCACGCACACGCTCATCGGCACGGAGACGCGCTTCGATCCGTCCGCAAAATGGCTGGATTACTGGGCGCGTCTCGACACGGACGTGTACGCGTTCCTCCAGTGGGCCATCTCGCAGCATGGCGGCGCAACCAACAACACGGTCGTGGATTTCGCCGACGAGGTCGCGGCAGTCCTGTGCGGTCGTGTGTCTGGTTGCTGCTCCGCCATCCAGCCTGGCTACATCATGAAGCCGCTGTCCTGTCGCCAGATCTTCGATGCGCTCGGCTACGAGGCGACGGGGCGAGGGCTGTACTCGGCGAGCCCCGCGAACGTCACCATCAATCCCGCTTCACGATCCAGCTGCCTCACCGCCGTCGGCAACACGGCCAGCTGCACGGCGCTCGGCAGCACCGTGAAGACGAACGTCGCGAACTGCATGGCTGCGCTCACTGGCAACGTGGCGCTCGGTGGAGCATGCACCGCATCGGTGGAGTGCGCCGGCAATGCCACTTGCGAGCTCGCCGTCGCGGGCAGCGGCACGTGCAAGGCGCTCCACGCGTCCGGCACCAGCTGCGAGGTCGCCTACAAGGGCGGCTCGATCGATCAGCGATACGACCAGGGCCAGGAGATGTGCTCCAAGCGCGGGAGCGAGACGCCCGTCGCCCTCTACTGCAATGGCATTGCGGCGGGCGCCTACACGGCGGAGAACACGTGGACGTGCGCGCCGTCGAAGGCCAACGGCTCGGCGTGCGGCTCCGATCCGGAGTGCACGTCCTTCGTCTGCGATCCGGGCACGTTCACCTGCGTCGCAAGCACGCCGTTCGTGAACGCGAACGTCTGCAACGCGTTCAAGTGACCGCTCACGACTCGCCCGGCTGAATGCGCGCGTGCGTCAGGGCTTCTGGGTCTTGAAGAACGCCCACGCGCCGGCCGCCGTGTTCTGCCAGATGGCGTGGCCCATGTTCGGGATCTCGCAATAGACGACGCCCTGCCCCGCGGGGCATGCGTCGTACTGGATGCACGGCGCGGGTCCGACCGCCATGGTCGTGGTGGCGCACCCGTTCACGTAGGCCCAGTAGGCACCGTCGTACTCGCCGCTGTCCTTCGTCACCGTACCGTCGACGGCGCCCTGCACGATGAACGCCGGGACGGGCGCCTCGTTGTTCACGCACTTGAAGTCGCCGCTTGGGTAGTGCAGCGGCCAGTTCATCTGATCGGTTCCGGGCGCGCCTCCAGAGTTGGACGCGATGGCGGCGATGAGCCCGGGCCTGTTGCACGCGAGCTCGTTGGCGAAGAACCCGCCATTCGACCAGCCCGCAGCGAACACGCGGGCCTTGTCGACAGTGAAGCTATTGGCAACCTTGTCAATAACGGACGCGATGAACGGGAAATCCTTGTTGTTCGGATCCGTGTCGTAGAGATCCCAGGTCGCGTCGATGGCGTCGGGGTAGACGACGATGGCGTCCGTTCCGCTAGCGGCCTCGAAGAAGAAGTAACCGCGGAGCGAACCGCCGTTGCCGCCGTCGCCGTGGAACACGAACACGAGCGGATACTTCTTCGCAGCGTCGTAGTTCTTCGGGACGCTCAGGGTGTACGTACGGCTGGTCCCGTTGATGTCGATCTTCTCGCCGGTGACGTTCCACAGGCTCGGGGGTGGGTTCTGCCCGGTGTCCGCGCCGCCGCCGCCGCTGTCCGACCCGTTCACGCCGCCCTCGGTGACGTCGACACCACCCTCGGTGCCACCATCGCCTCCGCCACCACCACCTCCCCCGCCGCCTGAGGAGGACGTGCCGCACGCAAGAACGAGAGCCAGGAGGACCGACGACGTGGCGAATGTGCGATTCATGAACCCGTGGAAGTTGCGGAGGAAGAAGGAGCGACCGCGTGCGGACGCCAATATCGATCATAGCAAGTCCTGGCGCACCTGCCCGTCGCGCGTGCGAGTCCCTTTACAGGAGCACAGCCGGACCCTAAAACGGCTCGTGAGCGCCATGTCGAGCCGCAGCGAGGAGCTTCGCAAGAAGTACGAGGAGGAGGTGAAGAACCTCACCGAGATGTGCGCCGACCTCGAGAAGGAGCGCAAGCACTTGCTCTATCTGCTGGTCGCTGCCGCGCTCAGTCCGCTCGCGGCGTTCTACAAGCCGCTGATCGGCGGCGGCCTCTTCGCGTTCTTCATCGTGATATTCGGCCTTGGTTACTACTTCAACTTCGTCCATCGGAACGAGCGCGCGCAGCACCTGGAGATCGCACAGGACGAGCTCGAACGCATCAATGGCGGCGAGAGCGCAGCGCGACCGGGCTGATGATTCGCCGCGCCACGCCGAACGACGTGCCGGCGGCGTGCGACATAGTGTTTGCCTCCCTCCGCTCGTTCGGGATCGAGCCGGACCCACGCGGCACGGACGCGGACATCTACACGTTTGGCGCGCGCAGTACCCACGACGACTGGGTGTACGAGCACGACGGGAGCGTGGTGGGCCTGGTCGCACTGGAACCACACGACGACGGGGGTTGGGTGAGCAAGCTGTTCGTGGCGGCGGATGCGCGCGGCGTTGGCGCTGGGCATGCCCTTCTCACGCGTGCGATCGAGAGCGCAAAGGAGCGGGGCTACGCCCGCGTTGGATTGCGGACGCGAACGGTGTTCACGGATGCCGTCCGCCTGTACGAGCGCATGGGCTTCACGCGCGGGCCCGACCCGGAGTCGCGCGGCGTAGGTGAGGATCGCATCTACGAGCTACGGCTTGGGTAGGAGCTGACCATCGCCCGCTGGCGACTCCGGCTGGGGGAGATGGACCACGACGCGCTCCCACCCTCGGTCGAAGGCCACGACCACGGAGACCAGCTCCTGGAGCGTGGTCGTGTGCTGCGCGACAATGTGGATCTCCGGCGAAGAGGGCGTGGCGTCCACGCCGGCGCGGAGCTGCTCGGTCCGCGATGCGCCCCGCAAGATCCGATGGGGCGCGCCCGTGGCGGGCGTGACGAGGACATCATCACGGCGTAGCTCCACGCGCGGCAGGAAATCCTTGGACGTGGCTATCATCAGGCGCACCGCGACAACGGGTGGACCTGTTGGCACCAGCACTGCGATCTCCGGGTCGAGCGCGCGCTGGACCAGAGGCAGCTCGGAGCGGACGACGATCTCGAGGGTCAGCTCGCGCGCCTCACCGAAATACGCGGTGAAGTCGAGATCCAGCACAACCGCCCCGAGCGACGTGTCTCCTTCGGTCGCCACCGTGTTGACGCTGTCGGTTGTCGGGGTCGACCGCAGACCGCGAAGATGCAGCACCCGCGGATTGCGCGTGGCGAGCGGCAGACTCGTTCCGTCGTGAACCACGGGCAGGTTGCCATTGAAGACCGTGTCGATGCGCGCGAGCATGCCGCACTGCCGCAGGAGCTCCGCGCGCTGCGACGTGACGCCATAGAACGCGACCACGGTCGCAACGAAGAGCCCGAACGCAACCACGGCGCTACGGCTGACGGCGGATGTGCCGCGACCGTGCGCGCGAATGATGGCAGGCGCGAAGGAGCAAAGGGTGCCTATGCCGTGCACGAGCGTCACCCTGGAAAATGTGCGCTGCGCGACGACCCACTCGTGGAGCAGCCGCGCCCGCTGGCTCGCATCCACGCCAGCGTCCGAGACGGCAGACCACATCTGGCGCTCGACGAACAACAGCACGGCGCGGTCGACGAGCACCATGCAGAGCGACGAGGCGAGCGCCGCACACACGATCGCCCCAGCAATGTGCCGCGCCTCGTCTGCGTCGTGCCAGCCCGGAAGACTCACCGAGGCGCGCGTGACGACGACCGCGAGCAACGTCACGACAATCTGAGCGACCAGACCGACCACGACGATCGCCAGGCCTCCCGACATGGCTTTTGTGGAGATCACCCACGCGAGCCCCAGCCCCATCCACGTGATGGAGAACGCCAGCGACAGAAGCCAGAGCGGGCCCGAGCGAAACGAGAGCCGCGCGTGGTCAACGGTGCCCGCAACGCCTGCAGCGCCGTTCGCCGCCGACAGGAGCAGTAGTGAACACGCAATCGCGGCGTAGAGCGGCGCGTTCGTCTCCTCGGCCATGCCTTCGAACGCGATGCGGAGACGCGTGCCCGGCTCGATCGATTCGCCGACGAGCGCCGCTGCGACCTGACGATGGACCACGATCTCCCCGATGAGTGCCACGAGGATCGGCACGAGCGCCGCTCCCACGACCGCAGCCACGGGCAGCTTTCGGCCGCGGACCAGCAGCACACCGAGCGCGAGGACCACGCACGCCGACGCAACGGCCGACAACACGAGCGGCCACATGCCGGCTCCGCCGAGCCTGATCGCGTTCAGCACACCGATGGCATCACCCACGAGTACGAGCGGTGCACAGACCGCAGCGAGCGCCAGAAGGCCGATCACCGTGTCGAACGCGCGCGCTCCGTTGCGCGGAAATGGAAGGCCAGTGGCCTTGCCGGGCTCCCTGTAGGGCGGGCCCACGGCGGCGATCAATCCGTCACCGCGGAGGCGAAGGAGTCGGGCCTTGCCGCGCGCCATGCACGCACATAGCTCTTCGGCAGTGGCTCCGAGAGCAGCTCGTTCGCCTCGATGTACTCGTACATCTCCCCGTAGTGCTTCACCTCGGTCGGGCTCACGCGCCGCAGGATGTGCCATGGGCGGAGCTCGCTCGGATGCTTCATGCCCGATGCCGCGAGCAGCTCCTGGAAGGCGCGCACGGTGTTCTTCTGGAAGCTGCGAACGCGCGCTGCCTTGTCGTCCACCACGAGCCCTGCAACGAGATCAGGATTCTGCGTGGCGACACCGGTGGGGCAGTCGTTCGTGTTGCACTTCTGCGCCTGGATGCAGCCGAGCGCAAACATCATGGCGCGTGCGCTGTTGGTGAGGTCCGCGCCGATGGCGATCTTCTGGGCGATGTCGAAGCCCGTGACCACGCGACCGCTGGCGATCACCTTCACCTTGTCCCGCACGCCGATGCCAACAAGCGCGTTGTGCACGAGAATGAGCCCCTCGTTCAGCGGCGTGCCGAGCACGTTCGAGAACTCCAGCGGCGCAGCGCCAGTTCCGCCCTCGCCGCCGTCCACCGTGATGAAGTCCGGGAGGATCTGTGTCTCGAGCATCGCCTTGCAAAGCGCGAAGAGCTCACGGCGCTTCCCGACGCACAGCTTGAAGCCCACCGGCTTTCCGCCCGACAGGTCCCTGAGCTTGCCGATCAGCGCGCAGAGCTCCAGCGGCGTCTTGAATGCCGAGTGGGCGGGAGGCGAGAGGACGTCCTTGCCAACGGGGACGTTCCGGATCTTCGCGATCTCGGCGGTGACCTTGCGCGCAGGCAGCATGCCGCCATGTCCGGGCTTTGCACCTTGTGAAAGCTTCAGCTCGATCATCTTCACGTTCGGGAGCTGCGCCTTGTCCTTGTAGCTCTCCGGATCGAAGCCACCGTCCTTGTCGCGACAGCCGAAGTAACCGGTCCCGATCTGCCAGGTGACGTCACCCCCGCCCTCCATGTGGTACGGCGTGAGCCCGCCTTCGCCGGTGTTGTGGAGGAAGCCGCCCATCTTCGCGCCCTTGTTCAGCGCGAGGATCGCGTTCTTGCTCAGCGCCCCGTAGCTCATGGCCGACACGTTGAGAACGGCCGCCTCGTACGGCTGCTTGCAGTCGGGCCCGCCGATCGTAACGCGCGGCGGATCGTGCGAAGGCTCGTGCGCCGCCAGGGAGTGATTCATCCACTCGTAGCCGACCTCGTAGACGTTGCGCTCCGTGCCGAACGGTATCGTGTCGTTCTCGTTCTTGGCGCGGCGGTAGACGAGCGACCGAAGCTCGCGCGAGAACGGTCGCCCCGACATGTTGGTCTCCACGAAGTACTGATGGAGCTCGGGGCGGACGAGCTCGAGCATGTAGCGGAAACGTCCGACGACCGGGAAATTCCGCCGGATCGTGTGCTTGACCTGGAACCAGTCGTAGACACCGAGCAGCACGACGACGAGCACGATCGCAAACACGAACCACATGCCCGGCCGGTACCACCCCAGCGTCGCGGAGAGCGCGAGGGTGACCACGGAGCCGATCACGAAGATGCGTCGCGGTGTCATGCCCGGCGCAATGTATCAGCTCGCAATGCTTCCTTGCACCGCTTGGCGCTGAGATCAACGCCGATGGCTCGAAGACCGAGCTGGTTGGCGACCGCCAGCACGGTACCGCGCCCGCAGAACGGGTCGACGATGGTGTGCGCGCCCGCTGCTCGCGCGACGTAGTTGCAGGCGACCTTGCATGCCGTCTCTCCCATGGCGCGGCTCCACTGCATGTGCCCCGCGTCGGGCAGCACGTCCGGGCCGGGGGAGTCCGTCTGCTGAGGAGCGCCGCGCGTGATCCCGATCATGTGCGAGTAGGAAGGGCGGCCGAGGGCGATGGTGCCGGGCGGCTTGCGACAGACGATCTTGTGGAAGAGCACCCGCGCGGCGAGGTCCTCTGCTGCGCGCAAAACCAGGTAGCCCTTGTCCACCCAGACGCCGTCACGCTTGATGTCACTCTGGTAGAAGACAGCGATCGACTCTGCAGGGGTCCAGGCGATCACGGCGCGCGCGGCCTCCATGAACCAGAGCCTCCACGCCGGAAAAGGCAGCGGCAGCTCGGACACGTCCGGGAGCGATGTGATCACGGCCGCGCCCTGGGGCGCTGGGTTCGTCGCCATCCACGCGAAGGCATCCGCGTTCACCACCAGCCGCGACGGCGCGGAAACCCCGTCGGGTCGGGGGAGGTCCTGCACTATCGCTCGACCCGCGGTGGGCGCTGTTCTCGCTTCCCGGGGCCTGCCGCGGCAGCGGGACGGGAGGAGTCAGGCTCGGTCGGGGCCATGGTGCCAACGGCCTTCACGTTGCGATGGCGCTCGGGCCGCATGCTGTCGTCGCGCCATGCATCCGCGAAGCCTGAGGCGAGTGCCAGCGCGGTGGGAAAACGATCGGCGGGCTCGTTCGCACACGCACGGGCGAACCATGCATCCACGCCTTTGGGGATCCGCGGCTGCACCTGCGACGGTACGGGGGGCGGCGCACATATCGCCTTCACGATCTCGGAGATCGACGTGCCCGCGTACGCGCGCGCGCCCGTCATGGCCATGTACGCCGTCACCGCAAGGCCCCAGATGTCGAGCGCGGGGCTCGGCGGCTGCTCTCCGCAGAGATGCTCGGGGGTCATGTACATGGGCGTTCCGGCCACGCTCACGCCCGCGCTCTCCTGCCAGTTCGGGTGCGCAAGACCAAAGTCCACGAGCTTGGCCTGGAAGGGCCCACTGCCAGACGGATCGTCGGTCAGGACGATGTTCTCTGGCTTCACGTCGCGGTGGATGATCCCGCGCGTGTGCGCCTCGTCCAGGGCAGAGGCCACCTGCGATACGAGCAGGATGGTCGCCTCGGGCGTGAGCGGGCCGTCGCGCTCGACACGATCCCACAGCGCCTCGCCCGCGAGGAACTCCATGACGAGGTAGGGCGAGCCGTCCTGCGTGAGCCCGTGGTCGTATACGCGCACGGTGTGCGGATCGCGGAGCTGCGCGGCGGCGCGGGCCTCGCGTTCGAAGCTCGTGTAGTCGGCGTTCTTGGTGAACTCCGGCTTCATGAACTTCACGGCCACGTTGATCCCGAGCGAGAGGTGGAGCGCCTGCCAGACGGTGGCCATCCCACCTTCCGCGATCTTCTTTTCCAGCCTGAACTTCCCGCCCAGCGTGAAGCCCGCCGGCAGCGCCCCCGAGCCCTGCGAGAGCGGCGGCATGCGGTCGGTGTTGCGGCGCTCGCGCGTGGAGACGCCCTTTGCGATGCGGAGCTGGAGCTCGCGGAGCTCGAACGGCTTGGAGATGAAGTCGTCCGCGCCCGCCTCGAGCGCCTCCACGAGATCGGTGTGAGCCTGACGTGCGGTGAGGAGCATCACATACGACTGGTCGCCGCCCTCGCTCTCGCGCAGCATCCGGCAGACCTTCACGCCGTTGAGGCCAGGCATGTCCCAGTCGAGAATGACGACGCGAGGAGGATCGACGTCACTGAGGATTCGCCAGGCTTCCAGGCCGTCCTTGGCGACGACGGCTTCGTAGCCCCAGTTCGACAAACAGCGCGAGAGCACCCGTAGGAGGCCCGGTTCGTCGTCGGCGATGAGGACGCGCATCCGCCGAGGATAGAAGCGTCGCGAGGCACCGCCAAGGGTCAACGCACCTGCCCGAACGCCGGGAATGAGGCCTTTTACCCCAGGCGCTGCTAGGGTGGCGTCAACCGTTTGACGTTGCCCATGAGCGAAGAGAAGAATCCCCTCGAGATCACGAAGTCCGCTGCACCCGGCGGCTACGGAATCACGTTCGAGCCCGACGCGATCGCGGCCCTGTCCTCGGCGCTCCGGAAGGCGCGCCGCAAGGTGAACGGGTACACCGTGGAAGCCGTTCTGCAGTTCCTGGCGGAAAAGGGCGATCCGGACTGGGCGGGCGAGCTGGAGTTCGACTCCGAGCGCGACATGTTCTGCGTGCGCTGCAAGGAGAAGTCACCCCTCTCGAAGCTGGTCCACCGGCTGGAGAAGCGAATCGCGGACCCCTCGCTCATGCGGCGACTGGTGCGCGCGGTGCCGCCGAGCCTGTTCGAAGACGTGGTCGGCTAGCCAACGCTTCTTGGGGCTGCTGGTCTTATTGGCGACCTTGCCAACAGCGCACGCACGCGCTCGTTCGCGCTGACGCGCCACGGCGCCTGGCGCTCACGCGAAGAACCCGCCGCGGGGGGGGCCTCTATCCGCGGCGTATCTGAACCAGCGCGTGAGCCTCGCCCCCACGCCCAGCGGGCAGCCAGGCCCCGATCCCGTTGTTGGCAAGGTTGCCAACAGTCGTCGTCATCGTCATCGTTGTCGTTGTCGGAGGGCGCCGCGTAGATCTCGATCGCGTCGGAGTCGGAGTCGACGTCGGAGTCGGAGTCGAAGTCGAAGTCGTTGTCCTTGTCGTCGTCGAGGTCGAAGTCGTCGTCGTCTCGCGCCCTCCCCTTCGATCCACTCCGTGGTTCCTCGCTGGACCACGTTCGGCTGGATCTTTCCGCGCACGGAAAAACAAGCCTCTTTGAACTATTGAAATTGATTCAATAGTGTCTTTTCCTCCAGCCTCGGCATGCTCGTTGCGACGGGGCCACGCGACTTCCGGGAAGAGGTCGGGGACGCGAGAAGGATCGTATGCGCTCGCTCATCGTTGGTTGTGTGGTGTTGCTTTCGGCGGCTGGCATCGCGGTTGGTTGTTCGACACAGTCGTCCGATTCGGACTCGTTCGTGGTGACTTCGCCAAAGGCCGGTCACGATGCAGGCGTGACGGGGCCCGCGCCGCAAGCGCAGAGCGCGGACCCGCCCGTGGCGGCACAGGGGCAGCCTGCGGGCTGTGTCGTCGTGCGCGTGGGCTCGCAGTCGTCCTCAGGCGGCGCGGAGCAAGGCTTCGCAGCGGCGCCACTGGCGGGACCTCGCGTCATCTTCCTGAACAAGAACGGCGGCACGTACTACCCGGGCAACGGCATCGACAACTCCAGCGCGAACCGCTCGACGCTCGTCTCGCAGGCCGTGACGATGCCCGCTTACTCGCGGACTGCCTCTGACTGGCAGCAGCTGATGGACCTGACGCGGCAGACCTACGCGCCGTTCAACGTGGTGGTCACCGATCAGGATCCGGGTGCCGCACCGCACGTGGAGGTCGTGGTCAGCGGCCACCCGAGCATGATCGGACAGCCGTCCTCCGCCGCGGGGATCTCGCCGCTCACCGGGGACTGCTCGGTCATCGAGCGCGCCGTCGTCTTCGCGTTCGACCAGCTGCTCCAAGGCCCCGACGACCAGGCGCGCGTCGTGACGCACGAGGCCGGTCACGCGTTCGGTCTGGACCACGAGCTCTACTGCCCAGACCTCATGAGCTACCTGTTCGACTGCGCATGGCCGAAGCACTTCATCGACCAGACCGTGGCGTGTGGCGAGTACACCGCGCGCGCCTGCAACTGCGGCGGCTCGCAGGACAGCGTCCAGCACCTGTTCACTGCGCTCGGGAAAAACCAGGGGATGGGCGTCATGGACGCCGGTAGCATGGCCATGGATGCTGGCGGCGGGACCACAACCACGCAGCTCGCCGTGGTGCTCGGCACGCCGGCGGATGGCGCGAGCGTGATGGGCAACGCGCCGCTCTCGTTGTCTGCCACGGTCACCGGCGGCAGACCCTCCAAGGTGTACCTGGAGTGGGAGATGCCCAGCGGCACGGTGGAGGTGGACTGCGACGCCCCACCCGCCGGCACCACGTGCACCAGGAGCAGCGGCGCCTACACGTTCGCGTTCACTGCCGGCACCGGCGCACGCGCATGGTCCGTTCGCGCGATGGACGGCGGCGGCACATCGACGACCTCTGCGCGGCGCACACTCACGCTGACGGACGGCTCCGCGATGCCCGTGGTGACGATCTCGTCGCCCACCGCAGGAGACACGTACGCGCCCGGCGAGACTGTCGCGCTGCGCGTGAACGCCACCGCGAAGACCAGCGTCAGCCAGGTGTGGCTCACGTGGATGGCACCAAGCGGCTCCACGCAGTATCCGCTCTCCTCGCTGGGCGGGACCTCGTGGGGGCTCGACGTACCCATCAGCACCGTAGCCGTGAAGGGCTCACGTGGATTGCGCATCACCGCCTACGATCCTCAGAACCTCGCCGGTTCGCAGGACGTCACCATCGAGGTGCAGTGATGGAAGCCCAGGTTTTCTCCTCTCGCGCCGACGCTCGCTACATCCGCTTCAGTGTTCGCTGGACGGAGCCGCCGTGGCCCCGCCCCAGGCACGCGCGCAACGCGGTCGCGGCCATCACGGCAGCCACTGCCATCAGCGCCATCGAGATCGCGGTGGTGAGCGAACGACCACTGGCGCCGGCGACAATGCCGCTCCTGCTGCAGGGCGACGAGCGCTGGTTCTGAACGCCGCTACTTCGGCGCCTGCACGGGAAAGGCTTGTCGGGCGGCCTTCATGAGCTCATCACAGTCGGAGGCGCCGCGTGGGAAGTGCTCCCCGGAGTCACGCGAGACGTCGAAGCACTTCCACGGCGCGCCGGCAGCTCCCCACAGCTTGCGGTCGCGGTAGAGAACGCCAAAGCGGGGGTCGTCCGGCTCCCACACAGCGGTGGAGGTGGACAGCAACGCGAACGGATCCTGATCCGGCACGCGCGGCGAGAAGAGAGACCGCCCGTGCGCACGCGACGCGAGCGGCATCGACGCGCGCGCTGTGGAGAGGCCGAGCGCGGCGACCACCGTCTGGTGGACGTCCATCATGTACGTGCGCTGCGTCACGAAGGTTGCGAGGCCCTTTCGCATCTCCGCATCCAGCGCGCCCGCGCCGCCCACGACGAAGCCGGGAATGCGCAGCTCCTCGTCGTAGAGCGAGTGGTTGTGGTACAGCCCGCCGTGCTCGCGGAACTGCTCGCCGTGGTCGGACAGGAAGAACGCGACGGTGTCATTCCAGCGCGGACGCGCGCGGAGGGCAGCGAAGAGCGGCGCGAGCGTTCGGGCCTGCAGCGCGACCGAGTTGCGTGAGCGGTTGAAGAAAGCCGCCGCATCGCCGAGCGCGTCCGTTGACTCCGGCAAGAACGGCGTGAGACCAGCGTCCGCGCGGTAAGGCGCGTGCGTGTTCGACAGGTGCACGATCAGGAAGAGCGGCGTGTCATCCTTTGCCGCGCCCAGGAACGAGATGGCCGCATCCACAGCACGCTCGTCCGGCGCGCCGATCTGCTCTTGCCCCATGCCGCCCAGCTCCATGTCCGTCACCAGCGTGTCGATGCCGGCGTTGCGCACGAACGCGCCAAAATCCTCGAAGCGCGTGTTCTGCGCGCTGACGTACGCCGTGCGGTAGCCGACCGCCTTCGCCATCTCCCAGAGGATCGGCGCGGAGTGCGCCTCCTGGAACGTGGCGTCGGGCGAGAGCCCCGTGGTCAACGTGAGGAACGAGCTGAACGTGTTCGGCGTCTGTGTGGAGAGCTTGCCCAGCGACATGCGATCGGCCGTGACTTCGTCGAGCGCGGGGATCTTGCAGGACGGCGGCGGCATGGAGCAGATCTCGTCCGCGCGCACGCTCTCCGTGAGCACGATGACAACGTCACGCAGGCGCGCGCGGTCGCTCTTCACCAGACCGAGCGGCTTCGGGGTGCGCATGGACACGCCCTGGCGCTCATCCCAGTGGCCCGTGATGCGCATGCGCGCGGCGTGGATGATTCCATGCAATATGCATGCATCTGGCGTGGCGGCCTGCAGATAGCGGCTGTCCACGTTGTCGGTCCAGAAGCAGAAGAGCGCGCCAAGGAAGAGCACAGCGGGCAGGGTTGGACGCGCGCTGGTGATGGTCACCGCGCGGCGCTCCACGGGCCTCAGCGTGACGAAGAGGAAGACCGTGCCGGACACCACCATACCCACGAAGAAGAGCGGGCCGCCGAATGACGAGAACCAGTCCACCACGGTGCCGCGCGCAGCGATTCCGAGCCGGATGCTGTCGCGCCCCGCGTACGCGTGGAACACGCGGAAGTAGACCATCTGCCCGCCATACGCGAGGGTCGCGATCGGAAGCAGGAACAACGTGCGCAACATCCATGACGCCATGCGCGCGCGTACACCCGCCGCGCCGCCCACGCCCGCGAGCACGTTCAGCCGCGCGACGCTCCAGAGCGGCAGCACCCAGAACCCCATGCTGACCAGCAGCGAGGAGAAGTAGATGGCCTTTCCCTGGATCGCGAAATCCAGGATGGCGCGCGCGCGAACGATCAGATCGATGAGCAGCGCGGACGCCGTGGGCACCAGCAGCCACAGCAGGCTCCTGGGGCGTTCGCCCAGGAGGTGACGGCGCACACGCGATGCGAGTGACGGCTTCGGCGGGGTCATGCTGCGCTGTCGGTCGACGTTACTGCGGACGCCGCCACTGCGGCCTCCCATGGCTGACGTGTGCGGAGCTCCTTCACGGAGAGGTCGCCGCGCTCGATGAGGCCCGTCTTCGCGTCGACAATGCGGTAGTCCATCGCGTCGGAGAACAGTGGCTGCGACTCCACGAAGATGCAGCGCAGCTCGCCCTCGGTGAAGCCGCACTGCTCCTGTACGGAGCTGAGGAGCTGCTCCTGGTGCAGGTGGCCTTCGCCGAAGTTCCAGCCAAGGACCAGGCCCGCGACGACCTCGCCGTCCAGCCATTCGTACGCCGCGAGATCGTCCACCGCCTTGGGCACGAGCAGCGGAAGTGCGCGCCCGTGCAGATGCATCAGGCGGAACCCCATGACCTTGGAGAGCAGGCCGAGCGCGGTTGGCTTGTCGTAGAAGCGCGCGAGCTGATCGTGGATCCACGGGCTGGTCTTGGTGAGCTTCGCGAGCTTCGCGTGCGACGAGCCCTTGAACAGCCAGACGGAGTACGCCCAGTTGCCGGCGTAGTACCGCATGGCAAGCAGGAAGGAGATGCGCGATGGGAAGAGATTGCCGAGGATGGGTAGGCCGATCGTCATGAACAGCACGAACGCGGTCAGCGGCCACGGTCCGAGCGTGAGCACGGACACGTCCGGATGCGCCCAGAACAGCGCAAACGCGCCATAGACGACCATGACGTTCCACTCGAGCGGCACGCCCATGGGAACGTTGCTCGTGATGAATGTATGAAGCGCCAGCATCAGCACGATCGCGACGACTGGCGGCTGTCCTAAGGGCGTGAGCAAGAACGCGATGGGCACTGCGAACTCCATCGCGGTGCCGCCGTGCGCGAGCCACGCCGCAAAGCGGGACGGCCGCACGTCGCGCGGGTAGTCGCGGTACATGAAGCGCCGCAGCCATGCCATGCGCGTGAGCGGCGCATTGCTGGTCATCACGCACGACACCGTTGGGAAGTGATGATTGAGCTTGGATGCGCCCGCCCAGAACCAGAGCGCGAGCTGCACGATCTTGGCGCCGGCGAGCCACTGCGGAAACAGGAAGCAGATGACCGTGACCCAGTAGTGCTCCGAGCGCGCGGCGAGGAAGATGGTCTTGTCGGTGAGCCCAAGGATGCCGAGCAGGACCGCGAGCGGCAAGAAGAGCTCGGTCGCTGGTGCGGCTGAAACGAGGACGCGCACGCACGCGCCGAGCAGCGCGGCGTAGAGGAGCACGTCGAGAACGGAGCGCGTGTGCCCGCCGAGCAGCGGGATGCCGGGAAAGAACGGCAGCTTCGTGGTGCCGGGCCGCAAGAAGTAGAGCGCGCCGCCGATCGGTGGGAAGTAGCGCGCGGTGAGCGGACCACTTCCGCAACCGAGCCCCATCACCTCGAAGCACAGGCTCCACACGATGGCCTTCTGGAACGCGAGCGGAGAAAGCCACCATGCGAAAAGCGTGGTGGGTCCACCAAGGCTTGGCGAGAACGAGCACGCAAGCATCCACCCGCCGACATACAGCGCGATCTTCACGACGTAGGCTGCATACGCCGCGGGCGGCGTGCCGTAGCCCTGCATCGCCCAGGCCTCGCACACCATGCGGCCTCGCTCCGCGAGCGGCTTCTTCAGCCACTCCACCGGGGAGTAGGGCGGCGGCAGCGGATTGAGAAGTTGGCGGAGCCCCATATCGGGAGGCGAGTGTAGCGCAGTCCGGTCGTGCTATTTTTGATGATCGTCCCATGGCCGCTCCCGTCCGCGCAGCACTCCTGCCCCTGCTCGATCGATTCCGACCCACGGGGGAGGTGGGTCTGCGTGAGGCGTTCCAGGCACGGGTCCTCGTTGGGCAATGTCTGCTCGGCATCGTGGTGGCGACGTTCAGCGGATGTCAGGAGCTCTTCTTCGGTGACCGCGTGAGTGGCTGGATCATCGCCGCGTTCGGTGTGTCGCTCGCGGGGCAGTTGCTCCTCATGCGGCTTGGCGCGGCCATGTCGATCGTGGTGTGGGCGTGCATCATGTCGCTTGGCGCGTTCCTGGTCGCGGACTCGGTGGTGACCACGGAGCTCCAGCCAGAGCAGCTCCCGTGGCTCACGCTGTTGCCGCTCGCTGCGCTCGTGCTCGTGGGGCCGCGCGGCGCGGCAGAGGAGCCGCCGTCGCGGAGGCCCGTCGCGGTGGCCGCCGTGCTGGCGATCGTGCTGGGCGCGGCGATCGTCATCGCGCATGAGAAGGGACTGACGTTCGGCCGGCCTCGGCTGCCCATGACGCCGGGCTACCAGATCGCCACGTTCGCGCCGTTCGTCGTGAGCGTGACCGGCATGATGTGGCTCTACGATCTGGCGCTGCGCAACGCGGAGAATGAGCTGCGCACGCTCCGCAAGCTGCTCTCGACCTGCGCGTGGTGCAAGAAGATGCACGACGAACAAGAGGGGTGGGTCACGCTGGAGCGCTACATGCTGAAGCGAGAGTCGACGCTGACGCACGGCATCTGCGCGAGCTGCGCGCAGGAGCATTTCCCTTCGGACCCGGGGCCCGTCAAGGCCAGAACCTAGCGACCGCCCAGTCCTGGTCACCGTGACCGCCGACGAGGATCTTCCCGTCTGCCTGGAGCGCGACCGCGTTGGCGTCGGCCGTGGCGGAGGCGACGGGCAAGAGGACGATGCCGGTGCCATCGGAGCCGAACGATGTGTCGAGCGCGCCGGTCGCAAGGAAGCGGACCACGACCATGACGGAGCGGCCGCTATTGACGCCGCTGCCAACAGCGATGACCTTGCCGTCGGCCTGAACGACGACGTCGTTCGCCTTCGAGGACGCGCCGCCGTCACCGAGCGCTATCGCAACGACGCCGTTTCCGTTCCACGAGTTGTCGACCACGCCGTCCTTCGTGATCTTGCCGACAAGGAACTTGGTCGCGCTCTCCTGCCCGGCGACGAAGATCGTGTCGGTCTTGTCGAGCGCCACGGCGAGCCAGTCGTGGGCGTTGGTGCCGCCGATCATCCCTGCGCCACCCGCGAAGCCGGGGTCCGACGCGCCGGTGCCCGTGAGGCCGTAGATCGTGCCACCAGGAGTGCCGGTGTTGATGCCCGCCGCAATGATGCGTCCCCCCGACTGGAGCGCAAGCGCTTGCGCGCTGCCGTTCACGCCCAGATCGAACACGCCGATGCTGTTGTTGAAGGTCGCGTCGCTCACGCCCACGCTGGACTGGCGCACGACGAAGCCAGCGCCTCCCATGAGGATGTTGCCCGCGGAATCCACGGCCACCGCATGCACCGGACCATTGCCGCGGCCCGCGCCGAAGCCGCCGGCGCCGAGCGTGGTGTCAGGCACACCAGCCGCGGTGAAGCGGATCGGTGACGAGATTGGCGCGACCACTTTGTACTGACAGGCCATGACGATCGCGTCGGTCGACTGCACCATGATCTTCGACGGGATCGCGAGCCGGCCGGTCTGGGTCGCCGGTGACGTACGCGTCTGGCCGTTCGTTCCGAACGTGGCGTCGAGCACGCCGGCCGTGGTGTAGCGCGCGACCGCGAGCTCGTCGGCCACGTAACCACCGGCGACCACGGTGCCGTTCTTCTGCACACCGATGCCGGTGATCTGCGAGCCAATCGCCATGAGGCCCGCGGTGAAGCCCTTGGTGCCCCACGACTGGTCGAGCGAGCCGGGCGCACCCGTGACGACGAGCGGGAACGTTGTCGTGGCGCTGATGGCGGACGTCTGCGCCTTGATGGTCACCATGACGGGCGTGGGGTTCGGGACTGCGTTCACGTCCGCGACCAGCGTGATCGTGCCGTTGGCCTGCATGGGCCCGATGAGCCCGTCCTTGGCCGTCACTCCGGCGGGCAAGCCGATCACCGTGAGGGCGACCGGGTGCGCGGAGTCACCAGCGCGCGTGATCACGATGTCCTTCGTTCGGCCGCTCGCGATCGTGACCGAGAGTGGCGCGACGATCTTGAGTGAGGTGCCGCCCGGAACCGTGTCCACGGGAGCTGCATCCGCGGTGGGGTTGCCGCCATCGGGTGCGGTGCCTCCGTCGGCACTGGGGTCCGTGGTGGTCGCGGAGCCCGAGCCGCACGCGACGACGGCGATCACGGTGGCTGCGGCAAGCGAGGTAAGGGCAAGAAGGGACTTCACGCGCCGAAGTATACACGGCCGCGCGTGGATCTCTGTTGAGTCGTGGTCAATAGGTCCACCACGCGGGAAATCGCGGGGTGCCGCGCCCGGGAGACAGTTTCACGAATCCGCTTGTTTTACAGCGAGGCGCTCTGCTTGTGCGCGCGCGCTCGTCGTTGGTCCGGGGCTTGCGACATGGGAATTCATATCGCTTCCCTCACCTTCGCGGACGTCGCGAGGGACTTAATCCCACTCAACTAAGCAGAGGTCTTCGATGAAACACACGCTCCTCGGGGCGCGCTCGCTGCGCGTCGCCCTTCTCCTTTCCGCGGCCGCGGCCGCATCCCTCCTCGCAGGTTGCAGCAGCGAGGTCCAACGAAGCGGCGCGAGCGGCGCAAACGACGGGAGCGCGCCGGACGCTGTCTCCGTCGACTTCTACGCCGGCGGGAAGGTGTCTGCGGCATGCGCAGGCACGATGCTCTCGGACAACGTGGTCCTCACCTCCGCGCACTGCGCCGACGGCAGCAAGGGCGCGCGCGTCCGCATTGGCGGGCAAACGGCGGACGTCGCCAAGGTCATGACCTACGACTGGGGGACGTCGCATGATCGCTCGCAGGAGCACGATCTCGCGCTGCTCGTCCTGCGCACGCCCGTGAGCGCCTCGCACTACGCGACGGTGTCGACGAACGCGTGCCTTGGCTGCAATGCAGTCGCGCATGGTCGCACCGCATCCGGGAAGCAGCAGCTCGAGGCGACGTCGCCCGTGGGTCGTCCGTTCTCGCTCCGCACGAAGGGTGAACCGCAAGGCGCCACGGTTGGTGGCGCGGTGACGGGGCCGGACGGCGCGCTCATCGGCGTGTATGCGGGGCGTGGTAAGACGTCGAGCCAGGGCTACGTCACGCGCGTGGACATGGCGGAGGTCCAGATCTGGATGCAGGGCGTCGTCGCTGCGAAGGGCGGCAAGCTGCAGGGCACGTCCGGCACGCCGCTCGTCGGCAGCGTGAAGGTGCAGAATACAGGCGTCACTGGCGGCGGAGACGGTACGACGGGTGGCGATCCCACGAGCGACACCGCGGGCGACGGCAGCGACAAGCCGGGAGCGCCGGAAGAAGACGTTGGCGGGCCCGATGCGGGCGGCGAGCCGACCGATACCCCCGACGGAGGCGAGCCCACCGAATACGGTGGCGACACCCAGGACGACAAGCCAGGGACCGATCCGCCGGACGGCTACCGACGCACGACGGGCACCAATTTCTGGGTCAGCTCGCGCCCCGGCGATCCCGCGCTCGCACGTGAGTCGCAGTACGCGATGAACTTCCCGAACGCGACGGTCGTCAGCACCCACGGCGCGCCCGGCCGCATGATCGACACGCCGGATGCGGCCACGCTGCGCATGCTCGCGATGGGACGCATGGGCCCGATGATCGTCGGCGCGTGCTATGCGGGGGCGACGGACGGCGACGGCAACCGCGTCACCAGCAGCCTCGCCGATGCCGCGGGCGTGGACCGCGCCAACACGTACGGTTGCTCGGGCACGTCAGCGACGCCCGCCGGCGCAAACCAGATGTACTGCGACGGACAGTGGGTCGACGGCAACGGCCGCGCCATCACGAACGCGCAGCGCGGAACGTACAACCTCCGCAACTGCACCATCCGCACGCGCAACAGCAGCGGCGGTTGGGTGGATTACACCTGCGCTTGATCGACTGAGCGAAGCATGCGAGGCGGGCGGTACGGGCTGGACCCGTGCCGCCTCACTTCTTTTTGCGCAGGGGGAGCAGCGTGCCGTTTGCGTAGTCGCCCATGACCTTGCGCACGTCGCCCTCGCGAAGGATGAACTCCCAGGAGTCCTGCTCCACCTGGTCATCGAGCAGGAGACCGACGTGCAGATGCGCCACCCCGTTGCCAATCCCCGAGTCCGCGATGTGCTCCCCCGCGACCACGTGCTTCCGCTTCTCGCTTCCTTCCGCCTGCTCCGTCACGAGAACCGAGAGGTGCGTGTAATATACATGCGTAACGTTGTGTCCCTTGTACGGGATGGGCTGGTCGAGCTTGATGCGAACGGAGCCCGGCGTGTCACCCTTCCCCTTCCAGAGCGTGTGTCCCTGCTCCGAGTAGTCGAGGGTGCCAGCGGCGATCGCATAGACGGGCAAGTACCGCCCAGCGATGTCGAGCCCCGTGTCGCCGTACCAACCACCGAGATACCCACCCGGCATCGGGCTGCGAAGACCAGCGCCGCGAAGAGAAGGAGCAAGAAGCTCCTCGGCGATGGGGGGAGCAGGGGGAGGGGCGGAGGGTGGGGTCAGGGTCGAGGTCGAGGTCGAGGTCGGAGTCGAGGTCGGAGTCGAGGTCGAAGTCGAAGTCGTTGTCGTTGTCGGGGTCGAGGTCGACGTCGGGGTCGTTGTCGTCGTCGCGGTCGTTGTCGACGTCGGGGTCTTCGTCCCGATCGGAGTGGGCGCGTTGCCCGTGCAAGAGATCACGAGGGCCGCCAGCACAGCGAGAGAGCCAATCCGCATACAAAGGCGACACGCGCCGCGGCGAAACCTTGGGTCGGCAGAGACGACGACCTGGACTTCGACCGCGACATCGACGAAAACGTCGACCTCGACCTCGACGTCAACCTCGACCTGGACCTCGACCCCGACCTCGACCTCGACCCCGACCCCGACCCCGACCCCGACCCCG
>JBBRNJ010000077.1:0-40815 GCA_038230375.1 Polyangiales bacterium | reverse complement strand
CACCAAGCAACTCGTGAACGAACGCGTACGCGCTTCCCGGGCCGTTTCGCTTTGCAGACGGAAGAGACATGCAACGAGGAGTCTCGCGCGAGAAACGAGGACCTGTCGAGGGGCGGCGCGCAGCGCTCGGAACGTTCATGCGGCACGACGTACACCGGCCGCCACCTCATGGATAGAAGTATGTGTACTATGCAATAAACAAACCAGGAGATCCCTCCGGGCTGCTCGCACCTTCGTCGAGCATCGCGACCGCTCGTTTACGCAAATCCATCGAGTACGGCGAGATCATGAACTGCGCCGTTAACACGATTCCGCAGCGACAAACAGCCCTTTCCGCTCCAAGTCATGGAGAGCCGCTGTAGCGCATCGAACTCGTCGCAGAGCTTCAGAGCGAGCCCCTCGTCCCTCAGTCGCTTCGGTAGCTTGAATGAGTCCTTGAAGATGAACCGGTCGCGGTTCACAGCTCGAAGGAGCCGGCTCATCGCGCCAATCGCGTCAGCCTTCCGCCCCTGGTCGAGCGCTCGCACTGCCTCGAGATCGATCACTCTGCTGTCCCAGAGAATGCGGTCTTCCTCCGGGCGTTCCCTCCACGTCTTCGTCCAGGTGTCGAAGTTCGGCCAATCGCCGCGACGTGCGGCAACGGAGATCGCATCGAAGAGCGTACCTTCGTATCTTCATCGTTGTCGCCTGCCGCAAGGCGTTCGTTCACGAGCGTGCGGTACCGCGCGTAGTCGCCTACAGCCGCGGCCTTCATTGCCACGATCGTCCAGCCGGAATCACGGTCGATCTCCGGAACGCGTTGGAGCTCGTCCCACGTGTTCCGGGTCCGCCTTCGCCCTCTGCCGAACGTCAGCGAGGGAGTTCGCGGCAGGGGCGGACGTCTCGACGCGAGACGGGCCATGTTTCGATCGTTGCGGTTCGCACGCTTCGTAGCGCGTTACTCCGCTGGACCACGACCCGTCCGTGATCCAAGAGGCGTCGCTCTACGGGGTTGTGGCGGGCTTCAGCTCTCCCAGGATGTATTGCTTCTGCGAGAGGTATTTCTTGGCGGCGGCTCGGACGTGGTCGGAGGTCACCTTGTCGACCATCGCGTTGAAGTCCAGCATCTGCTTTGGGTCGTCGCCGAAGGTGTATGCGCGGGAGAGCTCTCCCATCCAGTAGCCGTTTTCGCGCAGGTTGGTCTCGTGCTCGCGGCGTCGTAGCTCCTTCACCTTGGCGATGTAGTCGTCGCCGATGCCCTTCTCCGCGATCGCCTTCACCTCGTCGAACAGCGCTTTTTCAAGCTTGGCGACGTTCGTGGGCGCGCAGCCGAAGCTCACGTTGAACGTGTACTGCGGCCTTGGCCAGCGAGCGATCGAGCCGCCGGCGCTCACGCCGTAGACGCCGCCCATGTCCTCACGCATCACCTCGCGCAGGCGGATGCGCAGCACTTCACCGAGCATGCGCATGTCGTTTTCCTTGTCGCGCGTGAAGGTCTCGTCGCCATGGAACGTGAGGGTGACACGGCTCTTCGGCTCCGTGCCCATGGCGACCTCCTTCTTCGCAACGCCCGGCGGCCGGTTCACGTGCACATCGCGCCACGTCTCCTTGCGCTCCGTGCTGGGCAGCGAGCCTATGTACGTCTCCACCAGTGTCTTCGTGGCTGCCACATCCACGTTGCCGACGATGATGAACGTGAAGCCCGACGCGTCACTGAAGCGCGCCTTGTAGAAGCTGAGCGCGCGATCCAGATCCACCTTCGCGATGAGCTCTGGCGTCACGGGCTGACGTCGCTTGTGGTTCTGAGACGAGAAGAGCGACAGGTCCTCCCAGAACACCCCTTCCGGCGACAGCCTGCGATTGCGCGCGGCCTCGGTCTCGCTCTCTTTCCACGCGGCGAACGCCGAGTCATCACGGCGCGGAGCTGTGAAGCGCAGGTTCACCAGCTGGAACATGGTGGTGAGATCTGCCGTGGACGCTCCTGCAGAGACGCTCTCTTCGAGCTCGCCGATCTGGGCACTGGCATGAACGACCTTGCCAGCAAGGATCTTGCGCAGCGCGACCGCGTCGAACGAACCCACTCCACCCTGGCTCACCACGCTGCCCGCAAAGCGCGCGGTGTCGAAGTCTGCGTCCGCAGCGAGCGACGTTCCGCCCTTCGCGAACGCAGAGAGCCGCACCTCGTCCGCCTTGAAGTCCGTGGCCTTCACCACGACGCGCGCGCCGTTCGCGAGCGTCCATTCCGTGACGCCAAGCTCGGCGATCTCACGCGTGGACACGACGGCTCCCGGGATGGGCGGAGTCGCCATGAGCGGCACGTTGGACGCGATGTCCTCGTACGGCTTGATGTCGCGCGCGGCGACCTCGGCGGTGGCCGCAAGGATCGCGGCCTCGGTCGGCTTCTCCATCGTCGCGGGACCGGTCACTGCCACGACACGGCTATTTTTCCCGAGTGATTTGCCGACGGAGTTGAGCTCCTCCAGTGTGAAGCTCGGAAGCATGCGCGTGGCGAGCTCGCGCTCGGCCTCTGGCCCGGGCATGGCCTCGTCTTCCAGGAAGTTGCGGACGATCTCACGGGCGAGCGAGCGGCCCTCCTCGGTGTCGCGCTCCTTCACTGCCTGCTCGAACGAGCGCATCACGTCGCTCTTGGCGCGCGTGAGCTCGGACGCGGTGAACCCGAAGCGCTCGACGCGGAGCATCTCCTCGAGCAGCGCCGTGTAGCCGCGCCGCACGCCGTTCTCCTTCACCTGCGCGCCTTGCGTGAACGAGTCCTCCGTGCGAACGAAGCTGCCGGAGCGCGAGCCCGCGTACAGGAAGGGCGCGTTCGCCTTGCGGCGGAGCTCGTCCAGGCGCGCGTTCAGCATGGTGTTGAAGAGACGCTCCCCGAGCGTGCGCCGGTAGTCGCTCGCGGTGGTCAGCGGGCGGTGCGGAAACTTGGTGATGATGGACACGGACGTCCCCGTGGCTTCCTTGTCCGTCTCCACGGTGACGAGCTGACGCTCATGCGCAGGCACGGGAACGGAAGGACGCGGGCGCGGCTTGTCGGCCGGCTTCACGGTGGAGAACTCGGTCTTGATCCGGGCCTCCATCTCGTCGGCCGAGAAATCACCGACGGCAATGACGGCCATCAGATCCGGCCGATACCAGTCCTTGTAGAAGCGGAAGAGCGTGTCGCGCGGCGCGCCCTGGATGATCTCGGGCTTGCCGATGGTGAGGCGGTCCGCGTATTTCGAGCCGAAGAAGAACACGGGCGCCTGCTTGTCGAAGATGCGCGCGCCCGCGCCGCGGCCAAGACGCCACTCCTCCATCACCACGCCGCGCTCCTTCTCGACCTCGGCCGGATCGAACGTGACGCTGTCCGTCCAGTCGCGAAGGATGCCAATCGCGCCGTTCATGATCTCGGGTTTGTCGGTGGGGACCTGCAGCGTGTAGACGGTCTCGTCGAATGATGTGTACGCGTTCAGGTCTGCGCCGAACGACACGCCGCTCTTCTCCAGCATGTCCACCAGCGCCTGCTTCGGGAAGCGCTTGGTGCCGTTGAAGCCCATGTGCTCCACGAAATGGGCGAGACCGCGCTGGTCGTCGTCCTCCAGTACGGAGCCCGCATTCACGGCAAGCCACACCTGCGCGCGGTGCTCCGGCTTCTTGTGCGGCAGCACGTAGTAGGTCATCCCGTTCTGCAGCTTGCCCTTGCGCACGCGCGCATCGAGCGGAAGCGGCGCCTCGGCGACACCTGCGTCCACAGGCGCTGCCGTCGCAGTCGCCGCGACGCTCACGGCGGGCGCGGGCGTCTTCCCCTCTTCTGCAGGCGGCCCACACGAGGCGATGGAAGCGAGAAGACACACAGCGAAGAGAGATGCAGACCGGCGATCGAGCGAGTTCAACATGGTCATGGTTCCGGGCGCGATGATCACGCCTGAGCGCGCCGCTGTCCACCGGCACCGCGGTGGAGCTTCTCTGCGCCGTCCCTGGAACGCACGCTGGAGCGTATCGCACGCATCGAGCGTCGTCGGAAGCACTGAGTCAAGCAGTGCTAGCGCGCGCTACACCACCCTGGGCGGTGATTCAGGGCTTTTCGCAGTCGCTGTATTTCAGTAGTGCGCGGTCGAAGGTCAGGAGGCTCGTGGCTCCTCTTGATCGGCCGAGGCTGAGGATCACGAGGCCTGCGAGCTCTGGGCCGCCTTGCTTGTAGGCCGCTAAGGCGTTCGATACCGCGGCGCGATCGTCTACCTCGAACACGTCGCCGTCGAGCAGTGCGTCAATGACGGTTGCGATCGCGGCTCGGTCGTAGCCGTAGACCGCGCGTAGGCCCCACGCGAGCTCCGCGACGACGACGGTGGAGACGAACGCCTTTTCTCCGGCGGCCTCGAGCTTCGACAATCGTTTGGTCGCTGCCTTGTGCTGCGCGAGGTCGTCGGCCACGAAGAGCCGCAATAGTACGTTGGTGTCAACGGCGCGCACGCAGCTTCTCCTTCATGCGGCGCCCGATCGCTGCATCCATCTCCTCGACCGTCGCTGCACGCTTTGGCTTTCCAAGGAGCCCGGCCAGCTGCGCAACGGTGCGACGACGCGCCTTCCGCACGACGACGCTGCCATCCTCCTGGATGTCCCATGACAGCTTGTCCCCCGAATCCACCTGAAGCGTCTCCCGCACGTCCTGCGGAATCGTGATCTGACCCTTGCTCGTGAGTGTGGAAACGCTCATTCCCATTCCTTACCACGAGTAAGGAGGCAAGTCGACGCACGCAGCCTCGGTGTACCCGGTGGGGACAAGACCCGCGAGCGCCGCATTCCCCGGACCCAGGAGGAGCTCGAGGAAGGCATGCGTCGGCCCTGCTGCTGGCCCGGCTGCAGCCACCGCAAGCGCACCGGAAAGTAGCCTGGTGCGTCCCCGCAGCCGTGTGCGCGCCGTGAGCTGTTCGTGAAGCCTCCGTGTGGGCGCTTGCGCTTGCGTCGCGTTGCATCAGGTGAATGAGATGAAAAAGCTCCTTCTCGTCTGTGCCGCCGCCGCTGGGCTCTCCACTGTGTCGTTCGCTCCGGACGCCAATGCCGGCACGACGTTCAGCCTTGGTGGCGGTATGGGCTCGGCCGCTGCTGGAACGTGCGGACTGACGCGGGACTTCGACGGCATCAGCGTTCACTCGTCAGGGCAGATCACGCTGCCTTCTGGCACGTACCGGCCGTTCATGGGTGCGTCCACTTCGTGGAACATCAAGAAGAGCGGAACGACCGACCCCAGCATTCCCTACGCGGGGACGGTGAAGCTGGAGATCATCGAGGTCGCAGTCTTCGGTGCAGAGACAGTGCGCACCGCCTACGTACGTTCGTTCGACAGCGCGGGCGTCTATGCATCCACCATCACCCTTGGCGGCCCACAGCCAGACAACCAGGAGTTCGGCTCGTTCGTGGCCAGCGCACCGGGCTCCAAGTACCTCGCGCGCGTGACCGCCTGGAGCTCATCATGCTCGTTCGCGCACATGATCAACACGCGCGTGGAGCTGGTCAGCGACTAGCAGCTGGTTCGCGCCAGAGCGAGCGAGCGCGGGTCACGGCTTGTAACAGAGCTCCATGAGGACCACGTGGGATCGCGGCATCCTCGCTGTCCTCTCCGAGCACGGGCATCGGCCCGCACGGCTACCGCGCCAGTTCACGCGGACCGCGTCTGCGGCGCGGGCGCGTCTCATCGTGTGGCCGGAGGGCGCGCTCCGCGCAGGTCCCAGATCGCCTATCACTGAGGAGCTCACGAGCCTCGCGCGCGACACGAAAGCTTATCTGTTCGTCGGCCGTGGCGTTCAGACGCCCGCGGGTCTTCGAAATGAGGTCGCCACTGTTGGTCCGGACGGCGCGTTCCTCGGCACCTTCGGCAAGGACCATCGGGTGGGCTTCCTTGGTGAGACGAGCATCTCGCGCGGCACCTATCCCACGTATGAAACGCCGTTCGGGCGTCCGCAACGACCCAGAGCTCGTCCACGAGCAACACGCCGACGCCACCGCCGGTGGTCCACGGCTCGCGCAGCGTCATGCCCGCCGCCTTCTCGCTGGTGCTCACCATGCTGTCAAGGTTCAGGCCCTGCCTGTTGTCATCCTGCTAGCCCTGGACCATCCCCGATCGCTACTTCTTCGGCGTCACGTCCACGGCACGCACCTGGAGTGTCGGCCGCTGCGACTGGTCGTCCTGGGATCGGCCGGCGGTTGTCGTGCCGCCTGCTGGCGGCGTTGCCACGGCGATGCCCTGGAGCTGAAGGATCACTGCGCGATCCTTCGCCGCTGCGTCTTCGAGCTCCCGCACGCGCTGCTTCAATTCGGCCAGCTCTTTCAGGACGTCCTGGAGCGCAGATGCCCAGAGCGGCACGCTCCGATCGCGGCGGGGATCTTGTTTGACCTGCGGTCCAGCCTCTTCTCGTAGATCGGCGGGATCGGGACGGCGTCGCTCAATCATGCAGCATGTATGATGTCGCCATGTGGCTTCGCACGCAATGAAAGAGCCGTGGGGTACACGATCGGGCCGTCATTGCCCAACGTCTGTGGCGGGCATCCCGTCACGCTCGGCTCCATCGGCGCCGGGTATTTCGATTTGACGCCGCTCTGCCTGCAGGTGACCGCCGGTCAGAAGCTCACGTTCGTCCTCAGTCTGCTGGGCAGCTCGAGCGCGACGTGCGACCAGCAGACGGGCCAGAGTCCGCGGACGTCGTGCACGGCGCACCCGATTTCGACGCGGCGCTCGAACTCGAACTGCAAGCGACGATCGTGGTCGCGACGAGCGCAATGCCGCTTCAGTTTCCCAGGCACTGCATCGAGACGGCGGGCGTGAACGCGCCGTTTTGGGCCTTCTCGATGTAGCTCTTCAGGGGCTTCGTGTCGTCCAGCAAGGTCGTGGTGAACGCCTTCAGGTCGATCATGTCCTCCTTGATGTCGGAGCCCTGCCACGGCATGTTCAGCGCCACGTTCTGGTCCACCGGGATCGCCGGCGGATCGCCGATGGGCGGGATGGACACGCAGTGGCTGCAGTTGTCCTGGCGGAAGAATGGGAAGTAGTAGGCCAGGTTCTTCTCGGCCTCGTACGTGGGGATGATCGCAGTGATGTCCTGCATCCACTTCTTGTGGATGTCCGCCTCCGTGGAGCCGGGGAAGAAGCGCTGGTAGGAGTAAAGCGAGTAGTTCAGATCCATCTGATAGAGCACCAGGCTCATACGGTCCTTCGGGAACTCCTTCGCGATATACGTGTTGAGCAGGCCGAAGTCCGCCTTGATGTCCGCCGAGCCCATGGAGCCCATCGGCTGCAGCTGGTCCATGATCGGATCCACGTTCCAGGATGCGCGGATCTTCTCGTGCAGCTGCTTCGACGGGCCGTTCGAGTGGAAGATGGGGCCCGAGTCGTCGAGCAGGTAGCTGCACTGCACCTGGCTGCCCATGCCCTTGCGGATGAAGTGGTAGTTGATGATTCCGCCGGCGCCGCCCGCACTGCAGCCGGTCACGAACATCTTCGGGACGTTCGCGAAGTGGGCCTTCAACCAGTCGGTCACGGCCATCGTGTTCGCGTGGCCTGCATGGTGGAACGTGATCGAGTCGGGGCCCGCGTCACCCGCGCCGCCGTCGCTCGCGCTCGCGTCGGTGGTGCCGGCCTCGGTGGGAGCCGCGGTGTACGTGATGACGTTGTTGCCGGTGTGGATGTCGCCGGTGCAGTACGGCACGAACACCATGTTGTAGTGCTGCGCGGGGTTGTCGTCGGAGCGGCGGTGCAGGTTCAAGTACTGATATGTCGCCATGTGGTCGTCGGGGATGCCGTGCGGGTTCGCGGCTCCGCGCGTGCCGCCCGCGCCCGTGCAGCTCTCGTAGTCCCAGCACGCGCCGCCCGGCTCGAAGCTCACGAGGAGATCGTTCGTGTCCTTCGTCCAGTTCACGAAGAACTTGTACTGGCTGCCATCACCGCAGACGGTCCCGGGGAGCTCCACCTTGAGCCACGTGTTGCAGAGCGGGAGCCCGGTGCCAGCGTCGGGGTCCGTGGTGCATCGGTCGGCGGGCGCCTTCTCGCTCTCGTCGGGTACGCATGGGGCGGTCGTGGAGCCGTCGCCGGTGCTCGCAGGCGCGTCACTGGCCGGCGCGGAGCCATCGCCATAGTCGGGATACCCGCCAGTGTTGTCGCAGGCGGGCGCCAGCAGCGCGAGCGCAATGGCAGCGACGAAGGCCGAGGGAACAGCGACGGCAAGGCGAAGATCCATGCCCACGACGTACCACAGATCGGTCGCTTTTTCAGGTGGCGCGCGTTGCGCGACGCACGGCCCACGCGCCCATCAGCACCGTGAGGGTGATGAGCGAAAGCGAGCTCACGCGCTGCGAGACCTCGAACGCGGCCTCGCCGCCGAAGAGGCTTCGGAGGTGTCCGTGCGGGAGGAGGAGCGCGAAGAAGCCGCTGCCGCCGAGCACCCAGTCCATCGCCAGGAGGACACCGCGCCCGGCACCCTTCCAGAAGCTGGAGCCCAGAAGGAAGAGCGAAGCGTACGCCGCGCCACCGAGCGCACCGACCCACGCCGTGGTGACGAGATCGCGCCCGAGTGGAGGATCCATCGCTGTGTGACCGAGCACCGCAACGATCTCCGCGGACAGCAGACCTAGCAACGCGCCCAGCGCGAGCGCCGCCACGAGCAACGACAGCGCCGCGCGCCGCCGCGACACGCCCATCAGCGAGAAGCTCCACACGACAGCGCCGAGCCCCTTCTCACCCACGATCCCCGAGATGGCCGCATACGAAAGAAACGGAAGCGCCGACCCCACGAACGATACCGAGAGCGCGCCACGCAGGCCTGTGCTCTTCGCCCCCGCGCTGAGGCCAATCACCGCCGCAAACACCATCCACCCAACCGCGAGCGCAAGTGAACGTCGGCTCCGGACGAAGCGACGAAGATGGGCGGTGATGAAGGAAAGGAGCATCTCAGGAGGAGGGAGGGGTGGAGGGGGAAGTCGAGGTCGAGGTCGAAGTCGGGGTCGAGGTCGAAGTCGGTGTCGTCGTCGAGGTCGAGGTCGAGGTCGGGGTCGAAGTCGAAGTCGAAGTCGGGGTCGAAGTCGGTGTCGTCGAAGCCGAAGTCGTCGTCGCTTCGATCTTCTCGAACGCGGTCACATCAATCCCCGCCTTCGCCAGCACGCTCCCCACGTACCTCAGCAGCGCGTTCGCGTCGCTCGCGGTGATCGTCACGTCATGCGGCGTCGTTGTCACCGTCGCGTCCGCAGGCAGCTCACCCAGCGCCTCCAGGAGCTCTCGTCGCTTCTCCGTCGTCACGCGAACGCCTGCAAAAGGCTGCTCGGGGAGGCCCTCCTCGATCATGCCGCCCAGCGCTCGTAGCGCTCTGCCTCCGATTCGCGTGGCGTCCAGCGCGGACTGCGTTGCGAGCACGACGGCGCGGCCTTCGCTCGCGATGGAGCGGAGCGCCTCCATGATCTTGGTGAGGGCGCGGGTGTCGAACCAGTTGCACGGCTCCTCCATCAGGACGATGCGCGCGTCCGTGGCGAGCGCGGCCGACAGCAGGACCACGCGGTGCTCTCCCGGCGTCAGCGTCTCCGTGCGACGCAGAGCCAGCGCCGACACGCCGAGCCGCTCCAGCGCAGCGCCAGGATCGCGCGGCGCACTGGACCGCATGCGCAGCGACATGCGCAGGCACTCCATGACGGTGAGGCCCGCGAGAAGCTCGGCGGCGATCGGCACGTATGCGATGTCCTTCGCAAGCTCGTTGTCTCCCGCGGGCATGCCGAGCACGCGGACGGCGCCTTGCGTCGGGCGGACGCGACCGCTGATGAGATCGAGCACCAGCGGGCCGCCGGAGACACGCGCGCCCACGATCACCGTGATGCCTTCGGCGAAGCCCAGCGTGACGGCGCGAAGCTGCGGAGTGACCTCGCCCTTGCGTGCCACGCCGCGGGCGACGACGCGATCGAACGTGATGATCACGCGCCCTCCCGCATGAGGCGATTCGCATCCCTGCGGACCACCGCCAGCGCCGCGGCCGACACCACCGCGAGCACGAAGACCGCGCGCGCGAAGCGGCCTGGATCCACCATGTTCGGCAGGAGGGACTCGCGCAGCGCGCCAAGCGCGGCCTCGATGCTCATCACATCCATGCCGGGAACGTCCAGCCGCGACAGTGCCAGCCGCCGCACGACCTCCGGAAAGAACAGCACGCCCACGAGGCGACCGTAGCCAGACACGCGACCCGAGACCCCGAGCGCGGCGAAGCACACCAGGCCGAGCACGATGGACGCGCACACCGCGAAGAGCACGGATGCCCCGGAGGTCCACAGCGTGAGCCAGGCGGCATGAGCGTTCGGCGCGGTCGCAATGCACGCGGCGCCCACCATCAACGCGCCGCCCGCGTTCACGATGCTGAGCAGCAGGATCAGACCGCCCACACGCGACACCACGTACGCACGCGCCGAGCCCATGCGACCCACGATCAGGCGAAACGTCCCGTCCACGTGATCGCGCTTGAGCGCCGAGAGCGCGGCCCCGAATGCGATGCAAATCCCGGCGCCCCACACCAGGGACACGGACGCCAGGCTGGGCAAGTAGTAGCCGGAGGTCAGGTTGCGGTGCGCCAGGAGGAACACGCGGCCCACGAAGAAAAGGCACCAGATCAGCGCAAGACCGAGCCCGAATCGCGCGAGTAGCCCGCGTGTCGCGAGCCTCGCGCCGAAGCGGATCAACCTCTGCGTCGGCATCATGGGAGACAAAACGTAGTCAAGAATCGTCCTTTTTCCTACGATCCACCGCTCCCGTGAAGAAGTACCAGCAAAAGAGGCGTCCGTTGACGCACCGGATCGCCCTGTTCGGCGGCACTGTGTACGTCGGGATCGTGTCGATCAGCGCGCACGACGGCCGCGGTCTGTTGCTCGTATCGAGCGTCCTTGCGGCGCTCGTGTGCGCGTTCGTCGCGGTGCAGACGCTCGGCGAGTCACGACGGCGAAGCCTTGCGCTGTACGGCCTCTCGTGGACGCTCGCCGCAGCAGACGCCGGCGGACATCGCGTCGTGTTCGCGATCTGCGGCACTGCGCTCGCCGTCACCTACGGCGTGGACTCGGTGCTGCACATAGAAGGCAAGGGCGGCCTCGCTGCGCCCATTCGCCCGCCGTTCCGGCTCGCGCGTGTGGCGATCGCGCTCTGGGCGTTCGCCTTCGTGCCCGCGGTGCGCGACGCGCTCGGTGTGTCGTTCGGTTGGCCGGTGTCCCTGGTGGCCGCATGCGGGTTCGCCATGGGCGCGAGCTTCTTGCTGCTCGGGCTCGCGGCGCTCGACCGCGTGCGCCGCAGTCCTCACGAGCTGGGCGCGAACGTGCGCGCGACCACCGCGCTCGTGTTCGTCGGCGTGTGCGCGCTGGTCGGGCTCTTCCTGTCGGCGTCGTCCACAGCGGATCACTTCTCGCCGCTGGAGGCGAGCCTCGCGCTCGCCGCAGTCATCGCCGCGCACGTGAGCGAGCACGCGGACCCGGGCAAGACCGTGGAGGTCGCCCGGCGCGCCGCCACGATCATGCTGTACGCCGGGCCCGTCATCTTCATCTGTGCGCAGGTCGCACAAGGGTCCATGCTCGATGCGCGGCTCGCCCTCCTGATCGCAGCTGCGGCGACGGCCGCGATTGCGTGGGCGCATCGCTCGCTCTCGGAGCCCATGGTCCCCGGTCGCGGTCGCTTCATTGCCGCGTTCGAGAAGGCGGAAGAGGCGCTCACGCGGCTGTCCGGTGACGACGCCATCGCTGCGGTGCTCTCGCTCCTCCGCGATCCCGCGGGCCCCGACGCGCGCTCGCCGGCGCTGTATTTGTTGCATCCTGCACGCGTATTGACCGTGGATTCTGCGGGCTACGTGCGCGAGAAGCCCGGCGACTTTCCGCCCGCGCTGCTGGAGCTCGCGAAGGCCGAGCCCTACGCAACGCTCCGCTACGTCTCGCTCGAGCCACTCTACGTGCGGCGCGCGGACCTGCGCCCGATCTCGCGCTGGATGACGGACGCGTCCGTGGATCTCGCGACCGTGGTCACGCACGAGGGCGAGGCCGAGGGTCTGCTCGTCATGGGCCTTGGCCGGCGCACCGATCCCTTTGCGCTCGAGGAGGTCGTCCTGGTGAAGCGCCTCTGCGACAAGCTCGCCTCGCTGTGCGCCATGCGCGCGGAGGCGGCACGCGGGCTCATTCGCGAGCAGGCGCTCATGAAGGATCTGGAGACGCGGGACGACCAGATCGCGCGCATGGAGCACGCGGTCTCCGTCCTGTCTGCCGGCAACGTGGCGCACGCTTCGCGGCTCGCGGAACCCGGGACGCTGGGCTTCTACTCACCGGCCGCACGGCTCGCCTTCGACGCGATCGAGCGCCGCGTGCAGCAGGGGGCGCCGCTCGTCGTGCTCGCGCCATCGGGGGTCGACCCGGTCCCCTACGTGGCACGCGCGCATCTCGGCACCGCCCGTCGCGGAGCACCGTTCGTGGTTGTGGATGGAACGCGCACGCGCGATCACGACGTGGCACGCTGGAGCGATCCGGTGTCGTCGCCGTTCGCGATCGCACACAAGGGCTTCCTCTTCTTGCAGGACGGCGCTGCGTTGCCCCAGGACGTACAAGCGCTCATCGCCGGGTGCCTCGCGGAGCGTCGCCCTCCGTTCTCGCACGCGGAGCCGCTCGACCTGACCGTGGGGCTCTCCTCCACGCACGGCCTGGACGTGTTGCCTGCGCTGCTGGAGCCTTCGCTCGCCGCGCGCCTCGGCGATGGGTTGGCGGCCGCGGTGGTGTTGCCTGGTCTCCGCGACCGTGCAGAGGACCTTCGGGCCATCGTCACGGACCGGCTCGCGCGCGAGGGACTGCGGGTGCGCGGCGCCCCTGTCGGCATCGACGACCGCGCGTTCGCCGAGCTCCTCTCGTACGCGTTCCCGGGCGAGGACGCGGAGCTCCGGGCCATCGCCACGCGGCTGGTCGCCAACCTGGTCGGCGACGTGGTTCGCGCCTCGGACGTCCAGGCATTGAAACTTTCCGATGTGGCCGAAAAGGGCCACATCTTTCTCGTGAAGTGAGCCACCAGCCTGTGCTAGACCGGCCATGCCCATGAGAAAGCTCTCGACCTTCGTCGCTTGCGCAGTCGTGGTTTCGCTCGCCGGCTGTGGAAACGCAGATGAGGCCTACAAGCCTGCGCCTGCGTGGTCCGGTCGCAAAGCAAACCTCCCCGCGCCGCCGCAGCTTCCCAGCACGCCCATCAAGGCGGGGGATGCGTATTCGATCTTCGGTGCGTCGCACCACCTGAAGAGCCGTATCCACAGCGCGGATGTCACCGCCAAGGACATCACGATCCAGGGCTACATCGTCGAGTCGAACATCCCGAACGCACCGGCGTGCGCCGTCCACAAGACAGGCAAAGGCGACGACGAGAAGTGCAAGGACGTCCCCATCCCGTCGATCTGGATCGCGGACTCCAAGGGCGAGACCAAGGCGAAGATGCGCGTCATCGGCTTCGCTCGTAACTTCGCCGTCGTGTTCGACGCGATGGAGAAGTACAAGGGCCTCAAGGACCCGCCGAAGGAGCTCGTCAAGGACGACCAGTGGCAGGTGGACGTTCCGTTCCCGCTCCCGGCCGTCGGCGCCAAGGTGAAGATCACCGGCAAGTACGGCTACAGCTCCTCGAAGGCCTCGGGCCTCGTCACGGATCCCCTGTACGGCGTGATGACGTACGGCAAGATGGAATACCTCGAGCCCTCGCCCGAGCCGGCGAAGTTCCTGAACAAGAAGTAGGGTCGAGGTCCGCGCACGGCGTGTGGGGCGTGCTGCTGCCGGCCCGTTTGTTGCTGGTGCGCGGGCATGAGAAGCGAGCTGCTCGTAATCCCGCGTGAAGGCGAGGGCGTGCCCTGGGCAAAGTGTGCCGCGTGGGGCACGGCGATCGCGATCCTTGTTGTCGCATGCGGCGGCGCGACCCGCGACGGCACCGGCGACGGAACCAGCAGCCACACCGACGGAGGTGGTGGAGGCGGCGGTGGCTCGGGCGATGCCAGCTTCGCCTCGGACGCACCGCATCCGCGCATCAAGTGCAGCAACGTCTCCGAGGGCGGAGAATGCTCCGAGGGCGACACCTGCGACAGCGACTGCAGCAACCCTTGCCAGTTCTGCAATTTCTACTCGTGCAGCGATGGCAAATGGAGCGAAGGAGAGGTCTTCCCGCTCCCGTCCACAGATCCACAGTGCACCGACGGAGGAAAAGAAGGAGGAGTTCACTGAGACGACAACGACTTCGACCTCGACCGCGAACCTCGACAACGACTTCGACTTCGACTTCGACCTCGACCTCGAAACCTTGACCTCGACCTTGTTACAGCGAAATTCGGCCCATCAGCGATAGGTCCCATCCGCTGGTGCTCGGGTAGTAGTCCACCGGGAAGAGCACGCCGATCAGCGGGAAATGCAGCGTGATTTGCGCTCTCCCTCCCACGCGCACGGGTTGCCCCGACCCCACGCGGATTGGGACTCCCGCTCCCACCGCGGCCGACGGGATGATGATGAAGATGTCCGGCGTCGCTGCCTCGAATGACGGCACCACCGTCCACTGCTTCGATGCATCGGTCTCGAAGTGCAGACCCTCGATGAAGGTGGGCGACACGATCGACGCCTCCACACCCGCGCGCAGGCGCAGCTCGGGCCGGTCCAGCCTTCCTCCGATGCCGAGCGTGGGGCCGCCCGGGATCAGCCGCGGGCTCGGCAGCTCCACCGTCCAGTCCAGTACGGACACCTCCGACGCCTTGAACTTGGCGTGCTGTACGCCCGCATCATCCGTGCTCCACGACACCGATCGCTGGCCCGGCGACGGAGCCACTGGACTCTCACTCGAATGCACGCCGCCGTAGAAGTCGAGCGACGAGCCCAGGTGAATGCGCACGTCGATCTCCGGATCGCCGCGCCACGCGCGGATCGGATAGACCAGGTAACGGTAGTGCGCCGTGGTCTTGCCGTTCTCCTTCACGAAGTAGATGTGGCGCGTCTGCAGGCCGCTGGCCTGGTAGCCGTTGGACTCCCAGTCCTTCGCGACCGCGTGCAGGATCCCCGCAAATACCAGCGCGCCGTGACCGCGCGGCGGCAGCGTGAGCTCGAACGTTGCGACCTTGCGCCCCTCGCTGTGTCGTGGCCCGTCCTCCATCAACGCGCGTTCCAGGTTTTGCTTGTAGGTTGCATCTATTGCGATGCGCGCCTCCTGATCGCGGAGCTCGGGCAGCGGCTGCCCGTCCAGCGTCACCTTTGCCGTGTCGCCGGCGTCCACGCCGTAGAAGGCGCCGCGCGCGGTGATGGCGTCGTCGGTGTCGTTCACAAGGTCGTACGTGGCCGCGAAGGTGCAGGCGCCGAAGTGCGCGTAGTCCTCGCGGCAGGTGAGGTCGAGGAGCTCGTGCTGAACGCGCAGTCCTTCGCCCTGACCATCCAGAACCAGCGCGCCCGTGCTGTCCGCCTGGCGATAGAAGTTCGCTGCGGAGTTGGCGTTCGCCACGCGGCCCACCAGCACCAGCGCGAGGAGTGTCAGGAACTGGAACGCGATTGGCGGCAGCAGGATCCGGCGCATGGGTTACGGGGACAGGAGCGCCTCCACGGCCTTCGCGGACGTGGAGGTCGCCAGCGGATTCAGCACGGACAGGAGCCGCATGCGCTCCACATCGCCGAAGTTCTCGCCGTGCATGCCGATGTACCGGCGGGCCACGAGCGCTCCCACTGCCTGCGTGAACGCGCTGTCCTGATCCGTGTCGGCGGCGAGCTCGTTCGCCTCCTGCGCGATCTGCTCCTCCGCCTCTGACAGCGACTTCTCGCCCAGAAAATCCGCCGCTACACCGAGCGCCTTGTAGGCGCGGCCCAGCACCAGGTTGCGCGTGGCGCGGCCGAGCGCGGCATCCGTCGAGCGCCGCGACGGCGCCGCGCGCAATGCCCGCAGCACCAGCGTACGCCCCGAGCGCGTGGAGACGAGCGACAGTGTCTCGGGCGTCCACCAGAAGAGCGGCTGCGGGCGCGCGGCCGTGATCAGATCGGTGAGCGGCGTCTTGCGCAAGAACAGCTGCACCATCGTCGCGAACTTTGACGGGTCCACGGAGCTTCCGGAGTCAGGCAGCGTCATCAGCGGGCGCGGGTGGTGGTCCTCGAGCACGCGGCGGATCTCCGGCCAGGCCTTCAGGCGTGTGGGTACGTCCTCACCCTTGAAGTGCGCGGAGCCCGTCCACCACTTCAGGTCGATGTCGGTGCGCGTGATCTGAAATAGCCTTGAAAACAAGGTGTGTCGTGAGAGGGCAGCGCCCACGCTCTGCGGACCTGGGATCTGATCCAGCGTGGCCTCACAGATGTCGAGGAGCTTGTTCGGCAGCTTGCGTCGGAACGTGGCGTTGAACCCCGGGTGTGTAGACTGCACGATGTCGTGCAATACGGCGGCGAGCGCCCACTCGTGTGCCTCCGGCGCCTCGAACCTGTCCACCGGTGCCAGCCGCCGCGCCAGCCGCACGCGCGCGAGCGCCATGTGGGCCACGAGATCAATGTCGACGAGCGGACGCTCCTTCTCCATCAGCAGCGCAAGCTTCCCGCCGATGGGACGCCCCGGCTGCATCTTCCCGCCGACGACCAGCGGACCCAGGAAGCAAGTGAAGAGGCCCTCCATCACCGCGCCGATATCGCGCTTCGCCACGCGTCAGCCGTCCTGCTTTGGCGGGAGCTGGGGGGCGTGCTGGTCTGCCAGGTGCGGGAGGCCCTGCTGGAGCTGCGGCGCGGCTGGGGGCGGAAGCTCTGCGCCACCCAGCGGGAACGCGCCAAGGCCCTCGAGCTTGAGATCGAGCGGACGCTCCTCGAGCGCGAGGTCGATTCGCTGACCGACGATCGGCTCCCACGCGCCGGCCTCGAGCAGCATGTTCTCGAGCGGCGAGAACGTGTTGTCGTCCACGGACGACGCGCGCGCGAGCGAGTCGATGAAGAGCACGGTGCCGCTCACGGCGCCCAGCGCGCGATGCAGGACCTCGGGCGCGACCGCGGGGATGAAGTCGTAGCCAGCGGGGATGTAGAGGCCCGGATGGATCTCCACGTAGAAGGTGCCGAGCGGGATCGCCTCGATGCCGGAGGGGCAGCGGAGGAACGCGCCCTGCTTCGTGACGGAGATCTGCGTGCTCTCGATCGTCTTGCGCGGAAGCGCATAGGCCAGCTTGCGGAGCAACGGGATCTCGTGCGGGAGCAGCCACGAGGCGGTCACGTTGCGGAACGCGTTCATGCTCGGGACCACGCGCAGCGGCACGCGCACCATGTCGGGCTTCAGCGTGGATGTGGCAACGGATGCGTCGCGATCGTCCAGCGAGCGCAGCTCCACGCGTGCGAATGCGCGCAGGTCACCCATCTGCGGCGCGCGTGTGAGCGCCCATGGCTCCACGCCCTTGCCGCGAATGAGGACCAGTCCGTTCGGATCGAAGACGGGGCATGCGCGCAGCGCGACGGGATGGCGATACCCCATCTCCACCGCCACGCCGGGCCCCGCGGGAAGGAACGACGTGATGCCTGGCGTGGTCGCCATGAGCGGACGCATGCGCGGGATCAGGTCCGGCAGCTTCACGATGTAGCGCCGCACGGGGCCTTCGTCGAAGGCGCTCTCGGGCGGCCACTCACCCACGGCGACCTCACCGTCCACGCGCGAGCGAACCAGGTAGTGGATGAGCGCGGGGCCCAGGCCCTGCTCCGCGACGATGTAGCGCGGCCCGCCCTCGCCGATGGTGGATGGATCCACGTGCGGCATGAGACGAAGGAGGAGCGCGCGGAGGTCGATGTCCTTGTCGGACTCGTAGGCCTGCGTGAACTTGTCGTTGTAGACGACGAGCGCTGCGTCCGTGGAGAGGAGCTCCTGCGCGTCGTATCCGAATGGCGCGGACGCGTCGCGGTACTGCACGAAGTGGCGGCTGGTGCCGGTGAACGTGAAGCCGCCGACCAGGCGCGCGGTCTCCGCGATGCGGTCCATGCGGTCGCTGGACTCTGCCGCGACGGCGAGCGTGATCTCGCGCGTGCCCAGCTTGCTGCGAACGAGCTTGATCTCGAGCGAGGGCATGATGTCCTCGAGCGAGTGCTCGCGCGTGTACACCGAGAGCCACGCGACAAGGCGATCGATCGAGGGCAGGAGCACGAGCCCCTTGCCGCCGAGCGCCACGCCCTTTCCGTCCAGGCCCAGGCCGGGCGTGCGGAGACGTGTCTGGTGTAGAGCGATTCTTTCGAGGGGCATCGGAAATGCCGAGACTATCCGAGCCCTCGGGCCACGTCATCCCCGCCCGCAGCCTTGGTTCGTCAGCATGCTGACGGAACGCTCGCGGCACACGGCGCCCAAGGGGCCCGCGACAGAGGTGTCATGGTGATCTGTCACCGTCCTGCGCAACGAGCGATGAAGTGCCGAAAAAACGAGCCCATCGTGCGCGACACCCGGCGTGGCGTGACCCTTGCTCACCGGGCCGGCATGACCTCCTCGCTTGGCTATAGAATCCTGGGTGGTGCGGTGGTGGTGGCGGCGGCGTGCCTCGGGGCGTGCTTCGGCGTCACGACTGACAACACCGGCAGCTCGTCGGCGGACCTTCATTGCGCCGCGGACCAGCGTGGGTTCAACGGCGCCTGTCGCGACATGTGCTCGGACGTGAAGGCTTGCAGCGGGAACACGCGCTGCGCGGAGGTCGATCCGAAGACGGCGCTGTGTCTCGAGGCGAGCACCACGTGTGCATATCTCGACAGCGACACGGAGTGCGCGTCGCGCGGCGGGTTCTACTCCAGCAGCGGCCGCGGCGGCACGGAGACGTTCATCCCGTACTCGTCGTACCCGGAGTACCCGGCCATCGATGACGGCACCCTCACGAGCTACTCGGATCCATACTTCTCCGACTACGCCACGGCGAGCGGCTACGGCTATACCAGCGCCGCGGGCTGTCAGGGCAACGCTCACTGGGTGACCGTGCCTGCGCTCGGCACCGTCGCGTGCACGGGGACCCACCAGGTGAAGCGCTGCCGCCTCGACACCGCCGCAGAGCAGTGCATCCTGGACCCCGGCACCACGCCCGAGACCGTGCTACCAGCGCAGTAGCTTGAGCGAAGACAAGAAGGCATCGTCCGGAACCCAGGTCGCGTGGGCGTGGATCTTTCGCGTCGTCGCGATCGCCGGCGGCGTACCGCTCTACTTTGCGCGTCACCTGCCGTTCTCCGACCTGCCCGAGCATGTGGCCGTCATTGCCACGCTGCGCCACTACTGGGATCCCGAGTTTCGCTCGCAGGAGCTCTTCACCGTGGAGGGCGCCTTCCGCACGCAGTACTGGCTGTACCACGTGGTCGGCGCGGTGCTCGCGGTGCCGCTGGGCGGCGCAGAGCGCGCGAACCTGGTGCTGCTGTTCCTGACGGCGGTCGCGTTCCCATACTCGCTGCGCGCGCTGCTCCGGGCCGCAGGGCATGACGAGCGGCTGGCGCTGCTGGGCGTTCCGCTCTTCTGGAACCGCGCGCTCGCCGAGGGGCTGCTCAACTTCGTCGCGTCGATCCCAGTGTGCGTGTTCGGCCTTGCGCTCGCGCTCACGCAGGCGTCCGCGCCAACCCGGAAGCGCGGCGTGCTCCTTGGATTCGTTGCACTGTGCATCTTTTATCTGCACCTGTCGTCGTTCGTGGTCTTCGCCGCTGGCGTCCTCCTCTTTGCTGTCGCGTTCGAGATCCGGAAGGGACGCACGGGAGAGCGTCTCGTAGCGCGTGGCCTTCGCACGGCGCGCGCGCATGTGTGGCTCTTGCCGGTCGTCGTCGCGGCGATCGTGTTCGTGGCAACCAGCACGGTCACGCACCCGGATGCATCGCAGGGGCGCCACGCGGGCATCGTCCGCTTCTATCCGAAGCTCTTGCTCCTGCGCATCCTCCCGGGGTGGATGCACGACTTCTGGCAGAGTCAGTGGGACGACGTCTTCGCGATCGCCGCGTGGGTCGGTATTGCCATCACGCTGGTGCCGATATCGAAGGGAATGCCGCTGGGCGCCGGTGATGCGCGTCTGCGGCTCTGGCTCGCGCGCGCGCTCCTCTGCGTGGGCGCGGGCTTCTACTTCTTCTTCCCTACCCAGGTGGGCTTCGCGTTCATCCTGGATCTGCGCATGGCGCCGTTCGTGGGGCTCTTTGCGGTGCCGCTCGCGCGACGCTGCACGGGGCTCCAGAAGGAGCTCGCCGCGTGGATCGTCGCGGTCGCCGCGCTCTCCACCAGCGTGTTCAGCGCAACGCAAATGCGCGCGTTCGAGCGCGACGAGGCCGCGTACATCGACTTGATGTTGAAGAAGCTCCCGCACGGCAAGCGGATGCTCATGCTCGCGTTCGATCCGAACTCCGCCTACACGCAGATCCCGCCGTTCCTGCACGTGGGCGCCTACTACCGTGCGCGCTACGGCGGCATCGCATCGTTCAGCTTCTCGGAGCTTCCGCACTGGCCGGTCCGATACAGGCCGGAGCACGCGCCGCCTGCGAAGAAGATCGTCTTCTGGGACTACGCGCCGTGCCTCTTCCGGAACACCACGGACGGGCCCGCGTACGACTACGTGCTGACGCGCGGCGAGCGCCGGCCCTTCGACGCGGCCGCGCCCGGCCCCACGTGGAGGCTCATCGGCGCGGCGCGTGAGTGGCGTCTCTACGAGCGCGTGCCCGGGGAGATCATCCACATCCCCGAGGGCTACGTGGACCGCGGGCCTTGCGCAGACAACTGAAGAGCAGCGATCAGCGCTGGCAGGCGTGGACGACCGTGCGGCCGCGGAGCGTGGACTGCGCGTCGTCCGAGACGAGCGTCAGGTCGCCGTCGTGGCCGGTGGCGGGCGCGTCGCCGAACGTCACGTTCACCTTGAACGCCTTCGCGGCGGGGGCCGACTTCGCATTCACGCTCGCGTTCGCGGCGGGTGCGGTGCGCGCGGAGGTCGTCTTGGTCTCACCCGTCTGCCAGGACGTGGGCTGCAGGACCACGCGCGTTCCCGTGGCTGTCTTGGCCTGCTCGCACGAGACCGCGTGATCGAAGAGCGTGACCGTGACGCGACCCTTTGCGTCGGAAACGGCAGTCGCCGCTTCGGCGCGGAACGCCTTGCCGTCCACCGTGCCCTCGAGCCGCGCTGGCGGCGGGGGAGCAGCAGCGACGACCTCCTTCGGCGCTTCAGGCTTGGGTGAGCCCGTCTCCGCCACCGGGTTCGCGTTGAACTCCAGCGCGCGGCGACGAAGGTCCGCCGCCGTGTCCGAGCCCGACACCTCCATCACGTCCTTCTTGTCTGCGACCTCGAGCTCGCGGTGCTGCGCAGCCGCCTCGTTGCACTTCTGGCCACCGAAGGCAAAGTAGCCCACGCCGTAGGACACGCCACCGCCGCCCATGCTGCCCAGGCCCGCGTAGGTGAGCGCCGGTTCGCGCGTGAAGTAGGCAGCGCCGGTCGCGATCACACCCGCGGCCACCATTCCGATGCCGATCCAGCGGGGGATGTTCGCGCGCTCGCACGCGTTTCTATTCTCGTCGAGCTTCGCGAGGTGCTCCTCGCGCTTCGTGTCCGTGATGAGCATGAAGTCGGCGTAGCTCACCGGCTTGTGTGCATACTGCATCGAACTGTACGTGTAGACCACGGGCTCGGACACCTGGTACTTCGTGACCACGCAGTTCTGGCCAGAGCTGTCGCACGTGCGGGCCTCCTTGTTGACCTGCTCCATGTGCGTCTCCTGGCGTGTGTCCACGTCAGCCTGCGCGCCGGGAAAGCGCTCGGGCGTGGGCATCTGCGTGACCGGTGGTGGCGAGGCGCCGTAGCAGCCAGTGCCGAAGAGCGCGACCGGAAGGAGGAGTGCGAGAGAGGCGAGCGAGGAGAGGCGGTTCATGCCGCGCCGATAGGCAACCCGCGTGCCGCCGCAGATCCGCTGGAATCCGGCGCGCGACCGGAAACTCCGTGCAACGGGTCGCCGCGGTCGGAAGTTTTTTTCTGGGTGGCGCCTGGCAGTCCTCCCAGGGCTCACCAGATCTCGCAGCGATCCTTCTTCACCATCTTCGCCGTGTCGGCGCACGCGAAGGCCTTGTGGAACTCGGGAAGGTTGGAGAGCGGGCCGTTCACGCGGTACTCGGGCGGCGAGTGCGTGTTCGTGGCGATCTGGTGCATCATGGCCTCCGGCCTGTACGCGCCGCACCAGCCCTGCGCGAAGCCCAGGAAGAAGCGCTGCTCCGGCGTGACGCTCCCGACCTGCGGCTCCGGTCGCGCCGCGCGATGCGCCTGGAGCGCTGCGAACGCGAGCCGCACGCCGCCCAGGTCCGCGATGTTCTCGCCCTGCGTGAGGACTCCGTTCACCTTCGCCTTCGGATCACCAAGCACCGTGTAGCTGCTGTACTGATCGACCACGCACGACGCGCGCTTCTCGAACTCCGAGCCGGCGCTCTGGCTCCACCAGTCCGTGAGGTTCCCGTCACCGTCGAACTTGCGGCCCTTGTCGTCGAAGCCGTGCGTGAGCTCATGGCCCATCACCATGCCGATGGCGCCAAAGTTGGTCGCGGTGGTCTGCGCGGCGCCGAAGAACGGGACCTGCAAGATCCCCGCGGGGAACACCATCTCGTTCAAGGACGCCTCGTAGTACGCGTTCACCTGTGGCGGCGTCATCTGCCACTCGCCGCGGTCCACCGGCTTGCCCACCTTGGCGAGCTGCCGTTTGATCTCGAACGACTCTCCCGCCTGCATGTTCGAAAGGTGGTGCCCGCGCTCGATCTTCAGGCCGTCGTAGCTGCGCCAGGTGTCGGGGAATGCCACCTTGTTCTTGATCTGCGAAAGCTTCCCGCGCGCGCGGCCCTTCGTGTCGCCATCCATCCACGCGAGCTTGTCGAGCTCGGCGCCCATCGCGGCCTCCACCTCGAAGATGAGATCCTTCACCTTCGCCTTGCCCTCTTCGCCCAGGGTCAACGTCACGAACGCGCGGCCCAGCGCCTCTCCCATCTCACCATCCACTGCGCGCACGCAGCGCTTCCAGCGCGGCGCGAGCTTGGCGGTGCCCTTCAGCGTGTGCTGCCACTGGAACGCCTCGTCCACGAAGCGCGTGGGCAGCGCCGCGGAGAGCGCACGCACCAGATGCCAGCGCAGATACACCTTCCATTCGGGGATGCTCACCCTCCCGGCCAGCAGCTCCGTCGCGGTCTTCATGAACGCAGGCTGCGCCACGTTGTACGTCGTGATCTGCTGCGCGCCGAGCTCCTTGCGATAGCGATCCCATGCGAACGCGGGCAGCTCCTTCGCGACGTCCTCCGCGGTCATCAGGTGATAGATCTTCTTCGGCTCGCGCCGGTCCTCGTGGCTCATGGAGACCGCAGCGAGCATGCCCTCGATCTTGAGCACGGTCTCTGCGTCGACCTTGCTCTTCTGCAGCGCAGCCGGGTCCACGTTCAGATCGATCACGCTGGCGCCGGGCACCGCCGGTGCCTTCACCTTCGCGTGCGCATAAGAGAGGAGCAGCATCCGCGCTACGTGCTCCTTGTACTTGTCGCGGAGCTTCACGGAGTCAGCGTCTGTCTTCGTGTAGTACTCGCGCTCGGGCATGCCCAGCCCTGCCTGCTCGATCGCGCCGACCACCTTCGTCGCGTCCTTGAAGTCCTGCTGCTGGCCCACCGCGAAGACGGGCGTCATGCCGCGCGCGTGCATCTTGCCCAGCACGTCCGCGAGGCCGGCCTTGTCCTTGATGCCGTCGATCTCCTGGAGCTGCGCGGCGAGCGGCGTCATCCCCCGGTCCTCGATGCCCTTCTCATCCATGCATGATGCATAGAAATCGCCCAGGGCCTGCGCCTCCTTGAACGTCACCTCGCGCCCGAGCGCGTGCGCCGGCTCCCCGCGCGAGAAGGACTCCAGAACAGTGCGCAGGAGCTCCTCGTTCTTCTCCTTGATCGTGGAGAAGCTGCGCATCCATTTGTCCTCGTCATCGGGGATGCGCACGGTCTTGTTCCACCCGCCGCATGCGTACCCGTAGAAGTTCTCGCAAGGCGAGACGGACTTGTCGAGCGCCGACTCTTCCTCTGGCGAGAGCCCCGTGGGGCCATCCGACGTTCCCTGCGGGTTCGCCGACGGCGAGAGCGTGGGCAGCGTCCTTGGCACGGGGATGTCCACGGTGGCATCGCGCGACGGACACGCGGCGACCATGAACGGGAGCAAGGGAAGGAGCAAGGACGCCTTACGCATGGGCGCACCTTATCAAGGGTCAAAGGTAGCGCTGGCCCTTTCTCTGGGCGCAAACTTGTCCAATGGGAGCGGTTTCCCCGATGCTCGGCCCACCGCGCATGCAGACGAAGCACCGACGGGGTCATGCGCGGCGGCGGCCACTGCTCCGCTTGGTGCTCGTCGTCGCGGTCGCGCTGGTCGTCTGCATGCGCGGCGCGCCTGCGTCCGCGATGGACTCGTACGGCGCGGAGTACTCGTGGAAGCCGTTCATGCCGCTGTTCGGACCGGGCACGGCGCTGCTGCTCGCCGGATATGCGCCGGTGCTCGGAGCCGCAGTCCCCACGACACTGCGTGCGGGCGCCACGTTCTTCTATGCGCTCGGAACAGCGGGCCTTGCGTGCGACAACGGCAAGCCGGACTACACGTGCTCGGGCGACTTCGGCGCCGGGGAGCTCCTCATCCCGCTCGTGGGTCCGTTCATCTTCGCGGACGACCACCCGAAGGACTCGCAGATCAATCCGCACGGTCTCGCCGTCTCTGCGACCACGCGCACGCTGCTCTACGTGGACGGGGTCGCGCAGATCGCCGGCGCGGCGTTCATGGGCATCGGCCTTGCGACGGGCCACTGGGACCATGACGGACGCAGCAGCATGCAGAGTACATTCACTATCGTGCCCATGCTGAGCCTGGGACGCGTGGGCCTGAGCCTGAGCGTCCAGGGGATGTGATCGCATCGGCGCTCCGGTCGTCGCCGGTGCCCAAGCTACGAACGAAAGCGGTCGAACTTCTGCAGCGCGAGGCCTTCGCGCTCGAAGGCAGCATCCACGGCTGCGACGAACGCCAGCGCGTCGCCCGGTGTGGTTTCCGCGTTCGCGAGGGTGTCTTCGCGATCGATGAGCCGCTCCACGTCGTCGATCGTGAAGGCATCCGGTGCGGTGGTGGCGAGCTCCTCCCACGTGAGCGGCACTGCCACAGTCGCGCGTGGGCGAGCGCGCAGGGAGTACGGTGCGACGATGGTCGCGTTCGGTGCATTGCGCAAGAAGTCCACGAAGACCCTGCGCCCGCGCTGGTTCACGCGGAACGCGAGCGTCATCGAGTCGGGATGCTGGTGCGCGAGCAACGCGGAGAGCTTCTGCGTTGCAAGAAACACGGCCTCACCGTCGGCGGAAGGAACCACGGGCGCGACCACGTGGTAGCCCTTGGAGCCGGTCGCAACGGCGACGGACGCCAGACCAAGAGCCGCAAATGCGTCGCGCGCGAGCAGGGCAGCGCTTCGCACGAGCTCCGTCTCGCCCTCTGGCGGATCCAGATCGAGCACGATGCGGTCGGGCGCGCCCGTTCCGTTCACGTACGATGCGACCCGGCACGTGGGGACGTGAAGCTCGATCGCGCCTTGATTCGCCAGGTAGGCAAGGTGCTCGGGCAGGCTCACGATCGGATAATTCGTGACGTCGCTCTCTGCCTTTTTGTCCTTGCGCGGATGGCGCTTGGTCGCAGCGTGACTTCGCGGCACCGCGAGCCGCGCGATGGACTCCGGATAGTGCGCCGGGACGTTCTTCTGGAAGAAGCCCGGCGCCGAGAGCCCCTTGGGAAAGCGCCTGATGGAGAGGGGGCGTTCGAGCACGTGGGGCAACGCCCGCGGAGCGATGCGCTCGTAGTACGCAACGACATCTCCTTTCGTCCGGGACACGGCGGGAAACACGATACGGTCGGCGTTCGAGACCTCGATCATCGTGGGTCGATCATAGCGTGTTCCGCTGCTCCCTCATCCTCAGTGGCGTCGGCGCAGGATCTCGCCTGGCGTCGCGGAGGCGGACGCGGCGGGCGCGATCGTCGAACCGGATGGCGACGGTGGCGTCGCGGAGGCGGTCACGGACGGTGCGCCGCTCACGGTGGGCGCGACGCTCGATGTCGTGCCTGCGTTCGGACGGAGGGGCGGTGTCGCGAAGGGGCGGGGAACATCGCTGCCCGTGCTCAGCACGACCGACGGCGACGGTGGGAGCGCAGGGTCTGGTGACGTGGGCACGCTTGCTGTTGGATCTGGGCGGACCAGCGAGAGCGCTGAGGAGGTAGGGGAAACACGCTGTTCCGTGCTCGCTTCACGCAGCTCGACGAACAGCAGGACGCCAGCGAGAGGAACCACGACAAGGGCGAGCCCGATCAACGCACCGAACCGCCGCTTGCGATCGTCGGGTGGGTCCATCGGAGCCGCCTGCGCTGCGAGCAGCGCCGTGCGCATGGTCTCCGCATCCTTGGGCCGGTCCTCCGGGTCGAACGCGAGCGCCTGATCGATCACCTTTGCGAGCGCTGGTGTCAGGCGCGCCGCCAGTGTCCCGATCTTCGGCGCAGGCAAGGTCGCTGCTGCGATGAGCGTCTGCTGCGCGTTCTCCGCGACGTGTGGCGGCCGCTTCGTGAGCGCGTACATCAGCGTGGCCGCGAGCGCCCACAGGTCCGTTGCGGGCCCGACGGCCTTCCACTCGCCGCGCGCTTGCTCCGGCGGCATGTACGCGCTGGTCCCCATGCCCAGCCCGGTCTCGGTGAGGTCGGCGCCGGCAACGGTCATGCGCGCGATGCCGAAGTCGAGGACACGAACGCGTTGCTCCTCGTCGAAGAACACGTTGTCGGGCTTCAGATCGCGATGAATGATCCCGCGTTCGTGCGCCCGCTCGAGCACCAGAAGCACGGCCACGCCAAGGTCCGTCGCGGCCGATCCGGACAGCGGACCCACCCGCTCCACGCGCTCGCGCAGCGTCTCGCCGATGAGCAGGTCCATCACCAGGAAGGGCGCCCCCTCCTCCGTCACGCCGTCGTCGATGACGCGCACGACTCCAGCGTGATCCACCTTGTTCGCGACGTATGCCTCTCGCAGGAAGCGCCCCATCATCGGCGCGATCGACAGGTGCTCCGGCCTCAGCACCTTGATCGCGACGCGACTGCCGGTCTTGTGCTCGGCCTCGAAGACCACCGCGCTGCCGCCAAGGCCGATCACCCTTCGCAGCGTCCACCGCTCGGACAGCGTGCGTCCGATCTGCGCGTCTGCCCATGCGCGAGCAAGGAGCCCGGTCGATGGCAGCCGCAGGTCGATCCCGTGAAGTCGCTCGCCGTCGTCGGCGCTTCCATCGTCCCCGTCAACGTCCTCCGAGAAGAGGCGTGCGTACGTGCCGACAAGCCGCCGGCACGCGGCGCACTCCGCTACGTGTGCGTCGACGGCGTCGCGATCCGCGCCCTCGGCGGCGACCGCGAACAGCTGCGCGAGGGCGCTGTCATCGAAGCACTCGGACACGCCCTCCACGATAGCCTCCGCTCCGCCTTCCGGATCAGCTCTTCTTGTCCAGCCGGATCGAGTAGTTGCCCTGCAGCGCGTTGGCGACGCGCACCACGAAGAAGCTGCGGCCAGCGGCCTGCACGGTGTAGTCGCCGCCCTCGTTGCCGGCCACGCCGGTCGCGTTCAGGGTCCCGATCTTGTTCGCGCCGCCATCGTAGATGTCCACCGCGAGATCGATCTGACCAGGCATGTCGGTGGAGGTCACGGTGAGGCCGTACACGCCGATCGGAAGGTCGGCGATGAACACGTCAACGTCGGTCGCGGCGTCGATGCGCGCCGGATAGGTCACTCCGAAGCCGATGTATTTGTCGTCGGAGTCGCCGCCGGTGCCGCCGCTGATCAGCTGGTAGCAGATGTCCTGACCGCCCGCGGCTTCGAGGCAGTAGTCGCCGGAGCGGCCGCACTGGTTCACGGCGCCGTTGAACGTGCACATCTTCGTGCACATCACATTGGTGAGGCACACGCCCGTGGTGCACTGCGCGCTGGTCATGCACGGATCGCCGTAGTCACCGGGGCAATCGGAGTCGGTCGCGTGCGTTGCGCCGCCGGGGCAGCAGCCGTCGCCGCTCTTCGGGGACACGATGCTGGTGAGCACGCAGTGCGCGTCGCAGCCACCGCCGACCAGCGAGGGGACCTCGCATGCATTCGCCGACGTGCACGACGTGGGGCATGCGTTCTTCCCCGCCTTGACCGCGATGTCGCAGGACTCACCGGCCGAGACCACGCCGTCGCCGCACCTGTCGGCGCAGTCCTTGTCGTTCGCGGGCGTGCATCCAGGTGCGCAACATCCGTCGCCGGACACGCAGGCCGTGATCGCCTCGTGCGCGCACGCGGCGGTGCAGCTCGCGCCGCTGAGGGCGTCCTTGGTGCAGGCGTTGGCATCATCGCAGCCGGACGGGCACGCGCTGGCGCCGGACGCGATCGCCGTGTCGCAGGTCTCGTTCGCGTCGACCTTGCCGTTGCCACAGTTGGGGTCCGTACCGGATCCAGCGCTGCCGGTGATGTCCGAGCTCTGCGCGGCAGGGCCGCAGCCGGTGCCTCCTGCGGTGGTGCCGATCACGCCAAACGTGGCGAGCGCGGCGATGAAGATACGAGAAGAAGAACGAACGAAAGAATGCGAAAACATGATTGGGTCCTCCGGGGCTTACGAAGGACAAGACCGGCCGCCGGGGCCGATGTCGCAACATTTCCAATTTTGCCGAGAAAACAGCCCTGTCAGCTCTTTCCCAGGTACCTCTGGATGGTGAGGTCCACGCTCGAGAGCACCAGCCGCACGATGCTGAGCAGCTCGGTCTCGCTCACCTTCAGGCGTTCCGTCATGACGGCGCGCAGGTGGTTGCCGAACGCGGCGCGCGCGTCGTCCAGTCGCCTCCCCGCGGTCGCGCGGTGGATCTTGTAGATGGTCGCGAGCTCGGCGACACCAAGGCCATCGACGAACGCGTACCGAAGAAGATTTCGCTCCCCGTGCGTGAGGCGCTCGGCGGCCTCGCCGAACGATTCGCGGAGCTCACGGCGGTACACTGCGCGCAGGTGCGAGGTCTCGGCGCCGTCCTCGCCGCTGACGAGCGCGTCGAACAGCGCGTCCTCCGCGGGCACCTCCTTCGCGGCGCCCAGGTGGTCGAGCACGGCGCGCGCGACGGTCGCGCGAAACCACGCAGTGAGGTTGCCGCGTCCGCTGAAGCTCCGCAGCGCGGGCGGGCGCACGCCGTCACCCACGAACAGCTTCTCGCGCATGCGTTGACGGAGCTCGTCGGCCGCGAGATCCTTCGGGCGCATGCGACCGAGCGCGCGCTCGATCTCACCGAAGTAGCGCTCCTCGAACGCCGCGATCGCCGGTGGGACGCCCGCCACGCAAGCGCAGGCCAGATACAGGTCGTCCGTGAGATCCGGCGACGCCTCGGGGCGCTCCGCGAGCCATTTCGTGAACGCGTCCGCGTCGATCCATCCGGGCGGCCATGCCATCGCTCCCGCAGGATATCTGCGTTCGACCGCCAGGGTCGTAAGGTTCGCCTTGCGGCCGCGTTATCCGCGTGCCACTCCTAAGCCCGCTCATCCCATGCGCTCTCGTATCACCGCCTTGTCCGCGCTGCTTTTATGTGCAGGATGCACGCAATTGCTCGGCGCCGACTGGGACGGGCACCTCGCAGACTCCGACCTTGGCGGTGACGGGGCCATGCAAGATGGCGCGAGCGCGGATGGCGCGAACGCCGGTGACGCCAGCGCGGTCGACGGCGCGTCCGCCGACGGGGCGCCAAAGACCGATGGCGGTGCGGATGCATCGGGCCTGCTCCGCATCCACGCGATCAGCTTGGGTCTTCTCCATAGCTGCGTGCTCGACGATCAGGGACGCGTCCATTGCTGGGGCGACAACACGTCCGCGCAGACGGGCATGTCGATCGGTGGCTTCGCGCAGAGCTCACACATCGTGACCACGCCGGAGCCCACGACTGCCGTTGCTTCGGGCACGTATCACTCGTGCGCGCTCGGCGTGTCCGGCGCGATCTACTCGTGGGGCGGAAACCTGGGCGGTGAGCTCGGTCGAACGCCAGCGGGCAACTCCACGGTCGACGAGAAGGCCGGCGCGGTCCTGGGGCTGAGCGAGCCCGCCGTGGACATCGCCGCGCGCAGCGCCACCACCTGCGCCGCGCTCGCCTCCGGAAAGATCGCGTGCTGGGGCGCCGACTTCTTCGGCTCCTCGAGCGATCGCCCCGTGCTGGTGGCAGGCCTCTCGAGCGGCGCGCTGAGCGTCGCCGTGGGCACGAAGCACGGCTGCACCATCGTGACGGGCGGCGGTGTCATGTGCTGGGGCCAGAACGACAAGAGGCAGCTCGGCGCCGACACACCAGTGAAGAGCGTGGCGCCGATCGCCGTTGCGCTGCCCGGTCAGGCGATCGCCATCGCCGCTGGCGACGCGCATACGTGCGCCATCATGCAGAGCGGCAAGGTCTTGTGCTGGGGTGGAAACGCAGCGAACGAGCTCGGGCCGGCAGCGGGCAGCCTCCAGTATTCGAACCCCATCGAGGTCCCGAAGCTCGCTTCTCCCCACGCGATCGCATGCGGTGAGCAACACACGTGCGTCGCCACGGCGAGCGGCGGCGTCACCTGCTGGGGCGGTCCGAGCGCCGGTGTACTCGGCGGTACACCGCTCGACGGCGGTGATCTGATCGACGTCTTCGGTCTCACTGGCAGCGCGGACGAAGTGGGCGCAGGTCAGCATCACAGCTGCGCAAGGCTCGGCGACGCAGCGCCCATGTGCTGGGGCGCGAACGATCGAGGGCAGCTCGGCAACGGCGACTACACCCAGCAAGGCCCGGCGCCGCGCACGGTCGCGAACTGGTGATGCGGAAGCGCAGTCGGCTCGTTCCTCTTCTCCTCTCGTTGGCGCTCGTGTCGCCATGTCCGGCGTTCGCGGCAGGAGCGGACACCGTGAGCGCCGAGGCGCTCTTCCAGGCGGGACAGAAGGCGATGGACGGCGGCAACTACGCAGAGGCGTGCGCCCGGTTCGGCGAGAGCATGCGACTGGAGCCCGCGGCGGGTACGTTGCTGAACCTTGCAGAGTGCAACGAAAAGCAGGGCAAGGTCGCGAGCGCGTGGGGACACCTGCGGCACGCGCTCGATCTGCTGCCGCCCGCGGACGAGCGTCGGGCGTATGCGGAGAAGAAGGTGAAGGACCTGGAGCCCCGGCTTCCGCGCGTGTCGATCCGCGTGATGCCAGCGCTCCCGCCCGGCGCGCAAGTGAGCCGCGATGGTGAAGACGTCGGCAGTGCCGCGCTGGGCCTCCTGATCCCGGTCGATCCCGGCACGCACGAGATCACGCTCGTGTCCGGCGAGCGACGATCCGCGACCAGCATCCAGGTGGCCGCCTCGGAATCGCGCGTGGTCGTGCTGGAAGCCATGGGCTCGGCGCCAGGCGAGGCGCATTCGGCCGGCTCGCGCTCCCTCCCTGGCAAGAAGCGCTTTGCGTTCGGAGCTGCGGGTGGCGTGATCGCTGGGCTCACGCTGGGCATCGCAAGCGGCCTCGCAGCAGCGAACCGCAACGACGTGATGAATGCACACTGCACGAGTGCTCGCGCCTGCGACGCGCTCGGCGTGGACGCGGGAACTCAAGGGCAGACCTTCGCGACCGTGAGCACGGTCTCGTTCATCGCCGCGGGCGTGCTGCTGCTGGGCGCGGGCTACCTGTTCTACACGGCGGATACGCAGCCGTGAGGTCGTGGGTCGCGATCGTCCTCGCGCTGGCGGCGTGTTCGCGACCCACGGCGACCTCGACTTCGACTTCGACTTCGACCTCGACTTCGACTCCGACTTCGACCTCGACCTCGACCTCGACCTCGACTTCGACCTCGACCTCGACTTCGACTTCGACCTCGACCTCGAGATCGACACCGCCCTTTCACTGCAACCAGGACGGTCACGCGGACCTCCTCGATCTCGTGGAGGATGCATCGGCGGACATCTTTGCTGCGGAGATCCTCGAGCAGCGGGCCACCGGGCCGGACCTTCACGCTCCGACGGTCCTCGTGTCCCGCGTGACGAGTGTGATCGCTGGAGCGCACGTCCGCGTCGGCGACGTCGTGAATGCACGCGGTGACGGCAATGCGCTCAAGGCGCCTAGCGCGCTCGACTCGCGCATCACGGAGCCTGGCGTGAAGTTGCTTCTCGCGTGCCGCGCGTCGGGCTCCAGCGTCGAGATCGCCGATACGGAGTTGGTGAACGCTGCCGAGAGCTGCGTGGCCCTTGGGCGCGACACGGGAACGCGCGATGAGATCGCTGCGCGACTCGCTTCGGGTCTGACTGCGTCGTCGTCGCACGGGCAGCTGGTACGTCAGTGCGCGCGTCGCGCCGTGTGCCGCGGCAAGGATGCGATCGGCGTCATCCGCGCGATCACGCGCATCGCCGAGACGAACACAGGCGACCCTCTGAGCCTGTGGACCCTGATGGACGGGCTGCGCGTCCGCTCCGTCAACGGCAACTTCGCGCACGATGTGGGCTGCCCCGACCACGCGCAGCTCACGGACCCGGCGCACGGCGCGGATGAGGCCAACGTCGCAGCCGTGGTCGCGCAGCTGACGCTCGCCGCACACGACGGCCGGGTGACGTGGCTCAAAGACGCCCAGGAGCTGATGCATGCAACGAACGCGGAGAAGGAGCTGGTGGCGAAGGTCCCCGCACCGACGCGCGCCGGCGCGACAGCCGCCCTCAAGAAGCTCTCCGCCGAGGACCGGAAGCAGGTCACTGCGCTCGAGGCGCTGCTCTCCTCCGTGCACTGACGCGCATTGAACTGAGAAGCCGCTGTCGACTGGCACGCCCACACGGCGGTGACGTGATAGGCATTCTTCGTGGTTGATCAGCATCAGCGCCCTGCCTCCCCCGACGAGCGTGCCGCGCTTGCCATCCCCGCACCTACGCACGCCGAGCGCTGCCGCACCCTGGTTCGTCAGGCGCGCTCGGCGACGCTGTGTACGATCGCGCGCGAGCCTGCGGGCTTTCCTTACGGCTCGCTCGTGACCATCGCCATCGACACCACGGGGCGCCCGCTCCTCTTGCTCTCCACGCTCGCCGAGCACACGCGCAACCTGCACGCCGAGAGCAATGCATCGGTCCTGATCACCGAGGCGCTCGACGCGCATGATCAGCCGCTCGCTGTCGGACGCGTCACCATCCTCGGCGCTTGCACGCTCGTGCCAGACGCAGAGAAGGCCGCGGTGCGCGAGACCTTCCTCGCGCAGCAACCGAGCAGCTCGTACTACGTCGACTTCAAGGACTTCGCGTTCTATCGCCTCGAGCCGAGCTCGCTGCGCTACGTGGGCGGCTTCGGTCGGATGTCGTGGGTCACGGCAGAGGACTACCGCGTTGCCGAGCCCGACCCGCTTGCCGACGTCGCCGGGGGCATCCTCTCCCACATGAACGACGATCACGGCGACGCGATGCTCGCCTACGCCCACAAGCTCGCCGACGTGCCCGACGCCACGAGCGTCACGATGACTGCGGTCGACCGCTATGGCTTCGAGCTTGCGACGCTGACGCCCGGCGGCCCGCGCGCGGTGCGGCTCGCGTTCGATGCACCCGTGACGACGAGCGACGAGGTCCGCCGCGCGATGGTGGCGATGGTGAAGCAAGCGCGCGCGAAGGAGTGACGTGCGAGGTGCGCTCGATCGTTGAAGGCGGAGGGCCATCCACTTATCCTGCGTGCCATGGCAAAGACCAAGACGAAGAAGAAGGCGCTCCCCGCAGCGCTCGTGAAGCGTGTGAAGGCGGAGGTTGCGGCGAAGCGGACGCGGCTGCAGACGCGCGCGCACGGGCTGCTTGATCTGATCGCGCGGCGGAAGTTCGATATCAACGAGGCCTTCTACGATATCGGCGAGGCGCTCGCGGAGCTCTCCCATGCGGACATGATCGCGGCGCTCGGGCGGAAGACGTTCCGCGAGGTGTGCAAGAAGGACTGCGGGCTGTCGGGCACGCTCGCGGAGGGGCTCGTGCGCGTGGTCACGACCATGACGCGCGACGAAGCCCTCGCGGCCGGCGGGCAGACGAAGGCGATCGCGCTTGCGGCGCTCGCGCACGCGACGCCGGAGGCGGATACACCTGCGGGACTCGGGAAGCAGCGCGCGTTCGCGCTACCGGGTGGGAAGAAGGTGGATCTAGCGAAGGCGACGGCGCACGAGGTGGAGCACACGGCCGTGGTCGTGCGGCGCGCGCAGGCGGCGAAGAACGCGAAGTCGGGCAAGAAGCCACGTGGCCGCACGACCACACCGGACGAACGCGCGCTGGCCGCGCTGCTCGAGAAGAAGCTCCACGCGCTGGGCCTGCGCGGCGCGAAGGTCACGGCGGTGGCCACGAAGCCCGGCCAGGGCGGGGATCTCCGCTTCGAACACATCCCGTGCGCAAAGGTGGACCTCCTGAAGAAGGCCATCGGCAGCTGAGGATCACACGTGGCTGTGATCGCGGATCACCGGTGGCTGTGATCGCGGATCACAGGTGGCTGTGATCGCGGATCACAGGTGGCTGTGATCGCGCGCTGCGACGGGCGTCGTGCTCACGGCTGCGTGAAGATTCGCGCGCCGTGCTCCTACTGCGCGGGGCCCACGAAATAGGAACGTCGCTCTCCTCGGCGCGGCCAAGCTCACGGACAGAGGTCCCCGAAAAGCATCGGGGCATTCTGCTTCTGGGTGTCCGTGGCCGGGGGCGGGCGGGCGGGCGATGTCCACGGTCGGCCTGCGCGTCATGAGAGCGCGGAAAAGCGAAGTCTGGCGTGACCTGCGTCAACATCGGCGCTCCTCCGGCGACGTTCGTATTCTTCGACCCCGCTGGAGCCGAAGTCGACCCGACGTTGTTGCCGAAATGGATCGCACAACGACCACGATGTGAGCACCCAGAACTATCCGCCGCTCGCGCTCAGGTGCGCACTCTCAACGTCGTTGACGCATTCACGCGCGAGTGCCACCGCCATCGAAGTCGACACGTCGCTCCCGTCCGCCCGCGTGCTCAGGGTGCTCGACACCTTGGTGTGGCGTCATGGCCTGCCCGCGTCCCTGCGCGTCGATAACGGACCAGAGTTCATCTCGATGGCGATGCACGACTGGGCCATGCGCCACGGCGTGACCCTCGATTTCATCCAGCCCGGCAAGCCCACCCAGAACGCCCATGTCGAGAGCTTAAACGGCCGTTTCCGCGACGAGTGCCTTGCCCAGGAACGCTTCCCGACGCTGCCGCGAGCGCGCTTCGAGATCGAACGCTGGAGGGTGGACTACAACACCAAGCGCCCTCATAGCTCTCTTGGATATGCGACTCCGAAGTCGTTTGGAGATGGGGAGAGGAAGAAGCAGAAGACTCTCACGAAGGAACTGGACGTCGCGAACGGCGATGCTATCCATCGAACTACGCACCCCCGCGCAAGTGGGTTGGTGTCGCAGTCAAGCACGCGAGCACAGCGCTCGATCAGGTGCCGCCACCGCAGCTCGTCGTCAGCTGATCGGTAGCTGAACTTGATCGGGTCCCCAGGGAGGAAGATGAACTGCTCCGTCTCGCTCGGACTATCGCCGAACTCGACGGTAAGCGCCTCCCCCGGTTGCAGGTCCCTCAAGCGACGGGCGAACGCTAATTCCTGCTCGTGCCGTCCGAGAAACACGCGTATCGGTCTGCTTTCGATCCAATCGGCCATCGCCAGAGCCTCACGCCGTCCTGCCGCCGCGTCGGTCTTCACGTACGAGAACTCCGTCGCGAGGAGTCGGGCAATCTCGGAAGCGGACGGCAGGTTTCCAGTTCGGGGTCGCAGCTGGTGTCCCATGGTCCTCTACGGCAACGGTGTGTAGTAGGTACGCCAAAATCCCCGAGCATTGTCGCCGCCTGCTCAAGAACACCCTGACGTGTCAGCTCCCGCCCTGCCGCTGCCTCCTGAGCAAAGTAGGTCCGCCATGTCTGGTTCCAGTATCCCCCCGGCCCCATGCCTGCACCCTGGGTTCTGAGACCAGCCGCCCCGACGTTGCTCGCTCGGCTGCGGTTCATGTGGCGCTCCGCCGTCAGCCCTCGGCTTTCCGTGTCGGCCTTGACGCCTATCACAATTGAGATAATAATATTCCAAACGGAATATGCAGCACGCGCCCTTCCAGGATGAACGAGCCGAGATCGCGCGGAACGCCCACCGGCTGCGCAAGGAGCGCCGCTGGACGCAGATCGAGCTCGCGCACCGGCTTGGCATCTCCCAGGCGAGGCTGAGCAAGATCGAGAGCGGCAACGGCTCCTTCACGGCGGAGGAGTTCGTGCACCTCCTCAAGCTCTTCAACGTGGGCGTCGGCCACTTCGTGACGGGACATGCGGACGTGGATGGCGCGATCCAGAATGCGCTCGCCCGGCTGGGCGCGAGTCACCTCGTCGAGCGCGACGACGTGCTGCCCACCGAGCGACTGGAGGAGGTCCGCGCCGCCGTGCGTGAGGCGCTCTTGGTTGGTACACCGCGTCTCCTGACCGGGCTCGCGCCGGTGCTCGTCCGGAACGTCGACCAGCTGAGCCTGCCAAAGCTACAGCTAGAGATCGCAGAGGCTGGCCTGAGCCGTCGCCTGGCGTGGGTGCTCGAGAACACGCTGCATGCGCTTCGGAGAGAGCTGGGCACACCGCTCAACAGGCGATGGTCCGGGATCTACCGGCGTGCGGACCTCTTGCTTGGCGACGTGGTCGCCGGACTTCGTGACGGGCACCGTGGTCGGAAGGGCCGTGCTGTGGACGTGCTCGACGCGACCATCCGCAGCCGGCAGACGCTGGACGAAGTACTGAAGTCGTCCTCTGCGATCTCCCGCCGGTGGAGCGTCGCGACCACGCTCACGCCCGGTGACTTTGCTGACGCGCTGAGGGCAGCCCGTGAAGTGGATTGACGACTTCTTTCGCGACCTCGATGGCGCGTGCGCGGGGGCGCCGCCGCTTCGGCTCGATGTCATCGGCTCGGTCGCGCTCATGCTCCAGACGGACTACGCACGCGGCACCAAGGATGGCGACGTACTCCAGACCGCTGCGCTCACCGCCCAGGTGCGCGCCCGCCTCCTGGCTCTCGCGGGGCCGGGCACCCCGATGGCGAAGAAGCATCGCCTCTACCTGGACATCGTCCAGAGCGGCCTGCCGTTCCTTCCACACGTGCGGCTGTGGCGGCCACCCACCGCGGACTACGTAGCCAACCTGCATCGCGTGGAACGAGACATGTTCGGCGCCGAGGAGAGCGAGATCGAGCTCCCGAACTGGGTGTAGTCCACGGTCGTCCGTGCTCGTGCGCTTGTCCGATCCCTTCTCGATCGCAGGCGCAGACAGCGCGAACATATTCTTTGTCCGCGCGCCTCGTGCGTAGGTTCCAGGCCCAGCTCGGCGCGAATCGCTGCGGCCTCTTCAGGGTTCGGAACAGCGGCAGCGCCTCGCGCCCGCCACCGCCGTCGGTCCCCGCGCACGTCGCTGCGGGCTCAGGCTCCGCTCCGATCGCCGGAGAACGGTGCGCTCTATTTCCTGGAGAGGGTCTCGCCGCCGAGCTGGCTGCCGCCGGGTGTCGCCCAGCTGCCTTCCAGGGTCGAGCCCGAGATCTTGTAGTCGACGGCGCCTGCCTCGCTGCCTGCGGTTCCCCAGCCGACGATGAGCTTGTCACCGTCCTTGATGCCGACGCCAGCGTACGAGTCTCCCGTCGAGAGCTTCCACGCGACGGCGTACGTGCTGCCGGTCGGCGTGATCTTCACCTGCCCGGTGTACGCGCCCTTGCCGCTGGGGTTGGTGGCCTTCGTGATGGTGTAGTCCCCGTTCAATCCGGTGGGACCGGAGAGGTCCTCGGTGCCGAGCTTGTCCGAGTCGAGATTCGCCCACATGCCGTGGAGCGTTCCACCGTCGATCGTATAGACGAGCACTCCGTATGCCTTGCCGCGGCCCCAGCCGACCGCGAGCGTGCTTCCGGTCTCGATCGCGACGCCGTGGTAGGGAGCGCTCCCGGCGGTCCAGTGCACGCGATAGACGTCGCCGCGCTTGTCGATCGAGGCGCTGCCCTTGTACCCGCTGGTCGAACCGGGGTTGTGCGAGGAGCTGATCGTGTAGTTGCCACTGAGGTCGGCGCCGGCGGCGGTCGTCGGACCATTCGTGGCGGTGGCGGCGGCGTTGTCGAGGGTGACCTGCGCTTGCGACCGCTTGCAGCTGCAGACGCCGAGCGACGTGCACGCCATCAGTAAAATCAGGCTCGTACGTGTCATGTCGTCCAGGATTGCTCAGCCGGAAGGAGTGCACAAGCGACTTCGACGCGCGGAGCAAGAGCGGGTCCTCCTATGCGCCAGACCACGATGCGGTTCTGGCTATGATGCGGGGATGGTCCGACTCGAATGCAAAGACGGCGGGCACTTCAAGTTCTGGTACGCAGAGGCCAAAGGCTCCGCGCTCCACGTTCACTTCGGGCGCATCGGCACCCAGGGACAGACGCGCGTGAAGAAGCTCGCGACGCCGGCCGCAGCGCAAGCGGAGCTCGTCAAGGTGACGCGCGACAAGCTCGCGCACGGGTACGTGAAGAAGGCCGGCGCGAGTCCGGCGCCAGGATCGAAGGGCTCGAAGAACGGAGCAGCAGCGAAGAAGTCGTCCGCGTCGGCGCCGCTACTGTTGCTCGCAGAACTGCTCGCGCCGGGTCACGCGAAGACGGCGGCGCGGTGCTCGCTCGCGCTGTCCGATCCGGACAAGTACAAGCAGAAGTTTTTGGAAGATCTGGAGGACCGGAATGCAGAGGACGATCCGGTCGATCCGTTCCTGGCGCTGGTCATGGCGCTCACCGATGACGCGGTGGGGCTCGCGTCGGACGTCGACTGGAAGGACGCAGCGGAGGAGGTACAGGCCGCGATCGAGAGCGCGATCGATGCGCAGAAGAAGCTCCGCAAGGACGCCACGTTCGACGCGAAGAAGGCGTTCGCGTTCTACGACGAGGACGCGCACCTGAAGACGAAGACGGACCCGTTCATTGCGCTGTCCGGAAGGGCGCTGTCGGCGCACGGCCTTGCGCTGATCGAGCTCGATATCGCGAGCGACAGCCACGAGCTCACCGTCATTCGCCTGGCCGACGTGGGAGAGGCGAAGGCGCTCGCGAAGAAGGCGGGCGGAGCGATCATCTCGCACGCACCGAAGACACCGCCGAAGGCGCCGCTCGCAAAGGCGCCACCGCGGTCGAGCGCGAAGGTCAAGGTCGACAAGGTCAAGACCAAGTGGAGCATCGACGCGGACCACTTCGCGCAGCAGCCTGGCATCTTGCGGAGAGCCGGCGAGTCGAAGGTGAAGACGTTTCTGGTCGATTGCCGCGTGTGGCCGCCGAAGGAGTCGACACTCGGGGACGGGGGACTCGACGTCATCTTCAATGAGGAGGACGGGTCCAAGATCCTCCATCGCGTCTACTATCCCGATGTGGAGGAGGAGGCGCAGCCGCGTCCAGCAGGAACTCTGCGGATCGAGCGCCCAGGAAAGGCGCCGGTGGATCTCCTCCCCAGGCTTCCAGACAGCTTCGAGATCGATGAGGCTGCGTGGGTGGGGGACCTGGTCGTGCTCTTCCCGACGGAGCCCACGATCCGTGGGTCGAGATCGCGCCGTCCCCTCGTGTGGAACGGGAAGACGCTCGGCCCAGCGAAGGGCCTCCCCGACCTGACGCCGCCGAAGGGGACGTCGAAGGATCGATGGCCGTCGTTCCGGAAGGCAGGCTTCGCGCGGACGGGAAACGGCGCGGATCTGATCATCTGGGGAGGCAAGGCGTACGCCGCCCGCGGCGACACGTTCGTGAAGGCCTGCGACCTCGTGCCCGACGTCGACGCGTACGAGACGATCATCGGCGCCCCCGCGCCCGGGGACGGCTTCTTCTACCTGCACCGCCCGAGCGGAAAAAAAGCGCCAGAGGGCGTCATTCGGCACGCGGAGAAGGGCCGCTGCACGGAGCGTGCGAAGCTCGCGTGGATGGCGGGAGAGCCGCCGCGCGTCACGCCGGATGGCTGCGTGCTCATCGGGCTCAACCGATCCGAGGACCCGAAGACGCCGGCGCTTGTCGTCTTCCACCCCGCGACGAACGAGCTCACTTACGTGCCTCCGGTGATGTTAGCGCTCCGCAAGGACGACCCGCTGGACGCGTATGGTGTCGTGATGAAGTCGTCCCGCGGAGAGGCGTATCTCTGGGCCTGGGTGCTCCAGGACGATGAGCTGCGCAAGGTGCCGTGGAGCGCGATCCTCGGCTTGCCCAGGGTACCGGCGTCGTAGCTAAAACACGCAGCACGGCGGCGGCTTCAGCCAGGGCCACGGCAAAGCGGCTCCGTGAACAGCATCGCCTGGGGCGAGATGACGCGCTTCGTGATCCCCGACGGGGGACATCCCGCCAGGGCGCCTCTCGCTGTTCATCTGCCGGGAGTCCTCGGCGCCTAGTGTTTCAAAGCCCCAATCGTCAGCAAAACTGACAACGTCACTTACGAAGCTCGCCCAGAAGAGCCTCATCGGGAAGCCATCTGACTTGACTGAATTACTCACTGAGGTGGGCATGGAAACGCGCGCCCGTTTCGGGGGGAAAGCGATTACACGGGCTCTCAGGTTCGAAGCGTACTTGGCGCAGAGGCCGCTCACTTTCCTTGCGAGAGCGCGAGACCGAGGATTCACGCTTCCCGAGACGGATCCAGATCCATGCCTGCCGCTCTCGATTCTCAAAGGGAAGAAGCAAAAGCTCCCAGATCATCCCTGGCACACCTGGCCCCGGCCTCCTTCGGATTTTAGCACTACTGCGGGACGTCGGGCGTGAGGGATCGGTTCGCGCGGCGGCGGTGATGTAGCGCGGTGTCGTTTGTTTCTCACTGTGTCCTTCCATTCTTTCGGGAGGGCCTTTCCATCGTGCGGATCGTGTCCATGGTGAGT